>NZ_JBFANX010000011.1:166149-301060 GCF_040675005.1 Amycolatopsis sp. NPDC049691
GTGGGGGTGTGGGGGGTGTTTTTTTTTTGTGCCCGGGGGGGGGGGGGGGTGGTTTCTTGTCTCTTTTATTAAATACTAGTTCACCAACCACACGACCCGTCAGGCGAAGGCTTCCGGGGGCGGGCACGAACACACCAGGTTGCGGTCGCCTGCCGCGCCGTCGATGCGGCGGACCGGAGGCCAGATCTTCGCCTCCGCCGGGCCCGCCGGGAACACCGCGACCTCGCGGCTGTACGGCCGGTCCCACTCACCGGCGACACAGCGGGCCGTGTGCGGGGCCTGCCGCAGCGGGGACTCGGCCAGGGCCCACTCCCCCGCCGCGACCCGGTCGATCTCCGCGCGGATCGCGATCATCGCGGCGCAGAAGCGGTCCAGCTCGGCCAGGTCCTCGCTCTCGGTCGGCTCCACCATCAGCGTGCCCGGCACCGGGAACGACATCGTCGGCGCGTGCAACCCGTAGTCGGCCAGGCGCTTGGCCACGTCGTCGACCGTCACGCCGGTCGCCTTCGTCAGCGGCCGCAGGTCGAGGATGCACTCGTGCGCGACGAGCCCGCCGTGGCCCGCGTACAGCACCGGGAAGTGCTCCCCGAGGCGGCGGGCGATGTAGTTCGCGTTGGCCACCGCCACGAGCGTCGCCCGGCGCAAGCCGTCGGCCCCCATCATCCGGACGTACGCCCACGAGATCGGCAGGATCGACGCGCTTCCCCACGGCGCCGCGCTGACCGGGCCGACCCCGGTCGCCGGGCCCGCCGCCGGCTGCAGGGGGTGGTTCGGCAGGAACGGCGCCAGGTGCGCGCGGACGCCGATCGGCCCGACGCCGGGTCCGCCGCCGCCGTGCGGGATGCAGAACGTCTTGTGCAGGTTCAGGTGTGAGACGTCCGCGCCGAAGCGGCCGTACTGCGCCACGCCGATGAGCGCGTTGAGGTTGGCGCCGTCGACGTACACCTGCCCGCCCGCGTCGTGCACCAGCGCGCACACCTCGCCGACGGTGTCCTCGTAGACCCCGTGCGTCGACGGGTAGGTGATCATGATCGCGGCCAGGTCGGCGCGGTGGTCGTCCACAGTGGACCGGAGGTGGCCGAGGTCGATGTTCCCGTCGTCGTCGCAGGCGACGACGACCACCCGCATGCCCGCCATCACGGCGCTCGCCGCGTTGGTGCCGTGCGCGCTGGCCGGGATGAGGCAGACGTTCCGCTCGCCTTCGCCGCGCGAGCGGTGGTAGGCGCGGATGGCCAGCAGCCCGGCGAACTCGCCCTGGCTGCCCGCGTTGGGTTGCAGGGAAACCGTGTCGTAGCCGGTGATCCGGGCGAGCCACGCGCTCAGGTCGGCGACCACTGCCAGCAGCCCGGCGGCGTCCTCGGCGGGCGCGAACGGGTGCAGGCCGGCGAACTCCGGCCAGGTGATCGGCTCCATCTCCGCGGTGGCGTTGAGCTTCATGGTGCACGAGCCGAGCGGGATCATGCTGCGGTCGAGGGCGACGTCCTTGTCGGCCAGCCGGCGCAGGTAGCGCAGCAGCGCGGTTTCCGACCGATGGGTGTGGAACACCGGGTGGGTGAGGAAGCTGCTGGTGCGCCGCAGCGGGGCCGGGAGGGCGTCCGCGGTGTCGGCGTCGAGGCCGTCCACATCGGACACCGAGACACCGAACGCCTTCCACACGCAGGAAAGCCGCTCGCGGGTCGTCGTCTCGTCGCAGGCGACGCCGACGTGGTCGTCGTCGACGCGCCGGAGGTTGACGCCGAGGTCGCGGGCCGCCGCGACGACCGCGTCGGCCCGGCCCGGGACCGCGGCGGTGATCGTGTCGAAGAACTCGCCGTGCACGACGTCGACGCCGCCTTCGCAGAGGCCGGCGGCCAGCACGGTGGCCATCCGGTGGGCGCGCACGGCGATGTCGCGCAGCCCCTCCGGCCCGTGGTACACCGCGTACATCGACGCCATCACCGCGAGCAGGACCTGCGCGGTGCAGATGTTCGACGTCGCCTTCTCGCGGCGGATGTGCTGCTCCCGCGTCTGCAGGGCGAGCCGGTAGGCGGGGGCACCGTCGGCGTCGGCCGAGACGCCGACGAGCCGGCCCGGCAGCTGCCGCTCGAGGCCCTTCCGGACGGCGAGGTAGGCGGCGTGCGGGCCGCCGAAGCCGAGCGGGACGCCGAATCGCTGGGTCGACCCGACGGCGACGTCGGCGCCGAGCTCGCCGGGCGGCCGCAGCAGGGTCAGGGCGAGCGGGTCGGCGGCGACGATCACCGCGGCGCCGTGCTTCTTGGCGTCGGCGATCGTCAGGTCCAGTTCGCGCACCGCGCCGGACGCGCCGGGGTAGGCCAGCAGGATGCCGAAGAAGTCGCCGCCGAGGCCGAGGCCGGTCAGTCCCTGGGAGAGGTCCTCGACGACCAGTTCGACGCCGAGCGGCTCGGCGCGGGTGCGGAGCACGGCGAGGGTCTGCGGCAGGGTGTCGTGGTCGACGACGAACCGGTTCGAGGACGCCTTGCCCGCCCGGCGCACCAGCGTCATGGCTTCGGCCGCCGCGGTGGCTTCGTCGAGCATCGAGGCGTTGGCGACCGGCAGGCCGGTCAGGTCGGCGACCATGGTCTGGAAGTTGAGCAGCGCCTCGAGCCGCCCCTGGGAGATTTCCGGCTGGTAGGGCGTGTAGGCGGTGTACCAGGCGGGGTTCTCGAGGACGTTCCGCCGGATGACGGGCGGGGTGACGGTGTCGTGGTAGCCGAGGCCGATCATCTGGGCCATGGGCCGGTTGCGGCCGGCGAGCTCGCGCAGTTCGGCGAGCGCCTGGGCTTCGGTGGCGGCGGGCGGGAGCTCGAGCGGCCGCGCGGACCGGCGGAGCGACTCGGGGACGGCACGCTCGGAGAGCTCGTCGAGAGAAGCGACGCCGAGGACGTCGAGGATGCGGCGGAGGTCGTCCGGGCCGGGACCGATGTGCCGGTCGGCGAAGGGAAGCCCCTGTTCCAGGGAGGCGAGTGACGGTTCCACGATGGCCTCCTGGGGACGGCGGGGCTGGGCCCGGACTTCGCTGTCCTGGCCCTCCCCACTCTGTCCGTACCCCGAGGGGCGCCTGAGAGTTTCGCCCGCAGGTTGAACCGGGCTTGCACCGTCGGCGGGGCCATCAGGCTGTGTGCTGACGACCCGCTTTCCAGAGGCGTCTCGTCCGCGCGGTCCAGGGTGCCTGAGAGGTTCCGGGGAGGACTTGCTCCTTCGGCGCCGAGCTCAGTATGAGGCTCGGACTCTCCCGCGCGGATTCGTCGACCGCACGGTGAACCTTACTCCGTCCGCCGCAGCGGTGATCACCCGGTCCGGCGGGCGTTGCGGCGCTGGGTCAGCTCGTCCGGTTCGTGGGTCTCGACGACGCCGCCGTCGGCGCGTTCGGCCGGGAACTCGTGGATGGTGCCGCTGATTTCCTGCATGGCGCCGCTGACCGCGATGCCGAAGACGCCTTGGCCGCCCTGGAGCAGATCGACGATCTCCTCCGGCGAGGTGCACTCGTAGACGGTGGTGCCGTCGGAGAACAGCGTCACGCGCGCGAGGTCGCGGACCCCGCGGACGCGCAGGTGGTCGACGGCGACGCGGATGTTCTGCAGCGAGACCCCGGTGTCCAGCAGCCGCTTGACGACCTTGAGGACCAGGATGTCCTTGAACGAGTACAGCCGCTGCGAGCCGGAGCCGTGCGCGGTGCGGATGCTGGGTGCGACCAGCTTCGTCCGGGCCCAGTAGTCGAGCTGGCGGTAGGTGATCCCGGCGATCTGGCACGCGGCCGGGCCGCGGTAGCCCACCAGCTCGTCCGGCAGCGAGTTGTCGGGGAACAGCTCACCCTGCTCGCCACTCGCGACCTCAACAGGCTGCTTCTCGGAACCAGCCTCGACCACGCAAGCCTCCCCTCGCCCGACCTGGCGGCCGGCGAATGACAGCCGGACGGCCCCAGGAGCGGGACCCGCCGGAGATCAACCGCCACGATCCGGCCCCAGACCGTTAATGACACCGTGGCGATTTACCTCCTTCGACGGTAAGCGCCCGGACAGTGCCGGTCAACGCGACGCGCGGCAAGCCTCAACGGTCGGCTGAGCCTTTGCACCGTTCGCCGTACCCGCGATGGAGTGGTTCAAACCTGTTGCGCCGATTTACTCAGCCGAGTAACTTTTTACTCATGCAAGTAAACACCGACCTCATGGCGGAACTGGGGCTCAGCGGCACCGAGGCGGCCCGCCGCGCGCAGATCATCGGGGCGACCATCGGCGTCCTCGCCGACCTCGGGTACCGCCGGACGACGTTCGCCAAGATCAAGGAGCGGGCCGGGCTCAGCAGCACCCGGCTGATCTCGTACCACTTCACGAACAAGGCCGGCCTGATGCAGGCCGTGCTGAGCACGGTGGTCGAGACGAAGAACGAGTTCCTGAAGGAACGCACCGGCGGCGGGCTCGATCCCGCAGACCGCCCCGGTTACCTGCGGGCGCACATCGAGACGTCGATCGCGTTCCTGCGCGCGTACCCGGAGTGCGTCCGCGTGCTGACCGAGCTGTCGGCCAACGCCGACGACGAGGACGGCTGGGTGATGACGAAGGTGCTGGTCGACGACATGCGCGTGCACGGCCTCGCGCGTCAGCTCAAGCAGGGACAGGCCGAAGGCGTGTTCGGCGAGTTCACGCCGGAGGTGATGGCGATGTCCATCGCGCAGGCGATCGACGGGGTGGCCGCGGCGTACGCGGCCGACCCGTCGCTCGACCTGGAGACCTACGGGCGCGAGGTGGCGGACACCTTCGTCAAAGCGACGGCACCGTGAGGGCGCGGTCGAGGCGCTCTTCGATGCGGGCCTTCGGGAACGCGCCGACGATCGTCTCGACCGGCTCGCCACCGCGGAAGAGGATCATCGTGGGCAGCGACATGACCTGGTAGGAGCGGGTGGTCTCCGGGTTCTCGTCGGCGTTGATCTTGCGGACGGCGAGCGTCCCGGCCCGCTCGGCGGCCAGCTGCTCCAGCACCGGGCCGACCATCCGGCACGGGCCGCACCAGGTGGCCCAGAACTCGACCAGCACGGGGACGTCGCTGCCGACGACCTCGGCGAACGTGGCGTCGGTGACTTCGCTGACTGTGGTGTTTTCGGACACGAGGGGCTCCTTCACGGGCGCGGGGAAGCGGGCACGACACACGGATCGGGCGCTTGCCGGGCGAGCGCGCCGGCGAGTTTCGCGGCCAGCTCGCCGCGGATGCCGCCGAGCCGCGCGAGGAGCGCGTCGGCTTCTTCGAGCTTGCGGCGGTAGACCTCGATCGAACTCGCGCAGGAGTCGCCGGTTTCGTGGCCACTGCGCAGGCACTCGACGAACGGGCGGGTCTCCTCGAGGGTCAGGCCGACCGTCTGCAGGGTCTGGATTTCCTTGACCAGCTGGAGGTCTTCCTCGTCGTACTCGCGGTAGCCGTTCGCCGCGCGACGGGCCGCCAGGAGGCCCTGGGACTCGTAAAAACGCAGCGCACGGGTGGTGACACCCGTGCGCTGCGCAAGCTCTCCGATCCGCATGCCCCCGACGCTAGACGTTGACGTCCGCGTCAAGGCAAGTTCTGATGCTCTGCCGCGGGAGAAAGCGGGGGTCCGGGGGCGAGCCCCCGGGCGGGGTCTGGGGGGTTGCACCCCCAGACGAAACCGCGAAGGGCTTTGGCGAGCGCTCCACGCGAGCACATCCCACCCAAGCCCGAAGCGTCTCAGGTGTCGGCCCCGCGGAAGTCTTCCGGAGACACCGAGTCGAGGAACTCGCGGAACTTCTCGACCTCGTCCTCCTGCTCGTCCGGGATGATCAGGCCGGCCTCTTCCAGCACCGCGTCGACGGCGTGGATGGGGACGCCGATCCGCAGGGCCAGCGCGACCGAGTCGCTCGGCCGGGCGGACACCCGGATGTCGCCGTCGAAGACCAGTTCCGCGAAGAACGTGCCTTCCTTGAGGTCGGTGATGACGACCTGCTCGAGCTCCCGGCCGAGCGCACCGATGACCTCTTTCAGCAGGTCATGGGTGAGCGGACGGGCGGGCCGGACTCCCTGTTGCTCCAAGGCGATGGCGGTCGCTTCGACCGAGCCGATCCAGATCGGCAGGTACCGTTCACCCTCGGTCTCCCGCAGCAGCAAGATCGGCTGATTCGCGGGCAGCTCGACCCGCACACCGACGACGCGCATTTCGCTCATCGGGCTTCGCCTCCCTCTCGTGCACGCGGGCGCAGGTGCTGGAACGTCTCGGCGCCGCCACTGCCGACGCTACCCGTCATTCCCACGCTGTGCTCGCTGTCGAGACTATCTCGGTTCGCCTGCCGCAAACCCCTGCCTTCACGGTACGGCATGCGGCACCGAACATTCAGTCATTGACATGGGACCGCAAAGAGGATCTCACTGCCCCGTTACGGATCAACACCCCGTGACGCCGCGGATTCCCGCCTTGACGAGGAGCGTGTGGAGCGTCACGGACAGTGCCGCGACCTCCCGGACCACCTCGTCGGCCCTGGACTTCGCTTCCGGGTCACGGTGCCGATACACCGGTGTCACGATCTGCTCCAGCAACCCGACCTCGCGGTCGGCCGCGGCGCGGAAGGCACGCAGGTGTCTCGGCTCGATACCGAATTCGGTCATCGCCTTCACCGTGCGCGCGACCAGCACCGCGTCCGGGTCGAAGAACCCGGCGGGGCCGGGCCGGACCAGGCCGTACTGCTGCAGCTCGGCCAGCGCGGCGGCGTCGATGCCGGCCTGCTCCAGGAGCTCCTCCTGGGTCAGGCGCAGCTCCTTGGCCGCGGCGAAGTCGTCCGCCACGGGGAGGCCGACGTTCTCGGCCGGCGCGTCGATCGGCACCAGCCGGCGCGGCGGGCGGGGCAGGGCCGCGGTGGGCTCGGCGCCCGAGTCCACCGCGTCCAGCTGCTCCTTGATGACCTTCAACGGGAGGTAGTGGTCCCGCTGGGCGGCCAGGACGAACCGCAGGCGCTCCACGTCCGCCGCGGCGAACTGCCGGTAGCCCGAGGGCGTCCGGCCCGGCGTGACCAGGCCTTCCGCTTCGAGGAACCGGATCTTGGAGATGGTGACATCGGGGAAGTCCCCGCGCAGCTGCGCGAGTACCGCCCCGATGCTCAGTCCGTGGTTCTGTGGCCGCCCGGCCGCCGTCACTGCGCCCCCTGGCCCCCGTGACCCGGGCCGGTCAGGAAGACCAGGCGGAACTTGCCGATCTGCACCTCGTCGCCGCCGGCGAGGACGGCCTGGTCGACCGGCTCGCGGTTGACGTAGGTGCCGTTGAGGCTGCCGACGTCGATGACGACGAACTCGCCGCCCTCGCGCCGGAACTCCGCGTGCCGCCGGGAGACCGTGACGTCGTCCAGGAAGATGTCGCTGTCCGGGTGCCGCCCGGCACTGGTGGTGTCGCGGTCGAGCAGGAACCGCGAACCCGCGTTGGGTCCGCGCTTCACGACCAGCAGGGCCGAACCCGGCGGCAGGGCGTCGACACCCTGGACCGGCGCCTCCGCGGCCGGGGCGGGCTCGTGGCCTTCGGCTTCGGCCAGGAAGTCGGCCCGGAAGACAGAGGTCCGCTCCGGAGACTGCTCCGGGGGAACGCCGCCGGGCCCGTCGTTCGTGCTCACCTGAGCTCTCCTCCACACATGCTGTGATGCCTAGTACTCAAGAACGTGTAGCTGCCAACGTACCGTGCCTGATCGATTCTCCGAGCCCCGGCTCCCCGAACCGGCGGAGCGGGCTTCAGCCGTTGGTCAGAGCGTCGTACGCCTCGGCTTCGAGCAGGGCTTCCAGGCCCGCCGGGTCGTCGAGCCGGATCTCGATGAGCCAGCCCTCGCCGTAGGGGTCGCTGTTGATCAGCTCGGGCGAGTCGGCGACGGCGTCGTTCACCGCCACGACCTCGCCGTCGACGGGCGCGAACAGCTCGGAAACGCTCTTGGTCGACTCGACCTCGCCGAACACGTCGCCCGCGCTCACCTGGCGGCCGACCTCGGGCAGGTCGACGAAGACGACGTCGCCGAGCTGGTCCTGGGCGTACTCGGTGATGCCGATGCGGACGAGGGTGTCCTCGCCGCGGGTGGCGACCCACTCGTGTTCCTCGGTGTAGCGAAGCTCTTCTGGAGCGGACACCAGCGGTCCCCTTTCATGCCCTCACTGGCGAAACGTGCTGGGCGAAGTCTTACACCCACACGGCGCAGCCGCCCGGCACGGGCCGGGAAAAGGTGGCGCTGAGTCGCCGGCGGGGCTTGGCGAGGCCGGCTACGGCTGGGCCACGCGGGGGACGGTGGGCGCGCGGCAGGCCGGAACCCGGGCGCCCCTGCGGCGGCCTGGCAGGCAGTGGCCGCCCGGCAGGCAGCGGCGCGGAGCGTGGGCCGGCGCGGACCGGCCCGGGCCTCACTCCTCCTGAGCGGCGACCCCGCGCAGGGCGTTGCGCGCCTGGACCACGTACAGCACGCCCGACCACACGTACAGGACCGCACCCCAGATGGTGAACGCGTAGCCGATCGGCCGGGCCACCGCCGCCACGTCCGAGCCGCCCTGCGCGAGCAGCAGGAACGGGAACGCGTACATCAGCACGAACGTCGCGCCCTTGCCGATGTACGTCACCTCCGGTGGGGCGAAGCCGCGGCGGCGCAGCACGACCACGCACACCCCCAGCACCGCTTCGCGCAGCACCAGCGGCACCACCACCCACCACGGGATGATGCCGCGGACCAGGAACGCGATCAGCGTCGCGAGGATGTAGAGCCGGTCGGCCGCCGGGTCGAGCAGCTGGCCGAGCCGGGACATCTGGTTGAGCCAGCGGGCCAGCTTGCCGTCGAGCCAGTCGGTCAGCGCGCTGAACACCAGCAGCGCGAGCGCCCAGCCGTCCTCCTCCGGCCCCAGCAGCAGCCACAGGAACACCGGGACGCCGGCGAGCCGCAGCAGCGACAGCATGTTGGGGACGTTGAACGCCTGCTTCAGCAGGGACGGCTCGGCGGCGCTCGCCTGAGCGGCTGGTTCGGGTGCGGCTGTGCTCACCCGCCCAGCGTAGTCAGCAGGCGCGGCGGCGGCTCCAGCCGCGCCGCTGCAGTTCGGCGCTGCTCAGCGCCTCGGGACGGCCCCGGTAGTCGGTGCCGATCCAGCGGGTGCGGCCGGGGCGCGCCTCCAGGACGTACGGCCGCCCGCAGCACCAGACGACGCTGCTGGGGACGGTCGGCGGGCCGGCCGGGCCGGTGGTCTCGGCGGTGCTGGTTTCGGGGCTGGTCACAGCGTCGGAGTTCATCGCTCTCACGGGCTCGGGACGGGTGTCGGGGACGGGAAGCTCGTCGGCCTCCACCAAGATCTTCGGCACGCGGAGCCGGATCGTTAACGGGCGCGGCCGGAATTAGACCGATCGATTCTTGATGGCAGCGTGAGGTTTCGGAGCGTGAACGGAATGTTAATCGTCCACTGTGGACGGTGAGGGAGTGCCCACCGTGACCGGTCGCCACCCGGCTGGAGTAATCTGCGGCACACCTGTGGGCGAGCCGCTCCACGGCGCCCCGCCCCGGATGGGCCAGAATGACCGGGTCCACCTGACCGGGGAGGAAACGATCGCGGTGCCCCACCCGACCACCACGAGGACGTGGCGGCCGCTGCTCGCCGCCTGCCTCGCCGTACCCGCGCTCGCGGCCTGCTCCGGCGAGCCGGCCGCGCCGGCCCCGGTCCCGTCGGCCCCCTCTTCGACGTCCGCGGTGGCGTCGGCCTCGACCACCGCTCCCCCGCCGCCGCCCGCCGGCGACAGCTCGTCCGCGCCCGCGCCGGTGACGAAGCCGTCCGGGGCGCCGCCGTCGGTGCCCGGGTCCTGCGGCACGGTGACCGCCGCCAGCGGGCTGACGCTCTACGTGTTCGACAGCGGCTCGGCCGGCGTCAGCTGCGCCGCGGCGACGAAGCTCGTCGGCGACTTCCACCGCAAGATCGCCGGGCGCCAGGGCGCCGGCTCGAACGACGCGGTGAACGAGACCGTCGACGGCTGGCTGTGCACCTCCGGGCCGCCCGCCGCGCAGGGCGGCACCACCTGCACGAAGGGCGAGCAGACGGTGTTCGCCGCCGTCGTGCCCTCCGAGTGACCCCTCCCGATCCGTTCCCGCTCCTGAAGGGCCCATGAAGACATTCGCCTACCCCCTGCTGCTCGTCGCCGCGACCGCCCTCCTGGCCGGCTGCGGCGGCGGTGACCCTGTGCCCGCCGCGCCGTCCTCCGGCGAGCCCGCGCCGGTCCCCGCCGCGGCCGCGGCGGCCGGGTCGACGGCACCCGGCGTGCCGTGCGGCGACGTCACCGGCACGGGCGGCGCGAAGACGGCGGTCGTCGCGCACGGCCAGGTCGACTGCGCCGCGGCGACCGAGCTGCTGAAGGACTACTTCGCGAAGCTGACGCCGGCCGACGCGAACGACGCCGACGGCCCGGGCCCGATCGTCCTCGGCGAATGGACGTGCGGCAGCGGCGCCGGCGACCCGGTGACGGCGTGCTCGACCGAGGACGGCCGCCAGGTCGAGGGCACCCGCGGCTGACCAGCGCCCCAATGTGGCCTTCGGTGCGTGTGACGCACCGAAGGCCACATTGGGTGCGTGAGACGCAACCAAGGCCACATTGGGGCGCTCCGGCGGTCAGGACTTGAGGTCGGGGAAGTCCTCCTCGCGGAACTCCGTGCCGGCCCCGCGGGCCGGGTCGTTCTCGCGGCCCCGCAGCTCGACGCGGCGGATCTTGCCCGAGATCGTCTTCGGCAGCTCCGCGAACTCCAGCCGCCGGATCCGCTTGTACGGCGCCAGGTGCTCGCGGCAGTACGCGAGGATCGATCGCGCCGTCGCGGCGTCCGGCGAGAAGCCCGACGCCAGCACGACGTACGCCTTGGGCACCGCGAGCCGGATCGGGTCCGGTGCCGGGACCACCGCCGCCTCCGCCACGGCCTCGTGCTCGATCAGCACGCTCTCCAGCTCGAACGGCGAGATCCGGTAGTCCGACGCCTTGAACACGTCGTCCGTGCGCCCGACGTAGGTGATGTAGCCGCGTTCGTCGATCGAGCCGACGTCGCCGGTGTGGTAGAAGCCGTCCGCGAAGGCGGCCGACGTGCGCTCGTCGTCGTCCGCGTAGCCCGTCATCAGCCCCACCGGGCGGTGCTGCAGGTCGAGGCAGATCTCGCCTTCCGAAGCGCGCTTCCCGGACACCGGGTCGACCAGCGCCACCACGAACCCGGGCAGCGGGCGGCCCATCGAGCCGGGCACGACGTCCTGACCCGGCGTGTTGGCGATCTGGACGCTGCTCTCCGTCTGACCGAAGCCGTCGCGGATGGTGACGCCCCACGACTTCCGGACCTGCTCGATCACCTCAGGGTTGAGCGGCTCCCCCGCCCCGACGACCTTCTTCGGCGGCGTCTTCAGCGCCGTCAGGTCGGCCTGGATGAGCATCCGCCACACCGTCGGCGGCGCGCAGAAGCTCGTGACACCGCACCGTTCCATCTGCGCCATCAGCGCGGCCGCGTCGAAGCGGCCGTAGTTGTAGAGGAACACCGTCGCCTCGGCGTTCCACGGCGCGAAGAAGTTGCTCCACGCGTGCTTGGCCCAGCCCGGCGAAGAGATGTTCAGGTGGACGTCGCCCGGTTCGAGGCCGATCCAGTACATCGTGGACAGGTGGCCGACCGGGTAGGAGACGTGCGTGTGCTGCACCAGCTTCGGCTTCGCCGTCGTGCCGGAGGTGAAGTAGAGCAGCAGGGGGTCGCCGGCCTTCGTCGGCGCGTCCGGGGTGAACTCGGGGGACTCCGCGAACGCGGCCGAGTACCGCTCCCAGCCCTCGACCGGCTCCCCCACGGCGATCCGCGTGTAGTCGCCGGCGACGTCGGCGAACTTCGGCGCGTCCACCGAGCGGACCACGACGTGCTTGGCCGCGCCGCGCTCCACCCGGTCGGTCAGGTCGGCCGGGCCGAGCAGCGTCGACGCCGGGATGATCACCGCGCCGAGCTTGATCGCGGCGAGGATGGTCTCCCACAGCTCGCCCTGGTTGCCCAGCATGAGGATCAGCCGGTCGCCGCGGCGGACGCCGAGCGAGCGCAGCCAGTTCGCGACCTGGTTGGACCGGCCGGACATCTCCGGGTAGGTCCAGCGGTTCTCGCTGCCGTCCTCCTCGACGATCCACAGCGCGTACCGCTCGGCGTTGTCCGGGTCGTGCGCGACGACGTCGAACCAGTCGATCGCCCAGTTGAACTCGTCGAGCTCCGGCCACGCGAAGTCGCGGTAGGCCGTCTCGTAGTCCTCGCGGTGGGCCTGCAGGTAGTCCCGCGCGACGCGGAACGCGTGGTGGACCTCCGAAGCGGTCACGGCTGCCTCCTAGTTACTCGCCCTTGAACTCCGGCGGGCGGCGCTCCAGGAACGCCTGGACCGCTTCGCCGAGGTCCTTGCTGGGCAGGAACGCCGAGTTCCACGCCGCGACGTACCGGAGGCCGTCGGCGACCTGGCGCTCGGTGTTCGTCGCCAGTACCTGCTTCGTACCCTGCACCACGAGCGGCGGGTTCGCAGCGATCTCCCCGGCGAGTTCCCGCGCGGCCTGCAGCAGCGCGTCCTGGTCGGCGTAGACGTCGTTGACGAGCCCGATCTTCTCGGCGCGCGCGGCGTCGATGTCCTTGCCGGTCAGGGCCAGCTCCCGCAGGTGGCCCTCGCCGATGATCGAGGCGAGCCGCTGGAGGCTCCCGAGGTCGGCCACGATGGCGACACGCACCTCGCGGACGCTGAACTTGGCGTCCGCGCTGGCCAGCCGGACGTCCGCGGCCGCGACGACGTCGACCCCGCCGCCGATGCACCAGCCCGAAACGGCCGCTACGACCGGTTTGCGGCATTCCGCGATCGAGCTGACCGCCGCCTGCAGCGACCGGACCTGGTCGAGGAAGGCCGTCCGCGGGCCGGCCAGGTTCTCGCCGCCGAGCATCGGCGCCCAGTCGCCCATCATCGCCGGCAGGTCGAGGCCGTAGGAGAAGTGCTTGCCGCCACCGGTCAGCACGACCGCCCTGACCTGCGGGTCGGCGTCCAGCGCGCGGAAGACCAGCGGCAGCTCGCGCCAGAAGTCCGGGCCCATCGCGTTGCCCTTCGACGGGCCGAGAAGCGTCACTTCGGCCACGGGGCCGGCGACGTCGACCTTCAGGGAGACGAGGTCGGGCAAGCTGTCAGCAGTAGCGGTCATGGGGGTCATCTTCACCCATGACCGCGCCGGGCCGCCATTGGCGCCTTGTCAACTGACGCGCGAGTCACTGTGCCAACGTGGTCAGGGGATGTTTTCCTGAACGCAGGCGATCACGACACAGGGAAGGACGGTGGGACATGAGCCCGGCCGGCAGCGCGACCGCGATCGAGCCCGATCCCCCCGCCGCCCCGGCGCGGCGCGCGTCCCGCCCGATCGAGCTGACCGGCTCGTTCGAGCACGAGGGGCACCGGCTCTGGTACACGGAGTTCGGCAGCGGCGACCGCGTCGTCGTGCTCACCCACGGCATCATGCTGACCCGCCGGATGCACGCGCCCCTCGCGCGCCGGCTGGCCCGCGCGGGGTTCCGGGTGGTCACGCTCGACCTGCTCGGCCACGGCGACTCCGACCGGCCGACCGAGTCGTGGCTCTACTCGATGCCGTCGTTCGCGGAGCAGACCCTCGCGCTGCTGGACCACCTGGAGGTCTCCTCGGCCGTCATCGGCGGGACGTCGCTGGGCGCGAACGTCTCGCTGGAAGTCGCGGTCAAGGACCCTTCGCGGGTGCGCGGGCTGATCGTCGAGATGCCGGTGCTGGACAACGCGATCGTGGCGGGGCTGATCACGTTCGCGCCGCTGCTGATGGCGGCCCGGTTCCTGCCGGTGACGGTCCAGGCGGTGGCGCTGGCGGCGTCCCTGGTGCCGCACGGCAACCAGTGGGTCGACGTCGTGACCGACACGCTCTCGCAGCGTCCCGCGCCGATGGCGGCGCTGCTGCACGGGGTGCTGTTCGGCCGGATCGCGCCGCCGAAGTCGGTCCGCCGCAAGATCACGACGCGGGCGCTGGTGATCGGCCACCAGGGCGACCCGATCCACCCGTTCGGCGACGCGGACACCCTCGCGATCGACATGCCGGACGCGGAGTTCGTCCAGGCCCGCAGCCCGGTGGAGCTGAGGTTCGACCCGACCCGGCTGTCCGACGCGATCCGGGACTTCGCGGCGAGCTGCTACGAGGACTGAGCTGCCGCTGGTGTGGGTGACCGGGGCCGGCGGACCGGCCGCGCGATCCTCACCGCCGCCGCGCCCCTCAGGAAGCGCGAACCGGAGCGAGCCCGGCCACCGGGCCGATCACGATGATCGCCGGCGGGCGGACGCCCGAAGCCGCCGCGTCCGTGACCACCGTGTCCAATGTGGACCGCAGGGTGCGCTGGGTGCGCATGGTGCCGTCCTCGACGATCGCCACCGGGGTGTCCGCCGGGCGGCCGCCGTCCAGCAGGGCCTTCGCGAACTGCGGCAGCCGCTCCACGCCCATCATCAGCACGATCGTGCCGCGCATCCGGGCCAGCAGCTCCCAGTCGACCAGCGACCGGTCGTCGCCCGGGGCGACGTGGCCGGAGACCACCACCACCTCGTGGGCGACGCCGCGGTGCGTGACCGGGACGTCCGCCACCGCCGGGACCGCGAACGCGCTCGTGATGCCCGGGACCATCGTCACCGGGACGCCCGCCTCGGCGCAGGCCAGCACCTCTTCGAAGCCGCGGCCGAACAGGTACGGGTCGCCGCCCTTGAGGCGGACCACGAACTTGCCTTCCTTGGCCTTCTCGATCAGCGTCTGGTTGATGACGTCCTGGCTGGCCGCCCGGCCGTAGGGGATCTTCGCGGCGTCGACGACCTCGACCTCGGGGGCGAGCTCGTCGAGCAGCTCGCGCGGCCCCAGGCGATCGACCACGACGACGTCGGCGCGCGAGAGCAGCCGGCGGCCGCGGACCGTGATCAGCTCCGGGTCGCCCGGGCCGCCGCCGACCAGGGCCACCCCGGGCAGGGTGCCCTCGGGGTGCGGCTGACGGCCGTCTTCGATCGTGCCGTTGTGGAGGCCGTCGAGCATCGAGTCGCGGACGGCCGCGGAGCGCAGCGGCTCGCCGCCGGACAGGACGCCGAACAGCAGGCCGCCGTGCCTGCCGGACGCCGGGGTGACCGCGGAACCGGACTCGCCCTCGTCGGCGCGGACGCAGAAGACCCGCTCGCGCTCGGCCTCGGCGCAGATCGCCGCGTTCACCTCGGGGTCGTTCGTGCAGGCCAGGGCGTACCAAGCAGCCCGAAGGTCACCCTCGGTGTAGCCGCGCTGGTGCCAGACCAGCTCGCCCGCGTCCGCCATCCCCTGCACCGACGGCGTCGTGTGCGGCGACACCAGTTCGATGCGCGCGCCCGCGCTGATCAGCCGCGGTAGCCGCCGTTGCGCCACGGTGCCGCCGCCGAACACGACAACGCGGCGGCCGGTGAGCTGGAGGCCGGAAAGGTAGTGCGGGTCGTCCATGGGCGGGAGTTTATTGGCGGTCCACCCGTGCGCCAGCCCAGCGTGGGTCACGCCACCCGGGAACCTCCCGGGTGGCGTGACGCCGTCAGCTGGTCCGGCCCGGTGCCGGGTACGGCAGCAGGGCCATCTCCCGCGCGTTCTTGATCGCCGTCGCGACCCGCTTCTGCTGCTGCGGGGTCAGCCCCGTCACGCGGCGGGCGCGGATCTTGCCCCGGTCCGAAATGAACTTCCGGAGCAGATCGACGTCCTTCCAGTCGACCTCGGTGATCCGGTTGGCGTGCAACAGGTTCACCTTGCGCTTGCCCGGGCGGTCCCGGTTCGGCTTCGGCATCCCGCTCACCAGCTCGACTTCGTGACGCCGGGCAGCTCGCCCCGATGGGCGGCCGCCCGCACCTTCACCCGGGACAGCCCGAACTTCCGCAGGTAGCCGCGGGGGCGCCCGTCGGCGGCGTCGCGGTTGCGGATGCGCGTCGGGCTCGCGTCACGCGGCAGCTTCTGCAGCGCGACCACCGCCGAAGCCTTCTCCTCCGGGGACGCCGACGGCGACGCGATGACCGCCTTCAACGAGCGCCACCGTTCGACGTACCGCGCCGCGACCACCTTCCGCTGCTCGTTCTTCGCGATCATCGACTTCTTGGCCATCAGCGCTCTTCCTTGAACTCGACGTGCTTGCGCGCGACCGGGTCGTACTTGCGCAGGACCATCCGGTCGGGGTCGTTCCGCCGGTTCTTCTTCGTGACGTACGTGAAGCCCGTACCCGCGGTGGACCGCAGCTTGATGATCGGGCGGACGTCGGTGCTCTTCGCCATTACAGCTTCACTCCCCTTGCCTTCAGTTCGGCCACGACGGCCTCGATGCCGCGCTTGTCGATCGTCTTCATGCCCTTGGCGGAGACGCGCAGCCGCACCCAGCGGCCTTCACCGGGCACGAAGTAGCGACGGTTCTGCAGGTTCGGCTCCCAGCGCCGGGACGTGCGGCGGTGCGAGCGCGAGACCTGCTTGCCGAAGCCCGGCTTGCGGCCGGTGACCTGGCACACGGCGGACACGGGACCTCCCTAGTTGATAGTGGTTGTCGTTTTCATTTACTCTGACGCACCGTACCCCGCCCGTATTCCTGGAGCGCAAGTGACCCACCACCCCCGCGTCCCGCTCGTCCTCGTGAGCGGGCTCGCCCCGGGCCCGAACGCCGCGCTGGCCGAACTGCTGCGCGTGGCCGAGCCCGGCACCGCCGTCGTCCACCACGACCTGCGCGAGATCCACTCCGGCGTCGTCCGCCGCCGGCTGCGGCTCGAGCAGCGCGACCAGCTGACCGTGCTCGAGCCGGCGCACGGCTGCGTGTCCTGCACGCTGCGCGAAGACCTGCTCCCGCTGCTGCGGCGCCTCGCGCGGATGCCGCAGGTGCGCCGGATCGTCGTCCGGCTCGACGAGGCCATGGAGCCGGAACCGGTGAGCTGGGCGATCCGCAACGTCCTGGTCGGCGACCACCCGGTGCGCGACGACGTCGACCTGCGCGCGGTGCTCACCGTCGTCGACTGCGCGACCTTCCTCGCCGACGCGACCGGCGACGACGTCCTGGCCGAACGGAACCTGCAGGCCAGCCCCGAGGACGAGCGCACGGTCGCCCAGGTGGCGCTCTCGCAGGCCGAGTTCGCCGACGTCCTGGTGCTGGCCGGCGCGGCCCCCGACGCGTGGACCGCCGCGAAGGCGGCCGCGGTCCTCGACCGGGTCGCGCCGTCCGTCCCGCGGGTCGAGCTGACCCGGATCGACGGGCACAGCGTGCTCGACGCCGTGCCCGCGGACGCCCGCCGCGGCGAGGTCTCCGACATGCACGGCGCCCTCCTGCGCGGCGAGCCGCCGGTGCACGTCGACTGCGGCATCGGGCTGGTCACCTTCACCGCGCAGCGGCCATTCCACCCCGAGCGGCTGCACGACGCGCTGGACGTGCTGCTCGACGGCGTCGTCCGGACCCGCGGGCGCGCGTGGGTGGCGAGCCGGCCGGACGTCGCGTTCTGGATCGAGTCGGCGGGCGGCGGGCTGGGCATCGGCCACGCCGGGCCGTGGCTCGCCGCCCCGGACGGTCCGGAGTGGACGGACGTCTCCCCCGAGCGCCGGACGCTGGCGTCCCTGCGGTGGCACCCGGTGCACGGCGACCGCGCGCAGGAGCTCGTCGTCGTGACGGACCAGACAACGCCCGACGAGATCGATGCGGCCCTGCGCGGCGCTCTACTGACCGAAGAGGAACTCGCGGCAGGACCCGAGGCGTGGGCGCGCTACCCCGACCCGTTCGGCGACTGGCACGAAGAACCGTGCGAGGACGCCGAACCCGACCCGGCGCGGCACGACGCGACCGCGGCGAACCGAAAGGAAGACCAGTGAAGACCGGAATCCACCCCGATTACCACCCCGTGGTGTTCAAGGACTCGTCCACCGGCGACGGTTTCCTGACCCGCTCGACCATCACCTCCGACAAGACGATCGAGTGGACCGACGGGAACACCTACCCGCTCGTCATGGTCGACATCAGCTCGTGGTCGCACCCGTTCTGGACCGGCACCCAGCGGATCATGGACAGCGCCGGCCAGGTCGAGAAGTTCCACCGCCGCTACGGGAAGCGGGGGACGCGCTGATGGCCGTCCCCAAGCGGAAGAAGTCGCGCAGCAACACCCGCTCCCGGCGGTCGCAGTGGAAGGCGGCGGTGCCGGACCTGGTGCCGATCAAGGTCGGCGGCGAGGTCCGGCTGGTTCCGCGCCGGCTGATGCGGCACTTCCACTCGTGACCGTTCCGGTCACGGTGCTGTCCGGTTTCCTCGGCGCGGGCAAGACGACTCTGCTCAACCACATCCTCGCCAACCGGGCGGGGCTGCGGGTCGCGGTGATCGTCAACGACATGAGCGAGGTCAACATCGACGCGGCGCTCGTGCGTTCGCGCGAGCGCCTCGTCGAGCTGACCAACGGGTGCATCTGCTGCACCCTGCGGGAGGATCTCCTCGAAGAGGTGGCCGCGCTCTGCTCGGACGACCGCTTCGACCACGTCCTGATCGAGTCGAGCGGGATTTCCGAGCCGATGCCGGTGGCGGCGACGTTCACGTTCCTGGACGGCGTCGCCCACCTCGACACCATGGTGACCGTGGTGGACGCGGCGAGCTTCGCCCGCGAACTGGCCGGCGGCGACTCCCTCGTGGAGCGCCGGCTCGACCAGTACGAAGGCGACGAGCGGACGGTCGGCGACCTGCTGATCGACCAGGTCGAGTTCGCCGACGTCCTGCTGCTCAACAAGACGGACCTCGTCCCCGACGCCGACCGCCTGGTGGCGATGCTGCGGCGGCTCAACCCCGCCGCGGACGTCGTCACCGGCAGCTTCGGGAAGGTGCCCCTCGACCGGGTCTTCGGGACCGGCCGGTACGACGCCGAACGGGCTCAGGAGGCGCCCGGCTGGGTGGCCGAGCTGAACGGCGACCACGTGCCGGAGACCGAGGAGTACGGCATCTCCAGCGTCGTCTTCCGCGCCGCGCGGGCGTTCGACCCGGTGGCGCTGTGGGACTTCGTGACGCGGCGGCTCGACTCGGGCGAGTTCGGGACTGTGTTGCGGAGCAAGGGGTTCTTCGCGCTGGCGTCCCGACCCGGGGTGACCGGGCTGTGGTCCCAGGCCGGCGCGGTGGTGCGGTTCGAGCCGCAGGGGGTGGCCGCGGAACCGCGGCAGGAACTGGTGTTCATCGGCGTGGACCTGGCCGGAGAGGCGCTCCTCGCGGCCCTGCGCGGCTGCCTCGGAGAGGCAAACGGGCCGGACCCGTTCCCCGAGTGGGAGCCCGTGCACGTCCACTAAGCAGCCGACCGGGCGAAACGTCCGAGTTGATCAACCCAGGTTTATCAGTCTAGGTTGACTATCGTGACGGACGAGGAGCTCCTCCAGGCGAGCGCGGACCTGCGCGTCGCGCTGGGCCGGGTGATCCGGCGGTTGCGGCAGGGGTACGTCGTCGGGGAGCTGACGCTGCCCGAACGGTCGGTGCTCTCCCGGCTCGACCGGGAGGGCCCGGCCACCCCGGGGTGCCTCGCCGACCTCGAACGCGTCAAGCCGCAGGCCATGGGCGTGACCCTGGCCGGGCTGGTCGAGCGTGGGCTCGTCGAGCGGCGCAAGGACGACTCCGACGGCCGCAAGGTGCTGATGTCGGTCACCGAAACCGGGGTCAAGCTGCTCACCGACCGCCGTTCGCGGACGACGCGGAAGATGGCGAGCGCGCTGGCCGAGAAGTTCACCGCGGCCGAGCAACGCGAGCTGATCACGGCCATCCCGCTCATCGAACGGCTGGCGGACGAGCTGTGACGGTGACCGAAGCCCCGAGCCGCTACAAGTGGGTCGCGCTCTCGAACACCACGCTCGGCGTGCTGATGTCCGCGCTCGACGGCTCGATCGTGATCATCTCGCTGCCGGCGATCTTCCGCGGCATCGGCCTCGACCCGCTCGCCCCGGGCAACATCGGCTACCTGCTCTGGATGATCCTCGGCTACCTGCTGGTGCAGGCCGTGCTCGTGGTGACGCTCGGACGGCTCGGGGACATGTTCGGCCGGGTCAAGATGTACAACCTCGGCTTCGTCGTCTTCAGCGTCGCGTCGGTGGCCTTGTCGTTCGACCCGTTCCACGCCGGCGGCGGCGCGCTGTGGCTGATCGGCTGGCGGGTCGTGCAGGCCGTCGGCGGGTCGATGCTGACGGCGAACTCGGCCGCCATCCTGACCGACGCCTTCCCCGCCGAGCAGCGCGGGATGGCGCTCGGCGTCAACCAGATCACCGCGCTGGCCGGGCAGTTCCTCGGCCTGGTCGTCGGCGGGCTGCTCGCCGAGATCGACTGGCGCGCGGTGTTCTGGGTGAGCGTCCCGTTCGGGCTGCTCGGCACGATCTGGTCGATCCGCAGCCTCCGCGAGGTCGGGACGCCGAAACGCGCGAAGGTCGACTGGGGCGGCAACGTCACCTTCGCCGCCGGGACCGCAGTGCTGCTCGCCGCGATCACCTACGGCATCCAGCCCCACGGCGGCGCCGCCACCGGCTGGGGCAACCCGTGGGTGCTCGGCGGGATCGGCGCCGGCGTGCTGCTGCTCCTGCTGTTCGGCGTCATCGAAACCCGGGTCGCCGCGCCGATGTTCCAGCTCGGCCTGTTCAAGATCCGCGCGTTCGCCGCCGGCAACATCGCCGCGCTGCTGACTTCGGTGGCTCGTGGCGGCATGCAGTTCATGCTCATCATCTGGCTGCAGGGCATCTGGCTGCCCCTGCACGGCTTCGACTACGAGCGGACACCGCTGTGGGCGGGCATCTACCTGCTGCCGTTGACCGTGGGCTTCCTGGTCGCCGGGCCGGTGTCGGGCTACCTGTCCGACCGGTTCGGGGCGCGGCTGTTCTCCACCGGCGGCCTGCTGCTGGTCGCGGCGGCGTTCCTCGGGCTGCTGGCGTTGCCCGTCGATTTCCCGTACCCGGCGTTCGCCGCGCTGCTCGTCGTCAGCGGGATCGGCCAGGGTATGTTCTCCGCGCCCAACACGTCGGCGATCATGAGCAGCGTGCCGACCGAGCAGCGCGGGGTCGCCTCCGGCATGCGGGCGACGTTCCAGAACTCCGGGACGTCGCTGTCCATCGGCGTGTTCTTCTCGCTGATGATCGCCGGGCTGGCTTCGTCGCTCCCGCAGACGCTGACCGGTGGGCTGCAGGCCCACGGCGTCCCGGCGGCCGTCGCCGACGGCGTCGCCCAGCTGCCGCCGGTCAGCACGCTGTTCGCGGCGTTCCTCGGCAGCAACCCGGTCGGGCACCTGCTCGGCCCGGACGTCCTGGCCGGCCTCTCCCCGGCCGACCGGAGCGCGCTCACCGGCGGGGAGTTCTTCCCGCGGCTCGTGTCCGGCCCGTTCCACCACGGCCTGGTGGTCGTGTTCACCGCGGCCGCGGTGATGGCCGTCGTCGCCGCGGTGGCGTCCGCCTCGCGCGGCAAGCGCTACTTCCACACCCCCGAGGGATCGAAGGAGAACCGATGACCGACGAGATCGTCGCCGGGACCGTCACCATCACCGGCCACGGCGGGGACGAGCTCGAGGCGTACCTGGCCAAGCCGACCGACGACACCCCGCGCGGCGGCGTCGTGGTGATCCACCACATGCCCGGCTACGACGCGGCGACGAAGGAGATGGTGCGCCGCTTCGCCGTCGAGGGCTACAACGCGCTTTGCCCGAACCTGTACACGCGCGAAGCGCCGGGCGCGGACCCGGACGACGCGGCGGCGACCGTCCGCGCGGCCGGCGGCATCCCGGACGACCGCCTGGTCGGCGACGTCTCGGGCGCGGCGGACTACCTGCGCGCGCTGGAGAACGCCAACGGCCGGGTCGGCGTGATCGGGCACTGCTCGGGCGGGCGGCACGCGTTCCTGTCCGCGTGTTCCCTGGACCTCGACGCGGCCGTCGACTGCTACGGCGCCT
This sequence comes from Amycolatopsis sp. NPDC049691, assembly GCF_040675005.1. Classification (NCBI taxonomy): domain Bacteria; kingdom Bacillati; phylum Actinomycetota; class Actinomycetes; order Pseudonocardiales; family Pseudonocardiaceae; genus Amycolatopsis; species Amycolatopsis sp. NPDC049691. Next base: position 188,058 of record NZ_JBFANX010000011.1, read on the forward strand.
TCGTCGTCAACGACCCGCCGGAGGCCATGAAGCAGATGAAACCGCTGCTGGGCCTGGCCCCGCAGCTGTCGTGCCCGCTGCTGGGCATCTTCGGCGCGGACGACCAGTTCCCGAGCCCGGACGAGGTCGCCGTGCTGGCGGCCGAACTGGAGAAGCTGGGCAAGGAGCACGAGTTCCACACCTACGCGGGCGCGGGCCACGCGTTCTTCGCGGTCGACCGCCCGAGCTACCGGCCGGAAGCCGCCAAGGACGGCTGGGAACGCATCCTCGACTTCTACTCCCGCACGCTGACCGCCTGAGAGGACCTCGCTCATGTGCACTTACCTGACGGAGAAGTTCGAACTCGAGGGCAGCGGCAAGGGCGCCCGCGGCTGGTTCCGGCTGAACGAGGGAACCGTGTACGTCGACCACCCGGTCCACGCGCCGTACGCGCACACGGTGAACATCGACTTCCGGAATCCGGGCTTGGGCCCGTCGGCTCGCGTCGCCCTGGAACTCACCGAAGAGGACGCCCTCGCGCTGGCGGACGCCATCCACGCGGCCGTCAAGTCGGCGCCCGCCGGCCTGGCTTCGCGGAACCAGTGAGTCAGGGCGTGTAGAGCGCGCCCAGGAACTCGAGCAGCAGCCGCTCCCGCAACGGCGCCGGTGCCGTTGCGAGGAGCGCGTTGATCTCCGCCATCCGGTCCGGCAGTCGCGAAGCGCCGCCGAGACCCGCGGCGGCGAGGAGGCCCGCGAACTGCTCCGACGTCAGCGTCTCCGGATCCAACGCGGCGACGAACTCGGCGACGGCGGGATCGACGACCACCGGTCCCGCCGCGCGGGCCGCGTCCACCGAAGCCGCGAGGTCGGTCAGGAACTCCTTCTCGCTGCCGTGGTTGGCCGCCGTCACCGTCAGGTGCAGGTTCACCGGCGACGACAGATGAGCGAACTGCGGTTGGACGTACCAGCCCCGGACCTTCATCTCGTCGGCCACGGTGAACAGGTCGAAGCCGTCTTCGGCACCGGTGAACGCGATCAGCGTCGACACCGGGTCGCCCAGTACCCGCAGGCCCGGCACTTCGGAGATGCCGGACCGGATCCGGGAAACCGCTTCCCGCGTGGACTCCGCCAACGCCAGGTAGCCCTCGGAGCCGAGGTGGCGCACCACCGCCCACGCCGCCGCGAGGGGACCGCCCGAGCGGGTGCTCTGGATCGTCGTGTTCAGCATCGTGTAGCCGGGCCAGGCCGCACTGGCGAAGTAGTGCGAACGCCGCAGCTCCGCCGACGCGTGCAGCAGCACCGACGTCCCCTTTGGACAGTACGCGTACTTGTGCAGGTCCACCGAGATGCTCGTGACGCCGGGGACGCGGAAGTCGAACGGCGGCACGTCGGCGCCGAGACGGGCGAAGTACGGCAGCACCCAGCCGCCGATGCACGCGTCGACGTGCATCCGGACCCCGCGCGCCGAAGCCGCCGCGGCGATTTCGGCGATCGGGTCGAGCACGCCGTGCGCGTACGACGGCGCGCTCGCCACCACCAGCACCGTCGAGCCGTCGATCGCCGCGGCCATCGCCGCCGGGTCGGCGCGGAAGGTCACCGGGTCGACCGGGACGTCGATCCGCCGCAGCCCGAACAGGTGCGCCGCCTTGTGGAACGCCGCGTGCGCGGTCGTCGGCAGCACGATCGACGGCGCCGCGATCTCCGGGTGCGCGTCCCGAGCCGCGAGCACCGCCAGCAGGCACGACTCCGTGCCGCCGGAGGTCACGGACCCGACCACGCCGGGAACGTCGCCGAGCAACGCGGAAGCCGCGGAGACGAGGTCGTTCTCCATGCGCAGCAGGCTCGGGAACGCCGTCGGGTCGAGGCCGTTGGCCGACGACGCCAGCGCGTGCGCGGCCGCGCCAAGGGAGTCCACTTCGGACAGACCACTGTCGTAGACGTACGCCAGGGTGCGGCCGCCGTGCGTCGGCAGGTCACCCGCCCGCAGCTCGCGCAGTTCCGCGAGGACGTCGTCAGGCCGGCTCATGCCGCGGCTCCAGGACCTTGCGCCGCAGCAGCGGCAGCGCCAGCGCGATCAGCAGGCCGGGGATGACCGACGACCCGATCAGGATCGCGACGATCGCGCTGTGCGGCTGGAACGCCGTGGCGTCCGTGCTCGACACGTACCCGCCGAACGCGAGGATCAGCGCCCACAGCCCGCCGCCGAAGGCCAGCCCGAGCGTCTCCCCCGCCGTCCACACGCCGGCCGCGATCCCCGCGCGGGTCTCGCCGGTGCGTTCCTCCTCGGCGGTGATCAGGTCCGGCAGGATGGCCAGCGGGAACACCGAGATCCCGGCGTACCCGACGCCGCACAGCGCCACGAAGACGAACGTCAGCACCAGCGGGATCGACTGGGCGAACACCAGTCCCAGCAGGCCGATCGCGAACGCCCCGGTCGCGAGGCGGAAGCCGTTCAGCTTGCCGACGCGGTCGCCCAGGCGCGGCCACAGCGGCATGGTGACCAGGGCCGGGCCGACGAAGATGACGAACAGGATCGTGCCGTAGGCGTCGTCGCCGAGGATGCGCTGGGCGAAGAACGGGATCGCGGCGAGCACGGTGCCGATGCCCAGCGCCTGGATGAAGTACGTGCCGAGCAGCCACCGGAACGGCCGCCAGCCGGCCAGCGTGCTGACGAGTTCCTTCAGGCTCACGGTGTTCGGCCGCAGCGAACCGACGGGCGCGTCCTTGAGCCCGAAGTACACCAGCAGCGTCGCGGCCAGCACGATCAGCCCGATCACCACGGCCATCACCCGGTAGCCGGCGACGCCCTCGATCGCGGCGGTGATCGCCGGGGCGCCGCCGCCGCAGACCAGGATCGTCACGGCCAGCACGCCGATCCGGACGCTGGTGAGCTTGGTGCGCTCGGTCGCGTCCTCGGTCAGCTCGGCGGGCAGCGCGTTGAACGGGACCTGGAACAGCGCGTACGCCGTGGCGCAGGCGGCGAACAGGACCGCCACGTACAGCGCGTCCGGCAGCGGGTTCCCGAAGCCGGGGTGGGCGAACATCGCCGCGAACAGGATCGCGACGCCGACACCGCCGATCAGCAGGAAGCGGCGCCGGCTGCCGGTCTTGAGCAGGTCGGCGTCGGACAGCCGGCCGGCGACCGGGTTGAAGAAGAAGTCCCAGGCCTTGGGCACGAACACGATGGCGGCGGCCCAGCCGGCGGGCACGGCCATGGTGTCGGTCAGGTACTTGACCAGGACCAGGCCGGGCACCGTGCCGAAGGACCCGGTGACGAACGAGCCGAGCGAATAGCGGAACCTCGTCCGGCCGGACAGCGTCGCCATGGTCCTCCTCGAAACAGGCGTACCGGGTGCAGGCCATGAGTATTCGATCTCGGCGCGCACCCGGTAGTGGTCGAGGGGAATCGTGCCATCGTCGTGACCAAGGCCACGACAGGGGCCCGCGCTAGCCGAGCGCGCGGGCGATCTTCTCCAGTGCCGCCGCGTCACCGCGCAGGAGCAGCTGCGTGACCACCGTTTCCTCCCAGGCCTGCAGCTCGTCGCGGATCTTCGCCGGCGGCCCGATCAGCGAGGTGTCCTCGACCAGCGACGTCGGGATCGCCGCGGTCGCCTCGTCCTTGCGGCCGGCCAGGTACAGCTCCTGGACCTTGTCGGCGACGTCCTCGTAGCCGAGGCGGGCGAAGACGTCGTGGTGGAAGTTCACGCTCTTCGCGCCCATGCCGCCGATGTACAACGCCAGCGACGGCTTGATCCAGCTCGCCGCCTCCTCGACGTCGTCGTGCACGATCACCGGGATCGAACACGGCACCTCGAACGTCTCCAGGGTGTGCCGCGCCCCTTCGCGGGCGAAGCCCTCCTCCAGGGCGGCCTTGTAGAAGCCGTTGCTCTTCGGGGAGAAGAACAGCGGGAGCCAGCCGTCGCCGATCTCGGCCGAGAGGGCGACGTTCTTCGGGCCCTCCGCGGCCAGGTAGATGGGGATCTCCTTGCGCAGCGGGTGCACGGTCGGCTTCAGCGCCTTGCCCAGACCGGTGCCACCCTTGAGCGGGAGCTGGAAGTGCTGGCCGTCGATCGTCACGGGGGCCTCGCGCGCGATCACCTGCCGCACGATGTCCACGTACTCCCGCGTCCGCGCCAGGGGCTTCGGGTACGGCTGCCCGTACCAGCCCTCGACGACCTGCGGGCCGGACGCGCCCAGCCCGAGCACCATCCGGCCGCCGGAGAGGTGGTCGAGCGTCATCGCGCTCATCGCCGTCGCCGTCGGGGTGCGCGCGGACATCTGCACGATGTTCGTGCCGAGCCGGATCCGGCTGGTGGACGCGCCGTACCAGGCCAGCGGCGTGAACGCGTCCGAGCCGTACGCCTCCGCCGTCCACACCGAGTCGAAGCCGAGCTCCTCGGCCTTCACCACGGCTTCCAGCGCGCCCGGGGTCGGGCCGCTGCCCCAGTACCCGACGTGGAATCCCAGCTTCACGAATGCCTCCTAGGTGGTTCGACGGACGTTCGGCGCGTAGTGCTCCGGCTTGCCCCGCTCGGACAGCGGCGGCAGGTTCCTGGGTGGAGTCTCGACCACCGGCGCGTCCGGAGCCACCTCGCCGCGCTCGCGGCGCCAGCCGGCGCGGGCCCGCGGGTGGTACCGGCGGTCGTGCGGGACGAGCTTGAACACGGCGTTGATCAGCTTGCCCACGCGGCGGTGCCGCCGGGCGTCCCGCTCCGACCAGCGGAAGCCGAGCAGGTCGCGGATCTCGCGGTCGTAGAGCCCGATCGTCAGCCAGACGAAGTTCTTCGCGATCACCGCGCTCACCGGCCGCCACAGCAGGTCCGGCAGCCAGGGCAGGAACGGCGGCTTGGCGATCCCCCGCAGGTCGAGGACGTCCCTGGTGGCCTTGTTGTCCTCCAGGACCTCGGCGCACATGTGCTTCCAGTAGCGCTGGAAGTCCTCCCAGCTTTCGGGCACCGGCCGCATGGTCATGCCGTACATCCGCCACCACGTGACGTGCTCGTCGAACAGCCGCCGCTTCTCCGCCTCGCCGATGCCGCCCATGAAGTGGTCGGCGATGAGGATCGTGCTGACGAAGAACGTCGAGTGCGCCCAGTAGTAGGTGTCCGGGTCGAGGGCGTGGTAGCGGCGGCCCCGCGCGTCGACGCCCTTGATGCGGTCGTGGTAGCCGCGGACTTCCAGGGCCGTCCGGTGGGCGCGCGGGCCGTCGTAGACGACCCCGCCGATCGGGTAGAGCGACCGGAAGAGCCGCTGCCAGCGCTCCTCGAAGAACCGCGAGTGCTGTTCGACGCCGGCGCCGAGGCCCGGGTGCATGTTCTGCATGGACCCCGCCCACAGCGCGATGAGCAGGCCCCGCCAGTCGCCGAAGTACTTCCACGTCAGCGAGTCGGGGCCCAGCGGCTGGGGGACGTCCATCGGCGCACTCCTCGTCGAGTCGAAACTGACCACGGCTGTTGTCAGGCTAGGATCTGACAACACACGTAGTCAACCGAGGAGTGATCATGCCGGGCCGCACGTGGGCGGGCACGACCCTGGACGACCGGAAGGCGCAGCGGCGCGCGCAGCTCGTCTCCGCAGGCCTGGAGCTGCTGGGCACCGAGGGCTCGGCCGGGACGAGCGTCCGCGCCGTGTGCCGGCACGCGAAGCTCACCGAGCGCTACTTCTACGAGAGCTTCACCGACCGCGAGGAGCTCGTCGCCGCCGTCTACGAGCAGGTCGGCGAGCAGGCCCGGCAGGCCCTCGTCGACGCGGTCCGGGACGCGCCGACCCCGGTGCTGCGCGCCGAGCACGCCGTGCGCGCGTTCGTCGAGCTGATCGTCGACGACCCCCGCAAGGGCCGGATCCTGCTGCTCGCGCCGCTGACCGACCCCGCGCTCACCCGCCGGGGCCTGCACCTGCTGCCGGTGTTCGCCGCGCTCGTCGGCGAGCAGCTGTCCCACGGCGACGAGACCGAACGCCGGATGGTCGCGATCGGGCTGGTGGGCGCGCTCAGCAACGTCTTCATCGCCTACCTCGACGGCTCGCTGAAGGTCTCGCGCGAGCGGCTCGTCGCCCACTGCGTGAAACTCGTGCTCGGCGCCGACGACCACTGACGTCCACCTCCTTGCCGACCTCGTGACAGTCGCGCGGGAGATCGGGCACACTCAACCCATGCGTACCGCTGGGCGGAACGACGGCGCGAGCGGCGACGGTCTCGTCGCGGCCCGGCTCGCCGCGCTACTGGAGGCCTTCCGGCCGGGCGACGAGGCACTCGGCGTCTCCGAGCTGGCCCGCCGGACCGGCCTGGCGAAGACGACCGTGCACCGGTTGGCGGGTCACCTCGCCGACACGGGGCTGCTCACCCGCGAGGGGGGTGCGGTGCGGCTGGGGCTGCGGCTGTTCGAAATCGGCCAACTGGCCTCGCCGCGCCGCGGGCTGGTCGAAGCGGCCCGGCCGTACCTCGCCGACCTGCGCGAGGCGACCCGCAACACCGTCCACCTCGCGATCCTCGAGGGCACCGAGGTCGTCTACCTCGACGTGCTGCGCGGCCCGGACGCGCCGACCCTGCCGTCGCGCATCGGCGGCCGGTTCCCCGCGCACGCGACCGGAGTCGGCAAGGCGATCCTGGCGTTTTCTCCGGAATCCGTGGTGGACAAGGTGATCGACGCCGGATTGCCCAGGATGAGCCCCAAGACGATCACCGCGCCCGGTCTGCTGCGCCGTCAGCTGACGCGGGTCCGCGAAGACGGGATCGCGTTGGAGCGCGAGGAATCCGGCGTCGGCGTCGTGTGCGCGGCGAGCCCGCTGCTCGACGCGCGCGGCGAAGCGGTGGCCGCGGTCTCGATTTCCGGCTGGGCCAACCGGATGCGGACCGAACGGGTCGCGCCCGCCGTCCGGACGGTCGCGCTCGCGTTGACCCGGACACTCTCCGGATCCACTCCGGACAGTCGGAAATAATCTTGCGGGACAAGGCTTTCGCAGTCACTGGGCCGACCGGCTGACGTAACCCTCCCGAGCTGGACGGCTGATCGGGAGCGGCTACGATCCGTCCAATGGCCCAGCACAGCCGGGGGACGACGGTTTCGGGCCGCTCCCCCGCGACGCTCTCCGAACCGGCGGCCGCGCACCGGTTGCTGTCGCTCGACACCGTGCTCGCGCTGCTGGCGCTGGCCGGCGGCCTGCGGGTGCTCTACCTCGCCGCGCCGGCACCCGCCCTGCCCGCCGAAGCCGCGAACGTCGCGCACGCGTACGCGCTCGGGCACCTCACGGCCTTCACCGACGCGGGCGGCGCCGGGGCCAGCCCGTTCGGCTGGTGGCAGCTTTCGGCGTACACGATGCTCTCGGACGCCTTCGGGCGCTCGGCCACGGCGCTCGCGGCGGTCCGCGAGGCGATGCTCGTCGTCGCGGTGGCCGGCGCCCTGCTGCTGTGGGTCCTGTCCCGCCGGCTCGGCCTGACGCGGTGGGCGGCGGCGGCCGCGGTGCTGCTGCTCGCGGCGTCCCCGCTGGCGCTCGGCCTGCAGCGGCTGGTCGTCGTCGAGCACCTGGCGGCGGTGTGGGCGCTGGGCGCGCTGGTGCTGCTCACCCGGCCCGGCGCGCGGATCCGGCACGACGTCTTCGCCGCGCTCTGCCTGCTGGCGGCGGTGCTCACTTCGCCGCTGGCGCTGGTCTTCCTGCCCGCGGCCGGCTGGCTGCTGGTGCGGCGCGCGCCCGTGCGGGCCGCGCTCGTGGCGGTGCTGCTCAACCTCGGGCTCGGCCTCGCGTTCGGTCCCGCGGCGGGTCTCCTGCGGCCGCACCTCGCGGCCGCCGGTCGTCCCTCGGTCGCCGACTGGGTCGCGCTCGACCCGTCCTGGGCGGTCCTGTCGACCGTCGCGCTGGTGGCCGCCCTCGCGGTGCGGTCGCTGCGGCCGTTCGCCGTGTCCGGCCTGCTGCTGGCCGGCACCCTGCTCGTGCCCGGGGTCCCGGACACCGCGGTGCTCGCCCTGCTGCTGCCGGTGACGCCGCTGCTGCTGGCCGGCGTCGTCCAGGCCGTGACCCGGCAGCGCGGCGCGGCCCACCGGTGGGAAACGCGGCGCGGCACCGGTGTCGCACTGGCCGCGGTCGTGCTGGCCGCGACGATCGCCGTCGGCTGGGCGTACGGCTACCCCGCTCTGCGGCCCGCGGCCGGCCCGAGCGGACCCCTCGCCGAGGCACGGGACTGGTTGCGGGTCAACGCTTCCGGCTCCCGCCTGCTGGTCGGCGACGCCGCCTGGGCCGAGCTGGCGAGGGCGGGCTGGCCGACCGGCATGCTCGTCTCGGCCGCCGCGTGCGCCGACCGCTGCCCACCCGCCGACTGGGCCGTGTTCACCGCCGGCGAGACCGGTCTGCGGCACCGGTACCCGGACATCGGCACCGCGTTCGAGACCGCCGCCGCGACCGCGGTGTTCGGCACCGGCGACGACCGCGTCACCGTCTCGCGCCTCGGGCTGCCGCCCGCAGACCCGGCCGCGCCCTCGGAATCGTCGGCCCGCGCCCACGCGGGCGAAGCCCTGCTGGCCTCGACCCGGATCACGGTCACCTCCGACGCCGCCGGCCCGCTGCGCGCGGGCCGCGTCGACCCCCGGCTGATCGCGACGATCGCCGCGCTCGCGGCGCTGCAGCCGGTCCGGGTCGCGGCGTTCCCCGAAGTCCCCGGCGAAGACCCCGCCGGGCAACCCCGCCGCCGGGTGCTGCTGACCGGCGGCGAAGACGGCGCGGCCGCGTTCTACACCGGCCAGCGCGACCTGTTCCGCCCCTCGTCGGTCACCCGGACCGGCGGCGGCGTGCTGGTCACCTACCCGCTGTTCGCACCCCCGGGACTGCTCGTCCCGTTCTCCTCCCCCTGACGGCAAAAGAGGCCCGACGATGCGCACTCTGCCCCAGCTCCTGCTCAGACCCGGCGGGCTGACCGCCGCGGCCCTCCTCCTCGTCGCGCTGACGCCGGTCACGGCCGATGCGGCGACCGCCCCCGGCCCGGGCGTCGGCTGGATCCGGGTCGGCCACCTCTCCCCCAAGGTCCCGCCGGTCGACATCTACTTCGCGCCGTTCGGCCAGGCCGAGAAGGTCGTCATCCGCAAGGCCGGCTACGGCGCCGTCACGCCGTACTCCTCACTCGATCCCGGCAAGTACACGCTGTCGATGCGCCCCGCCGACGCCGCGTCGAGCACCCCGCCCGCGCTGTCGGCGACGATCGAGATCGCCGGGCAGTCCGCGTACTCGCTGCTGGTCTTCGCGAACGGTCCCGGCAACACGCTCAAGGGCACCCTGGTGACCGACGACCTCACCGCGCCCGCGGCGGGCAAGGGCCGGCTCCGGATCGTCGAAGGGTCGGCGGCGATCGCGCCGGTCTCCGTCGACGGCCCCGGCGTCCTGCTCGCCAAGGACGCGCCCTACGGCTTCACCTCGCCCTACGTCGACGTGCCGGAGGGGCGCTGGCCGCTGCAGCTGCGCAGTGGCACGGCCAAGACCAGCCCCGAGATCGACGTCAAGGCCGGCAGTTCGACGAGCGTGTTCGTCCTCGAGAACAACGGCGTGCTGAAGGCGAACCCGATTTCCGACGGCGCTTCGCTGCCCGAGCCGCCGAAGCTGGGCGTCGAAACCGGTGGCGGTGGTACGGCGTCGCCGTCCGGGTCGCCGCTTTGGCCCGCCTTCGCGGCGATCGGGCTGCTGGCCGCGCTGCTCGTGGGACGCCGGGCGGCTCGTGCGCGCTGACCTCGGAGCACTGCTCGTCGCGGCGTTGCTCGTGGCGGGCTGTGCCCCGGCGCCGGCACCGGTGGCACCGCCGGCGGTGGTGACCACGACCGAGGTGGCGACCGGGCCGAAGCCGCTGCCCACGGCGGCCGACGTCCGCCCGGTGCGGCTGCGGATCCCGGCGATCGGCGTCGACGCGCCCGCGCTCGTCCCGCTCGGGCTGGGCGCGGACCACCAGCTCGAAGCACCGGCGCGCTTCGAGGACGTCGGGTGGTACGCCGCCGGCCCGGTGCCGGGCGACCCCGGGCCGGCGGTGATCGCCGCGCACGTCGACTCCCGGTCCGGCCCGGCGCCGTTCTTCCGGCTGCGCGACCTGCGCGACGGCGACGAGGTGTTCGTCGGGCGGTCGGACGGCGTCCAGGCGCGGTTCGTCGTGGACGCCGTCCAGCGCTACCCGAAGAACGCGTTCCCGACCGACGCGGTGTACGGGCCCGCACCGGGCAGCGCGCTGCGGCTGATCACCTGCGGCGGCAGCTTCGACGCGGCGAAACGGTCCTATCGGGACAACATCGTCGTCTACGCCTCGACCCGCTGGGGCTAGTACTCCTTGAGCAGCCCGCGCCGGGCCAGCTCGGGCCGGACGCCGTCGCCGAACCAGTACGCCTCCTCCAGGTGCGGGTAGCCCGACAGCACGAACTCGCGCACGCCGATGCTGTGGTACTCCTCGATCAGGTCCGCGACCTCTTCGTGGCTGCCGACGAGCGCGGTGCCCGCGCCGCCGCGGACCAGGCCGACGCCCGCCCACAGGTTCGGGTGGATCTCCAGCCCGCGCACGCCGCCGTCGGTCCGGCCGCCGTGCAGCGCGACCATCCGCTGCTGCCCGACCGACTCGCTCGCCGCCAGCTGCGCCTGCGCCTTGGCGACCTGCTCGGGGCTCAACGCGTCCAGCAGCTTCTGCGCCTCCGCCCACGCCTCGGCCGAGGTGTCGCGCGAGATCGTGTGGAGCCGGACGCCGAACCGGATCGGCCGGTCGCCCGCCAGCTCGCGTACCTTGCCGATCTTCTCCGCGACCTGCGCGGGCGGCTCGCCCCAGGTCAGGTAGACGTCGGCGTGCCGCGCGGCGACCGGCAGCGCCGCGGGCGACGAACCGCCGAAGTAGATCGGCGGCACCGGGTCCGGCGCGGCCAGCGTCGTCGCGCCTTCGACGCGCAGGTGCTCGCCCGCGAAGTCGAACGGCTGCCCGGACCAGACGCCGCGCACGATCGTCAGGAACTCGTCCGTGCGCGCGTACCGGGCGTCGTGGTCGTGCCAGTCGCCGAAGCGCCGCTGCTCGACCGCGTCGCCGCCGGTGACGATGTTGAGCAGCACCCGGCCTTCCGAGAGACGCTGAAAGGTGCCGGCCATCTGCGCGGCCAGGGTCGGTGAGATGACGCCGGGGCGGAACGCGACGAGGAACTTCAGCCGCTTCGTCTCGCGGATCAGCGCGGCCGTGGTCAGCCACGCGTCCTCGCACCACGTGCCGGTCGGGGTGAGAACGCCTTCGAAGCCCTGCCGCTCGGCGGCGCGCGCCACCTGGGCCAGGTAGTCCAGGTCGGGTTGCCGCTGCGCCGACGGGCCCTGGGACCGGTTGGCGTGGAAGCGCTCCACGATCGTGCGGCCGTCGCCGCTGGTGGGCAGGAACCAGTGCAGCGCGATGGTCATCCGTTGCTCCTAGCCTGGTCCAGCTCGGGGGCGAACCGCCGGTCGGCGAACGCGGCGAAGTCCACCTTGCCCGGCAGCGTCTTCTCTTCGGTGAACGCGTCCGCGAGCTGCTGTTCGGACGCCACCACGGAATCGTCCAGCGCGATCGGCCGGTCGCGGCCCGCGTCGACGGCCTTCTGCGCGACTTCGAGCTTCAGCCCGGTCTCCTTCGCCCACGCGCGGGCCCAGTCCGGCCGGTGCGTGTCGGCCCACTTCTGCGCCTTGACGACCCGGACGGCGAAGTCCCGCAGCGCCGAGTTCTTGCCGGGATCGGCCAGCGCGGCGGTGCTCGCGGTCAGGAAGCCGAGGCCGTTCGAGGCGCCCCGGCCGTCGGCCAGCACCCGGGCGTGCGCTTCGATCTGGGCTTGCGCGGTGTAGGGGTCCCAGATCGCCCAGGCGTCGATCGTGTGCTGGGTGAACGCGGCGTAGGCCTCCGACGGCTGCAGGAAGCTCAGTTTCACGTCCTTCGTGGACAACCCGTTGTTGTGCAACGTGTTCAGCAGCTGGCCGTGGGCCGACGAGCCCTTGGCGACCCCGATCGTCTTGCCCTTCAACGCGGCGACGTTCGGCAGCGTCGAATCGGGCGGGACGAGGATGGCCTCCCGCTCCACGTTGCTGCGCGAGACGCTGATGACCTTGATCTTCGCCTTCGCCGCGGCCGCGAAGATCGGCGGCGTGTTGCCGACGCGGCCGGTGTCGATCGCGCCGGCCGACGCAGCTTCGAGCAGTGGCGGACCGGAGGTGAACGTCGACCATTCGATCTTGTACGGCGTGCCGTCGAGCTGGCCGGCCGCGGTGAGCAGCGATTTCACGCCGCCCTTCTGGTCGCCGACCTTGAGCGTCACCTTGGCCAGGTCCGCCGCGCTCACCGGGCCCGGCACGGCCGCCTGATCGGCACCGGTCGCCGAGCCGCACCCGGCCAGCGCCAGTGCCGCCGCGACCACCGCGATTCCGTTACGCCACCGCATCTTCGGTCACCCCCAGGTCCGCCAGCACGCGCCGGCGAAGGTCGTCGTGATCGGCTTCGCGCGGCCGGTGCTCGGCCACGATCCGGCCGCCGTCGAGCACCAGGACCCGGCCGGCGAGCCGCAGGGCCTCGTCGACGTCGTGGGTCACCAGCAGCACGCCGGGCTGGTGCCGCCGCCACAGGTCCACGACCAGCCCGTGCATCGCGATCCGCGTCAGCGCGTCGAGGGCGCCGAACGGCTCGTCGAGCAGGAGCAGGCCGGGTTCGCGGACCAGGGCGCGGGCCAGCGAGACGCGCTGGGCCTCGCCGCCGGACAGCGTCAGCGGCCAGTCGTCGGCGTGCCCGGTCAGGTGCACCTCGGCCAGGGCCTTCTCGGCCAGCGCGCGGTTGCGGGCCTTCGAGACGCCGTCCTGACGCAGGCCGAGGACGACGTTGCGCCAGACCTTCCGCCAGGGCAGCAGCCGCGGCTGCTGGAAGGCGACGGAGACGGTTCCGGCCACGGTGGCCTGGCCGTCCACGTCGTCGTCGAGGCCCGCGAGCACCCGCAGCAGCGTCGACTTGCCGGAGCCGCTGCGGCCCAGCAGGGCGACGAACTCGCCGCGTCCGACGGTCAGCTCCAGTCCACTCAGGACGGTCCGGTCGCCGAACTTCTTCGTGAGGTTCCGGACCTCGGCTACCGGGTTCGCCACCGCAGCACCTTCCGTTCGAGCAGCCGAACCAGCGCGTCGGTGACCAGGCCGAGCAGGGCGTACAGGACGAGGCCGACGACCACGACGTCGGTGCGCAGGAACTCCCGCGCGTTGTTGATCAGGTAGCCGACGCCGGCGTCGGCGTTGACCGTCTCGCCGACGATCAACGCCAGCCAGGCGATCCCGAGCGACTGCCGGAGCCCGACCAGCGCCTGCGGCAGCGCGCCCGGGATCACCACGTGCCAGAGCCGTTCCGCGCGGCTGAACCCGAGCGCCCGCGACGCCTCGACGAGGTTCGGGTCGGCGCCGCGGATTCCCGAGTGGACGTTGAGGTAGAGCGGGAACGCCACCCCGAGCGCGACCAGCACGATCTTGGTCTCCTCGCCGATCCCGAACCACAGGATGAACAGCGGGATCAGGCCCAGGAACGGCAGCGTGCGCAGCATCTGGACCGGCGGGTCGACCAGCACCTCGCCCCAGCGGGACAGCCCGGACACGATGCCCAGCACCGCGCCGACGAGGGCGCCGATCGCGAACCCGGCGCCGACGCGCCCGAGCGACACGGCGAAGGCGTCACCGAGCTCGCCGCTGCGCGCGACCTCGACGCCGGCCTGCACCACCGTCCACGGTGAACTGAGCTTGTCGGGTGGCAGGACGCCGGTGGCACTGGCGATCTGCCAGGCGGCGACGAGCACCACCGGGCTGATCCAGCGCCGCAGGTCGGGCCGGTGTGCGCTTCGGCGCGGGGGCCGTTCGGCGCGTTTCCGGGCGCGCGGGAGCACGCCCGTGGTGGAGATCGACACGGATTTCTCCCGGGGACGGGGATGTTCGGGACCTGAGTGGTCCCGACCATCGGGCCCCGGGCGGGCCAAGTCAATCGGTGCCCAGTCCGTGAAACCGCGGGGTTTCAGCCCGTGGAACGCCCTTGCTCAGCCGCCGAACATGGCCTTCCATTCGTCGAGCGACCGCGGCCGGTAGACGAAGTTGGTGCGCTTGACGTCGGACAGCGCGGCCGACGGCTCGGCCGAGTACTGGTGGCCGGGGTAGACGACCGGGTCGCCGGGCAGCCCGGCGAGGGCCTGCAGGCTGCGGTAGATCTCCTCGGCGTCGCCGCCGGGGAAGTCGGTGCGGCCGCAGCCTTCGAGGAAGAGCGTGTCGCCGGAGACGAGCTTGTCCTCGACGAGGAAGCACTGGCTGCCGGGCGTGTGGCCCGGGGTGTGCAGCATCCGGATCGGAACGGACCCGACCTCGAGGACGTCGTCGTGGTCGTGCGCGCGCAGATCGGTGGTCTCCACCCCGGTCACGCGGCGAACCCACTCGGTTTCGGCGCCGTTGACGTGGATCGGCACCGGCCGCAGGGCGAGGAGTTCGGCGATGCCCGGCAGGTCGAAGCCGAGCATCGAGCCGCCGACGTGGTCGGGGTGGTGGTGGGTGGCGAGCACGCCGGTGAGCCGCATGCCATCGGCTTCGAGCACGTCGAGCAGATCCTGCACGGCATAGGCGGGATCGACGATCACCGCATCCCGGGTGTCCCGGTCGCCGATGAGGTAGGCGAAGTTCACCATCTGCGTCGCCACCGGGTCACCGACGGCGAAGTCCCGCCCGGCGAGCAGCTGCCGGAAGTAGAGCCGATCTGCCATGGCCCCACCCTACGGGTCAGCTTTCCGACGGGGTCAGCACGATCCGTCCGAACACCTCGCCGTCCCGCATCTTCCGGTGCGCGGCCACCGCGTCTTCCAAGGGCAGCACCTCGTGGACCACCGAGGTCAGCTCGCCGCGGGTCGCGGCGGCGAACACGTCCGCCAGTACCGCGCGCCGGTCGGTCCAGGGGATGCTGTCCGCGCTGAACACCGCGAACGACAGGGACCTGCGGAACGCCGTGAACAGTTCCCTGCCGAAGTCCGCCGGCGGTTCGCCGCCGACGACGCCGACCACCACCAGGCGGCCGTTCGGGTTCAGCTTGGCGAAGAACGCGGGCAGCGCCGGGCCGGCGGCGATGTCGAGGACGACGTCGTAGGTGTCCGGGCCGTCGCCGTCGCGGTTCAGCACCTGTGTCGCGCCGAGGTCCCGTAGCCGCTGCCCGCGTTCCGGCGACGACGTCGTCACCGCGATCGCGCCGGCTTTGCCGGCGAGCTGCACGGCCATGATCCCGATGCCGCCCGCCGCACCGCGGATCAGCAGCGACTCGCCGTCGGCGAAGTGCGCGTGCCGCAGCGCGAAGTGCGCGACCATGCCGGAGCTGCCGAGCGTCACCGCGTCGACCGGGGTCAGCGTCTCCGGCAGGGCGACGAGGGTGTCGGCCGCGGCGACGGCCCGTTCGACGTAGCCCCCGCCGGTGCCGGTGAAGGCCCACACGCGCCGGCCGAGCCACGCCGGATCGACGCCGTCGCCGACCACCGTCACCGTGCCCGCGACTTCGCCGCCGAGGATGTGGCCGGGCCGGAAGCCGTACGCGGCGAGCGCGCCGCTACGGATCACGGCGTCGACCCCGCCGACGCCGATCGCCTCGGTCGTGACCAGCACCTGCCCGGGGCCCGGTTCGGGGTCCGGGAGGTCGACGACCGCGAGCCCCTCGGGGCTGCCGAACGCCTGTACCGCAATAGCTTTCATGCGCACGACGGTAGTGGACGCCGGCGTCCACTTGGCTAAACTGAGAGCGTGGTCGATCTTTTGCCTCACAAGCTGCGGTCCGACGCCCGCGACAACCGCTCGCGCATCCTCGAGGCGGCCCGCGAGGTGTTCGCGGCCGACGGCCTGGACGTCCCGATGCGCGAGATCGCCCGGCGCGCCGGCGTCGGACCGGCGACGCTGTACCGCCGCTTCCCGACGAAGGAACTGCTGGTCACGGAGGCGTTCACCGACCAGATGCGGGCGTGCTACGCCGTCGTGGACGAAGGACTGGCCGACCCGGACCCGTGGCGCGGCCTCACCCTGGTGGTCGAGAAGCTGTGCGACATCCAGGCGCGCGACCAAGGCTTCACGGCGGCGTTCACGGCGGCGTTCCCGCACGCGATCGACTTCACCGCGGACCGCGAACGGGCGTTGCGCTCGATCGCGGAGCTGATCCGCCGCGCGCAGGAGGCGGGCGCGGTGCGGGCCGACGTCGTCTTGGACGACCTCGTCCTGATCCTCATGGCCAACAGCGGGATCCGAGCGGCGTCACCGGCCGCGCGCGTCGCGGCTTCGCGACGCTTCGCCGCCCTCGCGCTACGAGGGCTCCGGGCGTGACCACTGGTACGCGCTGCCCTGGTGGAGGGCAGCGTAGGCACGATCTCGCAGGACGTTGGCCTCGGCGTCGGACAGCGTCCGGTCGAGGGGCCTGAGCACCAGGCGGACCAGGAGGTCTTCTGGTGTTCCGCCGCGCCCAAGCGGGCCAGGGCCTGCGGTGGGAGCCGCGCGCACGGCGTCTCCCCCCGGATCTCGACCGACTCGACGACGTCGGCGTCTTCGCCGAGGGCGGTGCGGACGCGGTCGCCGAGGTCCTCGGCCCGATCGTCGGCCGCGACGGCGATCGAGAGGTCCCGACGCACCGGCGGCAGTGCCGAGACCGGCCGGTAGGGCGCGAGATCGGTGAGCTGCGCGGCGACGGCCGGGTCGGCCGAGCGCAGCAGGCGGATGTCGGGGATGCCTTTGAGCAGCATGAGCACCCGGTCGAGGCCCAAGCCGAGGGCGAGGCCGGACCAGCCGTCCCCGAGCCCGGCCCGCGCGAGGACGGCCGGGTGGGCGAGCCCGCACTCGGCGACCTCGACCCACTCGCCTCGGTGCTCGACGTCCAGCTGCGCACCGTCCACTGTGTACGGATGACGGCGGGGTTCGAGCCGCCATCGCCGTCCCGGCAGGAGGGTTTCGACGAGGGATTTCACGAGCCGTTGGAGGTCGGTTCCGTCGGTGGTCGCGCGGGTGATGCGCCAGAGATCGAGCTGGTGCGGGGTGCCGGTGTGCAGGCGGTCGATGCTGTCGCGCCGGTAGACGACGCCGGGGCAGACGAGCAGGACGTCGTCGGCGGGGCGGGCTTTGAGCGCGCGGAGCGCCGCGGGGATCAGGGCGCTGGAGTGGCTGCGCAGGACGTGGCTGTCGTCGACGTAACGGGTGTAGCGAGCGTCGCGGGTGACGTCGGCGGGGTGGTAGCCGAGGTGGTCGTAGTTGTCGGCGACGGTGACGATCCGGTCGCCGAGCCACCGCCGGATTTCGGTGCCGGGGCGGGCCACGGCGGAGACGGCCAGGTCGACCACGAGCTGAAGGGCGTGCGGCCCGGCGGCGGGATCGGTGAGATCGCGGACGGCGAGGTCGCGGGTGAGCTGGGCGGGGGTGAGTGGTTCGGGCATGACGGAGCCTCCTGGGTGAGCGGGACGGGCGAGCGAAAGCGCTCCCCTGGCCCGGGCACCCGGCGAGGTCCGTTCGGGACGTTGTTCAGACAGTGCCGAGCGTGACACCGGAACCCCGCTGGCGCCCGCGAAGGGCCAGGGGGCCGGTAAATCGGCGGTATTCCGCGACGACGGCCACGAACCCAGGTTAGCCGGACACGTCACGCGAATTTCCGGCCGAGACCACCGCGGCCGCCGGCAACCAGGCTCTACTCCCCCACCTCCCCATCCGCCAGCTCCCGCAGCAGATCCAAATGCCCCACGTGCCGCGCGGTCTCCTGGACGACATGGGCCACCACCCACCGCACCGTGAACTCCCCCCGCCGCCGGGTCCGGTCGTCCGGCCCCAGCCGCCGCAGCGACTTCTCCGCCCGCGCCCACTCGGCCTTGTACGCCGCCACCACCGACGCCGGCGTGTCGTCCGGCCCCAGATCCCAGCTGGGATCCGGCGACCCGGCCCACAACGACGGCAGATCCGCTCCCCCGGCCTCGATCGACAACCACCACCGCTCGACCGCCGTCAGGTGCTTCACCACCCCCAGCGCACTCAACCGCGGCGACGAAGGCAACGGCGTGGCCACCGCCAACCCCACCGGCAGCCCCGCCAGCTTGTTCACCGCCGTCGCGCGGAGGAACTGCAAGAAGTCCAGCTGAAGGCGCAACTCGTCCAAGGCCAGGCGCCCGGGCCACGACCGCTGCGTCTTCGAACTCGTGTTCGACATGACCGCAACGTACCCCACCGCACCGACAAAATAGAGTGATCGCCATGTGGTGGGGACTGCTCTGCGCGCTCGGCGCGGCGATCGCGTACGGCGTGGCTTCGGTGATGCAGTCGGTCGCCGCCAAGGCCACGGACACCGGGACCGGCACCGGCGTCGACCCGAAACTGCTCGTGCGGGTCCTGAAGCAGTGGAAGTTCGTGCTCGGCCTCTCCCTCGACGTCCTCGGGTTCGTCGCGCAGATCGCCGCCCTGCACGTCCTTCCGCTCTTCGTCGTGCAGGCCGCCCTCGCCGCCAGTCTCGCCGTCACCGCCGTCGCCGCACGGTTCCTCGGCGTCCGGCTCGGGACGCAGGAGTGGGCCGCCGTCGCCGTCGTGTGCGCCGGGCTCGCGCTGCTCGGTGCCGCCGCCGAGAGCGAAGGCTCCGATCCCGTCGGGCTCGGCTTCCGGCTCGGGCTGATCGGGGCCGTCGCCGTCCTCGCCGTCGCCGGGATCGCCGCCGGGAAGGCGAGCCGCCACATCCGGACGCCCGCGCTCGGGCTCGTCGCCGGCCTCAGCTTCGGCGTCGTCGCCATCGCCGGCCGGATCATCCCCAGCCTCGCGCCGCTCGACCTGCTCACCGACCCGGCGACCTACACCGTCGCGGTCGCGGGCGGGATGGCGATGCTCTTCTACGCCACGGCGTTGCAACGCGGGAGCGTCACCACGAGCACCGCCATGATGGTGCTCGGCGAGACCGTCTTCCCGTCGCTGGTGGGCGTGCTCGTGCTCGGCGACCGGACCCGCCCCGGGTTCACGGTGCCGGCGATCGCCGGGTTCGTCCTCGCCGTGGCCGCCGCGCTCGCCCTCGCCCGCTTCGGCGAGCCGGACACGAGTGAGACGAAGCCGACCGTGCTCCCGTAACTTCTTTACTTAGACTAGCCTTACCTATCCCACGACAGGACAGGGAGGCGCGGGTGCGCACGACCGGACGGGAAGTCCTCCGCCGTTCGATCACCGGGCAACGGCGATCGGTGGCCCTCGCGGCGCTGCTGACCGCGGGCCACCAGGGCGGCGAGGCGCTGGTGCCGGTGGTGATCGGCGTGGTGATCGACCAGGCCGTCGCGGGCGGATCGGTGGGCACGCTGCTCCTCTGGCTCGCGATCCTCGGCGTGCTCTTCGCCGTGCTGTCGACCAGCTACCGCCTCGGCGCCCGCTTAGGCGAGCGCGCCGCCGAACGCGCCGCCCACGACCTGCGCCTCGACGTCGGCCGCCGAGTCCTGCACCCCGGCGGCGGCGCGGAGTCCCTCGCGGGCGAGCTCGTCAGCGTCGGGACGTCGGACGCGAAGCGCGTCGGCCAGGTCAACGGCGTCCTGCCGTTCGGTGCCGCCGGGCTGGCCGGGCTGCTCGTCAGCGCGGTCGTGCTGCTCACCATGAGCGTCCCGCTCGGCCTGCTGGTGCTGCTCGGCACGCCGCCGATGCTCTACCTCGCGCACCTGATCGGCAAACCCCTCGAACGCCGCAGCGAAGCCGAGCAGGAACGCTCCGCCTTCGCCTCGGGTGTCGCCACCGACCTCGTCGCCGGCCTGCGCGTCCTCAAGGGCGTCGGCGCCGAACGCGCGGCCGTCGACCGCTACCGCCGCACCAGCCGGGACTCGCTGAAGGCGACGCTGCGGGCGGCGCGCGCCCAGGCCTGGCACAACGGCGCGCTGCTCGCGCTGACCGGGATCTTCATCGCCGTCGTCGCGCTCGTCGGCGGGAACCTCGCGGCCGCGGGCGACATCAGCGTCGGCGACCTCGTCGCCGCGGTCGGGCTCGCGCAGTACCTGATCACGCCGTTCTCGATCTTCTCGTGGGTCAACGGCGAACTCGCCCAGGGCCGGGCGTCGGCCGGGCGCATCGCCGACGTCCTCAACGCGCCCCCCGCCGTCGACGCCGGGGACGCCACGCTCCCGACGCCGGCCGCGGGCCACGTCAAGCTGTCCGCGCTCGGGCGCGGCGCGCTGCGGGACGTCGACTTCGAAGCCCGCCCCGGCGAACTGCTCGGCGTGGTCGCCACCGACCCGGCCGCCGCGACCGACCTCCTGGACTGCCTGGGCCGCGCGGCCGACCCCGCGACCGGCACGGTGACGGTCGACGCGGTCGACCTGTCCACTGTGGACCCCAGCCGGGTTCGCGAGGTGGTGCTGGTGGCCGCGCACGACGCGGACCTGTTCGCCGGCACCGTCGCCGAGAACTGCGGCACCGGGCCGCTGGCCCAACCGGCGATGACCGCCGCTGCCGTCGACGAGGTGGCCGAGGCGCTGCCCGACGGCGTCGAAACCGCCGTCAGCGAACGCGGGCGGTCGCTCTCGGGCGGGCAGCGGCAGCGGGTCGCGCTCGCCCGCGCCCTCGCCGTGGACGCGCCGGTGCTCGTGCTGCACGACCCGACGACCGCCGTCGACACCGTCACCGAAGCCCGGATCGCCGCGGGCCTGGCCGAACTGCGGCGCGGCCGCACCACCATCCTCGTGACCACCAGCCCGGCGCTGCTCGCCGCGACCGACCGCGTCGTCCTCCTCGACGACGGGCGGATCGCGGGCGAAGGCAGCCACGCCGAGCTGGCCGGTCGCGCCGACTACCGGGCGGCGGTGCTGTCGTGACCCGCGAACTCCTCCCCGTGGCCGACGGCCGCCGGATCCGCGCCGTCGTCGGCGAGCTCGCCGGCCGGTCGAAGGGCCGGGCCGCGGCCGCGTTCACGATGCTCGTCGCGGCGACGGCGATCGGGCTGCTCACCGCTCCCCTGCTCGGCCGGGTCGTCGACCTGGTCGCGACCCGCCACCCGGCGGCCGAGCTCGTGGCGCCCGTGGTGGGCTTGGTGCTCGTCGCGCTCGCCCAGGCGGTCGCGACGGCGATCGGTGTCTCGCTGGTCGCGCGGCTGGGCGAGACGATGCTGGCCGAGCTGCGCGAACGGTTCGTCGAGCGGGCCCTTGGCCTGCCGCTCGACCAGCTGGAGCGCGCCGGGTCCGGCGACCTCACCACCCGCGTGACGAACGACGTCTCGGTCGTCGCCGAAGCCGTCCGGCAGGCACTGCCCGAGCTGGGCCGCTCGGTGCTGACGGTGGTGCTCACCCTCGGCGCGCTGGCGGTGCTGGACTGGCGATTCCTGCTGGCCGCGCTCGTCGCCGTGCCGATCCAGCTGTGGACCGTCCGCTGGTACGTGCCGCGCGCGAAACCGCTGTACGCGAGCCAGCGCGAGGCCGTCGGGGCGCAACAGCAGCAGCTGCTGGACACGATCGGCGGTGCGAAGACCGTCCGCGCGTTCCGGCTGGCGGACACCCACCTGGACCGGGTGCGCGAACGGTCGAACACCGCCGTCGAGCTCGCGCTGCGCGGGATCCGGCTGGTGACGCGGTTCTACGCGCGGCTCAACCTGGCGGAGTTCGTCGGGCTGTCGGCCGTGCTGGCCACCGGGTTCCTGCTGGTCGGGGCGGACGCGGTGACGGTCGGCGGCGCGACGGCCGCGGCGCTGTACTTCCACAGCCTCTTCGGCCCGATCACGACGGCGCTGGCACTGGTCGACGACGCGCAGGCGGCCGCGGCCGGCCTCGCGCGGCTGATCGGCGTCGCGGACCTGCCCGCCGAAGCCGCGCCCGCGCGGCCGGCCCGGCCGGTCGACGCGTCGGTGAAGACCGCGGCGGCCGGCTATTCCTATGTGGACGGTCATCCGGTGCTGCGCGACATCGACCTCGGCGTCGCCCCCGGTGAACGGGTGGCGCTGGTCGGGGCGAGCGGAGCGGGCAAGACGACGCTGGCCAAGCTGATCGCGGGGATCCACGCACCCACCACGGGCTCGGTCACGCTCGGCGGCGTCCCGCTGGAGGAGCTGGGACCCGAGGCGACCCGCCGGACGGTCGCGCTGATCAGCCAGGAGGTCCACGTTTTCGCAGGACCCCTGTCCGACGACCTCCGCCTGGCGCGCCCGTCGGCGACCGACTCGGAACTCCGGGCAGCACTGGCGAAAGTGGGCGCACTGTCCTGGGTGGACAGCCTGCCGGACGGCCTCGCGACAGTCGTCGGCGAAGGCGGCCACCAGCTGACCGTGACGCAGGCCCAGCAGCTCGCCCTGGTCCGGCTGGTGCTGGCCGACCCACCGATCGCGATCCTCGACGAAGCCACGGCGGAGGCGGGCAGCGCGGGCTCGCGGGTCCTGGAGGCGGCGGCCGCCGCGGCCCTGGAAGGACGCACGGCGCTGGTGGTGGCCCACCGGCTGACGCAGGCGGCGGCGGCCGACCGGATCGTGGTCCTCGACGCGGGCGCGGTGGTGGAGTCCGGCACCCACGACGAACTGGTCGCCGCGGGCGGTCGGTACGCGAAGCTGTGGGCGGCCTGGTCAGGCCAGCGCGCCTGACGCCGCGTCCGTGAGCGCGGCCAGCACGGCCGCGACCGCGGGCGGGTCGGGCGGCTCGCCGTAGGTGGCGGCGTGGATCCGGCGCCGGAAGCCGGTTTCGGTCGCGTGGACGCCGGGTCGGCGGTGAGCCTCCAGCGCGAGCCCGGGCAGGATGGCGACGCCCGCTCCGGCGGCGACCAGCGACTGCACGACGACCATGTCGTCGCTGAGGCAGGCGATGCGCGGGCTGAAGCCCGCCCGGGCGCACACCGCGCCCAGTTCCTCCTGGCACCGGGGGCAGCCGCCGATCCACCCGGAGTCCCGGTGGTTCTCGAGGCGGTCACCGGCTTTCCGGCTGATCAGGTGGACGGGGTCGGCACCGAGGTGCCGCAGGCGGAACCCCTCCTCGACCGGGCTGCCGGGGTGGCTGAAGACGACGGCGACGTCGATCTCGCCGTGGCGCAGCATCCGCAGCGCTTCGACCGGGTGCTCGTCGACCAGGCTCAGCTGCAGTCCCGGATGCTCCCGCGCCAGCGCGGCCGCGGCTTTCGGGACGATCGTGGCCAGGGTGGACGCGTTGGCGGCCAGCCGGACCAAGCCCGCCTGCAGGCCGACCTGCGCCGCCAGCTCGGTGGCCGCCGCGTCGACCCGGCCCACGATCTCCGCGGCCCGGTGGGCCAGCAGCCTGCCTTCCGGCGTCAACCGGATGCCGCGGCCGATCCGCTGGACGAGCTGGGCGCCGGTGGCCGCCTCCAGCCGGGACAGGTGGTGGCTCACCGACGGCTGCGAATAGTGCAGCTCGCGCGCCGCTTCGGTCACCGATCCGTGCCGCGCCACGGCGGCCAGCACCTTGAGGTGGACCAGGTTCAGCATTCATCAACGTTATCAATGCGTTCGCGGCCGATTTGGCATTGGACGTCATGCATCGCGCACTGCAAGCTGGTCCCCATGACGAAGGTGACCTGCGACCTCACGATCTCCCTCGACGGCTACGCCGCCGGGAACAACCAGACCGAGCAGCGCCCGTTCGGCGACGACGGCGGCGACGGCTGGGGCGACAAGCTGCACGCCTGGTACGGCGAAGGCGCCGAACAGCACCCGGACGAGTTCGCGCGGATGATGACCGCGAAGGCGTTCATCATGGGCCGCAACATGTTCGGCCCGGTGCGCGGCGACTGGGACCGGCCGTGGACGGGCTGGTGGGGCGACAACCCGCCGTACCACGGGCCGGTTTTCGTGCTGACGCACCACCCCCGCGAACCGCAGCCGATGGACGGCGGCACGACGTTCCACTTCGTCACCGAGGGGATCGAGGCGGCGTTCGACCGCGCCCGCGAAGCCGCCGGCGGCGGGGACATCTCCATCCACGGCGGTGCACAGACCGTCAACCAGTACCTCGCCGCCGGGCTGATCGACGAGATCCGGCTGCACGTCGTCCCGCTGATGCTCGGCGCGGGCTCACGCCTGTTCGACGGCGTCCCGCCGCTCGACCTCGAGCAGGTCGAGGCCCGAGCGGCGAAATCCGTGACGCACCTGGTCTACCGCGTCCGACACTGAGGACGGGCTCAGTCGTCCATGGCGTCGGCCAGGGACTTGGGCCGCATGTCCGTCCAGTTCGCTTCCACGTGGTCCAGGCACTCCTGACGGGCCGCCGGGCCGAACGCGACCGTCCAGCCCGCCGGGACGTCGACGGACTCCGGCCACAGGCTGTGCTGGTTCTCGGCGTTCACCAGCACCAGGTACGTGCCGTCGGGATCTTCGAACGGGTTGGTCATGCGGGCCTCCTCAGGCGGTGACGTCCGTGCGGGCGCCCGTGACGACCTCGGTCAGCTTGCGGATGACCGGGGCCGCGAGCACCGGGTTGAACCGGGGTTCGGTCGACCAGTCGGCGAGCTGATTCGCCTTGACCGCGGGCAGCTGCGCCCAGGTCGGGATCGCCGCCAGCTGCTGGCGCGACAGGGCGTACGTGCGGCTGTCGGTCAGGATCAGGTCGGCCGGGTACTTGCCGGCCTGTTCCCAGCTGAGCGTCTCGAAGTAGTCGTCCGAGCCGGCGCCGTTGACGATGTCGAGGCCGAGGTCGCGGTAGTAGGCCAGGTCCGCGAAGAACTCGGGCTTGCAGACGTAGAGGTTGTCCTTGTCGCTGGACACGACCAGGACCTTGAGGCCGGGCTTGGCCTTGATCGCCGCCTTGAGGTCGTCGGACGCCTTCCGGAAGTCGTCCTTGCCCTTCTTGATGACGTCGGAGTTCGCGTCGCCGCCGAGGGCCACCGCGAGCTGCTCGTAGCGCTCGATCACCTTCGGCAGCGTGACCTTGTACTCCGAGAGCGCGACGATCGGCGCGACCTGCTGCACCTTGGGGCCGAGGTCGTCCTTGAGCACCCACAGGTCGGTCGGCTTGGCGCCGGTGAGGCCGGTGATCACCAGGTCCGGCTTGGTGGCGGCGAACTTCTCCATGCTGAAGTCGTCCCAGGCGTTGCCGATCGAGGTGACGGCGTTCAGGTCGATGTTGCCGGCCTGGATCTCCTTGCCGCCGTCGGCCGTCTTCTGCGGGCCGAACACGCCGACCGGGCGGACGCCGTAGTCCCACAGCGCGGCCGCGGAGCTGACGTAGGCCACGACGCGCGTCGGACGCTGGTCGCGCGCCGCCTTCTGGCCGCGGTCGTCGGTGAACTCCCACGGGCCGGAGGAGGCGGCGGGCTTGTCGGTGCCGCCGCCGCACGCGGTGAGGGCCGCGGCCGCGGCGAGCCCGCCGGTGCCGATCAGGAATCCACGCCGGCTGAGCCCGGCGGCGCCTTGGAACACGGACATGTCAACCTCTCGCCAAGCTTTAGGATAGGCACACCTTATTTAGGCAACCCTGTCAAAAGCAACCACCGCTGCCGACCTGTGTCCACGCCCACGCGCGTCAGTTCCGACCCGACAGCTGGGCTTCCGCACCCGGCACCGGCTCGGCCGGGTCGTGTCCCAAGTGGACCTGCCGGTTGCCGGCGTCGACATGCACGACCCGCGGCCGGTGGCCGGCCCGCTCGGCTTCGTCGACCTGGGCGTACGTGATGATGATGACGAGGTCGCCGGGGTGCACCAGGTGCGCGGCCGCGCCGTTGACGCCGATGACCCCGGTGCCCGGCTCTCCCGTGATCGCATAGGTCTCGAGGCGGGCGCCGTTGGAGATGTCGACGACCTGCACCTTTTCGCCCTCGACGATGTCCGCGGCGGCCATCAGGTCGGCGTCGATCGTCAGCGACCCGACGTAGTGCAGGTCGGCCTGGGTCACGGTGGCGCGGTGGATCTTGGCGTTCATCAGGGTGCGGTGCACTTCTACCTCGCGTCTCGGGTCACCAGCGCGGCCAGGCCGGCCGCTGTCGGGGTACGGAAGAACTCGGCGATCGGGAGCTCGGTCCCGAGCCGCTCGGCGATCCGGGTGCGCAGGAGCACGAGCAGCATCGAATGCCCGCCGAGGGCGAACAGGTCGTCGTCGGCACCGACCGCGCCGACGTCCAGGACCTCCGCGAAGATCTCGCAGAGGGTCTCTTCCAGGGGTGTTTCCGGGGCCCGGCCCCGGGTTTCGAACTCGGGTACCGGCAGCGCGGCCCTGTCGAGCTTGCCGTTGGGCGTCACCGGGAACGCGTCGAGCGGGACGATCGCCGCGGGCACCATGTACTCCGGCAGCGACCGCGCCACGAACTCCCGCAGCCGCACCGGATCCGCCGTCGCCGGGGTCGTGTAGGCGACCAGGCGCTTGTCCCGGTCCTCGCGGACGACGACCAGTGCCTGCTCCACGTCGTCGTGGCGGGCCAGCGCCGTTTCGATCTCGCCCGGCTCGATCCGGAAGCCGCGGACCTTGACCTGGTCGTCGGTGCGGCCGAGGTATTCGAGCTGCCCGTCCGGCCGCCACCGCACCAGGTCGCCGGTGCGGTACATCCGCTCCCCCGGCGGCCCGAACGGGTCGGCCACGAACCGGCCGGCGGTCAGCGCGGGCCGTTCGTGGTAGCCGCGGGCCAGTCCGGCGCCGGCCAGGTACAGCTCGCCGGGGACACCGGCCGGGACCGGGGTCAGGCCACCGTCGAGGACGTACGCGCGCGTGTTGTGCACCGGGCGGCCGACCACCGGGCGATCGGAATCGGCGAAGCGACCGACCAGAGCGTCCACAGTGGCCTCGGTCGGGCCGTAGAGGTTGTACGCCTCGGTGCCCGGCATCGACCGCAGCTGCTCCCACAGCGCCGGTGACACGGCCTCCCCGCCGACCCCGACGACCCCGAGGGCGCACTTCCCGTCCTCGACGACGCCGGCCGCGGCCAGCTGCGCGAAGTGCGACGGCGTCAGTTCGAGGAAGTCGAGCCCGCACTCGCGCACGACCGCGGCCAGCCGGTCGGGGTCGCGGCGGGTGTCGTCGTCGACGACGTGCACCTCGTGCCCGTCGAGCAGCCACAGCTGCGGCTGCCAGGAGGCGTCGAAGAAGAACGCCCACGCGTGCCCGACCCGCAGCCGGCGCCCGCCCGCCGCGGCGACCGCCGGGCGGTAGAGCGTCTCGCGGTGGCTGTGGAACAGGTTCACCAGCCCGGAGTGCGGGACCACGACGCCCTTGGGCTTGCCCGTGGAGCCGGAGGTGTAGAGCACGTATGCCGGGTTCGCGGGCGACGGCGGGGTGAGTACGACGGAACTGTCCACTGTGTCCTCAGGCAAGTCCTCGACGAACAGCGCACCGGGAACGGGCGAAGCCAGCGAACGGCTCGTGAGCACCAGCGTCGCCCCGGCGTCGGCGAGGATCGCCGAGATCCGCTCGACCGGCTGGTCCGGATCCACCGGCAGGTAGGCCGCACCCGTCTTGAACACGCCGAAGATCGCCTCGACGACCGACGCCGAGCGCGGCAACACCAGCGCCACGACCTTCTCCGGTCCCGCGCCCCGCGAAGCCAGCCACCGGGCCAGGCGGTCGGTCCGGGCCGCGAACTCCCCGAAGGTGACCCTGCGGGAAGCGTCGCTCACCGCGATCGCGCCGGGCGTCGCGGCGACCTGGGCGGCCAGCCGGTCCACCACGGTGGGCGCCGACGTCGTCAGCGGCTCGCCCGCGCCCCAGCCGCGCAGGATCCGGTGCCGCTCGGCGGGTTCGAGGACGTCGATCCGGCTGAGCGGCCGGTCCGGGTCCGCGACGACGGCCGTCACCAGCCGCACCAGGCGCTCGGTGAGCGTCCGGGCGGTCGGCTCGTCGAACAGGTCGAGGCTGAACTCGAGGTCGCCCTCGATGCCGGCGGGTGTCTCGACGAGGTCGAACGACAGGTCGAACTTCGCCCGGCGCAGGCCGGTGTCCCGATAGGACGCGTCGAGCCCCAGCAGTGACTCCTTCTCCGCCCCCGAGTGGTAGACGGCGAGCATGACCTGGAACAACGGGTGCCGGGCCAGGGACCGGGCCGGGTTGAGCAGCTCGACGAGGTGCTCGAACGGCAGGTCCTGGTGGGCGTACGCGGCCAGGTCGGCCTCCCGGACGCGGGCCAGCAGCTCGCGGAACGTCGGGTCGCCGCCGGTGTCGGTGCGCAGGACCAGGGTGTTGACGAAGAACCCGGCCAGGTCTTCCAGCGCGTGGTCCGTCCGGCCGGCGACGGGCGTGCCGAGCGGGATGTCGGTGCCCGCGCCGAGCCGGGTCAGCAGGGCCGCGAGGGCGGCCTGCAGCACCATGAACGTGCTGGTGCCGCTGCCGTGGGCCAGCTCGCGAAGTCCACCGTGGACCTCGGCGGGCACGGTGAACGGCACGGCCGCACCGCGGTTCGTCGAGCGCGCCGGGCGGGGCCGGTCCGCGGGCAGCGCCAGCTCGTCCGGCAGCCCGGCGAGGGTGTCCCGCCAGAACGCGGCCTGCCGGCCGAGGATGCTGTCCGGGTCGTCGGCCCGGCCGAACATCTCGCGCTGCCAGAGCGTGTAGTCGGCGTACTGCACCGGCAACGGCGTCCACTGTGGACTTCCACCGCGCAGCCGGGCGGCGTACGCGGTGTCGAGGTCCCGCTTGAGCGGCGGCAACGACCAGCCGTCGCCCGCGATGTGGTGCACCAGCAGGACGAACAGGTGCCGCTCGGGTCCGGCCGACACGAGGGTCGCCCGGACCGGGATCTCGGCGTCCAGGCTGAAGCAGTACGACGCCGCCGCCGTGACGCTCTCGTCGAGGTCGGCCGCCGTCTCCGTGACCAGCACCGGCCGCGCGCGGTCGTCGCCGGGGGCCAGCACCACCTGCCGGGGCGCACCTCGGTCCTCGACCAGGATCGTGCGCAGGACTTCGTGGCGCGCCACGACATCGGCGAGCGCCGCCCGCAGCGCGTCGGCGTCCACCGGCCCGGTCAGCTCCCACGCCCACGGGATGTTGTAGGTGGCGCTCAGTCCGTCCAGCCGGTCGAGGAACCACAGGCGCTGCTGGGCGAACGACAGCGGCAGCACCGCGGGCCGCTCGGCCGGCACCAGCGCCGGACGGCTTTCCCGGCCCGGGTCGAGGAGGTCCGCGAGCCGGGCCGGGGTCGGCGCGTCGAACACCGCCCGGATCGGGACCTCGACGCCGAGCAACGCGCGGATCCGGCTGACCAGCCGCGTCGCCAGCAGCGAATGCCCCCCGAGGGCGAAGAAGCCGTCGTCCGGGCCGACCCGCGGCACGCCGAGGACGTCGGCGAAGAGGTCGCACAGCGCCTGCTCGGCCGGTGTCCGCGCCTCGCGGCCCGAGGTCCGGACCACCGGGTCGGGCAGCGCGGCGCGGTCGAGCTTGCCGTTGGCGTTCACCGGCAGTTCCGGCAGCACGACGATCGCCGAGGGCACCAGGTGGTCCGGCAGCCGGTCGGCCAGCCGCGCCCGCAGCGCGGCCGGGTCCCCGGCCGGCGCGACGTAAGCGATCAGGGCGCCGGAGCGGGCGATCACGACCGCACGGGCGACCGAGGCGTCGGCCGTCAGCGCGGCTTCCACCTCGCCCGGCTCGACCCGGAAACCGCGGATCTTCAGCTGCTGGTCCGCCCGCCCGACGAACTCGAGGGCGCCGTCGGCGCGGCGGCGGACGAGGTCGCCGGTGCGGTACACCCGCTCCCCCGGCTCGAACGGTGACGCCACGAACCGTTCGGCCGTGAGCGCCGGACGGCCGAGGTAGCCCCGCGCGACGCCTGCACCCGCCAGGTACAGCTCACCGCTGACGCCCGGCGGCACCGGCCGCAACGCCGCGTCGAGGACGTACGCGCGGGTGTTCGCGACCGGCCGCCCGATGGCCACCGGCCCGCAGTCCTGCGCGAGGCTGTCGCCGGCCACCTCCGAGCAGCCGTACAAGTTGATCAGCTTCGCCGACGGCCACCGCCGCCGCACCTTCTCGGCGAGCGCTTCGGAAAGCGGTTCACCACTCGTGATCCACGTCGTCACGGTGTCGAACGCCCCGGCCGGGCCGTCTTCGGCGAAGCTGTCGAGCAGGCTCGGCACCACGGTCAGCACCTGGGCGCCGGACGCGCGGACGAGTTCGGCGAGCGCGTGCGGGTCGGTCGCGGTCGCGTCGTCGGCGAGGACGACCGGGTCGCCCGCGACGAGCCCGCCGAGCAGCTCGGTCGAGCCGTCGATGAAGGTCAGCGCGCTCTTCGCGAGTCGTACGCCTCCGGCGATCCGGCGCCCCCAGTGCAGCCGGTTGGCCAACGCGAGCTGGGTACCGGCGACGGCCTTGGGGCGGCCCGTCGACCCGGACGTGAAGATCAGGTACGCCGGGTGGTCCGGGCGGATCGGCGGCCACACCGGTTCGGGCCCGGTGTCGCCGGGCCGCACGAGCCGGTCTCCGAAGCCGTCCCGGGCGATGACCAGGTGCGGATCGGCGTCGGCGAGCATCAGCTCGACGCGCTCGGCGGGATGGTTCAGGTCCAGGGGCAGGTAGGCGGCGCCGGTCTTGAGCACCGCCAGGAGCGCGACGACGAGGTCGGCCGAGCGCGGCAGCGCGACCGCCACCACCCGTTCCGGCCCGGCACCGCGCGCGAGCAGGGCGCGGGCGAGCGTCGTCGCCCGCGCGTCCAGCTCGGCGTAGGTGAGCGTTTCGGCCCCGAACACCAGGGCCGGTGCGTCCGGCGTCCGGGCCGCTTGCGCGGCGAACAGTCCGGCGGCCGTCTCCGCGGGCAACGGCGTCGCGGGATCGGCGGCGAGCCGCTCGTGCTCCGCCGCGGTGAGCAGGTCGACCGCGCCGATCCGGGTGTCCGGGTCGGCCACGACGGCCTGCAGCAGCATCCGGAGCCGGTCCAGGATGGCCTCGACGCTCGCGCGGTCGAAGACGTCGCTGTTGTACTCCGCGGTGCCGCGGATCCCGGCCTGGTGACCGGGTCGTTCCCCGACGAAGAACGTCAGGTCGGCGCGGGCGGTGCCGGTGCGGACCGGTTCCTCCGCGACGGCCAGGCCGGGCAGCGCGAGGTCGGCGACGGCGTTGTTCTGCCACGCGAGCATCGTCTGGAACAGCGGGTGGTACGCCAGCGACCGGACCGGGTTCAGCGCTTCGACCAGCCGCTCGAACGGCACGTCCTGGTGCGCGTAGGCGTCGAGACTGCGGTCCCGCACCCGGGCGACGAGCTCGCGGAACGACGGGTCGCCGCCGGTGTCCACACGCAGCACCAGCGTGTTGACGAAGAACCCGACGAGGTCGTCCAGCGCGGCGTCGGTCCGGCCGGCGATGGACGTGCCGACCGGGATGTCAGTGCCCGCGCCGAGCCGGGTGAGCACGGCGGTGAGCCCGGCGTGCACGACCATGAACACGCTCGCGCCGCAGGCGCGGGCCAGCTCGACGAGTCCACTGTGGAGCTCGGCGTCCCAGCCGAAGGCGAACTGCTCGCCGCGGTAGGACGCCTCGGCCGGGTGCGGCCGGTCGGTCGGCAGCTCGATCCGCTCCGGGAGACCGGCGAGGGTTTCGCGCCAGTAGGCCAGCTGCGGCTCGATCACCGGCTCGCCGAGGACGTCCCGCTGCCACAGCGTGTAGTCCGCGTACTGCACCGGCAACGGCGTCCAGCCGGGAGCCTGCCCGGCCTGTCGCGCGGTATAGGCCGTCGCGAGGTCTCGCCACAGGGGCGCGGTCGACCAGCCGTCGGAGGCGATGTGGTGGAACACCAGCACGAGGACGTGCTCCCGGGCGCCGAGCCGCAGCAGTTCCGCGCGCAGCGGGATCTCCGACTCCAGCCGGAACACCGTGTGCGCCACTTCGGACACGGCGTCGGCGAGCGTCGCCTCGGTGACCGTGCGGGTGGGCAGCGCGATCGTGACGTCGTCGAGGATCCGCTGCCGGGCTTGGCCGTCGACCTCCGGGAAGACCGTGCGCAGGGCCTCGTGGCGGCCGGCCACATCGGACAGGGCGAGCCTCAGCGCATCGGTGTCGAGGTCGCCGGTCAGCCGGACCGCGGTCGGCATGTTGTACGTCGCCGACGGACCTTCCAAGCGGTGCAGGAACCACAGCCGCTGCTGGGCGAACGACAGCGGCAGGACGTCCGGACGCGGCTCGACCCGATCCAGCGCGGGCCGGGCTGCCGACGTGTCCGAAGTGGACAGCAAGGCGGCGAGCCCGGCGACCGTCGGCGTCTCGAAGACCGACCGCACCTGCAGCTCGACGCCGAACACGGCGCGCAGCCGCGCGACCAGGCGCGTCGCCATCAGCGAATGCCCGCCGAGGGCGAAGAAGTCGTCGTCGACGCCGATCGACGCGGTGTCGAGGACCTCGGCGAACAGTCCGCAGAGGACCTCCTCGACCGGCGTCCGCGGGGCGCGGCCGACGGTGCCGGCGTGGGTGTCCGGGCTCGGCAGGGCGCGGCGGTCGAGCTTGCCCGACGCGAGCAGCGGCAGCCGGTCCAGCACGACGAACGCGGACGGCACCATGTACTGCGGCAGCCGGTCGCGGACGTGGGCGCGCAGGGCCGAGACCAGGGCGCCGGTGTCCCGTTGCCCGGCCGGGTGGTTGCCCAGCGTCTCCAGCGCGGCCCGGACCGGCTTGCCCCGGTGGATCCGCGTCGGCTCGCCGGTGGTGAACACGACTTCGAGGAAGCCCTCCTGTGCCGGGGCCGCGAAGACGCGGTAGCCGAGGTCTTGCAGCTTCTCGATGTCCACTCCGGACGGCTCGGCGTCCAACGCGGACAGTGCGGCGTCGGCATCGCCCTCGGCGAGCGCGGCGACGGCGGCCAGCTCACCGGACAACCGCGCGTCCGGCACCCCGGTGACCCGGAGCCGGGCCGGGCGCTCGGCGAGCAGCCGCACCAGCTCGTCGAGCGAGGTGAACGGGACGACGGTCTCCTCGACCGCCGCGGGCTTCGGCGCCTTCCGCAGGACGACGTCGTAGCGGTGCCGGGTCAGCTCGTTGTGCGCGTGACCGCGCTTGACCCACAGGTCGACGTCGTCGAAGCCGTCCAGCTCACGGGCCAGCGTCGCGAAGAAGTCCGGGTCCAGCAGCAGCTCGCCCTCGCGGGCGATCGCCTGGTCGACCGCGGCCGTGGTCCGGCGGCCGTGGCGCAGCTCGGTCGCCGTCCGGAACGCCCGCAGCGACCGCAGGTTCCGGATGTCGCCGAGGAAGATCACCCCGCCCGGGGCGACCCGCGCGGCGGCCGCGCGGAGCACCTCGGCGAGGTAGCCGACGCTCGGGAAGTACTGCGCGACCGAGTTGACGATCACGGTGTCGAACGGCTCGGCCGGCAGCTCGCCCAGGTCGTGTGCCGGGCGGGCCGCGAGGTGGACCTTGTCCGCGAACGGCGTCGCCGCGAGTTCGCGCCGCAGGTTGGCGATCGCCTTCTCGGAGAGGTCGACGCCCCAGTACGCCTCGGCGTCCGGCGCGATCCGGGAGAGGATCAGCCCCGAGCCGACGCCGATTTCGAGTACCCGCTTAGGCTGGAGCGATCGGATCCGCTCGATCGTCGCGGCGTGCCATTCGCGCATCTCGCCGAGGGGGATCTCGGAGCCGTCGTAGCTGGAGTTCCAGCCGGTGAAGTTCTCCTCGAGGCCGCCGGACGCCGCCTCCGTGAAGACGTTCTCGTGCAGCTCGCGCCATTCGCCGACGTGATCCAGCTCGGCCTCTTCGTCGCGGCCGGCGGCCGGGACGGCGTAGGCGACGAGCCGCCCGTCCCGGGCGATCACGACGGACTGGCCGACGGCCGGGTGCTCGGCGATGACGGTCTCGATCTCGCCCGGTTCGATGCGGTAGCCGCGGATCTTGACCTGGTCGTCCGCGCGGCCCAGGAAGACCAGCCGTCCGTCCGGCAGCCACTTCACCAGGTCGCCGGTGCGGTAGAGCCGGCCGCCCTCGCCGAAGGGGTCCGCGACGAACCGTTCGGACGTCAGCCCGGGCCGCCCGAGGTAGCCGCGCGCCAACCCGGACCCGGCCAGGTACAGCTCCCCCACCACGCCGGGCGGGACCGGCCGCAGCCCGGCGTCGAGCACGTACGCCCGGGTCCCGGGGTCGGGGACGCCGATCGGGACGACGGTCGCGTCCGCCAGCTCGACGGGGTCGCTTTCGCCGAGTGTGGAGTTGGTGGTCGCTTCGGTCGGGCCGTAGGCGTTGAACATCCGCCGTCCGGGCGCCCACCGTTTGACGAGCTCCGGCGACACGCGTTCGGTACCGGCCAGCAACACGCTGTCGCGCGGCAGGTCGCAGTCTTCCGGCATGGCGTCGAGCAGCGCGGGCGGCAGGATCATGAAGTCCACGGCGTGCTGGTGCGCGTACTCGGTCAGCGCGGGTCCGGCGACCCGGCGTTCGGCCGGGACGACGACCAGGCGGCCGCCGGAAAGCAGGCCGAGGCACAGGTCCCAGAAGGCGACGTCGAAGCTCGGCGACGCGAACTGCAGCACCCGGCTGTGCGGGCCGATCCCGAACCGCTCGACCTGGGTGGCCACGAGCTTGGCGACGCCCGAGTGCTGGAGGACGACCCCCTTGGGCCGCCCGGACGAGCCGGACGTGTAGATCACGTAAGCCGCGTTCTCCGGCTTGACCACGACCGCCGGGTCCGTTGTGGACATTTCGTCGAGTTCCGCTTCATCCAACAGCACGCGAGGAACGTCCGCGGGGAGCTTGGCGTCGAACTCCCGGGTCGTCACGACGCAGACCGGGCGCGCGTCTTCGACCATGTACGCGATCCGGTCGCCGGGGTAGTCGACGTCGACCGGCAGGTAGGCGGCGCCCGCCTTGAGCACGGCCAGCTCGGCCACGATCATCTCGACCGACCGCGGCACCGCGAGTGCGACCACGCCCTCCGGGCCGGCACCGCGCTCGAGGAGCAGGTGCGCGAGCCGGTTCGCGCGCGCGTTCACCTCGGCGTAGGTCAGTTCGACGTCCTCGAAGACGAGCGCCACGGCGTCCGGTGCTTCGGCCACGCGGCGGGCGAACAGGCCGGGGAACGTCTCGGTGCCCGCGGGTGCGAGCGAACCGGCCCACTCATCGAGGATCAGGTCGCGCTCGTCGCCGGCGAGGAGGTCGAGGGCGCCGACCGGACGGTCGGGCTCGGCGAGGGCCGCGCGCAGCAGGACTTCGAGGCGGCGCAGGATCGCGTTCGCGCCCGCGTGGTCGAAGACGTCGGCGTTGAACTCCAGCACGCCGGCGATCCCGGTCTCGCGTTCGGTGAGCGAGATCGACAGGTCGAACTTCGACGTCCCGGTGGTCACCGGGATCTCCGTGACGGTGAGGCCGGGCAGGGCGACCTCGGCGCGCGCGTTGTTCTGGCCGGCGATCATCACCTGGAACAGCGGGTGGTGGGACAGCGAACGCGCCGGGTTGAGTACTTCGACCAGGCGCTCGAACGGGACGTCCTGGTGGGCGTAGGCGTCGAGGTTGCGTTCGCGGACGCGGGCGACGAGGTCGCGGAAGGTCGGCTCGCCGCCGGTGTCGACGCGCAGGACGAGGGTGTTGACGAAGAACCCGACGAGGTCGTCGAGCGCGGAGTCGGTGCGACCGGCGATGGGCGAGCCGATCGGGACGTCGGTGCCCGCGCCGAGCCGGGTGAGCAGGGCGGCCAGCGCCGCGTGCACGACCATGAACACACTCGCGCCGGACTCGCGGGCCAGCTCGGCCAGCCGCGCGTGCAGGTCGGCGTCCCAGGTGAAGGTGTGCAGTTCGCCGCGGAAGGTCGCGGTCGCCGGGTGCGGCCGGTCGAGCGGCAGCTCGATGCGGTCGGGCAGGCCGTCGAGGGTCTCGCGCCAGTAGTCCAGCTGCGTGCTGAGCACGCTGTCCGGGTCGTCTTCGCGGCCGAGCAGATCCTGCTGCCACAGCGTGTAGTCCGCGTACTGCACCGGCAACGGTGTCCACTGTGGAGCCTCGCCGACGCGGCGGGCGGCGTAGGCGGTGGCGATGTCCCGCCACAGCGGGGCCATCGACCAGCCGTCGGAGGCGATGTGGTGGAACACCAGCGCCAGGACGTGCTCGCGGTCGCCGAGCCGCAGCAGTTCCGCGCGCATCGGCACCTCGCGCTCGAGGTCGAACGAGCCGCGGACGAGCCCGGTCAGTTCGGCGTCGAGGTCGGTGACGTCCCGCACGGGCAGGTCGACCTCCGCGGCCGGGAGGACGTCCTGGTACGGCACGCCGTCGCGCTGCGGGAAGCGGGTCCGCAGGGCCTCGTGGCGCGCGACCACATCGGACAGTGCGGTACGCAGCGCCTCGACGTCGACCTCGCCCTCCAGGCGCATGATCAGCGGGACGTTGTAGGTGGCCGACGGGCCTTCGAGGTGGTGCAGGAACCACAGCCGCTGCTGCGCGCCCGACAACGGCACCAGTGCCGGGCGGTCCACCGGGACGAGCGGTGGACGCGCCGTGCCGGTCCCGGTGCCGACCAGTGCCGCCAGGCCGGCGGCGGTCGGCGTCTCGAAGACCGAACGGACTTCCAGCTCGGCGTGCAACGTCGTGCGGATGCGCGCGATCAGCCGGGTGGCCAGCAGCGAATGGCCGCCGAGGGCGAAGAAGCTGTCGTCCGGGCCGACCCGCGGCAGGCCCAGGACGTCGGCGAACAGCGCGCACAGCTGCCGTTCGGCCGGGGTGCGCGGCTCGCGGTCCGAGGTCGGGGCGACCGGGTCGGGCGAGGGCAGGGCGCGGCGGTCGAGCTTGCCGTTGGCGGTCACCGGGAGCGCGTCGAGCACGACGATCGCCGAGGGCACCATGTGCTCGGGCAGCCGCTCGGCCGCGAGAGTACGCAGGTCGGCGGTGAGCGTGCTGATCCGGCGGAACCGGCCGGGGTTGCCCGTGTAGGACAGCAGCGGGCCGGTGCCGGGCCGGAAGGCGCCGGCGGGATCCCCGGTCGTGAAGACCACGTCGACCGAGCCGTCGCCCTCGGCGGACCAGGTGACGACCGTACGGTAGCCGTGCGCGTCCCCGAATTCGTACCAGTCCTCGGGGTCCACCCCGCCCGGTGCGGTACGGCCGTTCGGAACGCGCTCGATCCGGCTCGGGCCGGCGACCTCGTCCACGGTGGACAGATCCGTGCCCCACCCGAGTGCGGGGACCTCGGGCGCGGCGGCCGTGCCGGGGCGCAGGACCACGTCGTAGCGGTACTGGGTCAGCTCGTTGACCGCCCGGCCGCGCTTGACCCGGATGTCCGCGGTGACGCCGGGGAGCCCGGCGAAGAACTCGGGCGCGACGAGGAGTTCCTTTTCCCGCAGGAGGTTCTGCTCGACGTCGCCCCCGCGCGCTTCGGCCACCGCCGTGTGGAAGGCGCGGACCTGGCGGAGGTCGCGGACGTCGCCGACGAACAGCGACCCACCCGGCGCGAGCAGCTCGAGGGCCCCGCGCAGCACCTCCAGCAAGTACTTCCCGCTCGGGAAGTACTGGACGACGGAGTTGAGCACGATGGTGTCGAAGAACCCGGACGGCAGGCCGGACAGGTCCGCGGCGTCGCCGGTGCGCAGTTCGACGCGACCGGCGAGCGCGGGATCGGCCTCGACCCGGCGGCCCAGCGACGCGATGACCTCGGCGGAGAAGTCCGTGCCCCAGTACGTCTCGCAGTGCGGGGCCAGCTCGGTCAGCAGCAGACCGGTGCCGACGCCGATCTCGAGAACCCGCCGCGGCCGCAGCTCGCGGATGCGCGTGACGATCGCGTCCCGCCACTCCCGCATCTCGGCGCGCGGGATCGGTTCGCCGGTGTAGCTGGAGTTCCAGCCCTCGAACTCGTCGTCGGTGGCCGCGTACATCGAGTCGTACAGCTCGCGCCACTCGCCGACCTGCTCGGTCTCCTCGTCCGCCGTGCTCGCGGTGTCGGCGGGGACGACGTACCCGACCAGGCGGACGTCGCCCGGCCGGTCCTCCCGCGCCACGACCACGGCGTGCGCGACGTCGTCGTGCGCGGCGAGGGTGGCGGCGATCTCGCCGGGCTCGACCCGGAAACCGCGGATCTTGAGCTGCTCGTCGCCGCGGCCGAGGAACTCGAGGACGCCGTCGGGGCGGAAGCGGGCGAGGTCGCCGGTGCGGTACATCCGGGAGCCCGGCGCGCCGAACGGGTCGGCGACGAACCGTTCCGCGCTGAGCCCGGGCCGGCCGAGGTAGCCGCGGGCCAGCTGGACACCGGCGAGGTACAGCTCGCCGGCGGTGCCCGGCGGTACCGGACGCAGTGCGGCGTCGAGGACGTAGGTCCGGGTGTTCCACACCGGACGTCCGATCGGGACAGTGGTGTCCTCGGGGGACGTCCGCCAGGCCGTGACGTCGACCGACGCCTCGGTCGGGCCGTAGAGGTTGTGCAGTTCGGCGTCGAGGACCTGGCCGAACCGGTCGACGGCGTCGAGCGGCAGGGCCTCGCCGCTGCACAGGACCCGCCGCAGGCTGGTGCACTCCCCCGCCGCGGGCTCCTGCAGGAACACCTGGAGCATCGACGGGACGAAGTGGACGGTCGTGATCCCGCGGTCGCGGATCAGCCGGGCGAGGTAGGCGGGGTCCTTGTGGCCGTCGGGCCGGGCCAACACCTCGGTCGCGCCGGTGATGAGCGGCCAGAGGAACTCCCACACGGAGACGTCGAAGCTCGACGGCGTCTTCTGCAGGACGCGGTCGTCGCCGGTCAGGCCGTATTCGTCCTGCATCCAGAGCAGGCGGTTGACGATGCCCTCGTGCGGCACGACGACGCCCTTGGGGCGGCCCGTCGAGCCGGAGGTGTAGATGACGTACGCCGGGTTTTCCGGCCGGAGGCCGACCTCGAGCGGCGCGTCCGAAACGCCGGCCACGGTCTCCGGCTCGTCCAGGAGCAGCGCACCCGCGACGGCCGTCTCCGCGGTCGCCAGCACCAGGGCGGGCCGGGCGTCTTCGAGCATGAACGCGATGCGGTCTGCCGGGTAGCCCGGGTCGAGCGGCAGGTAGGCCGCGCCCGTCTTGAGCACCGCGAGGATGGCCGTGACCAGGTGTGTCGACCGCGGCAGGGCCAAAGCGACGACGCGTTCGGGCCCGGCGCCGCGCCCGGCGAGAACACGGGCGAGGCGGTTCGAGGCGGCGTCCAGCTCGGCGTAGGTCAGCTCATCGCCTTCGAAGACGAGCGCGGTCGCGTCCGGCGTCCGCGCGGCCTGGGCGGCGAACAGCTCGGGCACGGTGACCGCGGGGACGTCTTCGCGCGGGCCCGACCAGATCTTTTCGAGGCTGTCACGGTCGGCCGGGGTGAGCACGTCCAGCGCGCCCAGGCGGCGGTCCGGGGCGGCGATGGCCTGGCGCAGCAGGACTTCGAGGCGGTCGAGCAGACCGGTCACGGTTTCGCGGTCGAAGACCTCGGCGTTGAACTCGGCCTGCCCGTGGATGCCGTCGGCCCGCTCGGTGAAGGAGAACCAGAGGTCGAACTTGGCCGTGCCGGTGCCGACGGGCCGCTCGGTGACGGTCAGCCCGGGCAGCTCGACGCCGGCGCCGGGGGTGTTCTGCCAGGCGAGCATCGTCTGGAACAGCGGGTGGTGGGACAGCGAACGCGCCGGGTTGAGTACTTCGACCAGGCGCTCGAA
The DNA here is from genome assembly GCF_040675005.1 of Amycolatopsis sp. NPDC049691. Taxonomy (NCBI): domain Bacteria; kingdom Bacillati; phylum Actinomycetota; class Actinomycetes; order Pseudonocardiales; family Pseudonocardiaceae; genus Amycolatopsis; species Amycolatopsis sp. NPDC049691. The sequence goes on from NZ_JBFANX010000011.1 coordinate 227,440, forward strand.
CGGCACGTCCTGATGGGCGTAGGCGTCCAGGCTGCGGTCCCGCACCCGGGCGACGAGGTCGCGGAACGACGGGTCGCCGCCGGTGTCCACACGCAGCACCAGCGTGTTGACGAAGAACCCGACGAGGTCGTCCAGCGCGGGGTCGGTCCGCCCGGCGATCGGCGTGCCGATCGCGATGCCCGTTCCGCCGCCGAGCCGGGACAGCAGCGCGGTCAGGCCGGCGTGCACGACCATGAACGGGCTCGCGCCGCACGCGCGGGCCAGCTCGGTCAGCCCCGCCTGCAGATCGGCGTCCCAGGCGAAGGTGAAGAACCCGCCGCGGTAGGCGGACACCGCCGGGTGCGGCCGGTCGAGCGGGAGCGGGATCCGGTCGGGCAGGCCGTCGAGTGTCCGGCGCCAGTAGTCGAGCTGCGCGCTTTCTTCGGCCTCGAGGAGTTCCCGTTGCCAGAGCGTGTAGTCCGCGTACTGCACCGGCAAGGGCGTCCACTGTGGAGCCTCGCCGCGCGAGCGGGCGCGGTAGGCCGTGGCGATGTCCCGCCACAGCGGGGTGAGCGACCAGCCGTCGGCCGCGATGTGGTGCACGACGAGGACGAGCACGTGCCGCCGCGGGTCGACGGTCAGCAGGGCCGCCCGTACCGGGACGCCCGCGCCGAGATCGAACACACCGCGGACGAGGTCGGCCACGATCTCGTCCACTTCGGACTCGGCAACGGCGTGCAGGCCCAGCTCGACCGAAGCCTCGGCCAGGATTTCCTGGTACGGAACGCCGTCGGCGGTCGGGAAGACCGTCCGCAGGGCCTCGTGCCGGCCGAGGACGTCGTGCAGCGCCGTCCGCAGCGCCTCGACGTCCAGTTCACCGGCCAGCCGCATGACGAGCGGGACGTTGTAGGTCGCCGAGCCGCCCTCCAGGCCGTGCAGGAACCAGAGCCGCTGCTGCGCGAACGACAGCGGCAGCCGCTCCGGCCGGTCGGCGACGCGGGTGAGCGGGCGCCGTTCGGTGCCGGTCACCGCGCCGGCGAGGAGGTCGGCGAGCGCGGCCGGGGTCGGCGCGTCGAACACCGCCCGCACCGGCACCTCGGCGCCGACGGCCGCGCGGATGCGCTGGATCAGCCGCGTCGCGAGCAGCGAATGCCCGCCGAGGGCGAAGAAGTCGTCGTCGGGCCCTGCCTGCGGGACCCCGAGGACGTCGGCGAACATTTCGCACAGCAGCTGTTCGACGGGGTTGCGCGGGGCGCGGCCCGGGCCGGCGGCGAACCGCTCGGGGCTGGGCAGGGCCTTGCGGTCGAGCTTGCCCGAAGCCAGGACCGGCAGCTTGTCGAGCACGACGAACGCCGAGGGCACCATGTACCGCGGCAGCCGGTCCCGCACGTGCGCCCGCAGCGACGCCACCAGCGCGCCGGTGTCCCGCCGCGCCGCCGGGTTGTTGGCGTACGACGCCGGCGTGCCCGATTGCCGGCCGGGGCGATAGACCTGGCTGTCGTCCCCCCTCGTGAAGACGGCCTCCAGCACCCCGGCCTCGGCGGCCCAGGTCACCGCGACCCGGTAGCCTGCGGTCTCGCCGAGCCGGTGCAGGTCCTCCGGGTCGACGCCGTCGCGGCGCTCGAGCGCCTCGCGAGCGGCGGCCGGATCGCCGGTGTCGAGGGCACGCGCCGCCGCCAGCTCACCGGACAACCGCGCGTCCGGGATGCCGGTGACCCGCAACCGCTCCGGGACCTCGGCGGCCAGGAAACGTTCCACCGCACCGAGATCGCCGAACGCGACGACCTGCTCGTCGACCGGCTCCGGCTTCGGCGCCTTCCGCAGGACGACGTCGTAGCGGTGGCGGGTCAGCTCGTTGTGCGCCCGGCCGCGCTTCACCCAGAGGTCGACGTCGCCGAAGCCGTCGAGGCCGCGGGCGAGGGCCGGGAAGAAGTCCGGGTCGAGCACCAGCTCGCCCTCGCGGGCGATCGCCTGGTCGACTCCCGCCACGTCGGCGCGGCCGTGCCGCAGCTCGACGGCGGTCCGGAACGCGCGCAGCGACCGGAGGTTGCGGATGTCGCCGAGGAAGATCGTGCCGCCGGGCTTCAGGTGGCCCGCGGCGGTTTTCACGACCTCGGTGAGGTAGTCGGCGCTCGGGAAGTACTGCGCGACCGAGTTGACGATCACGGTGTCGAACGGCTCGGGCGGCAGCTCGCCCAGGTCGTGCGCCGGGCGGGCCGCGAGGTGCACCCGGTCGGCGTAGGGCGTCGCAGCGACCTCGCGCCGGACGTTCTCGATCGCGCTCTCGGAAAGGTCCACGCCCCAGTACGTTTCGGCGTCCGGGGCGATCCGCGAGAGGATGAGCCCGCTGCCGACGCCGATCTCCAGGACCCGCTTCGGCGCGAGGGAGCGGATCCGGTCGATCGTCGCCGCGTGCCACTCCCGCATCTGTTCGAGCGGGATGTCGGAGCCGTCGTAGCTGGAGCTCCAGCCGGCGAAGTTCTCTTCGATGCCGGTGGAGCCGGCCAGCATCTCCTCGTGGACGGCGTGCCACTCCTCGACGTGGCCCTGCTCGGCCGCCTGGTCGCGGTCGGGCAGCGGCACGGCGTAGGCGACGAGCCTGCCGTCGTGGGCGACGACGACCGACTGGCCGACGCGCGGGTGCTCGGTGAGCACCGACTCGATCTCGCCCAGCTCGATGCGGTAGCCGCGGATCTTGACCTGGTCGTCCGCGCGGCCCAGGAACACCAGCCGCCCGTCCGGCAGCCACTTCACCAGGTCACCCGTGCGGTAGAGCCGGTCGCCCGCACCGAAGGGGTTGGCCACGAACCGTTCCGACGTCAGACCGGGACGGCCGAGGTACCCGCGCGCCAGGCCGGAACCGGCGAGGTACAGCTCGCCGGCGACGCCGACCGGGACCGGCGCGAGCGAGGCGTCGAGGACGTACGCGCGGGTGCCCGGGTCCGGGACGCCGATCGGCACGGCCGAGCCGGGCGCGATCTCCGGGTCGCACAGCCCGAGCGTCGAGTTGGTCGTGGCTTCGGTCGGGCCGTAGGCGTTGAACATCCGGCGGCCGGGGGCCCACCTCCGGACGAGTTCCGGCGACACGCGTTCGGTGCCGGCCAGCAGCACGCTGTCGCGCGGCAGGTCGCAGTCGTCGGGGAACTCCGCGAGCAACGCGGGCGGCAGGATCATGAAGTCGACGCAGTGGGTGTGGGCGTACTCGGCGAGTTCGGGGCCGGGCACGCGCCGCTCGGCGGGCACGACCACCAGGCGCCCACCGGACAGCAGACCGAGGCACAGGTCCCAGAACGCGACGTCGAAGCTCGGCGACGCGAACTGCAGCACCCGGCTGTGCGGGCCGACGCCGAACCGCTGCGACTGCGTCGCGACGAGCTTCGCGACCCCCGCGTGGGACACCACGACGCCCTTGGGCCGCCCGGTGGAGCCGGACGTGTAGATGACGTAGGCCGCGTTCATCGGGACGATCGCGGCTGGTGGCTCCGTGTCCGGCGCCGCCGCGAGGTCCAGGTCTTCGAGGAGAACCGGACTCTCGAAGTGATCCGCCAGCTCAGCGGTGGTCAGCACGCACACCGGGCGGGCGTCGCCGACCATGAACGCGAGTCGCTCGGCCGGGTAGTCCGGGTCCAGCGGGAGGTACGCGGCACCGGCCTTGAGCACGGCCAGTTCGGCGACGATCATCTCGACCGACCGCGGCACGGCCAGCGCGACGACCCGCTCCGGCCCGGCGCCGCGGCCGATGAGGACATGGGCGAGCCGGTTCGCGCGCGCGTCCAGCTCGGCGTAGGTCAGCTGCTCGTCTTCGAAGACGAGCGCCACGGCGTCCGGCGCCTCGCGGACGCGGGCGGCGAACAGCTCCGGCAGTGTCGACAGCGGCGTGCCGAGATCGGTGTCGTTCCACTCTTCGAGGAGCTGTCGCAGTTCCGGCGCGCTCATCAGGTCCAGCCGTTCGACCGGCCACTGTGGACGCTGCCGCGCGTCGGCCAGCAGGTTCGCCAGGTGCCCGAGCACGCGGTCCACTGTGGACTCGTCGAGGACGTCGGCACGGTAGTCGGCGACGAGTTCGCCCTCACGGAGGAGGAGGTTCAGGTCGAGCGGGAGGTCCGTCTCGGCGCCGAAGCCGACGCTGACGAGCACCGCTCCCCCGCGACCGGGCTCGGGCTTCAGCTCGGCGACCAGCTCGTCCAGCGGGACTTCGTGCGCCAGCACCTCTTCGCGCGCGTCACGCACGCGCGTGACGACGTCGGCGAAACCGGGCGAGCCACCGAGATCGACCCGCAGGGGCGTCAGCGAGCCGATGCCGAGGACGACGTCGGTGGTTCCCGCGTACCGGGACAGCAGCACGACGAACGCCGCCAGAAGCGTCAGGTCGTCGGCGTCCGGCCGGGGGCGGGTCAGCTGGGCCCGGACGGGCTCCGCGGCGTACGGCCGGTCGACCGGCAGCGCGAGCTCCTTCGGTGCCGAGGCGAGGCGGTCACGCCAGAATTCCAGCTCCGCCACCTGCTGCACAGCGTCACCGTTGCTCACCGGTAGACCAGCCTCCCGCTGCTCGAGACGCCCCGAACCGGGCGTGGACTTAGGGTAACCTAACAAACCGAGGGTGAGAGCGCACTGCTGTACCATCGGTTAGCCTTACCTAAATCAGTACCAGTCGGAGGTGCGGTGCGAACAGACCCCGGAGGGATCGCTCTCACGCGACGCCCGCCACACACGGGCCGCGCGCTCGGTCTGCTGGCCGCGTTCGCCGTGCTGGTCTTCCTGTGCCTGCTGAGCATCTGGCTGGGGTCGAAGGAGATCTCGTTCGGCGCGGTCTGGCAGGTGCTGTGGCACGACGACGGCTCCGCGGACGCCGTAATCATCCACAGTGTCCGGATGCCGCGGACGTTCCTGGCGGTGCTCGTGGGGACCGGCCTCGGGCTGGCCGGCACGGTGATGCAGGCGCTGACCCGCAACCCGTTGGCCGATCCGGGCCTGCTCGGCGTCAGCGCCGGGGCCGCGTTCGCCATCGTGTTCTCGATCACCGTGCTGGGCGTCGGCTCGCTCTACGGCTACATCTGGTTCGCCTTCGCCGGCGCGCTCGCCGCGACCGCCGTCGTCTACTACCTGGGCACGCGCGGCCGCGCCGGGTCGAGCCCGGTCAAACTCGCGCTCGCCGGCGCCGCCGTCACGGCGTTGCTCTCCTCCTTCACCAGCGCGATGGTGCTGTCGGACCCGGTGGCGCTCAACCGCTACCGCTTCTGGTCCGCCGGCTCGCTTTCCGGCGTCGACGCGACCGCGTTGCTGCAGGTCCTGCCGTTCCTCGTCGTCGGTGTGGTGCTGGCGATCGCGAGCGGGCCGGCGCTGAACAGCCTCGCCCTCGGCGACGACGTCGCGATCGCGCTCGGCCGCAAGCTCGGCCCGCTGCGGCTGCGCGGCGCGCTGGCGATCACGCTGCTGACCGGCGCGGCCGTCGCCGTGGCCGGGCCGATCGTGTTCCTGGGCTTGATCGTCCCGCACGCGGTGCGGTTCGTCCTCGGCCCGGACCACCGCTGGCTGCTGCCCTACACCGCCGTGCTCGCCCCTTGCCTGCTGTTGGCCGCCGACATCCTCGGCCGGGTCATGGCGCGGCCGAGCGAAATCCGCGCGGGCGTGATCGTCGCGTTCCTCGGCGCGCCGTTCTTCATCTACCTGGTCCGCCGCCGCAAGCTCGTGGAGTCCTGACGTGAGCCTGCTGCGCGACCGCGTCACCTTCCGCGCCGGCCCGGTGTCCGGCCGGGTCCGGGCCCGGCTGCTGTTCGTCTCGATCGTCCTCGCGGTGCTCGCGTTCGTGCTCTTCTGCGTGGGCATGACGATCGGGGACGTCCCGATGACGGTGTCCGACGTACTGTCCGGCCTCTTCGGCGGCGGTGACAGCGGAAACGGTTACATCGTCCGGGAACTGCGGCTCCCGCGGGCGCTCACCGGGCTCCTGGCCGGGTTCGCGTTCGGCGCGTCCGGCGCGGTGTTCCAGACGATCACCCGCAACCCGCTGGCCGGCCCGGACATGATCGGCATCAACGCCGGCGCGGCGACTTTCGTCGTCGCGGGCATCGCGTTCGGCTTCGGCGGCGGGCTCGGCACCACCACGCTCGGCCTGCTCGGCGGTCTGCTCACGGCGTTGCTCGTGTACGCGCTGGCGTGGCGGCGCGGTACGACGGGTTACCGGATCCTGCTGGTGGGCATCGGGATCTTCGCGATGTGCACCAGCCTCACGGACTACCTGCTGAGCAAGGCGCAGATCACCGAGGCACAGGCGTCGATCGGCTGGCTGGTGGGCAACCTCGCCAACCGCGGCTGGGAACACGTCGTGCCGCTGTCGCTCGCGCTCGTCGTGCTCTACCCGCTGGTGCTGGCGCTGTCCCGGTGGATGGGCACGCTGCTGCTCGGCGACGACGTGGCTGCGGGGCTGGGCACGCCGGTCCAGCCGGTCCGCCTCGGCCTGCTGCTGGCGGGCGCCGGCCTGGTGGCGTTCGCGACGGCGTCGGCCGGCCCGGTCTCGTTCGTCGCGCTGACCGCGCCGCAGATCGCGCAACGGCTCGCCCGGCTGTCGTCGCCGCCGATCACGGCGTCCGCGCTCACCGGCGCGGTCGTGGTGCTGGGCAGCGACCTCATCGCGCGTTCGCTGACCGCGTCGGCGCTGCCGGTCGGCATCGTGACCGGCGTGCTCGGCGCCCCGCTGCTGCTCTGGCTGCTGGCCAGGGCCAACCGATCCGGTACCGGAGGCTGACATGACTCTCAAAGTGCAGGACCTGCGCGTCGCCTACGACGACCGGGTCGTCATCGACGGCCTCGACCTCGACGTCCCGTCGGGGCAGATCACCGCGATCGTCGGGCCGAACGCGTGCGGGAAGTCGACGCTGCTGCGCACGCTGGCGCGGCTGCTGACGCCGAAGTCGGGCGGGGTGTACCTGGACGGCCGCTCGATCCACGACCTGCCGACGCGCCAGGTCGCCCAGCGGCTGGGCATCCTGCCGCAGTCCCCGGTGGCGCCCGAGGGCATGACGGTGGCGGATCTCGTCGGCCGCGGCCGCGCCCCGCACCAGAGCTGGTGGCGCCAATGGTCCACATCGGACGAGGGGGCGGTCGCTTCCGCTTTGGCGGCAACGCGGATGACCGATCTGGCCGACCGCCCGGTCGACGAGCTGTCCGGCGGCCAGCGGCAGCGGGCGTGGATCGCGATGGCGGTCGCGCAGGGCACGCCGGTGCTGCTGCTGGACGAGCCGACGACGTACCTGGACCTGGCCCACCAGATCGACGTGCTGGACCTCGTGGTGGACCTCAACCGCGGCGAGGGCCGGACGGTGGTCATGGTGCTGCACGACCTGCCGCAGGCGTGCCGTTACGCGGACCACGTGATCGCGATGAAGGCGGGCCGGATCGTGGCGTCGGGCAAGCCGGCTTCGGTGATCACCGAGGCGCTGGTGGACGAGGTCTTCGACGTCCGCTGCCAGGTGACCCCGGACCCGGTGAGCGGGACGCCGATGGTGATCCCGATCAGCCGCCACCACCCGGCGCCGGTCAGCTAGCGCTATCCTGGGCGTGGCCCGCCTCGTGCCGTCCCGAGGTCCGTCCGGCCACCACCCCACTTTTGGAGCTGACCCGTGTTCGTGCTGCCCGAAACCACCACCGGACCCGAGCGCCACCTGCTGGAGGCGACGACGGACCGCAACCGCCGCGCGGTGATCGACACCGCGCGCGGCCTGTCCGAGACCGACGCGCGGGAGCGGCTGGTGACGTCGCTGACCACGCCGATCGGCTTGGTCAAGCACGCCGCCATGGCCGAGCGCCGCTGGTTCCAGCTCTTCTTGAGCGGCCTGCCCGAGTCCGAATGCGACGGCCCCACCACCCCCGGCGACGCCAGTTTCGTCGTCGCCGAGAGCGAAACGCTCGCCGACGTGATCGCGGAGTTCGAGCGGGCGAGCGCGCGGTCCCGCGAAATCGCCGCCGGCTTCGACCTCGACGACACGTGGACCCACGAGGTCCTCGGCGAGGTGAACCTCAGGTTCGTCTACCTGTTGCTGATCGAGGACTTCGCCCGGCACGCCGGCCACGGCGACATCCTGCGGGAGCAGCTCAACGCACGCTGACCGCGTACTCCCCCGCCGGCTCGGCGGCCACCCGCCGGTCCACAATGGACCGCAGGATCTCCCCCACCCGCACCGCGGTGTTCGACAGCAGCGACGACGTGATGCCGTGCGTGTGCTCGGTGCCACCCTGCAGGTAGATCCCGCCGCGCAGGGGCGAGTCCGTCGACAACCGGTAGTCGCGTTCAACACGCAACCGCCCGGACTGGTCGCGCAGGACGTGCGCCCCCAGTTCGCCCAGCAGCGGGGTCGGGTCCGCGGGCCGGTAGCCCGTCGCGTACACGACCGCGTCGGCCTCCAGCACCGTCCGCGAACCCGTCGTCAGCGACTCCACCGTCACCGTTCCCGAAGGCGTCACCTCGACCGGCCGCGAGACGTTGAACACCCGCAACCGTTCCACGCCCAGCACCTTCTCGCGGTAGACGCGGCGGTACAGCTCGTCGATCAGGTCGATGTCGACGGCCGAGTAGTTCGTCGCGCCGTGGTAGCGCATCAGGCGGTCCTTGACCGGCTCGCCGGCGGCGTAGAACTGGTCGACGGCTTCCGGGTCGAAGATCCGGTTCGCGAACGAGCTGTCGTCGGCCGGGCTGTAGCCGTAGCGTGCGAACACCGCGCACACCTCCGCGCGCGGGAACTCGTCGTGCAGCAGCGCCGCCACCTCGGCCGCGCTCTGTCCCGCGCCTACGACGACGAACCGCCGTGGCGAGGTGCCGCGCAGGGCGTCCACGCGGAACAGCAGCTCGCTGTTGTGCCAGATCCGGTCGCCGGCGGTGACGCCGTCGGGCAGCTGGGGCCGCAGGCCGGTGCCGACCACGAGGTTCCGCGCGCGCAGGGACGAGCCGTCCGACGCCTCGACGTCGAAGTAGGCCACCTCCGCGCCGTCGTACACCGGCTTCACCGCGACCACCTCGGTGCCGTACGAGACGACGTCGTCGACCTTCGCCGCCGCCCACTCGAAGTAGTCGTGGAACTCGACGCGCAGCGGGAAGAGGTTCTTGTGGTTGATGAAGTCGACCAGCCTGCCGGCCGCGTGCAGGTAGTTCAGGAAGCTGAACTCGCTGGTCGGGTTCCGCATGGTGACCAGGTCCTTCAGGAACGACACCTGCATGGTCGCCGTGTCGATCAGCATCCCGCGGTGCCAGCCGAAGCGCGGCTGCCGCTCGAGGAAGTGCGCGGTCACCGGCTCCCCGGCGGCGGCGTTGTGCTCGGCGAGGGCGATCGCGAGGGCCAGGTTCGACGGTCCGAAGCCCACGCCGACGATGTCGTAGATCGGGACCTCTGCAGTCATGTTGCTCCCTCGCGCGCTCCGGTACGGTTCAGGGAACCCTAACCTAACTTAGGCGAGCCTCGCCTAGTACGTTCCTGGTGATGTTCGTCCCCGATCCCGAAAGGGCACTCTCGAATGCGCGTGGCAATGTTCGGCTACCAGACCTGGGGGCACCGGACCCTCCAGGCGCTCATCGACGCCGGCCACGAGGTCGCCCTCGTGGTCACGCACCCGAAGAGCGACCACGCCTACGAACGGATCTGGGCGGACTCCGTCGCCGACCTCGCCGCGGAGAACGGCATCCGGGTCCTGCTGCGCAACCGACCGGACGACGCGGAACTGCTGGCCGAGCTGAAGGCGGCCGACCTCGACCTGATCGTGGCGAACAACTGGCGCACATGGCTGCCGCCGGAGATCTTCGAGCTGCCGCGCCACGGCACGCTGAACATCCACGACTCGCTGCTGCCGTCCTACGCCGGCTTCTCGCCGCTCATCTGGGCGATGATCAACGGCGAGCCGGAGGTCGGCGTGACCGCCCACATGATGGACGGCGAGCTGGACGCGGGCGCCATCGTCCTGCAGCGCGCGATCCCGGTCGGGCCGGCGGACACCACGACGGACCTGTTCCACCGCACGGTCGACCTGATCGCCCCGATCACGGCCGAAGCCATCTCGAAGATCGAGACGGGCTACACGCCGGTGCCGCAGGACCGCTCGAAGGCCAGCTTCTTCCACAAGCGCGCGGCGCGCGACAGCCTCATCGACTGGACGTCGGCGCCGTCGGACATCGAGCGCTTCGTCCGCGCGCTGCCGGACCCGTACCCGAACGCGTTCACCTACCACCGCGGCGGGCAGCTGCGGATCCTCAAGGCCTCGGTGTCCCGCGGGAACTACGGGGGCACGCCGGGCCGCATCTTCATCCGCGAAGGCGACGGGGTGGTGATCGTGGCCGGCCCGGACGCGCGGCGCGGCCAGTCCCCCGGCCTGGTGGTCGAGCGCGTCCGCACGGCCGACGGGACGGACCTCGCGGCGACCGACTACTTCAAGACCATGGGCGGCTACCTGACCGACCGCCCCTGATCGGTCAGCTCTCCTTGCCCCGCGCCGGTTCGGTCACGTTCTGCTCCACGGCGCCGGGCAAGGTGCGGACGATCGTGTCCTGCGCCCGGCGTTCGCTGAACCCCGCGAGAAACGCCAGACCGGCGAAGAACAACGTCACCTGCTGGCCGGCTTGCGGAACGGCGATCGGCAGCAACCCGGACCGGACGAGCACCAGCATCGCCGCTCCGAAAACCGCGCCGATGATCAGCCGGAAACACCCGGAAAGGGCGATCACGAGCCAGCTCTGGTCGAGGCTCACGCGCACCCTTTCCCGGTTCGCCGTGCGCGTCATGACGCTGAGAATCGCCCCGACGGCTCCGGACACCACGCAGATGACCAGTTCCGTGCGAATTCCGGACGGTAGCGGCAGGAAAGCCACCACAGTGGCGACGGCGGCGGCCGCCAGCACCCCGAAGGCGAGCCCGCCGAGATAGCGAACGAGCGCCCGGTCGAGCGCCGCCTCGCGGGCGTTCTGCTCGATCTGGCGGATTTCCTTCCGGGCCGAAAGAACCGCGGCGGCGACGCGCTGACGTTTCTGGTCGGACGTCACCATCGCGTCGAGCACGGTCAACAGCGCGGCGACCGCGGTGTAGAGGCCCCGGGCCAGGATCTCCTGCGCCTGACCGTCGAGCAGCACCGAGTACTTCCGCTCCACGCGCCGGGCCGAGCGGAACACGTCGTCGACGTCCGGGGTGCCCTCTCCCGGGTCGTAGACGAGCCGCAGTTTGTAGACCTTCTTCGCGTCGCGGTCCGATTGCTCCTCGTCTTCGGCGACGAGCAGGAGAGCCGCAGCGAAATTGAGCGCGAAATAGTCGTCTTCGATCTTTCCCTGGCTCGCCTCGTACTCCTCGCGCACCAGCGCGAATCGCTGCGCCGATTCCCGGCGGGCGTCGATGAGATCGTGCACGGACGGGCGGACGAGCCGAGGTATCGCCTCCGGTTCCGCCAGTGCCGCGAGTTTCCTTCCGCTGACCACCATGGTGATCTCCCCTCATGGCCGACCACCGCCTTCGTGGCCGCCCCTCCCATCACCCATTGTCACGGCGACCACCCAAGCACACCAATATCGCGCGCCAAGGCCACCCGAACGGCCGAGTTCCCCGATGAGCGGAACACCTCTTGGCCGCCGGCCGGGCCCGGCGCCAGGATGTGCCGCATGGGCGAGATCAGCTACCTCGAGCGGCACCGCGCGTGGGCGCTCACCGGCGAGTCGAGCACCTACGCCCTGCGCCTGGACGAGGACGACGTCCCGACCCACCTCTACTGGGGCCCCGCCCTCCCCGCCGGCGCCGTCGAAGAACTCGTCACCGAAACTCTCCCCTGGTGGGACGGGTTCAACGACCCCAACGAAGGCCTCGACGAACTGGCCGCCGACGGCGGTACCCGCTACTGGACCCCCGCCCTGCAAGTCCGCTTCGACGACGGCACCCGGGCGTTGGAATGGCGGTACGAAACGCACGAAATCTCGCGCGACCACCTTGCTGTTCAGTTCACCGATCGCCACTACCCCCTTCGAATCGCCCTCCACTACCGCCTGACGGGAAGCGTCCTCGAACGCTGGACCGAGCTGACCGCGGACACGGACGTCGAAGTGGTCCGCGCCGACTCCGCGACCTGGTCCCTCCCGCTCCGGGAGGACTACCGGCTCAGCCACGTCACCGGCCGCTGGGCGGCGGAAACCCAGCTGCACCGGACACCCGCGGCCCACGGCGAGACGGTCTTCGCGAGCCGTCGCGGGATCACCGGGCACCACGCCAACCCGTGGGTCATGGTCGACGACGGCACCGCCACCGAGCGCCACGGCGAGGTCTACGGCGTCGCCCTCGCCTGGAGCGGGTCGTGGCGGCTCACCACCACGCGGTCGTCGACCGGACGCCTCACCATCAGCGGCGGCTTCGGCCAGGACGGCGTCGTGCACCGCGTCGGACCGGGCAGGCCCTTGGTCACGCCCGTGCTCGCCGGCCTCTACACCGACCGCGGCTTCGGCACCGCCAGCCGCGCGTGGCACGCCTACGTCCTGGGAGACGTCCTGCCGCATGCGCGAGAAGTGCGTCCGGTGCTCTACAACTCCTGGGAGGCAACGGGTTTCGACGTCTCCGAGCCAGGACAGCGCGCCCTCGCCGAGCGGGCCGCGGCGCTGGGCGTCGAACTGTTCGTCACGGACGACGGCTGGTTCGGCGCCCGGACCGGCGACCACGCCGGGCTCGGCGACTGGCAGGTCAACCGCGCGCGCTTCCCCGACGGCCTCAAACCCCTGGTCGAGGCCGTGCACGGGCTCGGCATGCGGTTCGGCATCTGGGTCGAGCCCGAAATGGTCAACCCCGACAGCGACCTCTACCGCGCCCACCCGGACTGGGTGCTGCACGAGCCGCACCGGCGCCGGTCGGAGCTGCGCAACCAGCTCGTGCTCAACTTCGCCCGGCCGGACGTCGCCGGGTGGGCCCACGACTGGCTCGACCGGCTCGTCGGCGACCACGGCGTCGACTTCCTCAAGTGGGACATGAACCGCCCGTTCAGCGAAGCCGGCTGGCCGGGCGACGCCGACCCGGACCGCCTGTGGGTCGAGCACACCAGAGCCGTCTACGCGCTCATGGACCGGTTGCGCGCGGACCACCCCGGACTCCGGATCGAAGCGTGCAGCGGCGGCGGCGGGCGGATCGACCTCGGCGTGCTGGCGCGCGCGGACCAGGTCTGGACGTCCGACAACACCGACGCGCTCGACCGGCTGCGGATCCAGCACGGCTACAGCCAGCTCTACCCGGCGCGCGCGATGTCGGCGTGGGTCACCGACAACCCCAACTTCGTCACCGCGCGGTCGGTGCCGCTGCGGTTCCGGTTCCACGTCGCCATGGCCGGCGTGCTCGGCATCGGCGGCGACATCGTGCACTGGCCCGACGAGGACCTCGAACTCGCCCGCGAGCTGATCGCGCTCTACAAGGACATCCGGCCGGTGGTCCAGCACGGCGCGCTGTACCGGCTGCGGCCGCCGGTCGACGACGGCCTCACCGCGCTGCAGTACGTCCACGAAGACCGCGTGGTCGTCTTCGCCTACCGGCAGGCCGCGCACTTCGCCGCGCCGGAGCGCCCGCTGCGCCTCGAGGGCCTGGATCCCGCTCACCGGTACGTCGATTCGGCTTCCGGGACAACACACAGCGGAGCCGTGCTGCTCGCCCACGGACTACCGCTCACGCTGCCGACCGGCGACTTCGCGAGCGCGGTGATCCGGCTGAGCCGAATCTCGCGCTAGAGATCGGATCTATCGGCCGAGCATCGACGGTTTCACGGCCGTTTCGCGCTTGACACCGCGTCAGACGTCAGATCAAATGCGTCATACATCACATATGGTGGGAGGCTCGATGAGAAGGTTCCTGGCGTTGGGGGCAGCGGCGCTCCTGGCGGTGAGCGCGTGCTCGGTCGGCTCGAACACCGGCAGCGGCGGCGACGCGGAGATCACGTTCCTGACCTTCGAGACCCCGAACCTCACCCCGGCCTACTGGGACGCCGCCATCAAGCGCGTCACCGACAAGAACCCGGGGATCAAGGTCAAGAAGCTCGTCGCGCCGACGGCCGACGGGCGGACGTCCTACGCGAAGCAGCTCCTGCAGTCCGGCCAGTTCCCGGACGTGATGATCGCCGTCGACTCGGCGGGCTTCGCCGAGGCGGGCAACCTCTACGCCTGGACGCCGGACGAGCTCAAGGACTTCCAGTTCCCCGAAGCCAACCCGGTCCACGGCAAGTACTACCAGCTGCCGGCGAACACCCAGACCATCCCGCCGATCTACTACAACAAGAAGATGTTCGCCGACGCGGGCATCGCCGCGGCCCCGAAGACGTGGGACGAACTCGTCGCCGACGCCGGCAAGCTCAAGGACAAGGGCTACGCGCCGTTCACCATCGGCGGCGGCAAGGACGGCTTCCCGTCGTCGATGATCCTCTCCGGCCTGGTCAGCACCGAGGTCTACAACACGATGCCGGACTGGCTGACGCAGCGGCGTCAGGACAAGGTCAAGTTCACCGATCCCGCGTTCCAGAAAGCGTTCTCCAAGCTGTCCGACCTCGCGGCCAAGGGGTACGTGGACAAGACGAGCGTGTCGCGCGACTACGCGGCGACCGAGCAGGCCTTCCTCGACGGCAAGAGCGCGATGTACCCGATGGGCAACTGGTTCGCCGCCAACGCCGACAGCAAGAAGCACGACTTCGAGATCGGCGTGTTCGACTTCCCCACCGAGGACGGCAAGCTCGTCGTCCCCGCCTACACCGGTGGCGGCATGATCGTCAACGCCAAGGCCGCGAACCTCGACGCCGCCAAGAAGTTCGCGCTCGGCTTCCAGCTCGACAAGGACCAGCTCGACGCGTCGGTCAAGGCCGACGGCCTGTTCCCGGCGATCAAGGGCTACACCCCGCCCGCGGACGTCGGCCCGACCTTCAAGGCCGGTTACGACCTCTACACCCACGCCGTGCAGCAGAACGCCGTGGTGCACGCCTTCCGCTGGGAGACCGCCGACGACGGGCTGCTGCCCGGCATGAAGGACAAGGTCGACCAGGCCGCCCAGGACGTCATCACCGGCCGCAAGTCGGTGGCCGACGCGTGCGCGTTCCTGGACACCGAGTGGGCGAAGGCGGGCTGACGACCTTGGCCGCCGTCGTCTCCCCGCCCGCTCCCCCGGGCACCCGCCGGTCTCCCGCGCACCGCCGGCGGCGCAAGCCGGTCCTGCCGCGGGTCGGGCACTTCGCGTCGTTCGGCGCCCCGGGGGTGCTCGTCTACCTGTGCTTCGTGCTGGCGCCGATCCTGATCAGCTTCGGGTACAGCCTCACGAACTACAACCCGTTCAACCCGCCGGTGAAGTTCGTCGGCTTCGACAACTACCGGCTGCTGTTCTCCGACGAACAGTTCCTCACCGCGCTGAAGGTCACGACGATCCTGACGCTGATCGTGGTCGTCGTGCCGAACGTGCTGGGCCTGGGCGTCGCGCTGCTGCTGGACCGGAAAGGCGGGCTGTACAACGCTTTGCGCAGCGTGTTCTTCACACCGGTGATCCTCAGCTCGGTCGTGGTGTCGATCGTGTGGTCCCGGTTGCTCGACGACCAGGGCCCGCTGAACACCCTGCTGCGCGCCGTGGGGATCGCGCACCCGCCGGGCTGGCTGTCCGATCCGGACGTCGCGCTGTACTCGGTCGCGTCGATCGTGTGCTGGCAGATGCTCGGGTTCTGCGTCGTCGTCTACCTCGCCGGGCTGCAGGGGGTGCCCGCGGAGCTGCTGGAGGCGGCCGAGATCGACGGCGCCGGGCCGCTGCGGCGGTTCCGGGCCGTCACCTGGCCGCTGCTGGCGCCGTCGTTGACGATCAACACGGTCGTACTGCTGATTTCGGCGTTCAAGACCTACGACTACGTCAAGGTGATCACCAACGGCGGCCCGGGCTCCGGGGCGACGGCGACGATCGCGTTCGACGTCCTGCAGACCGGGTTCGACTCGAACCACGTCGGCTACGCGTCGGCGATGGCGGTGCTGATGCTGGTGATCGTCGCGGTCGTGACGACGGTCGTGCTGAACTTCCTGCGCCGCCGGGAGGTGGACCTGTGACCCGGTCGTGGCTGCGGCCCACGGTCGCGGTGCTGGTCAGCGCCGTCTTCTTCGTGCCGCTGTACCTGGTGCTGGCCAACGTCTTCAAGCAGGGCGACCTGATCGCGAAGGAGCCGGCGTCGCTGCCGCTGCCGCCGACGCTGGCCAACATCCACGCGGTGCTGACCCGCCCGGACGGCCTGTTCTGGGTCAGCCTGGCCAACAGTGTCGTGGTGACGGTGTTGTCCATCCTGGTGCTGACGGTGCTGTCGGCGATGCTCGGCCACTACCTGGCGCGGTCGGGCAAGCGATGGACGAAGGTCCTGACGCTGGTGCTGCTGGCCGGGCTGATGATCCCGCCGCAGGTGATCCTGATCCCGATCACCGACGTCCTGCGGGTGACGCACCTGATGGCGACGCTGCAGGGGCTGGTGTTGTTCAACGTCGGGTACTACGTGCCGTTCGGCGTGTTCGTGTTCACGGGGTTCATCCGCGGGGTCCCGGTGGAGCTGGAGGAGGCGGCCCTGCTCGACGGCGCCAGCCGCATGCAGGTGTTCTGGCGGGTGGTGTTCCCGTTGCTGCGCCCGGCGACGGCGTCGGTGCTGATCTTCCTCGGCGTGTGGATCTGGAACGACTTCATCGACCCGCTGATCATCCTGGGGCCGAGCCAGGGCACCACGATCACGACGGGGATCTACCGGTCGATCGGCCAGTACCAGGCCGACTTGGGGAGCGTGTTCGCGTTGATGTTCCTGGCGACGCTGCCGGTGCTGATCTTCTACCTGGCGCTGCAGAAGCAGTTCGTGAAGGGCCTGACGGGCGGCGCGACGAAAGGGTGAGCGGGGCTCTCGCCCGAGAGCACTGCTCACTCGCCCTTCGCGCAAGCTGCTCACAACCAAGAGCACCGCTCTCCCACGGCAACGCGCACCGCCCAACTTCGAGAGCACTGCTCTCGCGCGGCACCGATCAGCGCCCAACTTCGCGAGCACTGCTCTCGCGCGGCACCGATCAGCACCCAACTTTTCGGGCGGGCGCGCCGCGGCACCGCGACGATGGCACACCTCGGCCACCACCTCGCCGAACTGCTTGCCCGCATGATGCCCGAGGGCAGAACGGTCCCGGCGAGGCGAGAGCACTGCTCTCGCCTAGTCAGCGATCAGCACCCAACTTCGCGAACACCGCTCTCGCACGACAGCGATCACCGCTCACACCCGAGAGCACTGCTCACCATGTCTCGCGGCGCACCGCTCCCAAACGAGAGCACTGCTCACCACAACCGGCACCCCAACCGGCTCACAACTCGCGAACCTTCCCGCCGTCGACCTCAAGACGCCGCCCCACGTGCACCGCGTCCAGCATCCGCCGGTCGTGGGTCACCAGCAGCAGCGTCCCCGGGTACTTGTCCAGCGCCGACTCCAGCTGCTCGATGGCCGGCAGATCGAGGTGGTTGGTCGGCTCGTCCAACACGAGCAGGTTCACCCCGCGCGCCTGCAACAGAGCCAACGCCGCCCGAGTCCGTTCCCCCGGCGAGAGCGTCGCGGCGGAGCGCAGCACGTGCGCGGCCTTCAGCCCGAACTTCGCCAGCAACGTCCGGACGTCGGCATCGGCGAGCTCCGGCACCTCACGAGCGAACGCCGAAGCGAGCGGGACGTCCCCGAGGAACAGCCGCCGTGCCTGGTCGACTTCGCCGACCACGACCCCCGACCCGAGCGCGGCAGACCCCTCGTCCAGCGGCAACCGGCCGAGGAGCGCGGCCAGCAACGTCGACTTCCCGGACCCGTTGGCCCCGGTGATGGCGACCTTGTCCGCCCAGTCGATCTGCAGGTCGACCGGCCCGAGCGTGAACCCGCCCCGGCGCACGACCGCGCCCCGCAGCGTCGCGACCACCGCGCCCGCCCGCGGGGCCGCCGCGATCTCCATCCGCAGCTCCCACTCCTTGCGCGGCTCCTCGACGACCTCCAGGCGTTCGATCATCCGGTCGGTCTGCCGCGCCTTCGACGCCTGCTTCTCCGTCGCCTCGGTGCGGAACTTGCGGGCCGCCTTGTCGTTGTCGGGCTGCTTCCGGCGCGCGTTCTTGACGCCCTTCTCCATCCACGCCCGCTGCATCCGCCCGCGCGCCTCCAGGGAAGCCTTCGTGTCGGCGTACTCCTCGTACTCCTCGCGCGCGTGCCGGCGCGCGACCTCGCGCTCCTCGAGGTAGGCCTCGTAGCCACCGCCGTAGACGTTCACCTGCTGCTGCGCCAGGTCCAGCTCGACGACCCGGTCGACCGTGCGGGCCAGGAACTCGCGGTCGTGGCTGACCAGGACCGTCGCCGCCCGCAGCCCGGACACGAACCGCTCCAGCCGGGCCAGGCCGTCCAGGTCGAGGTCGTTCGTCGGCTCGTCGAGCAGGAAGACGTCGTAGCGGCTCAGCAGCAGCGACGCGAGCCCGGCGCGCGCGGCCTGGCCACCCGAGAGCGACGTCATCGGCTGGTCCAGGTCGACGGCGAGCCCCAGGTCGGCCGCCACTTCCGCGGCCCGGTCGTCAAGGTCGGCGCCGCCGAGGTCGAGCCAGCGGTCCAGCGCCACGGCGTACCGGTCGTCCGCACCGGCCGAGCCCGCGGTCAGCGCTGAAGTCGCCGCATCCAGGTCCGCCTGCGCGGCCGACACGCCGGTCCGCCGCGCCAGGAACGCTCGCACCGACTCGCCTTCGCGCCGCTCGGGCTCCTGGGGCAGGTGCCCGACGGTGGCGGTCGGCGGGTTCAGCCGGATCTCGCCGTCATCGGGCTTCGCGAGCCCGGCCAGCGTCCGCAGCAGCGTCGACTTGCCGGCGCCGTTGACGCCGACCAGGCCGACGACGTCGCCGGGCGCGACCACGAGGTCGAGGCCGGAGAAGAGGATGCGGTCACCGTGGCCCGCGGCCAGGTCCTTCGCGACGAGAGTTGCGCTCATGAGGTGGCCAAGTCTACGGGCCCGTGCTGAACTGTCAGATCGTGGTCAAAGCCACCGACTGTGTGTGTCCGGTGGCGCTTTGATCACTCAGTGTGGGTACCCTGTTCGGTTGTCGGAACAGCCAAGCAGTGAGGTCGGTGAAACAGCATGGGCGAATCCGCTCCCCCGGTCACCCTCGGCCGCAGGCCGAAACCGAGGGAAGGCCGCCCGTCCGCGCCCCGGCCCACGGTGAGCCGGCGCCGCGAGGTCAGCCACGCGAGCGCGCGGTCGCTGCTGATGACCGTGCTCGGCGAGTACACGCTGCCGCGGGACAAGCCGGTCTGGACGTCGATGCTGGTCGAGGTGCTCGGCATCCTCGACATCGAGGAGAAGTCCGCGCGGCAGGCGCTGGCCCGCTCCGCCGCCGAGGGCTGGGTGGTCTCCGAGCGCGTCGGGCGCCGCGTGCGGTGGTCGCTGACGCCGCCGGGGCGCCGCCTGCTGACCGAGGGCGCCGAGCGGATCTACGCGTTCGGCCGCGAAGAGCGGCCGTGGAACGGCCAGTGGCTGATGCTGATCGTCTCGGTGCCGGAAGCCAAGCGCGACCTGCGCCACCGGCTGCGCACGCGGCTGACGTGGGCGGGCTTCGGCTCGCCGGTGGCCGGCGTGTGGGTCAGCCCGGACCTGAGCCGGCAGCGCGAGGCCCAGCAGATCGTCAACGAGCTCGGCCTCGACGCCCAGGCGATGTCCTTCGCCGCCACCTACGGCGAGGTCGGCGAGCAGGAGACGATGGTCGCCCGGTCCTGGGACCTGAGCGAGCTGAAGGACCGCTACGAGGACTTCATCGACCGCTTCACCGGCCTGCACCCCACGGGCGGACGCGCGGTGCTGCGCGCGCAGACCGAGCTGGTGCACGAGTGGCGGCGGTTCCCGTTCCTCGACCCGCAGCTGCCCGCCGAGCTCCTGCCGGCGAAGTGGAGCGGGACGAAAGCGGCGGAACTGTTCCATCACAAACACGTCGACTGGCGCCCGGAGGCCCAGCAGTATTGGGACGACATCGTCGCCGCCGAAGAAGCAGGGTGAACATGACCGACCAGGTCCGCCTCGATCGTGACGGCGGGCTCGCCGTCCTGACCGTCGACGCTCCGCCGTTGAACCTCTACACGGCCGCCCTGCAGGATTCGTTCTCTTCGGCACTCGATTCCTTGGAACAGTCGCCGGCCCGCGCGCTGCTGATCCGCGCCGAGGGCAAGATCGTCAGCGGCGGCGTGGACGTCTCGCTGTTCGACGCGCAGGGCTCGCCCGCCGAGGCGAAAGTGCTGTTCGACGAGATGCTGGCGATCCCGGACCGGGTCGCGGCCCTGCCGTTCCCGACCGTGTTCGCCGCGCACGGCCTGTGCCTGACCTGGGCGTTCGAGGTCGCGGTGGCCTGCGACGTCATCCTGGCGGCCGCACGCGCGAAGTTCGGCCTCGTCGAGAAGGTCGTCGGGCTGACGCCGACCATGGGAGGCACACAGCGGCTCGCTTCGCGCGCCGGCGTCGGGCGGGCCAAGGAGTTCGTGATGACCGGCGACACCTACGACGCCGCGACGCTCGAGCGCTGGAACGTCGTCAACCGTGTCCTGCCGGACGAAGGGTTCGACGACGCCGCGCGGGACTTCGCGCGTCAGCTGGCCGCCGGGCCGACCCGGGCCCACGCCGCGACCAAGCGCGTCCTCGACCACTTCTCCGCCGGCGGGGTCCCGGAAGCGAACGCGCACATCACGTCGATCGCGGCCGAGCTGTTCGAAACCGAGGACCTCCGGGGCGCCGTCAAGTCGTTCCTCGCGGACGGGCCCGGCAAAGCGACGTTCTCGGGTCGTTAACAGTCCGTTCGGACACCGGTTGCCGCCGTTCGGGCGTGCGCGGTTCTCCCCGCACCGGGTTACATTCGATGTGGTCTAGACCACGTCGTCCCCCGCCTCGTGCCGCTTGGAGAACCGCCATGAGACGCACCTCCGCACGACTACGCTCCGCACTCGCCGCCGTACTGATAGCTGCCGGTGGCACCGCGGCGCTCGCGCCGCCCGCCGCCGCAGCCGGTTCGCTGACCGCCACCCTGGCGATGAGCGGCACGACCGGCACCTACACCGTCGCGAACAATGGCACCGCGTCGGTGAGCAACTGGGCGATCACCTTCACGCTGCCCGCCGGCGTCACCGCCTCGACCGGCGAAAACGGCACGGTGACGCAGAACGGCACCCAGGTCACGCTCACCCCGGCGTACTACATCGCGACGCTGGCACCGGGCCGGAACACCTACCCCTACAGCCCGACGTTCCGGCTCAGCGCCGCCGCGACGCCCACGCAGTGCCGCGTCGACAACGCCAACTGCGACGGTTCACCCGACACTCCCCCGGGCGCGCCGGCGAACCTGCGGCTGGTCGCGAAGACGACCAAGACGGTCGCGCTGGCGTGGAACGCTTCCGCGGCCGGGTCGTTGCCGGTGACCGGGTACGACGTCTACCAGGGGACTTCCCTGGCCACGTCGGTGAGCGGGACGAGTGCCACCATTTCCGGGCTCACGCCGGGCACGGCGTACTCGTTCACGGTGAAAGCCAAAGACGCCAAGGGAAACACGTCGCCCGCCAGTGCGGCGTTGGCCGTCACGACGAACAACCCGGCCGACGACACCCAGGCGCCGTCGGCGCCGACCGGGCTGCGCTCGACGGCCGCCGACTCGGGCAGCGTGTCCCTGGCGTGGACGGCGTCGACGGACAACACGGGCGTCGTCAGCTACGACGTCTACCGCGGGTCCACTTTGGCCACCACGGTGACCACGACGGCCGCCGTCGTGACCGGGTTGGCACCGTCCACTTCGTACACGTTCACGGTGCGTGCCCGGGACGGCTACGACAACGTGTCGGCGCCGAGTGCCGCGGTGACGGCTCGGACCGGCGACATCGTCTCGGGCTACGCCAAGGTCGGGTACTTCGTCCAATGGGGCATCTACGGGCGGCAGTACTTCGTGAAGAACCTCGAGACCTCGGGCGCGGCGGCGAAGCTGACGCACCTGCTGTACGCGTTCGAGAACATCGACCCGGTGAACCTGACCTGCCTCTCCGGCGTCACGAAGGGCACCACGGCGAACCCGCAGGACCCCAGCCAGGGCGACGGCGCGGGTGACGCCGAGGCCGACTACTCGCGGCCGTTCTCGGCGGCGCAGTCGGTCGACGGGGTGGCGGACACGGGCTGGGAGTCGTTGCGCGGCAACTTCAACCAGCTGAAGAAGCTCAAGGCGAAGCACCCGAACCTGAAGGTGCTGGTGTCGCTGGGCGGCTGGACGTATTCGAAGTACTTCTCCGACGTCGCGGCCACGGACGCGTCGCGCAAGAAGTTCGTCTCGTCGTGCCTCGACACGTGGATCAAGGGCAACATCGCGCCCTACGGCGGGGCCGGCGGCCCGGGCACCGCGGCGGGCATCTTCGACGGCATCGACCTCGACTGGGAGTGGCCGGCCAGCGCCGACGGCCACCCGGGCAACCACTGGAGCCCCAACGACAAGGACAACCTGACCGCCCTGCTGGCCGAGTTCCGCGCGCAGCTCGACGCGTACGGAGCGACCACCGGCAAGCGCTACCAGCTGCACGCGTTCACCCCGGCGGACCCGGCGAAGGTCGCGGCCGGCTGGGACCTGTCCCGCGTCTTCAGCTACCTGGACGTCGCGAACGTGCAGGGGTACGACTTCCACGGCTCCGGCAGTGACAATTCGTGGGAGCCGAACCGCACCGGTCACCAGGGCAACCTCTATGCCGACGCGGACGACCCGTACAACTTCCACTTCAGTGCGGAAAGCGCGATCAACGCGTACACGAACGCGGGCGTCGATCCCCGCCGGCTGACGCTCGGATTGGCGTTCTACGGGCGAGGTTGGCAGGGCGTGGCCGACGGCGGAAAGCACGGCGAATGGCAGTCGGCGACCGGCGCGGCGCCGGGGCAGTTCGCCGAGGAGGCGGGCACGCGCGGGTACGCGAACCTGGTGGCGAGCGTGCCGGCGTGCACGGTCTACCACGACACGGCGGCGGTCGCGACGTCGTGCTACACCGGCAACGGCGGCCAGTGGTGGACGTTCGACGACGCGTGGTCGATCGGCCTGAAGACGACGTGGCTCAAGTCGCGCGGCCTGCTCGGCGTGATGGCGTGGGAGATGTCGGGTGACACCGGGACGTTGATGAACGCGGTCAGCGCCGGGCTCGGCTGAGTTCGTTCAGCCCGCTGAACGGAAACCGCCTTCCGTTCAGCGGGCTGAACATTTTCGGTTTCTTTTATTCAGGAGACAAAGAAAGGGACCTCCGGCTTCTTGACGGACGATGGTCTGGACCATGAAACTTGGGCTTGGCGCGCCAGCCCCCGGACACCGTCGTCTCGAGGAGAGCCATGTCCCGCTTGAGAAAAGTCGTCATGCTCGCCGCCCTGATACCGCTCACCCTCGGCCTGGTCAGCACCCCGGCCCCCGCGGCGCCGGCGACGTTCACGCACCCGGGCGTGCTGGTCAGCCGCCCCCAGCTCGACTTCGTGAAGTCGCAGGTGAAGGCCGGCGCCCAGCCGTGGAAAGCGGCGTACGACCAGGCGGTCTCGAGTTCCTACGCCTCGCTTTCCCGCACCCCGAAACCGCGTGCGGTCGTCGAGTGCGGGTCCTATTCGAACCCGAACTACGGGTGCACCGATGAGCGAGAAGACGCGATCGCGGCGTACACGGACGCGCTGATCTGGTACATCTCCGGCGACGCGCGGTACGCGCAGAAGGCGATCGCGCTGATGGACGCGTGGTCGGCGACGATCACGAGTCACACCAACAGCAACGCGCCGTTGCAGACGGGCTGGGCGGGCTCGTCGTGGCCCCGCGCGGCGGAGATCATCAAGTACACGTATTCGAGCTGGCCGAACTCGGGCCGCTTCGGCACGATGCTGCGCAATGTGTACCTGAACCAGGTCATCAACGGCAGCAACAGCAACGGCAACTGGGAACTGTCCATGATGGAGGCCGCGGTAGGCATCTCGGTGTTCCTGGAGGACAAGACGAACTTCGACAAGGCGGTAACCCGCTACCGCAACCGAGTGGCGGCGTACGTGTACTTGTCGTCTGACGGTTCTTTGCCGAAAACGGTCCCCGGCAGCGGCCTCGACACGCGTTCGGAGATCGTGAGCTATTGGCAGGGCCAGTCGACGTTCGTGGACGGCCTGACCCAGGAGACGTGCCGCGACTTCACCCACACGGGCTACGGCATAGCGGCGATAGCGGACGTGGCGGAGACACTGCGCATCCAGGGCCAGGACGTGTACGGAACAGACGTGGGCGAACGCCTCCGCCAGGCGCTGGGGTTCCAGTCGAAGTACCAACTGGGCACGGCCCCGCCATCATGGCTCTGCGGCGGCGCGTTGAAGCTCGGCCTGGGCCCGGTGACGGAGGTGGGGTTCAACGCGCTGCACACGCGCATGGGCATCGCGATGACGAACACGCAGACGTTGACGGAGCGCCAGCGCCCGGCGGGCTCGAACAACCTGTTCGTGGCATGGCAGACGCTGACACACGCCGCGAACCCGGCTTGATCTTGCCGCGATCCGCCTGACTTGCGTTTGCGCAGGTCAGGCGGATGGAGGCCCCAGTTGCAGGCGCAGTTGAGGGGCACGCTAGAGTACTTCTCACGCACTCAGCGAGTGCGGGTCCGGGCTGTGGCGCAGTTTGGTAGCGCACTTGACTGGGGGTCAAGGGGTCGCAGGTTCAAATCCTGTCAGCCCGACCGGACAGCGGGTTTCCGCAGCTCACAGCTGTGGAGGCCCGCTTTTTGCTGTGGTCATGGGTGTCGATCCGGTCGAGCACAGCGCTCGGTGACACCTTGACGGGAGGCTCTCCCATGCCGACGAATTTGACCAAACAGAGTCTGTGCTCCAGAGCAACGGGGCCCGCGAGCCCTCCCCGTTGGATGCGGTCTCTGTGAAGTCAACCAGCGTCTGCGCTTCCAGGAACAACGGGTGCGGTTCTTCGTCACGCGCCGCTGCGTTCAGGCCGATGAGGGACGTCCTTTGGCAGCGCGGCTCCAGAGTTCGCGAGCGCTGCGCGGTGTCGTCGTCTCAGTCGACGCGACGGTCCCATTGCGATTTCTCGCCGACCGCAACGGTTGGCTTTGAGAACGCGCCACCGGCGACGCCTTTTTCGCGACCCCGCCGACCGCTTCGGACCTTCGTGGTCCCGGCTTTCGAGCTGTGCCAGTAGATTCAGCGCCGGAAGAGCCGCCACCAGTGCCTCGACCTCTTCGCCGGCGAGCTCACCGGGCAACCGGTCAAACGCGTGCACACCCGCCTGGCGCCGCGTCCGGACGTAGGCGGCGTCGGCCTTGGTCAGGCACACCAGCGTGACCCGCTTGTCGGGCGCGTCGCCCGCCGACCAGGGCGGTCATCGGGGGCGGGGTGACGCCTTCGACCGCGGCCAGACGCGGAACCTGAGGTTCGAACTCCCGAAAAAGCGGCGACCGCCAAATATTCGTCTGCCCTTGACCGAAACTTTCGATGCTCGGCAAATCATTGACGGCCGTTGTGGAACTGCCTAACGTCGTGGCGGGGAATTCCCGACCGGAGGTCGACGATGACGAGACTCAGGACACTGCTCGGCATGCTCGCCGGCGCCGCGCTGATCGCCGGCGCCGCACTGTCGGCGCCGCCACCCGCTGCCGCCGCCTCACTGGTGGAGGTGACCGGCTTCGGCGACAACCCTGGTGGCATGCGGATGCACGTCTACGTGCCGGACTCGCACCCGGCCCACCCCGCGATCGTGGTCGCCATGCACGGGTGCGGTGGCTCGGGCCCCGGCTTCTACGCGAGCAGCGAATTCGCCTCGCTCGCCGATCGGTACGGTTTCCTCGTCATCTACCCGAGCGCCCAGCAGCAGGCCGGCTTCGGGAACTGCTTCGACACCTGGTCGGAGGCGGCCAAGCGGCGCGGCGGTGGCAGCGACCCGGTCTCGATCGTCTCGATGGTCACCTACGCCGAGCAGCACTACGGCGGCGACCCCGGCCGGGTCTTCGCCACCGGATCGTCCTCCGGCGGCATGATGACCAATGAAATGCTCGCGCTCTACCCCGACGTCTTCAAGGCCGGCGCGGCGTTCATGGGCGTGCCGTTCAGCTGTTTCGCGAACGCCGCCGACTACCCGCCCGGCAGCAGCAAGTGCACCGGGGGCAGCATGAACCGCACCCCGCAGGAGTGGGGCGACGCGGTCCGGCAGGCCTACCCCGGCTACACCGGTCCGCGCCCGCGGATGCAACTCTGGCACGGCACCGCCGACACGCTCGTGCCCTATTCCCTGTTGCAGGAGGAAATCGAGCAGTGGACGAATGTGTTCGGGCTGAGTCAGACCCCGACGTCCACCGACACCCCGCAGTCCGGCTGGAACCGCCGTCGCTTCGCCGACGCGTCCGGCACCGTCCAGGTCGAGGCATACAGCATCCAGGGAGCCGGCCACAGCCTGCCCGCCACCGGCATGGCCGCGTACGCCATCGCCTTCTTCGGGCTGACCGGCACGGCACCACCGACCACGACGACCACCACCCCGCCGCCGTCGGCTTCGTGCGCGGTCGCGGCCGCGGTGAACGCGTGGAACAGCGGGCTGACCGAAAACCTCACCATCACGAACACCGGCACCACCCCGGTCGACGGCTGGTCGCTGGTCTTCCCGTTGCCGGACGGCCAGATCATCACCTCCGGCTGGAACGCGACGTACTCGCCGTCGTCGGGCGAGGTGACCGCTCGCGCCGTGGCCTACAACAGCACGATCGCACCGAACGCCTCGGTCACCATCGGCTTCCAGGCCACCCACACCGGGACCACGGCGGCGCCCACGTCGTTCACCCTCAACGGCACGGCCTGTCCGCGCACCTGAACCGAGCGGCGGCCGCGCCGAAATGTAGCCACGCGGGTCGCCGGCTGAAAGTTACATCCGGAAAGCACAGCCCGGCGACCGGGCGGAGCCGAAACCCTTGCCCCGAAACGGGATCGGCTGCTAACGATGGTGTTCGACCAGGCCGGGGATTTCACCGGAACTCAGCAAGCACCCAGGTGATCCCCACCGACGCTCTGTGACGGAGATCCGATGTCCTTGCTCCTTTCCGGCCGGCGAAGGGCACGGCTCACCGCCGTTTCCCTGCTCACCGCCACCCTGACCGCGGCCACGTTCGTCCCGTCCGCGTGGGCCGGCCCGCAGCCGGCCGCGGCCGCGCTGCCGGTCTACCGCGACACCCACCACAGCTTCGCCGAGCGGGCCGCCGACCTCGTCTCCCGGATGACGCTGCCGGAAAAGGTACTGCAGCTGCACACCAACAGCGCGCCGGCCATCCCGCGGCTCGGCGTGCAGCAGTACACGTACTGGAGCGAAGGCCAGCACGGGCTCAACACGCTCGGCGCGAACACCAACGCCGGCACCGTCACCGGTGGCGTGCACGCCACCAGCTTTCCGACGAACCTGGCGAGCACCATGTCCTGGGACCCGGACCTGATCTACCAGGAGACCACGGCGATCTCCGACGAGGCCCGCGGCATGCTGGACAAGTCGCTGTGGGGCGTCGCGCAGAACAACATCGGCCCGGACAAGAACGGCTACGGCTCCCTGACCTACTGGGCGCCCACCGCGAACCTGGACCGCGACCCGCGGTGGGGCCGCACCGACGAAGGGTTCGGCGAAGACCCGTACCTGGTCGCGAGGATGGCCGGCGCGTTCGTCAACGGCTACCAGGGCCAGACGCGAGAGGGCCGGCCGATGACGCCGTACCTCAAGGTCGCGGCCACGGCCAAGCACTACGCGCTCAACGACGTCGAGAACGACCGCCACGCGGATTCCTCCGACACCACGGACGCCAACATCCGCGACTACTACACCCGGCAGTTCCGGGACCTGATCCAGGACGCGCACGTCTCCGGCCTGATGACGTCGTACAACGCGATCAACGGCACGCCGGCGCCCGCGAACACGTACACGGCGAACGAACTGGCCCAGCGCACCTACGGTTTCGACCGCTACACGACGTCCGACTGCGGCGCTGTCGGCGACGTCTACGCACCCGGCAGCCACGACTGGGCGCCGCCGGGCTGGACCACGACCACCGCGAACGCGGCGACGCAGTGGACGAACACCGCGACCGGACAGCAGGTTTCCGGCGCCGCGGGCGGCCAGGCGTATGCGCTGCGCGCGGGCACCCAGCTCAACTGCACCGGCTCCGAAGACACCCTGGCCAACATCCAGGAGGCCATCAAGGCCGGCGTCCTCTCCGAGGGCGTCGTCGACGACGCGCTGGTGCACCTGTTCACCATGCGCATGCAGACCGGCGAGTTCGACCCGGCCGACCGCGTGGCCTACACGAAGATCACCAAGGACCAGATCCAGAGCGCCGCACACCAGGCGCTGGCCACGAAGGTCGCGGACAACTCGCTGGTGCTGCTGAAGAACGAGAAGGTTTCCGGCACGCCGCTACTGCCCGCGGATCCGGCGAAGCTCACGAACGTGGTCGTCGTCGGCGACCTCGCCGGCAAGGTCACCCTCGGCGACTACTCCGGCGAGCCCGCGCTGCAGGTGAACGCCGTGCAGGGCATCACGTCCGCGCTCAAGGCGGCCAACCCGGCCGCCACGATCACCTTCGACGCGTGCGGGACGTCCACCGGCACGACCACGGCGGCGAGCTGCTCGGCGGCGACCATGGCCGCGATCAAGACGGCCGACCTGGTCGTGGTGTTCGCCGGCACCGACACGAACGTGGCCACCGAAGGCAAGGACCGCACCAGCATCGCCATGCCGGGCAACTACGACTCGCTGCTCGACCAGGTCGCGGCGGCCGGCAACCCGCGCACCGCGCTGGCCGTGCAGGCGGGCGGCGCCGTGTCCCTCGACCACGCCAAGAGCGGCTACCCGGCCATCGTGTTCAGCGCGTACAACGGGGAAAGCCAGGGCACCGCGCTGGCCGACGTGCTCTTCGGCAAGCAGAACCCCAGCGGGCACCTGAACTTCACCTGGTACGCCGACGACACGCAGCTGCCCGATATGAAGAACTACGGGCTGACGCCGTCCCAGACCGGCGGCCTCGGCCGCACCTACCAGTACTTCACCGGCGCGCCCGCCTACCCGTTCGGCTACGGCCTCTCCTACACGGATTTCGCCTACTCGCACGTGCACGCCGACACCAGGACCGCGTGCGCGGACGGCACGGTCACCATCGGGCTGGACGTCACCAACACCGGCAGCACGGCCGGTGCCACCGTCGCGCAGCTGTACGCCGCCACGGCGTTCAGCGTGCCCGGCGTGGAACTGCCGCGCCAGCGGCTCGCCGGCTTCGAGAAGACCGGCGTGCTGGCCCCCGGCCAGACCCAGCACCTGACCATCCCGGTGCGGCTGAGCGACCTGTCGCTCTGGGACGAGGCCAAGCATCGCCAGGTGGTGTACGAAGGTTCGTACCGGTTCGGCGTGGGTGCCGACGCCGCCCACCTCGCCGGCACCGCCACGGTGGCCGTCACCGGCGCCATCACCCCGCGGACGCAGTACGTGACCGTGCAGCCCGACCAGGTGGTCTTCGCGCCCGGCCAGAGCATCGACCTGGCCGGCAAGAACCCGTGGATCGCCGACGACACCGCCCAGGCCGCCCAGCACGTGCCCGCCGACCACGTCGTGGAGGCGGTGAACACCGACCAGTCGTTCGCCGACCTGACGCACAAGCACGTCGTCTACCGCAGCAGCGATCCGCGCGTGGCCCAGGTGAGCCGGACCGGCAAGGTGTCCCTGATCGCGCCCGGCGTCGCGACCATCAGCGTCACGGTCGACGGCGTCACCGGCTCGACGCCCGTCGTGGTCAAGCAGCCGTTCACGCTCAGCGCCCCCGACCGGGTGCAACCGGGCACGAGCTACACCGTCACGACCACCCTGCCCAACCCGGCGGGAGCCCGGCCGCTGCGGGATGTGACCCTGACGCTCAGCGTGCCCGCCGGCTGGACCGCGACGGCGACCTCGCCGGCCACCTTCCCCACCGTCGCCGCCGGGCAGACCGTCAGCACCACGTGGCAGGTCGCCGTGCCGGCCTCGGCGCAGCCCGGGAAGTTCGACGTGTCGGCGCAGGCCACGTTCACCTCCGCCAACGGGCC
Source organism: Amycolatopsis sp. NPDC049691 (assembly GCF_040675005.1). Classification (NCBI taxonomy): domain Bacteria; kingdom Bacillati; phylum Actinomycetota; class Actinomycetes; order Pseudonocardiales; family Pseudonocardiaceae; genus Amycolatopsis; species Amycolatopsis sp. NPDC049691. The sequence continues at coordinate 257,510 of NZ_JBFANX010000011.1, forward strand.
CGGCACCTCGGTGGACGCGACCACCGTGATCCTGCCGCACCCGCCGTACCCGTCGCTGCCCGCGGCCTACAACAACGTGGGCGTCAGCGACGACGCCACCCCCGGCGCCGGCAACTTCGACGGGGGCAACGCCAGCTTCTCCGCGCAGGCGCTGGCCGCCGCGACACCCAGCCTGACCCCGGGCGCCACCTTCACCCACGACGGCCTGACGTTCACCTGGCCCGACGTCACGCCGGGCAGCCCGGACAACGTCGTCGCGGGCGGGGTGGCCGGCGGGCAGACCATCATGGTCTCCGGCACCGGCCACACCCTCGGCCTGATCGGCGCCGGCGACTACGGCAGTCCCACCGGCACCGCGACGGTGACCTACACCGACGGCACCTCCGAGTCCCACAGCGTCAGCTTCGCCGACTGGTGGGCCAACGCGGCGACCGGTGGCGACGTCCTCACCACGTTGCCGTACCTCAACAACAGCAGTGGCCGGCTGAATCAGCAGGTGAGCCTGTACTACGCCCCGATCCCGCTGCGGACGGGCAAGACGGTGCAGTCGGTGACCCTGCCGGACATCAGCGACGGGGCGAACGCCGGGACGGCGGCGATGCACATCTTCGCCATCGCCATCGGCTGAGGACGGGGCCCGGGTACTCGGAACCTGGGCCCCCCTTCCAGCCGGGTTCGTCCGCGCTGGACGAGGTCGCCACGGTGGTCGGTGACGCCACCCGCCCCGCGATCCCGCGGTGCGGTTCTCGCCGCGCCGGCTACTTCTGCCACTGCCCCGGCTTGGGCACTCCCGGCAGCGCGGTCGTGTTGGCCCAGCTGGTCTGCGGGTTGGCCAGGCCGCCGCCGGGCTGCTTCCACAGCTGCAGGTTGATCGGGCGGCCGCTCTCCATCGCGGCGGCGAAGGTGTGGTGGCCGTCGCCGGCGAGCTTGAGCTGGTTGGAGCCCGGCGGGTAGTAGACCTTGATGTCCACCGGCGTGTCCATCACGCCGTCCTGCTTCCACTTCGCGATCTTGCTGTCGATCACGCCCTGGAAGACGTGCTCCTGCATCGGCGTCACGTCGCCGTACTGGCTGCCGCCGATCTTCTGCGGCTCCGGCTTGAACGTGTACTCCCCCTGGAGCTTGCTCGGCGCGCCCGGAGGCGGCTGGTGGAAGTCGTCCTTGCCCGCCGGCGGCTTCGGCGCCGGGTTGCCTGCGCTGCCCACCGGGCCGCTCGGCTCCGGCTTCGGCTGCGACGGGCCCGGGGTGTCCGGCTTCGGCTGCGGAGCCGGGGTCTCGGGCTTGGGCTCGATCTTCGGCTTCGAGCTCTTCGGCGGGACCGGCGGCGGGGGCGGCTTGCTGCCCGACGGGGCCGTGTTGCCGGGCTTCGCCCCCGGCTTCGGCGGCACCGGCGGCTTGATCTTCGGCTTCGAGCTCCGCGGCGGCACCGGCGGCGGCGTGGGCTTCGAGGAGCTGCCGCCGGTGTTGCCGGCGTCGTGCCCGCCCCGCGGGGTCGGCGGAGCACCGCCGCCCGCCGACTGCGAGGAGGTGGAGCAGTTCATCAGGCCCAGCGCGTCGAACTCCGCGTACGGGTCCGGTACGTAGGCGTACGGGTCCGGGCCCGGCTCGAGGCCCAGCGGGTCCTGGCTCAGGTACCGCGCCGTCGCCGGGTCGTAGTAGCGGAAGACGTTGTAGTGCAGGCCCGTTTCGGCGTCGGCGTACTGGCCGGGGAAGCGCAGCGGCGTCGGCGCGGCCGTCAGCTCCCGCCCGTGCGCGGTGCGGTGGGTCGTCCAGACCAGCCCGCCCCGCTCGTCGAGCAGATCGGTCGGCGTGCCGACCGCGTCGGTGACGAACGTGCGCACCCGCGTGCCCTGGGCGTCGCGCTCGCGCTGCACCACGGGGGTCACGGTGCCGGGCAGGTGGTCCCACGTGACGAGCCTGCCGGGCGCGGCCTCCTCGATGAGGGTGGTGCCGTCCCAGGTGTAGATCGTGGTGGCGGTGCTGCCGTCGGCGCCGTGGCGGGTCTTGCCGACGCGGCGGCCGAGCGGGTCGTAGTGGTAGCGCCACACCGTGCCGTCCGGCGTGGTCGCCGTGACGAGCCGGTCGCCGGACCACGTGAACGTCTGCGTGCCGGCCCCGGCGCGCTGGGTGACGCGCCGACCGTGCCCGTCCTCGGTGACCGCGAGGCCCGCGGGCGGGAGCAACGTGCCGGCGGCGTCGTAGCGGTACTCCTCGCGGCCCCGCGCCGAGGTGACCCCGACGAGACGCCCGGCGAGGTCCCGGCTCAGTGCCGTGGTGCCGGTGACGTCGTCGCTCAGCCCCACGAGCGTGCCGTCGGCCTGGTAGCCGAACGACCGCCGCTGCACCGGGAGCCCCGCGGTGGTGACGGTCTGCGCGGCGAGCTCGCCGTTCGGGCCGAACGTCTGGGCCAGCTGCACGGCCCCGTCGTGGCGGGCGACCACGCGGGACGCGGTGTCGTGGCGGTACACGATCTGGCGGGTGCCGGCGAGCAGCCCGATCGGCCGGTCGAGGTCGTCGAAGAACCAGGTGCTTTCGGCGCCACCGGGCGTGCGGCGGTGGAGCGTGCCCGCCTCGTCGTACTCGAACGTCACGCTCCGCCCGTCGACGGTTTCCCGCACGACCCGCCCCAGCGCGTCCCGCTCGAACTCCACTGTGGACTCGCCGTTCGCGGCGCGTACCAGGTTGCCGACCGGGTCGTACCGGTAGGTGGTCGTGCGGTCCGGCGCGCGGACCTCGACGAGGTTGCCGACCACGTCGTGGTGGTAGGTCGTCACCAGCCCGGCGGGGTCGGTGGCGCTGACCAGCTGCCCGGCCGCGTCGTAGGCGTAGGAACGGGTGCGGCCGGCGAAGTCGGTCTGCGCCAGCAGGCGACCCGTCTCGTCGTAGCGGTAGGTCCAGGTGCGGCCCTGGGGGTTGGTCACGGAGGTCAGGCGCAGCTGGGTGTCGTAGCCGTACACCGTGCGCGCGCCCGACGGGTCGGTGACCGCCGTGAGCACGTCGAACGGGCCGTACTCGCGGCGCGTGACCCGGCCGAGCTCGTCGATGTGCTCGATCTCGTTGCCTTCGCCGTCGTAGCGCCAGAACGCGCGCTCCTGCCGCGGTCCGACGCGCGCGGCCCGGCGGCCCTCGACGGTCCAGCTCAGCGCCACCGTCCCGCCCGTCGTGGGCAGTGCCCGCGGCCGGCCGAACTGGTCGGGCTCGACGCCTTCGGGCGCGGGCGGCTCGGCACCGCCGAACGACAGCGACGTGGCGACGCCCACCGGCGTGGTCCGCGGGTCCGGCGCGTCGTCCTCGTACCGGCGGTGCCAGGTGGTGTCCCCGCTGTGGACGGTGATCGCGGCGGGACCGCCCGCGGTGCCGTCGAACAGCACCACGGAACCGTCCGGCCGGTGCACCTCGGTCAGGGCGCCGTCGTCGCCGTAGCCGTAGCGGGTCGTGCGGCCCAGCGGATCGGTGCGGGCGAGCAGGCGGTCGTAGCGGTCCCATTCGGAGAGCGTCACGCCACCGGCCGGGTCGACCTCGCGCACGACCTGGCGGGCGTCGTTGAAGTGGAACTCGGTGACGTGCCCGAGCGAGTCCGTGTGGCGGGTGACGTGGTCGCCGTAGGCGAAGGTGCCGCTCAGGAACCCGCCGTCGCCGCTGGTCCGGACGCACCGGCCGCGCTCGTCGTAGGTGTAGCCATAGTGGACGTCGTTGCGGTCCCGCCACGCGGTGAGGCGCCCGGCCTCGTCGTAGTCGAACCGCCGCGCCTGTCCCGAGGAGTTGGTCACCGCGGCCAGGTGGCCCCGCGGGTCGTAGTCGAAGCGCAGCGCCGTCACGTCCGGCAGCCCGTCGCCCAGGACCACCAGCTCGGTGACCCGGCCGCCCCGGGTCCGCACGCCGACGCGCACCCCGTCCTCGCGGCGCAGCAGTGTCGGAACGCCGAAGTCGTCGTAGAAGACCTCGACCCGCTGCTCGCCCTCGAAGGCACGCAACGGCACCACCCGGCCGGCACCGGAGAACTCCAGCACCGCGTCGTCGGTGGTGAGGGTGTAGGCGTCGCCGTCGCGGACGAGCGGCCAGCGCGCGCCCTCCAACGGCAACTGCTCCCCCTCGCCGCGCGGGTAGACGAGGATCGTGCCGAGAGCCGAGTAGTAGCAGACGTGCTCGTCGTCCACCTCGAGCCGCTGGTCCACAGTGGACGACCACGACGGGCCGAACCAGTGGCCCGCCCGGTAGGTCGACACGTGCGTGCGAGCCAGCACGAGCGAGCCGAGCTCGAGGTCGACCTGCTCGAGGATCACCTCGCCGCTCGCGACGTCGACGGGGTCGTCCTTGCAGGCGCGGGTGTCGGGCGTGGGGGCGGTCTTGCGCGGGTCGTCCGGTTTGGCGGACGACGGCCTGGTGCCGCCACCCGCGGGCGAGCCGTTCGATCCGCCGCCCGGCCTGCCGCCGCCCCCGGGGACGGGCGGCGTGTCACCGTTGCTGCCCGAGGGCGTGGCGCTGTCGTTCTTGGGTGGCGGCGGGCCGTCGTTCTTCGGCGGCGGCGGGTTCCCGTGCGCGCCGGCCGTACTGGTGCTGTCCCCGCCCTTCGGCTTGGGCTCCGGCGGCTTGGGCGTCCCGTCGATCTTCGGGGGCTTCGAGGGGCCGGACACCTTGCCGGGCTTGATGTTCTTCAGCGCCTTCGCGGCGTCGTCGAACAGCGAGCCGGCCCGCTTCAGCAGCGGGACGAGTGCCTTGAGCGCCTTGACGAGCCGGGTGGTGATGTCGGCGATCTTGGACGCCGTCTTGGCGACGGCCGCGACGACCTGCGGGACGACCCAGGTCAGGCCGATGCCGAGGGTGAACACGACCTGCAGCGCCCAGCTGATCAGGTGACCGACGAGCTCGGCGATGATGTCGCGCACCAGCGCCCGCACCGCCGCGACGACCTCACCCGCGGTCTTGACCCCGCCGGCGGCGCCTTCGCACCCCTTCTGCGCGGTTTCCAGCAGGGTGCCGGTGTCCTGCGCGCGCTGGCGGTAGGCGTCGGCCGCCGGCCCCGACCACGACTGCAGGTCGGCCTTGACCAGGTCGGCGAGGTCGGTGCCGACGCTCTGCAGCTCGCCCGCGACGTTCGTCCAGGTCTGCGACTGGGCGGCGATCTCGTCGGCGTTGCCGGTGAGGGCGTTGAGGGCTTCCTTGAGCGGGCCGACGTGCTCGATCAGCCAGCCGACCCCGGCGGCGAGGATGGCGCCGAAGGGGTCCATCGCCATCGACAGCGCGTCGAGCGCGGTGCCGACGGCCCCCATCGCGACCGACGCCCAGTCCCCGCTTTCGATCGCGGACTTCAGGTCGTTCGCCGATTCCAGCAGGGAAATTCCCGAGTACGCCTTCGTCGAATCCTGCGTCGGCGCGACCAAGGGGTTGCTCATGTGGTGGGACCATCCTCGTCGCGGACGCCGCTTTCCGGCTGCCGCCGGCCGGGCGAGATCATGAAACCCACGCTACCGATTTCCGGGATCGAGGGGTGGCAGTACCGTTGAACGGGTGCCCGTCCGGCCATCTGGGGATGCCCGCACGGCCGCCGCGCGGTCGGTTTGCCCGGTCCGGGCGAATCCTTCAGGGCGGTTCGGCCCGGGGATCACCGTAGCGGCGCGCGTGCCTGTGTTTGCCGGTCGAGAAGCTTGGCCATGACGACGTTGGTCTCGATGTAGCCGAGCTTCCGATAAAGCGACCGGGCGACCGAGTTGTTGCCGAACACTTGGAGCCGCACGGTTTTCAGACCTGCGGAGCGGACCTCGTGCTCCATCGCCCGCATGAGTGCTTCACCAAGCCCCTGGCTACGCAGGTCCGCCTCGACCTTGATGTCGTAGAGGTAGGCGACCCGGTCGGCGCCGTGGGGACGTTCGGCGAACCAGATCATGCCGATCTCCCGGTCGCCGTTCCGCGCGGTGTAGAGGTGATGGCCGGGGGTGGCCACGCCCTCGGGCAAGAGCTCGGCGTACTCGTCGACGGCTCGCTGTCGCGCCCCCTCGGCCGGCCAGCTCTTCGCCGAAACATGGGCCTCGGCATAGGCCAGTACCGCGACGCGGTGATATACCGCATATTCCTCGCTGGTCATCGGATCGAGCCGGACCTCCACCATGGCCACCCCCTCTTCTCGCGCTGCAGGCCACGTACAACGTATCGGCGCCCTCGTGCCAGGCGATCTTCGCCCGAGACGCAACCGTCTCGGCTGAGAGTCACGCGCGAGTGCGGCGTGCTCGTCAGTTCACGGGGAAGAACAGGCGCAGACGGTCGACCCGGCCTTCGCGGTGCGACATCAGCCACACCACGGCCGGCGGGCAGTGCTGCGGATCGTGGGCCGGGCTGACCATCGCCATCTCCCACACGGTGCAGTCGCGGCTGGTGACGGCGCTGACGAACTGCTGGCGCACGCCGTAGGCCAAGTCCGCCTCCATGCCCGCCACCGCCATCTCCCGGCCACCCTCGAACCCCTGACCGCTGGTCATGCGCAGGTCCGGTGTCCAGCGGTCGGCGACGACGCCGGCGAACTCGCCACGCCGGGCGGCGGCCAGCGTCTCGGCCGCCTCCCGCGCGCTGACGGCGTTGCGCGCGGCGGCGTCGTCGTAGGCGTGGTCGGCGGTCGCCAGCAGAGCTTCGGACAGCTTGCTCCGCGCCTGGTTCAGCCGGCTGCGCACGGTGCCCACCGGCAGCCGGCAGGCGGCGGCGATCTGCTCGTACGACGTGACGTCGCTGAAGTGGCGCAGCAGGACCACTTCCCGCAACGCCGGGGACAGGCGGTCGATCGCGTGCCAGACCCAGTCGCGGGACACGTGGTCGTCGAGGATGCGTTCCGACGTCGCGAGCTCGGCCGGCGGCCCCGGGTCCGCGACCGGCACGACCCGGCGCGCGGCGCGCAGGCGCATCCGGCAGGCGTTGCGGACGATCGCCCGCAGCCACGGCCCGGCCGCGGCGGGGTCGCGCAGGGTTCCGATCCGGCGCAACGCCAGCAGCGCGGCATCCTGGAGGGCGTCCTCAGCGTCGGGTCCGTGGCCCAGGATGCCGAGCGCCACCGCGCGCATGTCGGCTTGGTGCCGCGCGAGCAGGGTCCCGAGGGCGCTCACGCTGCCGGCTTGGGCGCTGCGCGCCAGCTCGGTCTCGACGGGGGTCACGTGATCGATCTTCGTCGCCCCGGACCCGGCTCCGCCGCGTGATGCACGCCACATCGGCCGGATCGAACTTTTCCGCCCCGCCGCCATCGTGCCGGTGTCCCAGCACTGCCTGATCGGAGAATCCCATGGACAACGGCACCCACACCGTCGAACTCGACGGCGTCCGCCAGCGTTACCACCTGCACGGCCGCGGGCCGGTGTGCGTCGCCCTGCCCGGCGGCCCCGGCGTCGACTGGGCGTACCTGCGGATGCCCGCGCTCGAAGCACACCTGACCATGGTGTACGTCGAGCCGATCGGCACCGGCGGCTCGGGACGGCTGGCGTCCCACCCGCACGGGTACACCCGCGCTCGGTACGCCCGCGCCCTGCTGGCTCTGCTGGACCACCTCGGCCTGGGCACGACCCACCTCATCGGCCATTCCCACGGTGGGTTCGTCGCCCAGTACTTCGCACTGCACCACCCCGACCGGGTCGCCGGGTTGGTGCTGTACGAGAGCGCACCTGTCACCGGTCCAGACCACGGCGCCGAAGCCCGGCGCAACGTCGCGGAGTTCGCCCACCGCAACTCCGGCCGGCCCGAGCTGCCCGAGGTGCTGGCCGCCCTGCAGGCCACCGCGTCCATTTCGGACGACGACGCGATGAACACCGCACTGCGCGGACTCCTGCCGGCGTACTTCGCCGACTACTGGGGCCGGGAGGCGGAGTTCGCGCCGCTGAGGGCGACCGTCCGCGGAACGCACATCTCCGGACTGGACGAGCGGCTCGTCCCGGACACCATCGACGATCGGACCACGCTGGGCGCGCTGGCCGTGCCGGCGCTGGTGGTCGTCGGCCGGTTCGACGTCATCTGCGGAGTCCGCTGGGCCCAGGAGCTGGCCGGCTTGATCCCCGGAGCCCGCCTCGTCGTGCTGGAGCGCAGCGGACACTTCGGCCACCTCGAAGAATCCGACGTGTTCGGCAAGGCGGTGGTCGGCTTCGTCACCGGCGGCTGAGGTCCGACCGCAGAGCGGTCGCCCACCGGAGCGTCCGCTCAACCTCGCCGACCGGCCTGTGCCCACGCGATCAGGTCACGGACACGCCCGGCCTCCGGCACGGCGACCAGTCCCGTCACCACCAGGGAAACCGACGAAGGAGAGGACAACCCAGGGACCCGCACGAACCTGCCGAAGTCGATGGTTCCGCTGCCGTCCCGCCGGATCCGGGCGACCGGCGGCGGCAGCGTACCGAGATACACCGATGCACGCGTCCGTCCCGAGAAGCGATCGGCGAGCACGATCCGCCGGTCGGTCACGACGTACTCGACACCGCGCCGCCCTCGCAACCTGACGACGAGCGGCACCCAGACGAACGCGACACCACCCACCCCGAAAGCCCACCCGAAGAACGACAGCGGTTCGGGCTTGACCACCGAGTGCACGATGGTCGCGATCGCCCAGAGGAGGCCGAACGCGAACTGGCACCAGTCGAACCGAGCCAAGACGAGCCGCTGCGGCCGACCCGACCACAGCAACCGCTCACCCGGCAGCAGAACATTCGCTGGCACGTCCACGGCGACCTCCGGCTCCTTTACCGGATTGACGCCCGGAAGGGCCCTCCGGGTTGCCCCAGGCGGCCGACCAGCCCGGTCCCGGTTGAGCGGGCGCCGGGGCTGGAGGGCAGCCAGGTCACCCAACGCCAGTGTCCGAAATGGATTACAGGCCGAAAGGCCGTCGCCGAACCGGATTGCCGCTCAGAGCGTCAACGACCGTCGCAGCACCGATCCAGGTGGTTCCACCGTCCTGGCCAAGAAAGTGGGCGCCGATCTTGGTAGTGCCGTCGGTGTAGTCACTCCCCCGCACGTCGTCGATGGAGTCGTGCTTCACGTACCGCTGAGCGGTCACAGTTTCGCGACCGGAAGCCCCAAGGACGCGCACGTGGTCTCGTTTCCGGGGAACACGCCGACCGCGTCTTCTGTCGCATTCGCGGCGTTTCCGGTGAGTACGCAAGCGACGAGCTGCGGAACGCGATACGTAGTCCCTGCGGGCTGGCGAGGCTGGAAGTCGTACACGTTGGACCGCCAGCTGTCGCTGCAGATCTGCATGATCTCAGCCGTGAGGTCGGCTCGCCCGTCGCGGCCGCCGAGCCCGATCGCGACATGCTGGTTGGGTGCGGTGCTGCCGATGTCGGCGCTTTGGTAGCAGTAGGCGATCTCCCGCTCGGTGGGCGCCACCAGGCTGCCCGGAGCCGCGGACTCCAGGGCGCTGGGAGCGCCGACGCCGAGCGCGACAGCCCCGGCGATCGCGCCGACCCCGAGCACGGTGGCGGCGATGGCGATGTGGCCGCGCCGACGCCGGCGGGCGCGTCCCCGGGCCTCGATCGCGTCGAGGTCCAGGTGCAGTGGCGGCTCGTCCGTGCCGAGCGCCTGGACCAGCAGGTCCTTGTCCTCCGATGTCATCGGTGACTCCCCTTGCTCTGTCCGGTCGTTTCGGCCGGCTCGCCGAGGAGCCGACGCAGGGTGGTGAGGCCTCGAGCCGCTTGCGACTTGACGGTCCCCTCCGAAATCCGCAGCACCTTGGCCGCTTCGGCGTTGGTCAGGTCGCTAAAGAACCGCAGCACCAGGACCGCGCGCTGCTTCGGGGGCACCTTCTGCAGCGCCGCCCGGACGTCGAGTGCCATTGCGGACTCCGCGGCCCGGACCGGTGTCTCCGGTAGCGCTTCCCGCAGCTCGGCGCGGCGGTAGGGCCGGCGGGCTTCGTCGATCGCCAACCGGGAGATCACCCGGCGGGCGTAGGCATCGACACCGGAGGGGTCAATGCGATGCCAACGCGTGTACAGCCGCAGCAGCGCGGTCTGGACGAGGTCTTCGGCCAACGGCCAGTCCCCGCACATCAGGAACGCCTCCCGCCGCCACACCACCGCGCGGTCCCGCACCACCTGACTGAACTCCCAGCGATCGGCCACGACCACCCCTCTCTCACCGGTACATACGAGGCCCGGCCCTTGAACCGTTGCATGATCTCCCCGCCAGGGTTCCGAAACGCCGCTGCGCCGATCAGCCGCGCCGAGTACTGGCCGTCACCGACGGCGGCGCCTTCGCGCGTCGTACGAAGGGGTACTCATTGCAGTTGAGCTGCTGCCCGTCATACGGTCCCCACTTCTTTGCAGCCCTGCTGGAGGGCGACGACGTGCTCAACGTTGCGGCGCACGGGATTGCGAGCTCGGCGGGGTTGATCCGCAGCAGCATCCGCGCAGTGGGAATGCAGCTACAGCGGCCCAGCTGATCCTTCAGCGGGTGGCGTGGTGCGCGAACAACCGGGTCCGCGCACCAACGACGACTACAACTCGAGCAGGTCTGGAGTCACTTCACTCGAATGGCTACCCTCAGACGGTGAAACGACCAGGGAAAGGGGTCGTAGGGTTCAAGTCCTGTCGGCCCGATGGACAAGCCACGTATACGCAGGTAGACGTGGCTTTCGTGGTATCTAGGGACACTTCGAACGTCGAGAAGCCGCTCGGCTTTGGTTATGCCTTGAGCAAAGCGGCCTTCTTACTTGCCGGAGCCGTCGGCACACCCACCCCTGCCGCAGCGTGCTCCCCGGAGGCCGAGCTTGCTGGTCAACCAAGCCACCGGACCCCAAACCGGGATCGACATCAGCAGCAGCCACGTGCCAAGTAACGACCACCGCGTCAACGGCTTCTTCCTCGCCCCGTCCATCGCGACACTCAACACCGCTATCTGAAGCATGAAAACGCCATACACGGCGAACAGCACGACGCCGGCCACCCACCACCCCATGGCCCGAGTGTAGAGATTCCAACAGCCCCGGCCGGTCACAGTCCGCCCCTCCCGATCGGGCTGATTTCGCACACGATCAGGTGGCTCCGCGCGTCGGAACACCAGCACTGCCAGTAGAAGCCCGCAAAGTACCCCCGTGAAGCACAACTCAATGGATGATGCCGGGTGCTGTCTGCTGTCCGTGGCCTGGAACGTCGCCCCGCACGGGCAGCCTGACTCGCGGCGCGGGGCCGTCCGGCGGTTGGTCGAGTCCGTCTGCCGGTCCGCCGGGCTTGGGGCTCGGGACTGGGCCGCGCGGCACGGGACCGGTGAAGAGTCCGACTACCGACCCTTCCTGCAGCTCGCCGATGTCGCCTATGAGATCGCCACGCTCCTGCTCCTCGTCGAGGACTTCCTTGTGCCCGACCTGGAACGGGAACACCGGCGGTGGGCCGAGATCGAAGAGCTGACCACCCGGCTCACCGAGCTTGCCGAGTGGACCTCCAATTTTCTGAGCTTGTCAGGCTCTGCCTTACGGCTGTAAGGTCCGTCCTGACAAAGGAGGCCGTGATGGTGATCGCGCGCTGCTCGTTCTGCGCCAAGCCGAACACCGAAGTCGACACTCTCGTCGGGGGTCCGGGCGTCTTCATCTGCGATGGGTGCGTGCAGCTCTGCGTGTCCGTGATCGACGGCAAGCCGGCGGACGCGCCGCTCATCGCGCCGTGGGAGCACGACCTGCCGCTTGACCAGGTTCTGCAGAACCTGCGCCCGGTTGCCGCCGCGACCGCGCAGGTTCAGGAAAACCTCGCCGCCTGGGTGGGCAAGGCGCGTGCGCTGGGTGGCACCTGGTCGCAGATCGGCGAGGCGCTGGGGATGACCCGCCAATCGGCGTGGGAGCGATTCGGCTCTACCGCTTGATGCCCACGCCCGCGTAGAGGCCGTCCTCTTCGGGGTCGACGACGGCGGTGACCCGGTCCGGCCGCCAGTTCGCGGAGGTCGTGAGCCCGGGCTCGACCAGTTCGAAGCCGTCGAAGAGGGCGAGTACCTCGGCGCGCGTGCGCGGGTAGATGTGGTCCTGCGTCGACTTCATGGTCTCGGCGATCTTGGGATCGCTGAGGACGGCGAAGTCGTTGGTGAGGTGCGTCAGCGCCAGGTGACTGCCGGGCGCGAGCGCGTCCCGGTACGCGCCGAAGACGCCTTCGACCTCCGGCAGGTAGTGCCCGAGGGTGACGGCCAGCAGGCCGACCGGTTCGCCGAGGTCGAGCAGGCGCTTCACCGGCTCCGAGGAGAGCACGGCTTCGGTGTCGGTGGCATCCGCCTCGAGCGCTTCGGCGTTCGGGTTGTCCTTGAGCAGCATCACACTGTGCGTGACGGCGACGGGTTCGTAGTCGACGTAGACGACCTTCGCCGCGGGATCGACGGCCTGGGCGACTTCGTGCACGTTGCCGACCGTCGGGATGCCGGAGCCGAGGTCGAGGAACTGCCGGACGCCTTGGTCGAGCATGAACCGCACGGCGCGCCGCAGGAACGCCCGATTGCGGCGGGCCACGCTCGCGACCTGCGGCTGGATGGCCTCAAGCTTCTGGGCGACGGCCCGGTCGGCGGCGAGGTTGTGCGCGCCGCCCAGGAGGTAGTCGTAGATCCGGGCCGCGCTGGGCCGGGAAAGGTCCGCGCCGGGCGGAATCCAGTCGGCGCCTTCCTGATCGGTCACGGCACTCCCCCTCGCATCGGCTCGCTCCACTCTACCGACGCGCGGAACCCGCGAGCATCGGCACCGAAACGGAGTCCGCCAGCGCCTGCTGGCCCGCCGCGTTCGCATGGATCCCGTCGCCGTTGTCGTACGCCGGCAAGATGCTGTTCGGCTTCAACGGGTCCTTGAGCACCATGTCGAAGTCCACCACGCCGGAACACGTGCCGCCGCAAGACGACCAGCGGGTCACGAACAACCCGATCTCGTGCCGCGCCACATTCGCCTGATCGGTGTATCCCGGCCGCGGCGTGCTCGGCGTGACGTACACCGCGATCCCGGCCTCTCGCAACCGCTGGAACACCGCCCGGTAGCTCGCCAGGATCGTCTGCCCGTCGCACCCGTACGCGAGGTCGTTGGTGCCGTAGTAGTAGATCACCGACTTGACGCCGTGCAGCGACAGGACGTCGCGGTCCAGGCGGCTTCCCGCGTCCAGGCCCGCCACCGACGGGGGCATGCCGGGGCACGACGGGGCGCTCGTCGTGCCCGAGACGCCGGCGTTCGCGACCGCGAGCGCCGCCGGGACGAGGCGCCGCGCCAGGTCGTCGGTCCAGCGGCGGTCGGCGCCGAGCTGGGTGCAGCCCGGGCCGCAGTTCGTGCTGCCGATTCCGTCCACCACCGAACTGCCGAACGGGACGACCACGCCCTTCAACGACGTGTTGTGCACGTCCACCGCGCTGACCACGTACGTCGAACCGACCGTGGCGGTGAAAGCCGCGCCCGAAGCGTCGGCCGTGTGGTCACCGGCACCGACGGCAGTCAAGTAGTTGTCCCGCAGGGCCGCGCCGTGCCGTCCGACGGCGGCCGTGCCCGCCACGAACATGCTCACCGCGAGATTCGTGTCCGGGCGGGTCGCGAGGCGGGTCTCGTCGCTCCAGACCTCGCCGCCCGCCGGGATCGTGACGGCCGGCCGGCCGGCGAACGTCAGGTCGCGCGCCCCGGAGACGCCGGCGCCGGACGTGCTCAGGCCGGCCGTCGCGTGGTCGATCGTCAGCGGGCCGGTGCCGAACGTGTTCTGGAGCCGGACGCGGACCGCGTCACCGCCCTGGCTCAGATGGGTGATCATGCGCAGCGACTGCCCGGACACCGGCGCGTCGGCCCGGCCGTCCTGCGACTGGGCCCACGACGTGAACCAGGCGTGGCCGGCGCCGGCCGCGCCCGGCGCCGACGCGACCACGGCCGCGGCCACGGAAAACGCGGTCAGAAGGGCGATCCTGCGCACGGTGGCTCCCTTGTCCATTGAGGACAGTCGGCGGTGACGGCCTCGCAGCCGATCGTAAGCAGCCGATCACCGGAACGACAGGATTCTGTCCGATCTTGTCAGCGCCTGCCGGAGGGCGGTTCGATGGCGGCCGGCCGCCGGGAGCGCTAAGCCGCCCCGCCCGCCAGCGCCACGACCCGGCCGAACGGGCCGTTGTAGTAGTTCTGGTCGCCCGGGAGACCGCCGTCGCGGGCGAACTGCCAGATGCTCTGCTTGTCCCAGCCCGCGGGCAGCTCGCCGACCTCCGGGCCGTAGCGCGCGAGCCACAGCGGGTTCGTGTTCCCGAACCCGGACGCGTTGCCGGTGCACCGCTTCCACCACGCCGTGCTGGTGTAGATCAGCGCGCTGCGCTTGACCTTCGCCAGGTAGGTCCGGGTGAAGTCGGCGATCCACGCCGTCAGGTCGGCCGGGTTCTTGCCGTAGCAGACCTCGCCGTACGGGTTGTACTCGATGTCCAGCGCGCCCGGGAGCGTCTTGCCGTCGGCGCGCCAGCCGCCGCCGTGGGCGATGAAGTACTCCGCCTGTTCGGCGCCGCCCGAGATGTCGGGGCGCGCGAAGTGGTACGCGCCGCGGATCAGGCCCGCGTTGTGCGCGCCGTCGTACTGCTGGCCGTACTGCGGGTTGACGAAGCCGGTGCCCTCGGTCGCCTTGACGTAGGTGAACTTCGCGCCGCCCGCCGCCGCGGCCGCCCAGTCGACGGCGCCCTGGTGCCCGCTGACGTCGTGCCCGAGCGTCTGGTCGGTCGTTTCGGCTCGCGCGGAGCCCGGGACCACACCCTCGTGCACCGCGATCTGCGTGCCCGCGAAGTTCGTGGCCGCGAGCGAGTAGTCCGGCGAGGCTTTCGCGGGCCCGGCCAGGACCACCGGAGCGCACGCGGCCAAGGCGGCCGCCGCGGCGAGCCGGGACCGCCACCGCTGTTCGTCGTGTCCGGCAACGGTTCGGCTCATTCAGGGCTCCGATCTCGGTACTGGCACGTCCGAAGCCCATGCTGCCTGCCCGTGTCGCTCCCCGCGAGCGTTGTGTCACTCGATGTAGTGATCTATAGCTCGGTGGTGATGATCGCTTCGACCAGCGTCTCCCCCACCGGGGTGAGTTCGACGACGCCGTCGTGCGGACGCAGCTCGACGAGCCCGCGCGAAGCCAGCGAACGGAACTTGCCCAGCCACGGTTCCGCGAACAGCGAACGTCCCGGGAACCGGGCCGCGTGCACGGAATCCCGCACCGGCCGCAACGTCGTCAGCGCCATCTTCACCGCCCGCGCCTCCTGCGCTTCGGGGGTGAACCGCGTCGCCGAGCCCAAGGGAATCCGCCCGCTCGACACCGTTTCGCTGTACCGGCGGGAGTTGACGTCGGTGATCGCCTCGGACGCGCGGGAGCTCGACGACCCGCCCAGCCCGATCGCGACCTCGGGCTCCTGCTTGTCCTGGTCGACCATGATGGCCTTCCACTTCTCGGGGCCGAGGCCGGCGCGCGCGAAGTACATCGTCGGGTGCTCGGTATAGCCCGCCGCGCGCAGGCCGCCGGTGAGCAGTTCGCGCATCTGGTACTGCTCGCCGAGCGTCGGCCAGCGGTGGCCGTCGCGCACCAGCTTGTCCCGGTACGCCGGCAGCTGCCACGCGGCCGGCTTCTCGCCGGTCACGCCGGTGCGGGTGTCGCTGTAGGACGCCAGGTGCAGCTTGGTGCAGACCACGGCCGTGACCTCGTTCTCCAGCACGACGTCGAGGTCGCGGCGCACGCTCTCGAGCGTTTGGTCGAGCAGGCCGTACATCAGGTCGATGCTGACCCACTCGAAGCCCAGCGAGCGGGCGTTGCGGACGAAGTCGACGCACATCTGCGACGTGTGCTCGCGGCCGCACTGCCGCAGGACGTGGTCGTCGAACGACTGGACACCGCTGGACAGCTTGGTGCACCCCAGGTCGCGCAGCAGCGAGAGCTTTTCCGGGGTGAACGTGCTCGGGTCCCCTTCGAACCGGATCGTCGTGTCGGCGGTGAACCCGAATTCCGAACGGTAGAACTCCAGCAGCCGGCGGATCTCCGGCTCCGGCAGCAGCGACGGCGTGCCGCCGAAGACGTTGAACTCCCCCACCTCCGCGCCGCGCAGGTTCGGGACGGCGTCGAGCCACAGCCGCGCCTCGGCGATGTTGAGGTCGACCCAGTGCTTCGCTTTTTCGTACTGCACCTCGGGTTTCCCCTTGACCAGCACCACCGGGTACTGGCAGAACCGGCAGCGGTAGGCACACGTGGGGATGTAGGACCAGAGGTGGATCGGGCCCGCGGACGCCAGCTGGAGGTCCAGGTCACGCAGGAAGTCCGCCGGCGAACCCGGGACGTTCCCCGGGAACACGTGCGCCCCGAACGGGTCCTCCTGCACGAAGTCGAGCAGGTGCCGGTTCTCCGGCGCCTCGAGGACGTCGAGCACCGCGGGCCGCGGCCACGCGGGGTCGAGCGCGTGCAGCGAGCCGATCGCCTCTTCGTAGGCGAGGGTCATCAGAACACCCCTCCGTTGCCGAAGTAGTTGTGGGCCTCTCCCGATTCCCGGTCTTCGCAGAAGTAGCGGACGAACTCGGCGAACCGCGCCGCCGGGACCTCCGCCAGGCACGGCGGCAGCGGCGGCGGGTGGCCGATGTCCTCGCCGACGTGCCGGCGCAGGCAGGCGAACAGCTCGTCGGCGAACTCGAAGTACAGCCGGTAGGACGGCGTCTTGTACGCGTGGATCGGCGTGAAGTCGACGACGCGCATCTCGTCGCGGATCTCGGCGATCCGGCGCGCGAGCCGGGCGGCCGGCTCGGGACCGAAGAACGCGATGACGGCGTCGTCCTCCAGCAGCGCCGGGGTCAGCAGCACCGGCAGGATCGTGTTCTTCGGGGTGAAGTCCTTGATGGAGAACTCCCACGCCTGCTGCGCCTCGGCTTCCGTGAGATCGGCGGGCGCCGCCGGTGCGGAAGGCCGGATGTCGCGCATGACGATGATGCCGTCGGAACCGTAGGCGCGGCCGGCGATCACCTCGTCGATGGCGTGGTCGACCCGCCGCGGGTTGATCTCGACGCGCGAGCGCGGCGCGTACGTGATCGCGTCGCCGCCGCTGGCGACCTTGATGCCGAAGTCCCAGTCGTCGGAGAGGTGGCTGACGAACTTGCCGTCCTGCAGCTGGTAGAAGATCTCAATGCCGCCGGCGCGCTCGTAGGCCTCCCGCTCGACGGCGAAGCCCTTGCCGTCGGGGAAGCCGCCGAACAGCGAAAACGTCACCGCGCGGCACCGCAGCGTCCGCTGGATCGCGTCCCACAGCCGCGGCCGGCCGGTGAAGTGCGCCGCGTTGTAGTAGTAGTCGCAGACGCCGATGGCCGCCTTGCTCGACTCCATCGCGGCGAACAGCTCGCTCAGCCAGTGCGGGTCGACGCGGCAGTCCGCGTCGGCCGAGACGAGGTAGAACCGTTCCGCCGGATCGGCGTCGGGCCGGTTGCGGCTGCGCGTGAGCGCGAAGTCCATGCCCGCGCGGCGCGCGCACGACACGCCCTGCTCGGGTTCGGCGATCACGTGCAGCGCCAGATCCGGGTGCGCGGCCGCGAAGGCGCGGGCGACGGCCACGGTGTCGTCGGTGGAGTTGTTGTCCACCAGCACGACCTCGTACCGGCTCTTGTCCAGGGGACCGTCGCCGTCGCGCTGCTCGTGCAGCGTCCGCAGGACCTCCGGGAGGTTCGCGGCCTCGTTGTACACCGGCAGCACGACCGAAAGCCGCGTGCCGGCGCCCATCGGCGGCGGGTACAGCCGGTCGACCAGGTCCGCGGCGACCTCCGTGCCGAAGTGCGCCTGCCCGAGTTCGGAGTTCGCCCGCACCACGTCCGCCCGTTTCCCTTCGTCGGTGATCAGTTCGGCCACTTCGCGGGCGAACGCCGCGTCCGGCAGGTCGCGGGCCCGGATGTCCAGCACCGGCGCCCGGAACCCCTTGCGGCCGTAGACGACGTCGTACAGCTCGTACCCGCTGGTGATGTACGGCGTCCCGGAGGCGATCGCCTCGCTGACCGGGTTGCCGTAGCTCTCGTAGTCGTAGGAGGTCAGGAACGACACGACGGTCGCGTGCGCCAGGAGGTCCCGCACGGAGTACCGGCCGGGCACGCGCGTGTCGTACGGCGTCAGCCACCCGCCGAACACGACCCGGTCGCGCACGCCGAGGTCCTCGGCCAGCCGCACGAGGCGCGCGTGCTCGGCGGGCGCCTCACCGACGTCGCCGGCGACGAACAGCCAGGCGTCCGGCAGCAGGACCAGCAGGTGCAGGTCCCGGTCGATGCGCTTCTGCGGGATGATCCGCGTGATCCGGGCCAGCAGCGGGACGTGCTCGGGGATGCCGTGCTCCCGCCGGAAGCCCGCGGTGCGCTCGTCGACCCGCGCGGGCGCGATGGTGAACGCGTTGGGCAGGACGTCGATGTTCCGCAGGCCCGGCACCCACTCCCGGGTCTTCGCCAAAGCTTCGTCGTGCAGCGCGAAGTAGTGGATGTGCGGCGAATTCCGCGGCGCGGGGACGCCGGGGTACGGGAACCGGCCGTACTTGGCGATGCCCGGTTCGCTCTGCCACATCAGGTCGTGGTCGCGCCAGAACACGAACCGGCCGAGCCGGTGCCGGGTGCCGTAGCGGCCGATCGCGCGGTAGAGCGCTTCGGTGTAGGCGACGTTCTCCGGCAGGGTCCCGTTCTCCACCATCACCATCGTGACGCCGAGCCGCTCCCACGTGGCCACGATGCGGTCCGCCAGTTCGCCCGCGATCCGCTCGATCTCCGGACGAAGCGCCTCTTCGCCGCGCTGGACGACTTCGCGCAAGGTCCGTTCGACGAACTCCCGGTCGTAGCCGCGAATCGCGTCGACACCTTCGACGCGGTCGAGAGTGACCCACGAAGGCAGCAGCCCGGCTTCGTCGCGGTAGGGCCGGAAGAACGCCCCCTTGTCGGGCCGGATGTCGTAGCCGAGGTCGAGGTGGACGCGGTGCCCGGCGAACCGGCGCGCCGTCTTGAGGAACTCGACCACGACCCCGGACAGCGCAGTGGCGTCGAAGGACACGCCCCAGAGGACTGACATCGATGTCGGACTCCCGTCTCGGCTTCGCCGTCACTCCCAGCCTACGGGCTGTGGCGGCGAGTGGCCGCGTGAGCGGAGAGCGCTTTCCTCGGGTCCGCGGTGGTTGACCGCGGCGCACCCACGCCCCAGAGTGGCTCCATGAACCGGGCCCTCGGGGTGCTGACCTGCGGCGCCTTCCTTTCGATCGTGCTCGGGGTCCTCGGGTCCGGGGAGCCCGTGCTCTCGCTCGTGCTCGGCGCGGTCTTCGCCGCGCTCGCCACCGCGGGGTTCGGCTGGGTGCGCACCCAAGACCGCAGGTGGGCGGCCGCGTACGTCGGGGTCCAGCTGCCGCTGGCCTTCGTGACGTTCACGATCAACGCCGGGGTCGGGGCGACGCTGTTCCTCGTCGTGCTGGTCAGCCAGTGCGTGCTGCTGCGGCTGCCACTGCCGGTGGTCGCGCTGGTCATCGCCGTGGTGCCGCTCGTGCACCTCGGGATGTCGCTGGGCGAAGGCCTGCGGGAAGGCTTGGGCACGCTGGTTTCGGTGCTGTTCGCGGCCGTCATCACCGAGTTGCTGGTGCGCGAACAACGCTCGCGCGGCGAACTCGCCGAGGCGCACGAGAAGCTGCGCGACTACGCGACGCAGGCCGAGCGGCTGGCGACGGCGCAGGAGCGCAACCGGGTCGCACGCGACATCCACGACGGGCTCGGGCATTCGCTCACGGTCGTCCAGATGCAGGTCAAGGCCGCGCGGGCGGTGCTGCCGACCGACCCGGGCAAGGCCGACGAGGTCCTCGCGAAGGCGCAGGAGCAGGCGGAGAACGCGCTGTCGGAGGTGCGCCGCTCGGTGAAAGCACTGCGCGAGCCGCGATCGGCGCCGCTGCCGGACGCCTTGCGGGCGCTGGTCTCGGAAGCGGGCGTCCCCGCCGAGCTGACGGTCTCCGGTGCCGAACGGCCACTGCCGGAAGAGCATCGCGAGGCGCTGTTCCGGACGGTGCAAGAGGGTCTGACGAACGTCCGCAAGCACGCGGCGGCCGCCCACGTCGACCTCCTGCTGGACTACGCCGAAGCGTCCGTGCGCGTCTGCGTGCGTGACGACGGCGTCGGCACCGACGGCACCGCGTCCGGCTTCGGGCTGGTGGGACTGCGGGAACGCGCCGAGCAGCTGGGTGGCAAGCTCGCCTTCACCTCGGCGGTGGGCGAGGGCAGCGCGCTGAGCATGGAGGTTCCCGGATGACGCCGGTCCGCGTGCTGCTCGTCGACGACCAGGCCCTCTTCCGCGAAGCCCTCGCGACGCTCCTGGCGACCCACGACGGCATCGACGTCGTCGGCGAAGCGGGCAACGGCGACGAAGCGGTGCGGCGCGTGGCGGAACTCCGCCCGGACGTCGTCCTCATGGACCTGCGCATGCCGGTCCTCGACGGCGTCTCCGCGACCCGGCGGCTGCGCGGCGATCACCCGGACGTCCGGGTCATCGCGCTGACCACCTTCGACGACGACGAAGACGTCTTCGCGGCGCTCCGGGCCGGCGCGGTCGGCTACCTGCTCAAGGACGTCTCGTCGGCCCGGCTGATCGAAGCGGTGCTGGCGGCCGCGCGCGGGGAGTCCGTGCTGCAGCCGTCGGTGGCCGCAAAAGTCGTCGCGCGGTTCGCGGAACTGCCCGAGCCGAAGCCGCAGCCGCTGGTGGTGCCGTTGTCGGAACGCGAGCGGGACGTGCTGCGCCTGCTCGCCGACGGCCGCAGCAACCGCGAGATCGCCGCGAAGCTGTTCCTCGCCGAGGGCACGGTGAAGAACCACGTGACGAACGTGCTGGGCAAGCTCGGCGCCCGCGACCGCACCCAGGCCGCCTTGCGAGCCCGCGACCTCGGCCTGCTCTGAGGCGGTCACATGACCCGGGTCATGACTTCCGGCACGTCCCGAGCGGGCCGGCACCCGGGATTCTCGTCCAGGAACACACCTGGAGGGAACTCATGACCACCACCGCACCGGCCCGCACCACCACCCGCAAGCTCGCCCGGTTCACCGGCCACTACGCCGAGATGGTCGCCGCCATGCTCATCGGCATGGTCGCGCTGCACCCGCTGTGGCCGGCGGCCTGGCTGATGCGCGCCGACGTCGACGCGCTCGTGATGGCCACGAACATGACGATCGCGATGACCGCGGCCATGCTGCTGCGCCGGCACTCGTGGCCGCGGATCGCCGAGATGGCCGCCGCGATGTACCTGCCGTTCGTGGCGCTGCTCGTGCCGTACTGGCTCGGTGCCGTCTCCGGCGGCACCCTGATGGTCGCCGGGCACGTCGTCATGTTCCCGCTGATGCTGGCCGCCATGGTGTGGCGCCGCGCCGAGTACTGGCACTGACATGCGGACCGTCCTGAAGTGGTTCGCGCTGGTGGTCGCCGTGCTCGCCGTGCCGGCCATCGGCGCGACCATCTCCGCGTTGTCGGCCTTCCACGCCCTGTACTCCCCCGGCCCGGACCGGCCGGTGCCCGCCGCGGCCCCGCCGGCGCACGACCCGGCCAAGCCGACCGCGGTGGTCGTCGTCGGCGACCGCGGGGCCGTCGTCTCCGACACCCTGGCGCCGTACGAGATCCTCGCCGCCACCGGGCGGTTCAACGTCTACACCGTGGCGCCGAAGCGCGAGCCGAAGCCGCTGACCGGCGGCCTCGACCTCGTGCCCGACCTGAGCTTCGCCGACCTCGCCGGCCGGCTGGGGCCGAAGGCGCCGGACCTCGTCGTCGTCCCGGCGCTGCCGGACGTCGGCGAACCGAGCACCGAACCCGTGACGCGGTGGCTTCGCGCGCAGGCCGCTCACGGCGCGAAGCTGCTGAGCGTCTGCAACGGCGGTGGTGTCCTCGCCTCGGCGGGCCTGCTCGACGGCCGGCCCGCGACCGCACACTGGCTGAAGCTGGCGGCCTTCTCGAGCGAATACCCGGCCGTGCACTGGGTGCGCGGGCAGCGGTTCGTCGACGACGGCGACGTCGTCACCACCGCCGGCATCCTGTCCGGCATCGACGGGACGCTGCACTGGGTCGATCGCCTCGCCGGCCGCGAGGTGGCGGCCGGCGCCGCCGAGGCGATCGGCTGGACGCGGTACGGCACCACGGTTCCCGTGCACGCACCCGAGTCGATGCCGGACGCGGCGGCGATCGTCAACGCCGCCTTCCGCTGGACCCCGGACGAGATCGGCGTCCTGCTCGCGAACGGCGTCGGCGAGATCGAACTGGCGTCGGTGTTCGACACCGAGGGGCAGTCGCTGTCTTCACGCACCCTCGCCGTGAGCACCGACGGCGCCCCGATCCGGTCGCGGCACGGCCTGACGTTCGTGCCGCGGGCAGCGCTGGCCGACGCGGACCTCGACCGGCTGATCGTGCCCGGGGCGACGCGCGGGGTCACCGGCGGCCCGGAACCGGAGTACGTCCACGACCGGCCCGGCTTCGCCTACGACACCGCGGTGAGCGCGCTCTCCCGCCGCACGGACGTCGCGACCGCGCGGTGGACCGCGAAGGTCCTGGAGCTGCCCACCGACGGCGTCGGCTTCGAAGGCCGGGCCTGGCCGTGGTGGCCGACGGCGCTACCGGTCGCCCTGCTCCTGCTGGGCACGGCCGCCATCGTCGTCGTGCGCCGGGTTCGGGCCGGTTGGCTTCGTAAAACGATTTAGATCACCGGACATCGTCGCGGCGGGTCGGCATCCGTACGTCCCGGTGGAGTATTGCCATCGCGTGAGTTCGTGATTACAGTCACGTGTCACGCTGCTTTGAAACGTTTAAATCTCGTCGCCCCGTCCCCGCCGTAAGGGAGCCCGCATGCTGCCCTCGAAGCTCTGGCGCGCGACCACCACCACGCTCGCCGCGATCCTGGTCCTGTCCGCCGCCTCGGTACCCCCGGCGGGCGCCGCGCCCCCGGTGGACCTGACCGGTGCGCACTGGATCTGGTACCCGGAAGGCGATCCCGCGAACTCCGCCCCGGCCGCGACCCGGTACTTCCGCACCACGTTCACCGCACCCGCCGGCGCGGTCAGCGACGCCCGGTTCGTCGTCACCGGCGACGACACCGCCGACGTCTGGCTCAACGGCAAGCCCCTCGCGTCGTCGGCCCGGACCACGGACTCGTGGCGGTCGGCGCTGTCGGTCGACCTCGCGCCCGCGTTGACGCCGGGTGCCAACACGCTCGCCGTCGCCGTCCGCAACTCCGGCGGCGCGGCCGGCCTGCTCGGGCGGCTGCGCGTGACGACCGCGTCGGGCACGACCGACCTCACCACCGGCGCCGGCTGGAAGAGCGCGACGACCGCGCCGGACGGCTGGGAACAACCGGGCTTCGCCGACGGCACCTGGGCCGCGGCCAAGGACCTCGGCGCCTACGGCACCGGTCCGTGGGGCACCCGCGTCGCCACGCCGAGCCCCGCGGCGCCGACGCCGCTCTCGGTCGCGAGCGCGACGGTCGGGCAGCGCGTGAACCCGATCGGCGTCGACCAGCCGCGGTTCGGCTGGAAGCTCGCGTCTTCCGCGGCACAGCAACGACAGTCCGCCTACGAGATCCTGGTTTCCGCCGGCGGCGAGGACGTCTGGGACAGCGGCCGCGTCGCTTCGGCGCAGCAGGCCGACGTCCCCTACGGCGGTCCCGCGCTCGGCTCGCTGACCGCCTACACCTGGAAGGTCCGCGTCTGGGACGGCCAGGGCCGGATGAGCGGCTGGAGCCCGGTACAGCGCTTCGAAACGGCGTTGCGCGACCCGGCCGCCGAATGGACCGGCGCCTTCCTCGGCCGCGCCACCGCGGGCCCGGACCTCGCCGGGGCGAACTGGATCTGGTACCCGGAAGGCGACCCGGTCGGCGGCGTTCCGCCCGCCACCCGGTACTTCCGGAAGA
The DNA here is from genome assembly GCF_040675005.1 of Amycolatopsis sp. NPDC049691. NCBI lineage: Bacteria > Bacillati > Actinomycetota > Actinomycetes > Pseudonocardiales > Pseudonocardiaceae > Amycolatopsis > Amycolatopsis sp. NPDC049691. Next base: position 281,318 of record NZ_JBFANX010000011.1, read on the forward strand.
CCGTGGACCTCACCGCGGCGCCCGCGAAGGCGACGCTGGTGGTCACCGGCGACGACACCGCCACCGTGTGGGTCAACGGCACCCAGGTCAGCGATTCCCCGCGCATCACCGACTCCTGGAAGACCGCCGCCGTCCTCGACGTCGGCGGCCTGCTGACCGCGGGGTCGAACACCATCGCGATCAGCACCGAGAACACGACCCAGAGCCCGGCCGGGACGATCGCCAAGCTGACCGTCCCCAGTGGACCGACCGTCGTCACCGACGGGTCGTGGAAGGCGAGCCAGACCGGCCCGGCCGGCTGGCAGCAGCGCGGCTTCGACGACGGCTCGTGGCCCGCGGCGCGGTCGCTGACCGCGTACGGCACCGGGCCGTGGGGTGCGAACGTCGCCGTCAGTGCCCCCGCTCCCCTGCTGCGCAAGAGCTTCACGGTCTCGAAGCCGGTCGCGAGCGCGCGGCTGCTCACCACCGCGCTCGGCCTGCAGGAGACCCACCTCAACGGCGCCAAGGTCGGCGGCGAGGTCCTCGCCCCGGGCTGGACCGACTACACGAAACGCCTGCAGTACCGCGTTTCCGACGTCACCCGGCAGATCCGCACCGGCGAGAACGTCCTCGGCGCGCTGGTCGGCAACGGCTGGTACGCCGGCAGCATCGGCATCGCCGGCAGCCAGAAGTACGGCACCGAGCCGTGGTATTCGGCGCAGCTGAAGCTGACGTTCACCGACGGGACGTCCACCACGGTCGCGACCGACGGCACCTGGAAGGCCGGCGACGGCCCGATCCGCGCCGACGACCTCTACCAGGGCGAAACCTACGACGCGCGGCTCGCCACCGGCTGGGACCGGCCCGGTTTCGACGACCGCGGCTGGGCGGCGCCCCGCGTCAAGACCGGCGCCAAGCCGAACCTGGTGTCCCAAGTGGACAACGGCGTCACGGTGCAGCAGGAGTTCAAGCCCGTCGCGTGGACGCAGCCGAAGCCGGGCGTCTGGGTGGCCGACCTCGGCCAGAACTTCAGCGGTGTCAACCGCCTTTCCGTGACCGGCCCGGCCGGCACCACGGTGACCATGCGCCACGCCGAGGTGCTCAACCCGGACGGGACGATCTACACGACGAACCTGCGCGCGGCGCAGGCGACCGACCGGTTCACCCTGGCGGGCACCGGCGGCGTCGAGACGTACGAGCCGCGCTTCACCGTGCACGGCTACCGGTACGTCGAGCTGACCGGCCTGCCAACGGCCCCGACGGCCACGACGCTGACCGGCCGCGCGATGTGGACGTCCGGCGCGCAGCCCGGCACGTTCACGTCGTCGAACGCGCTGGTGAACCAGCTGCAGCACAACATCGTGTGGGGTGAGCGCTCGAACATGCTGTCGGTGCCGAGCGACTGCCCGCAGCGCGACGAGCGGCTCGGCTGGACCGGGGACATCGGGATCTTCGCCGGCACGTCGACGTTCAACCTCGACGTCGCGAACTTCCTCGGCAAGTTCAGCGACGACCTGGTCGACGCGCAGCACGACGACGGGTCGTTCACCGACGTCGCGCCGGGCGTGCTGAGCGGCTCGGGCACGGCGGGCTGGGGCGACGCGGGCGTCATCGTGCCCTACACCCTGTGGCAGCGCTACGGCGACACCGGCGTGATCGACGAGCACTTCGCCGCGATGGTGAAGTGGGTGGAGTACCTGCGCTCGACGTCCGGGGCCGACCTGATCCGCGACCACCAGACGTACGGGGACTGGCTCAACGTCAACGACAACACCGCCCAGGACCTGATCTCGACGGCGTTCTTCGCGTGGTCGTCCCGGCTGGTGTCGCGGATGGCCGCGGCCACCGGGCGGAGCGCGGAAGCGGCCGAGTACGGGACGCTCGCCGACCGGATCGGGGCGGCGTTCACCGCCCGGTTCACGCAGGCCGACGGCACGGTGGGGGCGAACACGCAGACCGGGTACGTCCTGGCGCTGGCGTTCGGGCTGCTGCCCGCGGCCCGCGTGCAGCCCGCGGCGGACAAGCTGGCGGCGAAGGTCGCGGCGTCCGGTGGTCACCTGAGCGTCGGGTTCCTCGGCGTGGAGAACCTGCTGCCGGTGCTGGCCGCGCACGGGCACGCCGACGTCGCGTACCAGGTGCTGCTGCAGCCGGGCTTCCCCGGCTGGGGCTACATGATCGGCCACGGCGCGACGACGATCTGGGAGCGCTGGGACGGGATCAAGCCCGACGGCTCGTTCAACGACCCGGGCATGAACTCGTTCAACCACTACGGCCTCGGCTCGGTGGGCGACTTCCTGTACCGCTCCATCGGCGGGCTGTCGCCGGCTTCGCCGGGCTACGGGTCGCTGCTGGTGGCACCTCAGCCGGGCGGCGGGCTGACGTCGGCGAAGTCGGCGTACGAGACGCCGTACGGGTCCGCGGTCAGCGACTGGTCGATCTCGGGCGGGAAGCTGACGCTCCGGGTGACGGTCCCGGCCGGAACGTCGGCGACGGTCAAGGTGCCGACGTCCCAGCCGGGTTCGGTGGCCGCGCCGCCGGAAGCGGTCCCGTCCTCGGCGGGCTCGTACTTCGTGCCCGCGGGTTCGTACGTGTTCACCGCGTCGGCGTGAGGTGCGCCGGTGCCGTCACCTCGCCGGTGACGGCACCGGCCGCACCGCGAACTTCAGGTGGAAGTTGTCCAGGGTGGCCGGGAGCGGGCGGTCCGGGGCGAGGACCGGTCCGGACAGCTGCTCGAAATCCCGTTCGCGCAGCAGGTCCGCCAGCATCGTGCTCGTGCAGAACTGGACCAGGTCGCGGCCCGGGCAGATCGCCGGGCCCGCGCTGAACGGCACCAGCGCCGGGTTCGCCTCCGCGCGGCCGTCCAGCCAGATGTCCGGCTCGAAGCGGTCCGCGTACGGCAGCCGGGCGTCACGGTGGAAGAACGGCGTGAAGATCAGCACCGTCGTGCCGGCCGGGCCCCACGCCGTTTCCTCCGTCGTCTCGCGCAGGATCATCGGCGTCGTCGGCCAGAGCCGCACCGTTTCGAGCACGCACGCGCGCAGGTAGCTCAGCTGCTGCGGCTCGGCCGGATCGGCGTCCGGCAGCTCCGTGCGGGCCCGCTCGAGCGCCGCCGGGTGGGTGGCCAGCAGGGCCAGGGTCCGGAACGTCACCATGCCCGCCGCGTCGAACGCGAACAGCCAGTGCGCCACCTGGTCCGTGGCCGTGCCGTCGTCCCCCGCCGACGCGATCGCCGCCGCCAGGCTGCCCGGCTCGGCGCGGCCGAGGTGCTCGGCCAGCCGGGCGTGGAAGCGCTCGCGGACCTGCTTGCGCCGCGGGTGCAGATACGCCCAGTTCGCGTCCAGCCGCAGCCGTTCCAGCAGGTCGGTGAGCGTTTCGTCGTCGCGGGCGCCCGGGCCGAGCACGATCGTGCGCACCAGCCGCCACCAAGCGACGTTGAACGTGTCCCAGGTCAGCTCCGAACCGGCCTCACTGAGCATGACGGCGGTTTCGTCGGCGATCGCGCGGGCGAACGGCGCCGCGAGCTCGTGCAGCGGACGGCCGGGCTCGAGCACGGCTTCGGTGAACCGGCGCCGCGGACGGCGGTCTTCGGCATCCGAAATCAGCACGCCGTGCGGCTGGAAGTGGCCCAGCGCGGCGCGCTTTTCCACTGTGGACGGACTGAACGGCGTCGGCGCGCCGGCCAGCAGCGTGCCGACGTCCGCACCGGACAGCGCCAGCTCCACGGACCGGCCGGGCACGCGCAGCTTCAGCGGGCGTCCGCCGTACCGGTCGCGCAGCCGCGAGAGGAGCTTGACGGCCGGGCGGTCGACCTGCAGCTTGCCGGCCAGTCCCATCGCCGCGGGACGGCGTTTGATCACCCCGCCCGCGAGCGTGGGCAGCGCCACTTCGGCCGCGACGCGCAGGGTCTCGGTGACCGAGGCGGTCACCGGTCGGGTCACCTGGGTGGTCGTCATGCCGTCCGGTTACCCGGGCGGCCCCAGTGGAAACACCGTCAGTGACGCAGCGCGAGGTTCAGCACGTCACCCGCGTGGTCCAGGCAGTCGGCGCAGATCACCGCGTCGCGCGCGGCGCAGTCGACCCGCAGCAGCGGGCGCCGGAGGCCGAGGAACGTCCGCCGCTCCCGGCGGCCGCAGAACTCGCACACCGCGGCCAGCGGCGAGGTCACCGCCGCCAGCACGTCCCCGCTCGGCGTCTCGCGGTCCGCGCCGTCGCGCACCACCTTCAACCCGGCGCGCACGCACTCCAGGCAGATCGGCCCGGCCTTGCCGGGGACGCGCGGGCCGCGCACCGAGCCGCAGAACCGGCAGGGCCGTCCGGCCCCGTTCGCCGCCGTCACGCCGCCTCCTCACCGGTTTCCGCCGCCCGCACACCGGGAACCCCGGGCGCGACGTCACCTCCCGGCCACGCTACCCGCATCCGCACCGGGCGGGGGCATCGGCGGAACCCGGCTCACGCTCGGCCGGGCCCCGCGCACACGGACCTCCCGCCCGGGCGGCACCACGGCACGAGCGGGCTGGAGGGAACGTTGTCGTCGTTGACCGTGCTGTTCGGGGTGGCCGGGCTGCTGGCCCTCGCCGCGGCGATCGTGCCGAAGCTCGTGGCGGACCGGCCGTTCTCGGTGCCGCTGGTGATGCTGCTCGCCGGGATCGTCCTGGGGCTGCTTCCGCTGCCCGCGCCCTACGGCAACGGCTGGAGCGATCCCGCCGCGCACCTGCACGGCGTCGAATCGTTCACCCAGCTGGGGATCCTCGTCGCGCTCGCCGGGGCGGGCCTGTCGGTCGACCGCCCGTTCGGCCTGAAGCGCTGGGGTTCGACGTGGCGGCTGCTCGCCCTGACCATGCCGTTGTCGATCCTGGCGATCGCGGCGCTCGGGTACTGGTGGCTCGCCCTCGCACCGGGGGTGGCCCTGCTGCTGGCCGCGGCGCTGGCGCCGACCGACCCGGTGCTGGCGGGCGACATCGGCGTGCCGCACCCGGACGTCGAGCCGGAACTGGCCAGGGACAACGAAATCCGCTTCACGCTGACCACCGAGGCCGGGTTCAACGACGGGCTGGCCATGCCGTTCGTGCTGCTCGGGCTGGCGATGGCGGGCAGCAGGCCGGACCTGGCCGGGTCGTGGGTGCTCGTCGACCTGCTCTTGCCGGTCGTGACCGGCGTGGTGGTCGGCCTCGTCGCCGGGCGCGGGCTCGGCTGGGCGATCTTCCACACGTCGTCGGACCGGCTGCGGCTGGCCGAATACGGCGACGGCCTGGTCCTGCTGGCGCTCGCCTTCCTGCCGTACGCGCTCTCGGAACTGGCCCACGGCAACGGGTTCGTCGCCGTGTTCACCGCCGCGGTCGTGGTCCGCAAGCAGGAGCGGGAGCACGACTACCACGGCGTCCTGCACGCGTTCGGCCACCAGCTGGAACGGCTGTTCGTCCCGCTCGCCCTGCTCGGGCTCGGTCTCGCCATCGGCGACGGCCTGCTGCGCGGACTCCGTCCCCTCGAAGTCGTGATCGCCGTGGTCGCGGTGCTGGTGGTGCGGCCCGTGGTCGGCTGGGTCACGCTGCTGGGGTCCTCGGCGGGCCGGCCGGCGAAGCTGGCCATCGCGTTCTTCGGCGTCCGCGGCATCGGCACGCTGTTCTACCTCGCCTACGCGCTCGACCGGCTACCGGTGGCGCAGCAGGACGTGCTGTGGCGGGTCGGTGCGCTCGCCGTGGCCGTGTCGGTGCTGGCCCACGGCATCCTCGCGGAGCCGGCCATCCAGCGGATCGAGCGGATGGGCGGCCACCTGCCCGCCCACTGACCCCGGTTGGCGGACGCGGCCGCGGGGTACCCGGCCGACGTGACTGAGGTGCTGCCGTGGTGGCTCGGCCTGACCGGCCTGTGGGTCCTCACGCTGTCGACGCCGTCGTGGCCGGAGATCGCGGCCGCGGCCGTTGCGGCGGTGCCGTGCGCGTTCGCCGCGCGCGCCGCGCGCCGGGCCGTCGGCGGGGCGTGGCGGCCCCGCGCAGGCTGGCTGCGGTGGCTGCTCGCGATCCCCGGCACGGCGGTCCGCGAATCCGGTCGCGCCCTGGTCAAGATCGTCAGGCAGCCGCGCGCGGGCCGGTTCGACGCGGTCGGCCTGCCGGCGGAGCCCGACGACGTCCACGACGCCCGGGCGGCCTGCGCGGCCGCCCTCGTCGGCTGCACCCCCGGGACGATGGTCGTCGCCACTCCCGAAAACCCCTCAGCCGACCGCGGACTCGTCGTCCACCGGCTGCTCGAAGGCGACTCGCGGGTGCTGGACGAGGTGCGCCGGTGACCGGCTGGCTGGTCGCCGCCGTGGTGCTCATGGCGGGCGGGCTCGGCCCGGCGCTGTGGCTCGCCGCGCGCGAGGACGCCATCGGGCGGCTGGCCGGCCTCCAGCTCGCCGGCCCGGTCACCGTGCTCACACTGCTCCTGCTCGTGCAGGCCTACGGCCCGTCCAGCGCGGTGATCCTGCCGCTGGTGCTGACGGCCCTCGCCTTCGCGGGCACGCTGCTGTTCATCCGGCTGCTGGGGACGACGGAATGACGGTCGTCGCGCAGGTGCTCGTCTTCGCCGGGGTCGCCGTCGTCGTGGTCTCGGCGCTGGCGATGCTGCGGGCCCGGACGCTGCTCAACCGGCTGCACCTGCTCGCCCCGGTGACGACGCTGGGCGCGCCGCTCGTCGGCGCCGGGCTGGCGCTGGCTTCGGGGTGGAACCTCGGGTCGGGCGCCATCCTGCTCACCGTCGTGCTGCTCGCGGTGACCGGCCCGGTGCTGCAGTCCGCCGCCGGGCGCGTCGAGGCGCGGCGGCGGGGCGCGATCGACGAGGACCTGCCGTCGTGACGACGGCCGTGCTGCTCGTCGCCCTCGCGTTCGTCGCCGTCGCGGGGTTCGCGGTGGTGGCCACCCCGGACCCGCGGCGGCAGGCGATCACGCTGTCGCTGTTCAGCCTGTGCCTGACGCTGCTGTTCGTCGTGCTCCAGGCGCCGGACGTCGCGCTCTCGGAACTGGCGGTCGGGTCTGCCGTGGTGCCGCTGCTGGTGCTGCTCACCATCCGGAAGGTGGGCGGGCGATGACGCTGCGGGCGAGGACGTGGCTGTGCGCGGCCGGCGCGCTCGGCGTCGCCGTCCTGCTCGTGACGGCGTTCCTGCGGATGCCCAGGTTCGGCGGCGACCTGCACGTCTACCGCGACCTCGCGCTGCCCGCGACCCTCGCGCGGATGACGCCGAACCTCGTGTCGTCGGTGAACTTCGACCTGCGCGCGCTCGACACCCTGGGCGAGGAGACCATCGTCGCCGCCGCGGTCGTCGGGACGCTGTCGCTGCTGCAGCCGTCGCCGGCGGAACGCGAGCGGATCGAGCCCCAGCGCGGATACGTCATGCCGGTGGTCAAGGTGGCCGGCTACCTCCTGCTGCCGGTGACCCTGCTGCTCGGCCTCGACGTCGTGGCGCACGGCCACCTCACCCCCGGCGGCGGTTTCCAGGGCGGGGTCGTGCTGGCCACCGGCTGGCACCTGCTCTACATCTCGGGCAGCTACCCGGCACTCGCCCGGCTGCGCCCGATCGACTGGTGCGAGTACGCCGAAGCGGCGGCGACCGGCCTGTACGTCGTCACCGGGCTCGCCGGCCTCATCGCCGGCGGTGCCTTCCTGGCCAACGTCCTGCCGAAGGGCGAGTTCGGCTCGCTGCTGTCGGCGGGCACCGTGCCGGTGCTGAGCGTCCTGGTCGGGATCGAGGTCGCCGCCGGGCTCGTCGTGCTGCTGGCCCAGTTCCTCGGCCAGGGCCTGATCCGGGAGGAGCACTCGTGATCGGCATGGCCTGTTACGGCGTGGCCGGGTGGCTGCTGCTGCTCGGCGCGATCGGCATCGTGCGCAGCCGCCACCTCGTGCACACCGTCGTCTCGCTGTCGGTGGCGCAGGCCGGGACCTACGTGCTGCTGCTCGGGATCGGCTACCAGGACCAAGCGGGTGCGCCGATCGTCGCCCAGGACCAGCGCCAGCCCGTGGTCGACCCGATGGTGCAGGCGATGACGCTGACCGACATCGTCGTGTCGGCGACGATCACCGCGCTGCTGCTCGGCCTGACCATCCAGATCTCGAAGCGCCACGGGACGGTCGACCCCGACGAGCTGCGCGCGTTGCGCGGCTGAGGCGATGTCCGCGCTCCCGTCGCTCGTCGTCGCACTGCCGCTGCTGGCCGCGTGCGTGCTGCTCGGCCTGGGCGTCAAGCTGCCGCGGGTGGTGGCCGACGGCTTCGCGACCGCGGCCGCGCTGGCCACCACGGTGCTGGTCGCCGTGCTGCTCGCCGCCGTCCAGCACGGCCGGGTGGTGGTCTGGCTCGGCGGGCACCGGCCGGACGGCGCCCGCTCGCTGGGGATCGTCCTGGCCGCCGACGGCCTCAACACGACGCTGGCGCTGCTGGCGTCGGTCCTGACGACGTGCGCGCTGGTCTACAGCTGGCGCTACTTCGAGGCGGTCGAGGCCCGCTACCACGCGATGATGCTGCTGTTCCTCACCGGCATGCTCGGCTTCCTGCTCACCGGGGACCTGTTCACCCTGTTCGTGTTCTTCGAGCTGATGAGCGGCGTCGCCTACGCCCTGACGGGGTACCGCGTCGAGGAGGCCGACTCCGTCCAGGGCGCGCTGAACTTCGGCGTGGTGAACTCCCTCGGCGCGTACTTCACGCTGATGGGCATCGGCCTGCTGTACGCGCGCGGCGGCCAGCTCGGACTGGCGCAGCTCGGCGTCGCGCTGGACGGCAAGCCCGCGGACGCGCTGGTGCTCGCCGCGTTCGTGCTCGTCTGCACCGGCCTGCTGGTCAAGGCGGCCGCGGTGCCGTTCCACTTCTGGCTCGCCGACGCGCACGCGGTCGCGCCGACCCCGGTGTGCGTGCTCTTCTCCGGCGTCATGGTCGAGCTGGGCGCCTACGGCGTGCTGCGGGTGCGGCGCACGGTGTTCGGCGGCGTGCTCGACGACGGCGCGTTCGCCCGGGTGCTGCTGGTCCTCGGGATCGCGAGCGCGCTGCTCGGCTCCGTGCTGTGCTTCACCCAGCGGCACCTGAAACGGCTGCTGGCCTACTCGACGATCGCGCACACCGGGTTGTTCCTTTGTGGACTGGCCGCCGCGGACGGCGCGGCGAGCACGGGGTTCCTGCTGGCGGTGGTCGGGCACGCCGGGGCCAAGGCGGCGCTGTTCCTGCTCGTCGGAGTGCTCAAGGACCGCTACGGCAGCGTCGACGAGGACGAGCTGTTCGGCAGGTGCGGGCATTCGCGGCTCGAGAGCGGGCTGTTCCTGCTGGCGGGCCTGGTGCTGGCCGGGCTGCCGCCGTTCGGCGTCGCGTTCGGCAAGGACGTCGCCGAGCACGCGCTCGAGGAGACCGGGTACGGCTGGCTGGTCGCGGTGTTCGTCGTCGTCACTGCGGTGACGGCCGGCGCGGTGCTGCGGGCCGGCCTGGGTGTCTACTTCGGACGCGGGCGGCCACCGCGCCGCGACGACGGCGACCGCACGCCGGGCACCGACGAGGAACCCGAGACGGGCCGCCGCATCGAGCGCACGCCGGCGACGATGACCGGCGCGATCGTCGCGGTCCTGGCCGGCGCGCTCGCGGTCCCGTGGCTGGGCCAAGCCGCCGTCACGGCCGGGCGGCAGGAGGCCGACCGCGGCGGGTACCTGCACGACGTCCTGCCCGCGGTCGGCTCCCCCGGCTCGCTGCCGCCGGTGACGGCCGGCTGGACGTCGTCGGGCCTGCTGTTCGGCGGCCTCACGGTCCTGCTGGCGCTCGGCATCGCCGCGGCGGCCCTCTGGCCCCACCGGCTCCCGTCCTGGCCACGGCCGGTCCGCACGGCGCTGGATGCGCTGCACCGGGGGCATTCCGGCCACGTCGGGGACTACGTCGCGTGGCTGCTGGTGGGCGTGACGGCCCTCACGGCGCTCGTGTGGCTCTGATGTGTATGGCGCCGTGCAGTGGGTAACCCACTGTCAAGGCCCTTTTGGCGACTGGCCGATCCGGAAATGTCGCCGCGACGGAAGGTGCACCCGATGAACGACAAGTTCGAGAACAAGGGCGAAGAGCTCAAGGGCCGGGCGAAGGAAGCCGTCGGCGACGCCACGGGCAACGAGCAGTGGCAGGCCGAGGGCAAGACCGACCAGGCCAAGGGTTCGCTCAAGCAGGCAGGCGAGAAGATCAAGGACGCCGTCAAGGGTGTCAAGGACAAGGACTGACGCTCCAGTTCTGCCGCTGCCGCCCCCGGGTTCCCCCGGGGGCGGCAGTTCTCGCTTCAGCGTCCTTCGGACCGGCGCTCGATTCGCTCCCGCTGCGGCACCACCACGTACTTCGGGTCCTTCGTGGACGCCACACCCGCCGCGTAGACGCCGAAGCGCGTGCACAGGCCCGAAGCCAGGTAGGCCGCACCCGCCAGCGCGCCCGCCGCGCGGTGGCGGCTCGCCAGCAGCGAAAGTCCCGCACCGGCCGCCGTCAGCGCCTTGGCCGCCTTCAGCAGCCTGCCCGCGCGGCCCGTCCGGTACGGCTCCGACACCAGGCCCAAGCCGGTCTCCAGGTGGTGCTCGGCCACCAGTTCCGCCACCGCCCCCGCGAGTCCCGCGCGGACCGCCGGGCCGACCTCGCCGGCGGGAGCCGCCAGCATGGCCGCGCCCGCGCCGCTCGTCAGCGCGCTGCCCGCGAACAGCACCGGGAGCGTCCCGTGGGCTTCGTGCCACGACGGTGTCGCCGTGTCCGCCAGCAGCACCGCCGTGTACGTGCACATCGCCGGGCCGAGCACGCCCGCGCCCGCCCCCGCCAGCTTGCCGGCCAGCGGCAGCTTCCCCGTCACCTCGGACGCCGCCGCCACCGCGGCCAGCCCGGAGAACGGCGACAGGATCCACGACCCCACCGAAAGCGGCGACGTCGGCTTGAACACCCGCAGCATGTGCAGGAACCGCAGTGGCTTGCCGAGGTCGTGGATCAGCGCTCCCACGCTGGCGATCGACCCGCCGGACGCGACCAGGCGGCCCACTCGGGCCAGACCCGGCCGCCCGGTGGCGTCGGCCAGCGCCGCCATCGTCGCCGACGCGCCCGCCGCGCCGCCCAGGAACAGGTACAGCGGCACGTCCGGCTGCTTCCAGGCCGGCTCCTTGAGGATCGGCCGGCCGTAGTAGGACTTGAACTCGGCGGGCTCGACCATCGCCCGTTCGCGGCGCGGGCTCATCGGCGCCGGCCCAGGAACGACATCGCGACGGCCGCCGCCACGCCGGCCGCCGTCACCGCGGCGCGCTTCCACATCGCCGGCAGGTCCCGCGTCGTGACGACCGGGTCCGGGGGCAGCCCGTAGACCTCGGGTTCGTCCAGCAGCAGGAAGAACGCGCCGTCGCCGCCGACGCCGTCGTCCGGGTCGCGGCCGTAGAGCCGGGCCTCCGGCACCCCCGACTCGTGCAGCGTCCGCACCCGCTCGTCGGCCCGTTCGCGCAGCTCGTCCAGTTCGCCGAACTGGATCGAGTCGGTCGGGCAAGCCTTGGCGCACGCCGGTTCCATCCCCGCGCCGAGGCGGTCGTAGCAGAGGGTGCACTTGAACGCGCGGCCGTCCGACTCGCGCTTTTCGATGACGCCGTACGGGCACGCCGGGACGCAGTAGCCGCAGCCGTTGCAGATGTCCTGCTGCACGACGACGGTGCCGAACTCGGTGCGGAACAGCGAGCCGGTCGGGCAGACGTCGAGGCACGCCGCGTGCGTGCAGTGCTTGCAGACGTCGCTCGACATCAGCCAGCGCACGCCGGGCTCGTCCTGCCCGGGCGCACCCACGTCGGGCATCCCCAAGTCCACTGTGGATGGTGCCGGGGCGGCGGGCTTGGATTGCTCGACGAACGCCACGTGCCGCCAGGTGTTCGAGCCGAGCGCGCCGGTGTTGTCGTAGGACGAGCCCAGCAGGTCGAGCTCGCCGCGGTCGGGTACGCCGTTCCACTCCTTGCACGCCACTTCGCAGGCCTTGCAGCCGATGCACACCGACGTGTCGGTGAAGAACCCCATCCGGGGCTGGGTGCCGTACTCAGCCATCGGCTCGCCTCCGGTACTCCTCGACCATGACCGGCAGCGCGGCGCCACGCGGGCGGCGGCCCGGCCGGATGTCACAGGTGGCCGCCTTCGACTCCTGGATGTGCACGTTCGGATCCATCACGATCGACAGCAGGTCGTTGGCCGCGTCGCCGCGCGAGAGCCCGTTCGGGCCCCAGTGGTACGGCAGGCCGACCTGGTGGATGGTCCGGCCGCGGACCTTCAGCGGCTTCACGCGCTCGGTCACGAGCACGCGGGCCTCGATCGCCGTCCGCGCGGAGATGATCGTCGCCCAGCCGCCGTTCTCCAGGCCGCGTTCGGCCGCGAGCGCCGGCGAGACCTCGCAGAAGAACTCCGGCTGCAGCTCCGAAAGGTAGGGCAGGGTCCGGCTCATCCCGCCCGCCGTGTGGTGCTCGGTGAGCCGGTAGGTGGTGAACACGTACGGGTAGACCTCGCTGCGCGCCGGGTTGTAGGGGTTCGACGGGCTCTCCAGCGTCTGGCGCGTCGGCGACTCCTGCTGTCCGTAGAGCGCGTTCTCCACCGGGCTTTCGAACGGCTCGTAGTGCGTGGGCAGCGGGCCGTCGGCCAGGCCGGCCGGGACGTAGAGCCACGCCTTCCCGTCGGTCTGCATGATGAACGGGTCGCGCCCGCCCAGGGCGTCCTGCGCCTTCGCGCCTTCGGGCGGCTCGTAGTCCGGTGCCTTGGTCGGCTCGAAGTCCGGGACGTCCGGGCCGACCCACTTGCCCTGGTCCGCGTCCCAGCTGAGCAGCTTCTTGCGGTCGCTCCAGGGTTTGCCGTCCGGGTCGGCCGACGCGCGGTTGTAGAGGATCCGCCGGTTCGCCGGCCACGCCCACGCCCAGCCCTTCGCGACCCAGTCCTGCTCGCTGCCCGGCTGCCGGTTCGCGGCCTGGTTCTTCCCGTCGGCGCGCACGCCGCAGTAGATCCAGCAGCCGCACGCGGTCGAGCCGTCGTCCTTCAGCTGCGTGTACGCCGAGAGCGGGCCGTCGGGACCGTGGCCGTTGATCTCGGCGAGCACGGACTCGGCACTCGGGTCACCGGTCGGTCCTTCGACCGGGTAGCTCCAGGTCAGGTCGCGGATCGGCGCGTCCCGCGGGTCGTCGCCGACGCGTTCCCGGATGATCCGGCCGAGGTGGTAGTAGAACCAGAGGTCGCTGCGGGCGTCCCCGGGCGGATCGACGGCCTTGTGGTGCCACTGCAGCAGGCGCTGGGTGTTGGTGAAGCTGCCGTCCTTCTCGGTGTGCGCGGCGGCGGGCAGGAAGAAGACCTCGGTGCCGATCTCCTCCGGCTTCAGCTCGCCGGTCTCGACCTCGGGGCCGTCCTTCCAGAACGTCGCGCTCTCGATCAGCTGCAGGTCGCGGACGACGAGCCAGTCGAGGTTGGCCAGGCCGAGCCGCTGGAACTTGCCGTTGGCCGAGCCGACGGCCGGGTTCTCGCCGACCAGGAAGTAGCCCTTGCACTCCCCCTCGATCTGCTTCTGGACGGTCGCGTACGTGCCGTGGTCGCCGGTGAGCCGGGGCAGGTAGCCGAAGCGGAAGTCGTTGTGCGGCTGGGCCGAATCGCCCCAGTAGGACTTGAGCAGGCTGACGGTGTAGGAGCGCATGTTGCCCCAGAACCCGGTCTTGCCCGCGTCCGCCGCGACGAATTCGTCGAGGCTCTGGTGCTGGTGCGCGTGCGGCATCGGGATATAGCCCGGCAGCAGGTTGAACAGCGTCGGGATGTCGGTGGAGCCCTGGATGCTGGCGTGGCCCCGGAGCGCCAGGATGCCGCCGCCGGGGCGGCCGATGTTGCCGAGCAGGGTCTGCAGGATCGACGCCGTGCGGATGTACTGCGCGCCGACCGTGTGGTGCGTCCAGCCGACCGAGTACACCCACGCCGTCGTCCGGTCGCGGCCCGAGTTCGCGGTGACCGCCTCGGCGATCTCCCGGAACTGCTCGACCGGCAGGCCGCAGACGTCGGCGACCAGCTCCGGCGTGTAGCGGGCGAAGTGGCGCTTGAGCACCTGGTAGACGCACCGCGGGTGTTGCAGCGTCTCGTCGGTCTTCGGCTTGCCTCCCACGGCCGCGCCACCGCTGCCGTAGGTGTCCGCCCGGGCCGTGCTCTGGTGGCCTTCGCCGCCGTGCTGGCTCTCCGAACCGGGCTCGCCCGGCTGCTCGGGGTCGGTGGACCCGGCCGCGGGCACGGTCGGCGCGCCCTCGTACTCCCAGGTCGCCATGTCGTACTGGCGGCGCTCGGGGTCGTAGCCGGAGAAGACGCCGTCGAGGTCTTCGGTGTCCTGGAAGTCCTCACGCAGGATGGCGGCCGCGTTCGTGTAGGCGAGCACGTACTCCCGGAAGTCCTTCTCGTTGCTCAGGACGTAGTTGATCAGGCCGCCGAGGAACGCGATGTCCGAACCGGCGCGCAACGCCGCGTGGACGTGCGAAACCGCGCTGGTGCGGGTGAACCGCGGATCGACGTGGATGATCTTCGCGCCGCGGGCCTTCGCCTCCATCACCCACTGGAACCCGACCGGGTGGCACTCGGCCATGTTCGAGCCCTGGATGACGATGCAGTCGGCGTTGGCGAGGTCCTGCTGGAACGTCGTGGCGCCCCCACGACCGAAGGAGGTCCCCAGACCGGGAACCGTGGCGGAGTGTCAAATACGCGCCTGGTTTTCGATCTGGATCGCGCCGAGCGCGGTGTAGAGCTTCTTCATCAGGTAGTTCTCTTCGTTGTCCAGCGTCGCGCCGCCCAGGCTGGCGAAGCCGAGCGTGCGGTTGAGCCGGCGCCCCTGGTCGTCGGCGTCCTGCCACGTCTCGTCACGGGTCTTGAGGACCCGGTCGGCGATCATGTCCATCGCCTTGTCGAGGGGCAGGCGCTCCCAGTCGGTGCCGTACGGGCGGCGGTAGAGGACCTCGGTGACGCGGCTCGGGCTGGTCACGAGCTGCTTGCTGGCCGAGCCCTTCGGGCAGAGCCGCCCGCGCGAGATGGGCGAGTCGGGATCGCCCTCGATCTGCGTGACGCGGCCGTCCTTGACGTAGACCTTCTGGCCGCAGCCGACGGCGCAGAACGGGCAGATGGACTTGACCACCTTGTCGGCGTCTTCGGTGCGGGCGTGCCATTTCTCCGAACCGTCCGATTTGGCCGCCGCGGCGCGGGCGGTGCGGTCGGGACCGGTCAGCTGCCGGTACACCGGCCAGCCTTCGATCCACCGACGTACACCCATACCTGGCACGGTAGTAGCGATACCCGCGGTTCGCAGGTCTAATCGCGGACCTTTCGGGTCCCGTCGCCGAGCGGTTCGGTGCGCCCGGCCGCGTCGAGGCGTTCCAGCAGCGGGATCATCACCCGCCGGGTGCTGCCGAGGGCCCGCCGCGCCTCCGAGACCGTGAACGGCTGGGGCAGCCCGCGCAGCTCGGCCAGCGCCCGCTCCTCGGCGTCCGGGCCGAGCACCACGCCGTCGGTGACCGCCGTCAGCCTGCCGAGGCGGACCGCCGCCGCCAGCTCCCGACGGCCCAGGCCCAGCGCGCGCAGCTCGTCCGCCTCCGGCGCGCGGAACGGGTGCTCGGCGAGCCGCTTGGCCACCGTTTCCACCGCTTTTTCGACGGCCGGGGCGAGCCCCGCGCCCGGCCGCCGGACGAGCCCGCCGGTGACTTCGAACCCGGTGCCCGCCAGCAGCGGCCCGATCAGCTCCGGCGCGGGCAGGCCCAGGCGCTGCCGCAGTGCTTCCACCGGCATCCCCGCGGCCAGGGCGTCCCAGCCCCGGACGAGCGCCGCGGCCTCGGCGCGCAGCCCGGCGACGCGGGCCGGGTCGGCGAACCAGTCCCCCATCTTCTCGCCCGTCTCGGGCAGGCCCATCGCCGCGAAGTCGGCCGCCGGCACGAATCCGTTCCGGCGCAGGTAGGTCCCGGCCGGATCCGGGTCGGCCAGCTCCTCGCCGCGCGCCCGGGCCGCGCCCCGGCGGGCCAGGGACGGCGGCCGGACGTCGAGGACGTCGAACCCGGCGGCGATCCGGTGCTCGCCGGGGTCGCGCAGCAGCCCGCGGTCGCCCACGCGCAGCGGCAGCGCGGCCGCCGTCGTGAGCCGCGCGGTGTCCGTCCCGAGTGGACGGACGCGCACCGGCACCGCCGCCGTGCCGAAGTGCAGCACCAGGTTCCGGTGGACGTCCGCGCCGCGCAGCCGGACGTCGAACTCGGCCGTCGGGTGCCACCGGCCCGGGGTGAGCAGGACGTCGCCGCGCCGGACGTCCGTCTTCGCGGTGCCGCGCAGGTTCACCGCCACGCGGGCCACCGCCGTCACCCGGTCGTGGGATTTCCCGAGTGCCTGCAGGCCGCGGACCTTCACCCGCGCGTCCCCGAGGAGCAGTTCGTCGCCGACCGCGATCGTTCCCGCCCCGAGGGTGCCGGTGACGACCGTGCCGGCCCCCGAGACGGTGAACGCCCGGTCGATCCACAGCCGGACGTCGGCGGCCGGATCGGGCGTCGGCAGCCCGCCCGCCAGGGTCCCGATCGCCGCGCGCAGCTCGGCGAAGCCCGCGCCGGTGGTCCCGCTGACGGCGACGCTCGGCACCGTCCCCAGGGACGTCGAGGCGATCTCGTCCAGCGCCGCCGCCGTCGCGGCGGCGGGATCGGCCCGGTCGGCCTTGGTGACGACGAGCAGGCCGCGGCGGACGCCGAACGCGTCGAGCGCGGCGAGGTGCTCGGCCGACTGCGGCATCCAGCCCTCGTCAGCCGCCACGACGAACAGCACCGCCGGCGCGGGCCCGGCGCCCGCAAGCATGTTGGGCACGAACCGTTCGTGGCCCGGCACGTCGACGAACGCGACGTCCTCGTCGCCGATCCGCGTCCAGGCGAAGCCGAGGTCGATGGTGAGCCCGCGGCGGCGTTCCTCGGCCCACCGGTCCGGCTCCATCCCGGTCAGCCGGCGCACCAGCGTCGACTTGCCGTGGTCGACGTGCCCGGCGGTGACGATCACCCGCATCGGCGGACGGCTTCCCGCAGCTTCGCGTCCTCTTCCGGCCGCACGGTCCGCAGGTCGAGCAGGCACCGGTCCCGCTCGACGCGGCCGACGACCGCGGGCTCGCCGGTGCGCAGCGCGGCGGCGTACCGGGCGGGCAGGCTCACCGCGACGCTGGGCAGCTCGACGCCCGGCGCTCCCCCGCCGCCGACGGCCGCGACCGACGGGACCACCCGGGCGTCGAGGCCGTCCCACGCCCGGACCAGGAGTTCCGCCCGGTCCCGGAGGCGGTCGACCGACACGTCGAGCGCCTCCCGCACCGGTGCGTCCGGCCCGCGCAGCGTGGCTTCGAGGGCGGCCAGGGTGAGCTTGTCGACGCGCAGGGCCCGCGCGGCGGGGTGCCGCCGCAGCCGTTCGACGACATCGGCGTCCCCGAACAGGAGGCCGGCCTGCGGGCCGCCGAGGAGCTTGTCGCCGCTGGCCGTGACGACCGTGGCCCCCGCGCGCAGGGCGCTCGCGGCGTCCGGTTCGTCCGGCAGAAGCGGGTGCGGGGCCAGCAGCCCGGACCCGATGTCGGCGACGACGGGCACGCCGAGCCCGGCCAGCTCGCCGAGCGCCGCCTCCGCCGTGAAGCCGGTGACGCGGTAGTTCGACGGGTGCACTTTCAGGACGAACCCGGTGTCCGGGCCGATCGCCTCGGCGTAGTCGCGCGCGGAAGTCCGGTTGGTGGTGCCGACCTCGCGCAGCCGGGCGCCCGTCGAGGCCAGGAGATCGGGAATGCGGAAGCCGTCCCCGATCTCGACCAGCTCGCCCCGGCTGACGACGATCTCGCGGCCCGGGGCCAGCGCGAGCGCGCAGAGCAGCAGGGCGGCCGCGTTGTTGTTGACCACGTGGACCGCGCCGGCGTCCGGGACGGCGGCGGCGAGCGCCGCGAGGGCACCGCGCCCGCGCCGGGCCCGTTCGCCGGTCGCCAGGTCGAACTCGACGTCGGTGGCGCCGCCGGCCGCCACGAGCGCGTCCAGCGCGGCCGCGGACAGCGGGGCGCGGCCGAGGTTGGTGTGCACGACGACGCCGGTCGCGTTGACCACCGGCCGCAGCGACGCCGCGCTCGCCGGGAGCCGCGCGAGCACGACGTCGACGACGTCACCCGGGGCGATCTCGCCGTTCCGGGCGGCCGTCTGCACCTCGATGACCACGGCTTTGACCAGGTCGCGGCCGAGCGTTCCCGCGGCCTTCGCGACGCGGGGCTCGGCCAGGACGGCGTCGGTCCGCGGGATCGCGCGGCGCGGGTCAGGCATGGCGGAGGCGGACGGGAATCGAACCCGCCAGCGGCAGGACCTGCCGCTCAACGGTTTTGAAGACCGTGCCGGTCACCAGGCCGGATACGCCTCCCTGCACCATGGCGACCATCCTGCCAACTCCGCGCCGGAAGGGCACGATGAACCGGTGGCGTACCGACTGACGCAGTACGCGCACGGTGGCGGCTGTGCGTGCAAGATCCCGCCCGGCGAGCTGGAAGAGGCCGTCCGCGGCCTCACCGGGAGTTCCCCCGCCGACCCCGCCGGCGAGCTGCTCGTCGGCCTCGACACCGGCGACGACGCGGCCGCCGTCCGGATCTCCGGGTCGACCGCGCTCATCGTGACCACGGACTTCTTCACCCCGGTCGTCGACGACGCCTACGACTGGGGGCGGATCGCCGCGGCCAACGCGCTTTCCGACGTCTACGCCATGGGCGGCACGCCGGTGGTGGCGGTCAACCTGCTCGGCTGGCCGCGGGAGACGCTGCCGTTCGACCTCGCGGCCGAGGTGCTGCGCGGCGGGCTCGACGTCTGCGGCAAGGCCGGCTGCCACCTGGCCGGCGGGCACAGCATCGACGACCCGGAGCCGAAGTACGGCCTGGCCGTCACCGGCGTCGCGGATCCCGCGCGGCTGCTGCGCAACGACGCGGGCCGCGCGGGCGTGCCGCTGACGTTGACCAAGCCGCTCGGCGTCGGCGTGCTGAACTCGCGGCACAAGGCGACCGGCGAACGGTTCGCGCAGGCGATCGACGCCATGACGACGTTGAACGACACCGCGGCCCGCGCCGCGCTCGCCGCCGGGGCCGTCTGCGCCACCGACGTGACGGGCTTCGGGCTGCTCGGTCACCTGCACAAGCTGGCACGGGCGAGCGGCGTGACCGCCCGGCTCGACCCGGCCGCGGTGCCCTACCTCGACGGGGCGCGCGAGGCGCTGCGCGACGGGTACGTCAGCGGCGGCACGCGCCGGAACCTCGACTGGGTGCGCCCGCACGTGGACGTCTCCAGGATTTCCCCGGACGAGGCGCTGCTGCTGGCGGACGCGCAGACGTCCGGCGGCCTGCTGGTCGCCGGGGAGCTGCCGGGGCACCCGGTGATCGGGGAGCTGGTGCCGCGCGGGGATCACACGATCGTCGTGGGCTGAGTTTTCCGGCCGTCCGCGGCGGGTACGCGGGGATCATGCCTGCACCGGACCGTTCCAGCCTCGAACAGCACCTGGCCGAGACCGAATACCCGTGCGGCCGCGACGAGCTGCTGCGGCGCGCGGCCGCGACCGGCGGCGGCGACTCCGTGCTCGGCTCGCTCGGCGGCCTGTCCGAAGGCGACCAGTACGAGAACTTCGACGCCGTCTGGGAGGCGGTGTCGGCCAAGCACATCGGCGGAGCGCCCTAGGTGTACTGACCTGTGAGGTTGGGGACGCGGCTGGCGGGTGGGTGGCCTGCGAGTGCGGTGTGTCCGCGGTGATGGTTGTAGGTGTGCAGCCAGTGT
>NZ_JBFANX010000012.1:0-289017 GCF_040675005.1 Amycolatopsis sp. NPDC049691
CGTAACAGTGTTCTAACACTGTTACGCACTCACGACCCTGCCCACTGGAGGATCGTCATGAGACTGCGCCGCACCCTGCCCCTGGTCGCCGGGCTGGCCCTGCTCGCCGGCTGCGCGCCCACCCAGTCCGCGCCCGCCGGCTCCGGCGGCGACGACAAGACCGGCACCGTCCGCGTCTGGCTGTTCGACGAGGCCAACCGCGCGCCGAAGGAGGCCGCGGTCAAGGACGCCATCACCGAGTTCAAGGCCGCGCACCAAGGCGTCGAGGTCGACGTGCAGTGGGTGCCGGTCGAAGGCCGCGCCGACAAGTTCTCCGGCGCCTTCAACGACCCGGACAACGCGCCGGACGTCGCCGAGTTCGGCAACACCGACGTCTCCAGCTACGCCGCCACCGGCGCGCTGGCCGACCTGACCGGCGACCTCGCGTCGTGGAGCGAGGGCAAGGACCTCATCCCGACCGTGCTCGACACGGCGAAGTCCGGCGGCAAGACCTACGGCCTGCCCTGGTACACCGGCATCCGCGCGCTGTACTACCGCACCGACGTCTTCACAGAGCTGGGCCTCAAGCCGCCGACGACGCTCGCCGAACTCACCGACACCGCCCGGCGCATCCGCGCCGCCAAGCCGGATCTCTACGGCATCTCCGTCGGCGGCAAGTACACCTACGCGATGCTGCCGTTCCTCTGGGCCAACGGCGGCGAGCTGGCGCGCGACAACGGCGGCAAGTGGAAGTCCGCCGTCACCGAGGACCACGCCAAGGCCGGTGTCACGCAGTACGCGAGCCTGCTCAAGGACGACATCTGCCCGCCCGCGCAGTGCGCGAACCTGACCGGCACGCAGAGCGTCACGGCGTTCGCCGGCGGCAAGGCCGGGATGACCATCGGCGGCGACTTCAACCGCAAGGCCGTCGAACAGGGTGCGGTCAAGGGCAAGTACGCCGTCGTCCCGATCCCGGGCACGACCGCGGGCAGCGTCGCCCCCGCGTTCGCCGGCGGCAACCTCCTGGGCGTCTTCAACGCCAGCAAGCACCGCAGCCTGGCTCTCGAGTTCGTCGAGCTGCTCGGCGGCGCGAAGTACCAGGAGAAGATGTACACGGCGATGGGGAACCTGCCGACGCTGAGCAGCGTGCAGCAGAAGCTCGCGGCGAACGACCCGTTCCTCAAGCCGTTCGTCGACACGCTCAAGGCGGGCACGAAGTTCGTCCCGGCGACGCCGGCGTGGTCGAAGATCGACAGCCAGAACGTGCTGCCGACGGCCGTCCAGCAGATCGCGACCGGCGGCAAGGACCCGGCGGCGGCGCTGGCCGACGCGGCCGCGGCGATGGACAAGGCCTTCGGCTAGTGGTGACCGTCCAGGAAGCCCCTTCCGTCACGGCCCCCGCGCGGCGGCCGCGGCGGAAGGGGGACGGCCGGGCCGCCGCGCTCTACCTCGCCCCGGCGGGCATCCTGCTCGCGGCGATGCTCGCCTACCCGATCTACCAGCTGGTCCTGATCTCGTTCTACGACTACGGCCAGCCGCAGGCCGCGGGCAACGCGCCGCTGGTGTTCCTCGGCGTCGCGAACTACGCCGACCTGCTGTCGGAAGTCCAGTTCTGGACGGTGCTCGGCAAGACGGTCGGGTTCGCCGCGGCCTGCGTCGTCGGTTCGCTCGTCGTCGGCACCGGGCTCGCGGTGCTGGCTTCGCGGGTGCGTTCGCTCCCCCGCACGCTGCTGTTCCTGGCCGCGCTGGGTGCGTGGTCGACGCCGGCGATCGCGGGCTCCTACGTCTGGCTGTTCCTCTTCGACACCGACTTCGGCCTGGTCAACGAGGTGCTGTCGGGGATCGGGCTGCCGTTCGAGCACCACTCGTGGACCTTCGGCACGCTCGGCGCGTTCGGGCTCGTCGCCGCCGAGGTGATCTGGTGCTCGTTCCCGTTCGTGCTGGTCACGATGTACGCGGGGATCAAGGGCGTCCCGGACGAGGTGCTCGAAGCCGCGTCGCTCGACGGCGCGTCGATGTGGCGGACGACGTGGTCGATCCTGCTGCCCATGGTGCGGCCGCTGCTGATGATCGCGACCGTGCAGTCGATCATCTGGGACTTCAAGGTCTTCACCCAGATCTACGTGATGACCAACGGCGGCGGGGTCGCCGGGCGCAACCTGGTCCTCAACGTCTATGCGTACCAACAGGCTTTCGCCGGGCAGGAGTACGGCCTCGGCTCGGCGATCGGAGTCGTCATGACGCTGTTGCTGCTGTCGGTCACCGGGCTGTACGTCCGGTCGCAACGCCGGAGCGCGGCATGGCTGTGAAACGTCCGGGGCGGTTCGTCGCCGAAGTCGTCACCGTGGTGGTCGCCGGGATCGTCGCCTTCCCGCTGTACTGGATGCTGCTCTCGGCGTTCAAGCCGGCGGGTGAGATCCAGTCGGCGAACCCGAAGCCGTGGACGTTCAGCCCGTCGTTCGACAGTTTTTCGCGCGTGCTCACGGTGTCCGGCTTCGGGCGGTTCTTCGTGAACAGCCTGGTGGTGGCGCTGGTCGTGGTCGTGCTTTCGCTGCTGCTGTCGTTCCTTTCGGCGGTCGCGCTGACGCGGTTCTCCTTCCGGGGCCGGACCGTGCTGCTGGTGATGATCCTGGTGGCGCAGATGGTTCCGGTCGAGGCGCTGACGATCCCGTTGTTCTTCCTGATGCGGTCGCTCGGCGGCGCGGTGCCCGCGCTGGGTCTCAACGAGCTGGGCTCGCTGGTGCTGGTGCACCTGGCGTTCAGCCTGCCGTTCGCGATCTGGATGCTGCGCGGGTTCGTCGCCGCGGTGCCGGTGGAACTCGAAGAAGCCGCGAAGCTCGACGGCGCGTCGCGGATGCGGTTCACCTGGCAGATCCTGTTCCCGCTGGTGGCTCCCGGGCTGGTGGCGGTGAGCGTGCTCGCGTTCATCCACGCCTGGAACGACTTCCTCTTCGCCAAGACGTTCATCATCTCCAAGACCGAGAACCAGACGCTGCCGCAGGCGATCCTGGTGTTCTTCAAGCCGGAGGACACCGACTGGGGCGCGGTGATGGCGTCCTCGACGCTGATGACGATCCCGGTTCTCGTGTTCTTCGTCCTCGTGCAACGACGGCTGGTGTCCGGGATGGCCGGCGCCGTGAAGGGCTGACATGTTCGACACTCTGCTCCCCCGGCCGGTTTCCGTGACGCCCGCGCGGGGTTCGTGCCCGTGGCCGTCCCCTGTGGACGTTCGGGCCGCGTCGCTGCCGGCCGAGGGGTACCGGCTGGAGATTTCGCCGTCCGGGGTCGTGCTGTACTGCGGCGATCTTGCGGGGGAGTTCTACGGGCGGCAGACCCTGCGGCAGCTCGCGGGGCCGTCGGCGTTCCGCGCGGCTTCCTTCGGCGGTCCGTTGTCCGTGCCGTGCGGCGTGGTCGAGGACCACCCGCGGTTCGCCTGGCGCGGGTGCCTGCTCGACGTCGCCCGGCACTACCGGACCAAGGCCGAAGTGCTGCGGTTCGTCGACTTGCTGGCCGCGCACAAGCTGAACGTGCTCAACCTGCACCTCACCGAGGACCAGGGCTGGCGCTTCGAGGTCCCGGCTCATCCCCGGCTGACGTCGGTGGGCGGCTGGCGGCCGTCGTCGATGGTGGGCAGCGGGGGCGCGCAGGACGGCCGTCCGCACGGCGGGTTCTACACCGGCGACGACCTGCGGGAAATCGTGGCGTACGCGGCTTCCCGGGCCATTACGGTGGTGCCGGAGATCGACATCCCCGGCCATGCCCGGGCCGCCTTGGCCGCCTACCCTTCACTCGGGACTTCGTCGTCGTACGAGGTCTGGACTTCCTGGGGGATCAGCACTTCGCTCCTTTCGCCGTCGCCGTCCACTTTGGACTTCTTCCGGACGGTGTTCGACCACCTCCTGGAGATCTTCCCGTCCCCGGTGATCGCGTTGGGCGGCGACGAAACCCCCGGCGCGACCGACGAGCACCGAGCGTTCGTCCGCCGGCTGGCCGAGCACCTGATCGCGCGCGGCCGGACACCGATGGGCTGGGACGAGGTCCTCGACATCCCCGACCTACCCCCGATGGTGATCGGCTCGTGGCAGAACGAGCAGGCGGGCATCCGAGCGGCTTCGGCAGGCCATGACGTGGTGATGTGCCCGGAGCAGCACGTGTACCTGGACCACCGCCAGTCCCCGGACCCGGACGAGCCGATCCCGGTCGGCTGGGTCCACACGCTCCAGGACGTGTACGAGTACGAGCCGGCGCTGACGGGGTCCCGCCTGCGCGGGGTGCAGGCCCAGGTGTGGAGCGAGCACTTGGACGACATCCGGCGGGTGGACTACATGGCTTTCCCGCGGTTGTCGGCGTTCGCGGAGGTGGCTTGGAGCAGCGGTTCCCGGGACTATGCGGAGTTTTTACCGCGGTTGCGGGACCACCACCTGCCGCGGCTGGACGCGCTGGGCGTCGAATACCGGCCGCTCGACGGGCCGCGTCCTTGGCAGACCCGGCCGGGGGTGCCGGGCCGGCCACGCTGACTCACGGCAACAGCGTCACCGTGACCGACCGGGTCGGGCCCACGTTGCCCGCCGCGTCGATCGAGCGGTACTCGATGCGGTGGCGCCCGTACCCCGGCTTCCGCTCGCTGAACGGCGACACCGTCAACCCGCCCGACCCGAGGTTTCCGTACGCCAAACCGTCGATCTCCGTTCCGCGCGGCGTCAACAGGTACGGCGCTCCCGGGTCCGTCGGCCAGCCGTAGTACTTGTGCCAGCCGTCGCCGTCCACGCGGAACTCCGGCATTCCGTCGGACGCCGTCAGCTTCATCGTGAACGAACCGTGGTACACGGCTCCCGGCGGCAGTGCGATCGTCGTCGTCGGGCCGTCCGCGTCCACCGTCCACGTCAGCGTGGTTCCGCCGGTCGTCGCCGTCAGCGTGTGCTGCCCGCGTGACTCCTTCAGCGCGAAGTCCGGTCCGCTTCCGGCCGGCCTGCCGTCGAGGGTCCAGCGGACCTGCGGGATCGCGTCGGTCGGCTCCCCCGTCTCGACGTACACGACGTCGTGGCCGCCGACCGGTGCGGTGGTCGGGGTCGACGCGACCACCGGCGGGCCGCCGGCCGGTGGCGTGACCACCGACGTGTCCACGGTCCATGTGCGGGTCGCCGTCGGCCGGACGGCCGGGTCGCGGACGAACGGTGTCGGGTCGGTCACCGTCGCCGTCAACGTGTGCTTCCCCGGCTTCACGTGGGCCTGCCGCAGGTCGAGGGCCGTCGAACCGCGCAGTGGACGGCCGTCGAGCGTCCAGCTCACGTCCAGGCTGTGACTCACCGGGTGCAGGGGCCGCACCCACACGACGCGGTCGGCGCCGATCGTCCCGGCCGGGGTGCCGCCGCCGATCAGCGGCACCTTCGCCGAGATCCGCTGCGTCATCCGCTCGCGGCCGACCTGGTCGAACGCGTAGCCGAGCGTCTTCATCATCGAGTGCGCGCTGGGCCGCCAGACACCGGTCTGGGTGTAGAGCCCGCCTTCGAACCGGCCGATCGTGCCGCCGGCCTCGCTGGGCTCGCCCAGCCAGCGCCACCACTTCGCGTGCTGGTCGCGCATCTGCTGCTCGGTGAGCAGCGTGTGGTGGATCGAGTCCGGCTCGCCGCCCTCGTACGCGCCGCCCGGGACGTTGCGGGCGTAGTAGTCGTACTCGTCGTCGAGACCGCCGAGCGAGTGGCCCAGCTCGTGCGGGGAGATCAGCGCGGACAGCGCGTTCCCGCCGGACGCCGTCGCGTACGCGCCACCCGCGCCGCCGTAGGTGGAACTGTTGCCCAGCGCCAGGATCTGCCGGTTCGCGCTCGTCGTGCCGGGGACGAGATCGGCGTACCGCTGCGCGGCCGCGTCGTCGACGGTCAGCAGGCGCTGGACGCTCTGCGGGTTGCAACCACCCCAGAAACCCATGTTCAGCGGGGTGTCCCGCTTCGGTGCGTCGAGCGAAGGGTCACAGTCCACACCGGACTCGGGCGACGCGATCGACACGGCGTAGACGTTGAAGTAGCCGCGGTAGGACTTGAACGGCTCGAGCGACCAGAGGGTGCTGACGTGCCGCTGGACGTCGGCGAAGAACTTGGGCTGCTCGGCGGCGGTGTAGCCGTCCCCGAGGACGACGAGGTTGAACCGCTGCGCGACGGGCCCGGTCACCTGGACGCCCGTGACGGAGGCGGCCGGTTCGGCGGCTTGCGCGGGGGTGGCGAGCCCGAGGCCCAGGACAACGGCGGCGACCCATCCGGCCCACTTCGTCATGGTCCCGGTCTACCGCACCGGAAAAGCCGCCGGAACCGCCGGAAGTCGGGCTATCCTCGCGAAATGGGGAATCGAGGGGGAATCCTGATCACGGCCGGTGCGCTGGCCCTGCTGGCCGCGTGTTCGGCACCGGCGCCGGTCGCGCCGCCCACGCCCACGACCACGTCGAGGCCTCCCGCGACGGACCGGCCGTCGTCCGAGGCGCCCGCGCTGGGGCCGGGGCCGGGCTCGCAGCCGCCGACGACACCGCAGCCACCGCCGCCGCACTCGCCGGCCAAGGTGACGTCGGCCTGCCCGTTCCTGGGGGTGACCGAGTCGAGTGCCGTGATGGGAGTCGTCCTGGACACCTACGCGGTCGAAGAGGCGCCGAGTTCGCAGCAGGGCGCCACGACCTACCACTGCAACTACGCCAGCCGGACCGGCGGCCGGCAGCTGTTCGACCTGTACATCACGGTCGTCCCGGGCACCGGGCAGGTTCCGGCGCTGGTCAGGGAGTGGACCAAGCCGTGTGTGGAGGCGGCGGCGCCGATCGCGGGCGTGGACGGCACCACGCGCACCTGCAAGCTGAACGACAACGTGGCCGGCAACGGCCGCGGATACGGTGACGTGATGCTGCTGGTCGTGAAGAAGTCGCACGGCCAGACCCGGCTGGCCGAACTCGCGATGCGGCCGTTCGCGCCCGAGGTCTACACGAAGATCGCCCAGCTCCTGAGCGACCGGCTATAAGTCGTTATACGCGAGTGAGCCGGTACCAGACCTCCGGCCGTCCCACCTGCCCGTAGCGCGGTTCCCGGTGCGCCATCCCGTTGTCCGCCAAGTACTCCAGGTACCGCCGAGCCGTCACGCGGGACGCGCCGATCGCCGACGCCGCCGCGCCCGCGGAAAGCCCTTCCGCCGCACCGGCCAGTGCGTCCCTGATCGCCTCCAGCGTCTGGACGCTCATCCCCTTCGGCAGTGGCGGTTGCTCGGTCGTTCGCAACGCGCCCAGTGCCCGGTCGATCTCCGCCTGGCCCGTCACTTCGCCGGACGCGTCGCGGAATTCCGCGTAGCGCTCCAGCTTTTCGCGCAGGGTCGCGAACGTGAACGGCTTCAGCAGGTACTGCACCACCCCCACCGACACCGCGGCCTTCACCAGGCCGAGGTCGCGTGCGGACGTCACCGCGATGACGTCGATCGGCAGGCCCGCCGCGCGCAGCGACCGGCACACCGCCAATCCGTGCGTGTCCGGCAGGTAGAAGTCCAGCAGCACCAGGTCGACCGGCTCGCGTTCGCAGAACCGCAGCGCCTCGCCACCGGAATGGACGACGCCGGCCACCGAAAAGCCCGGGAGCCGTTCCACGTACACGCGGTGCGCCTCGGCGGCCACCGGCTCGTCCTCCACCACCAGCACCCGGATCACCGGCCCGCCCCCTGTCTCGGCAGCCGCACGGTGAACACGGCGCCGCCGTCGTGGCCGACGTCGACCGTGCCGCCGTAGCGGCGTACCGCCTGGCCGACCAGGGCCAGGCCGAGGCCGTGGCCGTCCTCGGCCTTCGTCGACCAGCCGCGGCGGAAGACGTCGGCGTCCTCGGGGACGCCCGGGCCGCTGTCGGCCACGCGCAGCAGCAGCCCGTCTTCGTCCGTCCGGGCGGTGACGACGACCGCCGGCTTGCCGCTGCCGCGCACGGCCGCGTCCAGGCCGTTGTCGATCAGGTTGCCGAGGATCGTCACCAGGTCGCGGGCCTCGATGCCGAGTGAGACGTCGTCGATCACTGTGTCCGGCGTGACCGTCAGCTCGACCCCGCGTTCGCTCGCCTCCGCCGCCTTTCCGAGCAGCAGCGCCGCGAGCACCGGCTCGGCGACGGCGCCGACGACGCGGTCGGTCAGCTCCTGGGCGAGCGCGAGCTCGGCGGTCGCGAACTCGACGGCCTGCTCGGGTTTCCCGATCTCCACCAAGGAAACGACCGTGTGCAGCCGGTTCGCGGCCTCGTGCGCCTGCGACCGCAGCGCTTCCGCGAGCCCGCGGGCGGTGGTCAGCTCCCCGGTCAGCGCCTGCAGTTCGGTGTGGTCGCGCAGGACGACGACGGTGCCCTGCGCCCGGCCGCCCGAGCGGACCGCGGTCGTGCTGACCAGCAGCACCCGGGCGTCGGTCAGGTGCAGTTCCTCGGCGCGGTTCTCCGCGGACCCGAAGGCCGAGACCAGCTCCTCCGGCAGCCCCAGCGAAGTCAGCTCGCGCCCGACCGGGTCGGCGTCGAGGCCGAGGAGGGCGCGCGCGCCGTCGTTGCACAGGCCGATGCGCCCGTCCCGGCCGACGAGCAGCACGCCTTCGCGGACCGAGTGCAGCACGGCTTCGTGGTACTCGAACAGGTTGCTCAGCTCGTCCGGCGCGATCCCGCGGGTCTGGCGCCGCAGCCGGGCGCTGATCAGCCAGCCGCCCAGCGCCCCGACCACCAGCACCGCCCCGGCGACGCCGAAGAGCGGCCACAGGCGTTCGCGCAGTTCGGCCGAGATCGCGGCGACGGTGATCCCGACGGCGACCAGCGCGACCACGCGCCGGTCCGGGCCGAACACGGGGACGACCGTGCGCACCGACGGGCCCAGCGAGCCGGTGTAGGTCTCGGTGTAGGGCTGTCCCTGCTGCGCCTGCGTGATGGTCCCGATGTAGTGCTGCCCGATCAGCGCCGGGTTCGGGTGGGTGTAGCGGATCCCGGCCGGGCTCATGATCGTGATGAAGTCGACGCCGGTGTCGGCCTGCACCCGCACCGCGTACGGCTGCAGCGTGGCGCTCGGGTCCGGCGCCGCGGCCGCGCTGACGACGGTCGGGGCGTCCGCCACCGCCGAGGCCACCGCGCGGACCTGGTCGCGCGCGTTTTCGTTCACCGCGCGGGAGGCGTCGAGGTAGGCGAACGTGATGCCGGCGCCGGCGAGCACGCAGAGCACCGCCAGCTGCAGCACGAGCAGCTGGCGGGCCAGGCTCCAGCGGGACCGCATCGTCGGGGGCACCTCCTCATACCAGCACACGCGCTCCGGTGTCCGAAGGGGACGGTGCGCGAACTCAATGAACACAAGTGAGCCGGATCACCGGCCGGCGCCTACAGTGTGCCGCAACCTGGAACACCCCTGAGCTGGAGGCAACGGTGCCGACCCCACCGACCACCGAGGACACCCCGCGCAAGCGGGACAAGACCCACTACCTGTACCTGGCCGTGATCGTCGCGGTCCTGCTCGGGATCCTGGTGGGTTTCCTCTTCCCCGGCTTCGCCAAGGGCCTC
The DNA here is from genome assembly GCF_040675005.1 of Amycolatopsis sp. NPDC049691. Taxonomy (NCBI): domain Bacteria; kingdom Bacillati; phylum Actinomycetota; class Actinomycetes; order Pseudonocardiales; family Pseudonocardiaceae; genus Amycolatopsis; species Amycolatopsis sp. NPDC049691. Next base: position 9,498 of record NZ_JBFANX010000012.1, read on the forward strand.
AAGCCCCTGGGCGACGGCTTCGTCAACCTGATCAAGATGATGATCTCCCCCATCATCTTCTGCACCATCGTCCTCGGCGTCGGCTCGGTCGCGAAAGCGGCCAAGGTCGGCAAGGTCGGCATCATGGCGCTGGTCTACTTCATCGTCATGTCGACGTTCGCGCTCGCGATCGGCCTCGTCGTCGGCAACATCCTGCACCCGGGCACCGGGCTGCACCTGAACCCGGCCGACGTGAAGAGCGTCCAGAAGTCCGCCACCGGCTCCGAAGGACCGGTCGACTTCCTGCTCCACATCATCCCGAAGACGTTCGTGTCGGCCTTCACCGAAGGCCAGGTCCTGCAGACGCTGCTGGTCGCCCTCCTCGTCGGGTTCGCGCTGCAGAAGCTCGGCTCGAAGGGCGCGCCGATCCTGCGCGGTGTCGAGCACATCCAGCGGCTGGTCTTCCGCGTCCTGGCGATGATCATGTGGGCCGCCCCGATCGGCGCGTTCGGCGCCATCGCCGCGGTGGTCGGCGCGACCGGCTGGGCGGCGCTGAAGAGCCTCGCGGTCATCATGATCGGGTTCTACGTGACCTGTCTGGTGTTCGTGTTCGTGATCCTCGGCATCGTGCTCTGGCTCGGCGCCCGCGTGAACATCTGGCACCTGCTGCGCTACCTCGGCCGCGAGTTCCTGCTGATCCTCTCGACGTCGTCGTCGGAGTCGGCGCTGCCGCGGCTGATCGCGAAGATGGAGCACCTGGGCGTCGACAAGTCGGTCGTCGGCATCACGGTGCCGACCGGGTACTCGTTCAACCTGGACGGCACCGCGATCTACCTGACGATGGCGACGCTGTTCATCGCCGCCGCCCAGGACGAGCCGCTGTCGATCGGTGCGCAGATCGGCCTGCTGGTCTTCATGATCATCGCGTCGAAGGGCGCGGCGGGCGTCAGCGGCTCGGGCATCGCGACCCTGGCCAGCGGCCTGCAGTCGCACCGCCCCGAACTGGTCAACGGCGTCGGCTTCATCCTCGGCATCGACCGGTTCATGTCCGAGGCCCGCGCGCTGACGAACTTCGCCGGCAACGCCGTCGCGACCGTCCTCATCGGAAACTGGACGAAGGAGTTCGACCGCGAGCAGGCGCAGCGCGTGTTCGCCGGGCAGGCGCCGTTCGACGAAGCCACGATGGTCGACGAGGACCGGCAGCCCGAGCCCGAAGCGGTCGCGGCGAAGTAGCACCGAAACGTTCGTGCTCACGCCCCCGCTGAGCACGAGCCACGACGGGCCGCTGTGCGAGTTTCCCCGACCTCGCGCAGCGGCCCGTTTCCACGTCTTCGGCGGCTTCAGGCGGCGTCGTAGGCGACGCGCGCCGCGGCGATGTCGTCGCGGTGTCGCTCCGCCCAGCCGAGCAGGCCGTTCAGCGACTGGTACAGCTCCTTGGCCATCGCCGTGGCCTCGTACTCCACCCGCGGCGGGACCGTGGGGTAGATCGTGCGCTCGAGCAGGCCGTCCCGTTCGAGGTTGCGCAGCGTCAGGGTCAGCATCCGGCGGCTGATCCCGTTGACCGCGCGCTCCAGCTCGGTGAACCGGACCGGGCCCCGGATGGCCTCCAGCAGGATGCCGATCGCCCACTTGCCGCTGATCCGGTTGATGACCTCGAGCACAGTGCAGACGTCGAGTTTCTCCGGGTCGATCTCGGTGACCTGGACGGGTACATCGATGTTCCCCTGGGACATGGAAGTGCCTCCTTACGCGCGCACCCATGGTCACACATGATGGGCACTGTTACAAGAAGTGCCCTGGCAACGACCAGGGGGAACGCTCGACTGGAGGGGCCTCACATGGCCGAGAATCACCCCACCCGCTCCCGCGGCCTCGCACTGGCGGTGCTGTGCGCCGCGTCGCTCATGGTCGTGCTGGACAGCAGCATCGTCGCGGTGGCGCTGCCCGCGATCCAGGCCGACCTCGGGTTCACGCCCGCCGGCCTCGCCTGGGTCGTCACGGCGTACCTGGTCGCCTTCGGCGGCCTGCTGCTCATCTCCGGCAGGCTGGGCGACCTGCTCGGCCGCCGCCGCGTCTTCCTCGGCGGGCTCGGCCTGTTCACCTTCGCTTCGCTGGTCGCCGGGCTCTCCGAGGACGCCGGGGTGCTGGTCGTCTCGCGGTTCGTCCAGGGTGTCGGCGGCGCGCTCGCCTCGGCCGTCGTGCTCGGCATGATCGTCACGATGTACCCCGAGCCGCGGGCGCGGGCCCGCGCGATCGGCGTCTACAGCTTCACCCAGGCCGCGGGCGCGTCGATCGGCCTCATCGCGGGCGGCGCGCTGACGCAGGCGCTGAACTGGCACTGGACGTTCTACGTCAACCTGCCGATCGGCGTCGCCGCACTGGTGCTGGCGGTCAGGGTCGTCGCACCGGATCGCGGCACCGGCCTCCGGGCGGGCCTCGACGTGCTCGGCGCGGTCCTGGTCACCGCGGCCGTGATGCTGGGCGTGTACGGGATTTCGTCGTCCGCGTGGGGCGCCTTGGTCGCCGCCGCGGTGCTGCTGGCGGCGTTCGTGGTGCGGCAGGCGAAGGCGCGCACGCCGCTGCTGCCGCTGCGGCTGTTCCGGATCCGCGCGGTCACCGGCGCGAACCTGGTGATGGTGCTGATGGTCGCCGGGATGCTGGGCTTCCAGTTCGTGACGGCGCTGTACCTGCAGCAGGTGCTGGGCCTCGACGCGCTGCGCACCGGCGTCGCGTTCCTGCCGGTGCCCCTGGTGATCGCGGTGGCGTCGCTGGGCTTCGCGGACAAGCTGTCGGCGCGGTTCGGACCGCGGACGGTGCTGCTGTCCGGCCTGGGCCTGGTGATCGTGGGCTTGCTGCTGCTGACGCAGGCCGGCGACGACTACTTCACCGGTGTGCTGCCGCCGCTGCTGCTGATGGGCCTCGGCGCGGGCGCGGCGATCCCGGCGCTGATGGGGCTGGCGATGTCGGACGTGCCGGCCGGGGACGCGGGCGTGGCGTCCGGCCTGATCAACACGACCCAGCAGGTGGGGGCGGCGATCGGCACGGCGGTGCTGGCTTCGGTGGCCGCGTCCCGCACGGCGGGCCTGTCCGGTGTGGACCGTCGCGAGGCGCTGGCGGCTGGGTTCCGGCTGGCCTACGGGGTCAGCGCGGGCTTCCTGGTGACGGCGGTGGCACTGGGCGGGCTGGTGCTGGCCCGCCGCAAGCGCCCCAATGTGGCCTTGGTTGCGTCAGACGCACCCAATGTGGCCTTCGGTGCGTCTGACGCACCGAAGGCCACATTGGGGCGCTTCGGCTCCGGCTCCGCCGCGGGCGATTCCGCGACCGGCTCGGGCGCGAGGTCGGGACCTGCAGCGGCCACCGGCTCGGGCGCGAGGTCGGGACCTGCAGCGGCCACCGGCTCAGGCTCGGCTTCCGCGGCCGGCTCAGGCTCGGCTTCCGCGGCCGGCGCAGGTTCGGGTTCGGGCTCGGGTTCGGCAGGAGCGGCGGCTTCCGGCGCGGCCGCCACCGCCACGGGCTCCGTCTCGATCTCCACCCCCACCACCACGTCGCCCGTCGGGCCGGTCACCACCACCTTGCCGCGCCGTACCCCCGACTCCCCCGCCGTCACCGTCAGCTCCGCTCCGCCGGCCACCTCGGCCGCCTGGATCCACGCGTGCGACGGGTCGAACCGCACCTCCCGCGCCACCGGCGGACCCGACACCCGCAGCGAAGCCGACGCGCGAGACCCCGGCGGTGCCGACAACTTCACCGAAGCCACGTCCACCCGGACCACGGCGAACGACAACGCGTCCGCGGCCGCCGCCGCCACGTGCTCGATGTCCGTCGAAGCCATTTCCCGGAGCGCCTCGAACGCCCCCACCGCCACCGGCAGGTTGTCGCTCGCCAGCCGGCGGCGCAGCTCCGCCACCGCCCCCAGGCGGGTGAACGGGTTCTCCGCCGCGATCGCCCCCGCCAGGTCCGGCGGGACCGGGGACGGCTTGATGCGCCGGCGCCGGCTCTTCGCCAGGTACAGCTCGCCCTGCATCTCGATGTCGCGGCTCGGCGTCTGCTTCGGGTTGCGCTCGCGGACGCGGTCGAACAGGTACTCGTACAGCTCGCCCAGCGCGATCCAGCCGTCCTCGTCGCGGTCGGCCTCGCCCGTGCGCAGCCCCTCCACCAGCGCCGCGGTGAACACCGACGGCTGGGCCGGCTCGTCCGAAGCCAGCGTCGCCCCCTCGAACGCGTACTCGATCGAGTTCGACGCCGTGATCACCGCGCGGCCGCGGCCGCCGCGGAAGCTGTCCAGGACGTTCGCGTCGCCCGACGCCCGGACCGCCACGCCCTGCCCGAACGCCCCGCCGTAGCAGCAGTCCAGCAGCAGCACCACGCTGCGCGAGCGGGTCTGGCGGATGCACTGCTGGACGAACTGCGCCGGCACGGCCGTCGACCGCAGCCGGTCCGGCCGCGTGTTGCGCGCCGCGAAGTACAGCCCGCCCGAATCGTCCTTCAGGCCGTGGCAGGAAAAGTGCAGCAGGAGGACGTCGTCGGGACGGCCCTCGGCGCACAGGTCCTCGATCTCCGCCTGGACGACGTGCGCGGTCTCGTTCCGCACCACGCGCACGTCGAAGTCGCTGATCGCGCGGTCGGCCAGCACGCCGGCGAGGGCGTCGGCGTCCGCCGCGGGCGAGCCCAGCCACTGCAGCCCCGCGTTGTCGTACTCGCCGTTGGCGACGATCAGCGCCCGCCTCCGCCCGGCCATACCGGAAGGAAACGCCCAGCCGGCGCACTACGGCAAGCAGCCGAACGGGCACACCTATTCAGCGGCGAAGCGGAAAATCGTTTCCTGCCCGTTCAGGCAGACGACCGCGTCGAACGCCGAGGCGACGTCGACCGGCACCGTCATGTGCGCGTGCCGGATGGCCGTCGCCGCGGGACGCGCGACCACGCACGGCGCCTCGGCGGCCAGCGCCGCCTCGACACTGCCTTCCGCGGGCGCGTCCAGTGCCTGCTCGAACATCCGGAACCCGAGCGGGAAAGCGTCGTCGGGAGCGAGTCCGGTCGTCGTCCCCGAGACCGCGGTCAACGCCAACGCGAAGTAGCGATCGCCCAGCTCCGCGGCCAGGAGCGTCCCCGCCGACGGCGCCGTCATGCCGGGCATCGGCGAGAACGGCACGCGCTGGAGGTGTCCGTTGTGGAGCATCAGGACGATCTTCTCGCCGGGGAACCGCCGCCGCAGCATCCGGACGGTGGCCGCCATGTACGTGTCCCGCGACGAACTCTGCGGCTCCGGCGCCTGGCCGGCCATCAGCGCGGCCAGTTCCCGCAGGTACAGGTCGACCCGCAGCGCGCCCTCCGCGTCGTGCGCGGCTTCGGGCGCCAGCGACTCGACATGTCCTTTGAGGACGGTCAGAGCCGCGGTGGCCGCGTTCCGCGCCTCCACGCTCATGGCACCGTAACGCCCGGGCGCGACCGCGCTGCTCACCGACGCGTACGGTTCGCAGGCCGCCAGCGCGGTGTCCACAAGGGACACATTGGCCGGATCCACCCGCGACAGGACTTCGCGCACCGCCCGCAGCGCGGGCACCGGCGAACCCGCCGAACTCGGCACGTCCAAGCCGAAGAACCGGACCCCGCGCCCGCGCAACCAGGTCAGCATCGAGTGCACTTCGGCCGAGTCGCCGAGGCCGAACGTGAAGCCGTCCCGGGCGATGTCGGCAACCTCGCCCGGCCCGCCCCGCAGCCAGGTGTCGACCAGGTGCCCTTCGGGAAACCCGCCCTCGAACCCCAGCACGGTGAACCCGCGCTCGGTGACGAGGTACCGGAGGAGACGGTCGCGCAGGACACCGAACTCGCGGATGTGGTGGTTGTTCTCGCCGATGGCGACGACCTCGGCAGCGCCGATCAGCTCGGCCACGGAAGCGACGTCGATGGAGTCGGGTTCTGGCATACTGGGCACACTAACGCAACAGGAGTAGCAGTTGGCAACCGAGATTTCCGGCACCAAGCGCCCGGGCGGCCGTACCGAGCGGACCCGCCTGTCCGCCCTCAACGCCACCTTGGAGCTGCTCGGGGAACGCGGGTACGCCGAGCTGACCGTCGAGGCGGTCGCCGAGCGGTCCGGGGTCCACAAGACGACGCTCTACCGCCGCTGGGAGTCCGCCGAAGGCCTGGTCGCGGCGGCCCTGCTGATGGGCACCGAGCAGGAGTGGACGGCGCCGGACACCGGCTCGCTGGAGGGCGACCTGCGCGGGATCAACCTGGAGCTGGTGCACTACTTCACCTCCCCCGGCGAGCGCGAGCTGCCGACGGCGTCGATCTCGGCGGCGTTCCTCTCGGCCCGCGCGGCGGACGCGCTGCGCGAGTTCTACGTCGACCGCCACGCCCGCTCGGCCGTCGTGGTCGACCGGGCCGTCGAACGCGGCGAGGTCCCGGCGGGCACCGATCCGGTCGAGGTCGTGCGGGTCGCGTGCGGCCCGGTCTTCTACCGCCTGTTCGTCTCCCGCGAAGGCGTGACCCCGCGGGACGCCGGAGTCGCCGCGAAGGCCGCCGCGGCCGCCGCGAAAGCCGGCGCGTTCACCGCAACCGGCGACTGAACCGCCGCTCCTCCAGCGTGACGCGGCCGTCGTCGACCGTCTCGGTCTGGGTGACGCCGTCGTCGACCCAGCCCTGCCGCGCGTAGAAGGCCTTCGCCCGCTCGTTCGTCGACAGCACCCACAGGACGGCGCTGTCCCCGGGCAGCTCTTCGACGACCCGGTCGTGCAGCGCCCGGCCGAGGCCCCGCCCCCAGTGCTCCGGCAGCAGGTACAGCGCGAAGAGCCGGCCGGGACCGAACGCCGCGAACCCCACGACGACGCCGTCCTCCTCGGCGACCAGGACCGAGCCGGCGCCGGTCCCGATGTGCCGGGCCCACGACGCCGCGCGCGACTCGGCCGAGAGCCGGGCGAGGAAGTCCGCCGGGATCAGCCCCGCGTACGCCGCCTGCCAGGACCGCACGTGGACCTCGCCGATCGCGGGTGCGTCGGCCACCGTCGCGGCGCGGATCAACTCTTCTCCAGGTACTCGGCGCGGTCGACGTCGACGACGTCGGCGACCATCTGGGCCAGGCCGCGGTACTTCTTCAGGTCCGGGTCCTTTTCGACGATCTCCTGCGCGCTCGCCCGCGACGCGGCGATCACGTCCTCGTCGCGCAGCAGCGAAAGCAGCTTCAGCGTCGACCGCTTGCCGGACTGCGCGGCGCCGAGGATGTCGCCTTCGCGCCGCAGCTCCAGGTCGAGGCGCGACAGCTCGAAGCCGTCAGTGGTCGACTCGACGGCCGCCAGCCGTTCGCGCGTCGCCGTGCCGTCGAGGGCCTCGGTGACCAGCAGGCACAGCCCGGGCACGCTGCCCCGGCCGACGCGGCCGCGCAGCTGGTGCAGCTGGCTGACGCCGAACCGGTCGGCGTCCATGATCACCATCGCGGTCGCGTTCGGGACGTTGACGCCGACCTCGATCACCGTCGTGGCCACCAGGACATCCAACTGACCCGCGGAGAAGGCCCGCATCACGGCGTCCTTGTCGTCGGGCGGCATCCGGCCGTGCAGCACGCCGATCTTCAGCCCCTGCAGCGCGCCGTGCTCCAGCTCGGGCGCGACGTCGAGGACCGCGAGCGGCGGGCGCTTGTCGCTCTTGTCCGACGGCGGCTCGTCGCCGATCCGCGGGCACACGACGTAGGCCTGGTGCCCCTTGCCGACCTCTTCGCGGACGCGCTGCCAGATCCGCTCGAACCACGCGGGTTTCTCGGCGACCGGCACGACCGTGGTGGAGATCGGCGACCGCCCGACCGGCATCTCCCGCAGCGCCGACACCTCGAGGTCGCCGTACACGGTCATCGCGACCGTGCGCGGGATCGGCGTCGCGGTCATGACGAGCACGTGCGGGCTGGTGTCGCCGGACCCGCGGGTGCGCAGCGCGTCCCGCTGCTCGACGCCGAAGCGGTGCTGCTCGTCGACGACGGCGAGGCCGAGGTCGGCGAACTCGACGTGGTCCTGGATCAGCGCGTGCGTGCCGACGACGATGCCCGCCTCGCCGCTGACGATCTCCAGCAGCGCCTTCTTGCGCTCCTTCGCCCCCATCGACCCGGTCAGCAGCGTGACTTTCGTGGCGTTCTCCGCCGCGCCCAGCTCGCCGGCCTGGCCGAGGTCGCCGAGCATCTCGCGCAGCGACCGGGCGTGCTGGGCGGCGAGGACCTCGGTCGGCGCCAGCATCGCGGCCTGCCGCCCGTTGTCGACGACCTGCAGCATCGCCCGCAGCGCGACGATCGTCTTGCCCGAGCCGACCTCACCCTGCAGCAGCCGGTTCATCGGGTGCTCCGACGCGAGGTCGGCGGCGATCTCGTCGCCGATCCCCCGCTGGCCCGCGGTGAGGTCGAAGGGCAGCCGCTTGTCGAAGGCGTCCAGGATCCCGCCGCTGACGTGCGGGTTCGCCTTCGCCGGCCGCGAGATGGCCGAATGGCGCCGCTGCGCGAAGATCAGCTGGACGGCCATGGCCTCGTCCCACTTCAGCCGCTTCTTCGACGCCTCCAGGTGCGCCCAGTTGCCCGGGCGGTGGATCCCGTGCAGCGCGGTGTCGAGGTCGGACAGCTTGTGCAGCCGCCGCAGCTCCGCGGGCATCGGGTCCTCGTCGACCTCCAGGACGTCGAGGACCTGCCGGACGCACTTGGCGATCGACCAGGTCGGCATGCCCTGCGCCGCCGGGTAGACCGGGATGATCGCGGCGAGGAAGTCGTCCATGGCCTCGTCGGCGCGGTCGGCCTCGAACAGCTCGTACTCGGGATTGGTCAGCTGCAGGGTGTCGCGGAAGGCGGACACCTTGCCGGCGAACAAGCCGTGCTTGCCGGGGACCAGGTCCTTCTCGCGCCAGGCCTGGTTGAAGAAGGCGCAGGTGAGCCGGCGCTTCCCGTCGGTGATCACCATGTCGAGGATGGTCCCGTTGCGGGACTTCATCCGCCGCTTGCTCACCTTTTCGATGCGCGCCAGGACGGTCGCGTGCTCGCCCAGCTCGAGGCCGGCGATGTCGGTGAGCTCGCCGCGCTCGGCGTAGCGGCGGGGGTAGTGGCGGAGCAGGTCGCTGACCGTCTCGATACCCAGCGACGTGGCGAGCGCCTTCGCCGTCTTGGCGCCCAGCAGCAGCGGCAGCTTGTCGCGCAGTCCGGCCATCTCGCTATTCGACTCCCATCAGCAGCACGGCGTCCGCCTGGCCGCTGGCGTAGCCGGCCAGCTCCACCTCCGGGTGCTCCAGCCGCAGCTGCTCCGCCAGCTCCTCGGCGACCCCGGGCGGGGCGTCGGCCCCGCTCAGCACGGTCACCAGCTCGCCGCCGAGCGCCAGCATCCGGTTGAGCACCTTCATCGCGGCGGCGACCAGGTTCGTCTCGGACGCGGGTGCCGGCTCGATCAGCACCACTTCGTCGTCGACCAGGCCGACCACGTCACCGGACTGGGCCCGGCCCACCCAGGTTAGCGACTCCTCCTGCGCGATCCGCAGTTCGCCACGCCTGGTCGCGGCGGCCGCTTCGGCCATCGCGACGACGTCGTCGTTGGTGCGGCGCCCGGCGTCGTGCACGGCGAGGGCGGCCAGCACCTGCACCGGCGAGACGCACGGGATGACCACGACGTCCCGGTCGGCGGCCATCGCGTGCCCGGCCGCGGTGTCGACCGCCGCGGTGAGCTCGACGCTGCCGGGCAGCACGGTGACGTGCCGGCCGGCGGCTTCGTTGAGCAGGCTGATCACGTCTTCGACGCTCGGCGTCTCGCCCTCGGGCACGGCCAGCACGGGGATGCTTTCGGCGCGCAGCAGCTCGGCCAGCGCACCGCCGTGCACGACGGCGACGACCGTGCGGTCGATCCCGCCGCCCGGCTCGATCGGCGTTGGCGTGAGCAGCGGTTCGACGCGGATCCTGCGCGGACGCCCCAGGGCGAGCCCGGCTTCGATGGCGGCGCCGATGTCGGCGCAGTGGACGTGCACGGCGTGGCTGCCCGAGCCGTCGCCGGCGACCGTGACGCTGTCGCCGAGGCCGCTCAGCTCCTTGCGCAGGGTCGGCAGGCTCTGCTCGTCGACGCCGTCGAGCAGGTACATGACCTCCCAGGCGTAGGCCTGCTCCGCCGCGGTGGGCACTGCCAGCGCGTGCTCCCGCTCGATCTCGGCGCCGGTGAGCACGCCGACCAGGGCGTCGAGCACCGCGACGAGCCCGCGCGCGCCGGCGTCGACCACCCCCGCCTTGGCCAGTGCGGGCAGCTGCAGCGGCGTCTTCTCGAGGGCGTGCGCGGCTTCTTCCGCGGCTTTCCGCGCGACCTCGCCGAGGCTGCCCGTGTCCCCGCGCACGGCGAGGGCGACGGCGTGCAGGACGGTCAGGATGGTCCCGGCGACCGGGCGGCTCACGGCACCGGTGGCGACCTCGTCGGCGTGGCCGAGCGCTTTCGCCAGCCACGCGCCGTCCAGCTCGCCTTCGGCGCGGTCCGCGAGCCCGCGCACGACCTGGGAGAGGATGACGCCGGAGTTGCCCTTGGCGGCGGCCACGGCACCGCGGGCGAGGATCTTCAGCGCGCCGGCGGCGTCTTCCGGGGTGGCGGCGGCCAGTTCCGCGGCCGCGCCGGTCATCGTGAAGAGCATGTTGGAGCCGGTGTCGGAGTCGGCGACGGGGTAGACGTTGATCTCGTCGATGGCCGGCCGCAGGCTCGCCAGGCTGTGCACACAACCCGCAGCCCAGGCCGACACCGCCGCCGCGTCCAGCACCCGCACCCCGTAACCTCCTGACCGGTCCGAGGCAGCGTATCGACCCGGTGCGGGGCCTCGCGAAGCCAGTAGTTACTATGGTCGAGTTGCCCAGTGCATCTGGGCTCATTTCTATGACCCAGATCCAAAGGAGTTCGACGTGGCTGCCGTGTGCGACGTCTGTGGCAAGGGACCCGGCTTCGGCAAGTCGGTCTCGCACTCCCACCGCCGTACCAACCGCCGGTGGAACCCGAACATCCAGACCGTCCACGCCAAGGTGGGTGTGTCCCAGCGCAAGCGCCTGAACGTGTGCACCTCGTGCATCAAGGCGGGCAAGGTCGTTCGCGGGTAAGGCGAAACGGAAGGGTGGCGAGTGCTCGCGGAGAGCGCTCGCCATTTTTTTCGCCTTACGCGCCCCCTGGGGGCTTGCCCCCCAGGGGGCGCGTAAGGGGGCAAGCCCCCTGGACCCCCGGCGGGGTCGGCTTGAAAAGTCAGCTCACTTCAGGAAACCGGTCAGCAGGTCCTTGAGGGTTTCCGGGAACTGCAGCACGCCGTGGTCCTGCCCCTCCAGGGTCTCGTGACGCGCGCCCGGCACCGCCGCGGCCGCCGCGCGGGCGCCCGCCTGCAGGGTCTCGTCGCTGGCGCCGCCGCCGATCACCAGCGTCGGGACCGTGATCTTCGCCAGGTTCTCCGCGCGGATCCGGGCACCCGGGCCGCAGATCGTCAGGTCGTACGGCAGCGTGTGCGCCAGCGCCGTGAACCAGCCCCACACCGGGGCCTGCTTCATCCCCTCGACCATCTCCGCCGGCGTGCCCGCCACCTGCAGGAACGTCGCCACCGCGCCGTCGCGGTCCCCCGCCGCGAGCTGGGCCCGCACCTCGTCGACGACGTCACCGCGCGGGTGCTCGTCCGTCGCGTACGGCGGCTCGTACGCCACCACGCGCTCGATCCCGATCCCCGCCGCGGCCGCCTCCAGGGCCAGGACCGCGCCCGACGAGTGCCCGAACACCGACGCCGTCCCGCCCACGTGCGCGATCAGCGCCGCGAGGTCCTCGATCTCGCGCTCCACCGCGTACTCCGGGGCGTCCCCGCTGTCCCCGCGTCCACGGCGGTCGTAAACGATCGTGGTGAAGTCGCCGGCCAGGACCTCGGCCAGGCCCACCGTGGTCGTCCGGTCGTTGAACGCGCCGCCGACCAGGATGACCGGCGGGCCGTCGCCGCGCTGCTCGAAGAAGATGGTCGTGCCGTCGGCCGAAGTGACGTTCATGGGGTGTCCTCCAAGGTTCGTTTACCCCTGGTCGGAGCCGTCACACCGATCCGGACACCGATCGTCAGGGAAGTTTCCAGTCCACCGGCGCCGCGCCCTGCTGCTCCAGGAGCTGGTTGGCCCGGCTGAACGGCCGGGACCCGAAGAAGCCGTTGTGCGCCGAGAGCGGGCTCGGGTGCGCGGACTCGATGCACGGGACGTCACCCAGCATCGGGCGCAGGTTGCGGGCGTTGCGGCCCCACAGGATCGCCACCATCGGCTCCGACCGGGCCGCGAGGGCCTTGATCGCCTGCTCGGTGACCGCCTCCCAGCCCTTGCCCTGGTGCGAGTTGGACTTCCCGGGCTGCACGGTCAGCGACCGGTTGAGCAGCAGCACGCCCTGGTCGGCCCACGGCGTCAGATCGCCGTTGGACGGCAGCGGGTGACCGAGGTCGTCGCAGTACTCCTTGTAGATGTTGACCAGGCTCTTCGGGATCGGCCGGACGTCCGGCGCCACCGAGAAGCTCAGGCCCACCGCGTGCCCGGGGGTCGGGTACGGGTCCTGGCCGACGATCAGCACCCGCACGTCGTGGAACGGCTGCTTGAACGCCCGCAGCACGTGCTCACCCGCCGGCAGGTAGGTCCGGCCCGCGGCGATCTCCGCGCGGAGGAACTCCCCCATCGCGGCGACCTGCGGCGCCACCGGTTCGAGGGCTTTCGCCCAGCCTGCCTCGACGATGTCCTGCAGCGGTCGTGCGGTCACGGCGCGCAAGCCTACCGGGCGTGGCCGACGTCACCCGAGCGGGTCGAGCCGCCTCAGCTCCGCCTTGAACCGGCGGCCCCGCTCGACGTAGGAGTCGACCACCAGCGCGATGTTCTCCGCGCTGAACGACTTGTTCTCCCGCGTCTTCCCCGGCACGCCCAGCGCGATCTCGCCGGTCTTGACGTGGGAGCCGTACGAGAGCACCGCGCCCGCGCCGACCATGCCGCCGTCCTCGATCACCGAACCGTTCAGCACCACCGCACCGGACGCGATCAGGCAGCCGGTGCCGATCGTCGCGCCCTCCACGTGCACCGCGTGCCCGATCGCCGACGACGGCCCGAGGATCGTCGGGTGCCGCTCGGTGCAGTGCAGGACGCAGCCGTCCTGGACGTTCGAGCGCTCACCGATCTCGATGTAGCCGTGGTCGCCGCGCAGCACGGTCTGCGGCCACACCGACGCGTGCGCGCCGATCCGGACGTCGCCGATCACCGTCGCGTCCGGGTGGACGTAGGCGTCGGGGTGGATCGTCGGTTCGAGCGAACCGAGTGCGTAGATCGGCATGCCGCCTCCGAGTGACTGCGGTTTCACGTGCCCTGCGATTGGATCACGGCATTGCCGTGAAGCAGAAAACCAGCCCGCTCGTGCTCCTCCTCGTCGTGCTGACGTGGCTGCTCAGCCTGCCCACGGCGTCCCCCGCACTCGCCAACGGCCTGGCCGGGACGCCGCCGATGGGCTGGAACAGCTGGAACCAGGTCCGCTGCTACGACCTCACCGAAGACGTGGTCAAGAAGGCAGCCGACGCGCTCGCGGACACCGGCCTGCGTGACGCGGGTTACAAGTACGTCGTGGTCGACGACTGCTGGCAGGCGCCCGCGCGCGCCGCCGACGGCTCCCTGCGGCCGGACCCGAAGCGGTTCCCGCACGGCATCGCCGACCTGGCCGACTACGTCCATTCGCGCGGCCTGCTGTTCGGCATCTACGCCGTACCCGGCAGCCGCACCTGCGCCATGGCCAACGACGCCTACCCCGCGTCCGGCATCGGCTCGCTCGGCCACGAACGCCAGGACGCCGAGACGTTCGGCCGCTGGGGTGTCGACTACCTCAAGTACGACTGGTGCAACGCCGACACCGTCGACGGCCTCGACCGCAAGGCCGCGTTCGAGAAGATGCGCGACGAACTGGCCGCGCTGCCCCGCCCGATCGTCTACGCGATCTCCGAGTACGGCGTCTCCAGCCCGTGGACCTGGGCGCGGCCGGTGGCGAACCTGTGGCGCACCACCTACGACCTGGTCCCGACCTGGGACTCGGTGCTCGCGACGATCGACCAGCAGGCCGCCGTCGCCGTGCACAGCGGCGGCCCGGGCGGCTGGAACGACCCGGACATGCTGCAGGTCGGCAACGGCACGCTGACCGCCGACGAGGCCCGCGCGCACTTCAGCGTCTGGGCCGTGCTGAACGCGCCGCTGTTCGCCGGCACCGACCCGGCGAAGCTGCGCGGTACCGACCTCGCGACGCTCGGCAACCCCGAGGCGATCGCCGTCGACCAGGACTTCGCGGGCGGTCAGGGCCGCCGGCTCGACGCCGGGCCCGGCTACCAGGTGTGGGGGAAACCGCTTACCGGCGGCGGGTTCGCGGTGGTGCTGCTCAACACCGGCAGCACCACCGCGACCGTCTCCGCGTCGATCCCCGGCTCGTGGAACGTCCGGGATCTCTGGGCCCACCAGGACACCGGCACCGGCGTCTCGGCGTCACTGCGGCCGCATCAGGCGGCCCTGCTGAAGCTCACACCGAGGTGAGGTCCTTGCCGAAGCACTGGCTTCCCGGCTCGTTCTTGTAGAGACCGAACTTCGGGATCTCGGCGTACCCGGACGACGTGTACAGCGCGATGGCTTCCGGCTGCTTGGTCCCGGTTTCCAGGACCGCGCGCTTGCGGCCGCACAACGCCGCCGTGCGTTCCAGTTCGAACAGGATCATCCGCGCGAAGCCGCGGCCGCGCGCCGAGTCGGCGACGTACATCCGCTTGAACTCGGCGTCGCCCTCCCGGAAATCCGGCTCGGGGCCGTCGTGGGCGCGCCACGCCCCGCAGGCGACGGCCTCGTCGCCCTGGTAGCCGACGAGGAACAGGCCCTGCGGCGGGTCGAAGTCCGCCGGGCTCATCGGCGTGGCGTCCTCGCCGCCATAGCGCTCGACGTACACCTGCTGCACCGCCGCCATGAGTTTGGCCGCGTCGGGGTGGTCGTAGGGAACTGGAACGATTCTCACGCTTCCGAAGCCTAGATCAGCGCCAGTGCGTCCAGCCGCCTTCTCGCGAAAACGGTTTCCCGTCCACGGTGATCCCGGAGTCGGCCATCGTGACGACGCCGATCGTGCGCCAGCCGTCGGGGAGTTCGGTGAACGGCGGGAAGGTCGCCGCGAGGGCGTGGTCTTCGCCACCGGTGAGGACCCAGTCGAGGGGGTCGGCGCCCAGCGCGGCGCCGACTTCGGTGAGCCGGGCCGGGATGTCGAGGTCGGCGGTGCGGACGTCGATGCCGACGCCGGACGCCTCCCCGATGTGCCCGAGGTCGGCGAGCAGGCCGTCGGAGACGTCGATCATGGCCGTGGCCCCGGCCAGCGCCGCGCGCGGGCCGGCTTCGTAGGGCGGTTCCGGGCAGCGCTGGGCGTTGACGACGCCGACCGGGGAGCGGAACCCGCGCCCGAGCACGGCCAGGCCGGCCGCGGCCCAGCCGAGCCGCCCGTTCACCGCGAGGACGTCGCCGGGCCGGGCACCCGAGCGCGTCACCGGCTCGCGGTCGCCGAGGTCGCCCAACGCGGTGACGCTGATCACGAGCTGGTCGGCGCGGACCATGTCGCCGCCGGAGACGCCGACGCCGGCGCGTTCGGCTTCGGCCCACATGCCGTCCGCGAGGCCGGTGACGACCTCGCGCGGGGTGTCGGGCGGGCAGGCGAGCCCGACCAGGACGGTGGTCGGGGTGGCACCCATGGCGGCGATGTCGGCCAGGTTCACCGCGACGGCCTTGCGCCCGACGTACTCGGGCGGCGACCAGTCGAGCCGGAAGTGGACGCCCTGGACGAGCACGTCGGTGCTGGCGACCACGCGGCCGTCGGGGGCGGCGACGACGGCGGCGTCGTCGCCCGGGCCGAGCAGGGTGCCCGGGGGCTGGCGCCGTCCTTCGGTGACGGCGCGGATGAGCGCGAACTCGCCGGTCTCGGCGACCGTTCCGTCGTTCGGTGACACCGGTCACCTCTGCTTTCTCTACCGGGACAAAGGTCGATCACCGATAGTCGGATGCCCTATGTTTTTCGATGAGCTGGCGATACGTTGCTGATGACGTTCCTACCTTGAGCCGATCGATCCCGACGAAAGGGCGCGCCGTGGTCCACGCATACATCCTCATCCAGACCGAGGTCGGCAAGGCGGCCGCGGTGGCTGCCGAGATCTCCAGCATCCCGGGTGTGACCAGCTCGGAGGACGTCACCGGACCGTACGACGTGATCGTCCGCGCGGCGGCCGACAACGTGGACCAGCTCGGCCAGCTCGTGGTCGCGAAGGTGCAGAACGTGGAGGGCATCACGCGGACGCTGACCTGCCCGGTCGTCCACCTCTGACCAGTGGTGTAGTTGGGGGGTGCCTGACTCCGACACCGGTGCTCCGCCCAGGGTGGTCCTCGTCACCGCGGCCGCGCTCGCCGTGGCCCTGGCGGTCGCCGTCGCCGTCTTCGCGGTGACCCAGCGATCCTCCTCGGACGACGTGGGTCCGCTGCCGTTGGTTCCCGTGCCGGCGCCTTTTGCGGCCTCCCCGGGCTGCACGACCCTGCTGGGCGCGATGCCCGCGGAGCTGACGTCGAACGGGAAGTCCCTCAAGGTCCGTGAGCTGGCGGCCCCCGCGCCGCCGGCGACGGTGGCCTGGGGCGCGGACGACCCGCTGGTGCTGCGGTGCGGGCTGAACCGGCCCCCGGAGCTGACGCCGACGGCGGCGTTGCGCCTGGTGAACGGCGTCCAGTGGCTGCAGGTGCCGGGCGAGGGCGCGTCGACGTGGTACGTCGTGGACCGCGAGGTCTACGCGGCGCTGACCGTGCCCGACAGCGCCGGGACCGGCCCGCTGCAGACGATCTCGGACACCGTGGCGGCGAAGCTGCCGGCCAAGCCGCTGAAGTTCTAGCGGAGTCCGGTTCCGCGCGCGATCGCCGTGTCGATGAGCGTGGTCAGCAGCGTCGGGTAGTCCACGCCGGTGACCTCCCACATCTTCGGGTAGGCGGACTTCGTCGTGAAGCCGGGCATGGTGTTGACCTCGTTGATGGTCAGCTCGCCGTCGGCGCCGACGAAGAAGTCGACGCGGGCGAGGCCCTGGCAGTCGAGCGCGTGGAAGGCCCGCACCGCCATCGCGCGCAGCTTTTCGGTGAGGGCGTCGTCGATCTTGGCGGGGATGTCGAGCTCGGCGTCGTCGCCGAGGTACTTGGTTTCGAAGTCGTACCAAGCGTTTTCGTCTTCGGACAGGACGCGGATCTCGGCGGGCAGCGACGCTTCGACGTGCCCGTCCGGGAATTCGAGGACCCCGCACTCGACCTCGCGCCCGACGACGGCGGCCTCGACGAGGACCTTGGGATCGGTGGCGCGCGCGAACTCGATGGCGGCGTCGAGGTCGTCCCACGACGTCACGCGGCTGATCCCGACGGACGACCCGGCGCGCGAGGGCTTGACGAAGACGGGCAGGCCGAGCTTGACCCGGTCGGCTTCGTCCAAAGTGGACTGACCGCGCTTGAGGGCGGTGAAGGTGCCGACCGGAAGTCCTTCGGCGGCCAGGAGTTTCTTCGCGGTCTCCTTGTCCATGGCGGCGGCACTGGCGAGCACGCCGGGGCCGACGTACGGGATGCCGGCGAGCTCGAGCAGGCCCTGGATGGTGCCGTCTTCGCCGAAGGCGCCGTGCAGCACGGGGAAGACGACGTCCACCTGCGAGAGGAGTTCGCTTTCCCGCCCGGGTTCGACGGCGACGAGCCCCCGGCTGGAGGGATCGCCGGCGAGGACGAGGCCCTTGCCGTCGTCGACCGAGGGCAGTTCGCGGCCGCGGATGGCGAGCTGGGCGGAGTCGCCGGTGCCGAGCACCCAGCGGCCTTCCCGGGTGATGCCGACGGGAACCGCCTCGAACCGCGCCGGATCGAGGTTCCCGAGGACGCTGCCGGCGGACAGGCAGGAGATGGTGTGCTCGCTGCTGCGCCCGCCGAACACGACAGCCACCCGGATCTTCTCGCTCATGGTGAGCCACCGTACCCGGTGACCTCGCGGAACAGCCGAGCCCGGTGCGACGGACGGCGCCGCCCGAGCGGCGAGCGCAACCCGCGGGGGCCTTGGCACGTCCGGTACATCGAGGGGCCGGTGGGCCCGGGCCGGACCCCGCCCTCCCTGGGGGCTCACCGCCACTTCGAGCGTATCGCCCAGCACCGACGCAAAACCGCGGAAAAGCCGCCGGCTGGGCCAGGTTGTCCACATCACGGCGGTCCTGTGGACAACCGCTGCTCTTCCGGCCGCGGACCGGAGGGTGGCGGCGCGAGCGGCGAGCAGGCGGCGCAGGTCGCGGACCGGCTCCGGCTCGGCGCGGCGGCAATCCGCTCATCCCGGCACAGGCACCCGGTGGTCCAGCCGGGCGGCAAGCAGGCGGCGGCAGGCGACGGCCCGGGCAACAGACAGGCGGCGCAGATCGAGGACCGGCTCGGACTCGGAGCGGCGGCGATCCGCGCATCCCGGCCCCGGACAGGCTGCGGCGCAAGCGGCGCAGCCTGCGGGCGATGAGCACCGGGCAGCGGGCACCGGGCACCGGGCACCGGGCACCGGGCACCGGGTACCGGGCACCGGGTACCGGGCACCGGGTACCGGGCACCGGGTACCGGGCACCGGGTACCGGGCACCGGGTACCGGGCACCGGACTGCCGGCGACGAGCAGCGGGCAGCCGGCGGCAGGCAGGCAGGCAGGCAGGCAGGCAGGCGGCGGCGCGGGCAGCAGGCAGGCGGCGCAGGTCGCGAACCGGCTCGGGCTCGGGGCGGCGGCGATCAGCGCGGTCCCGGCCCCGGGCCGGCTGCGGCGCAAGCGGCGCAGCCGGCGGGCGACGGGCAGCGGACACCGGGCAGCGGACTGCCGGCGACGAGCAGCGGGCAGCGGGCAGCAGGCGGCGGCAGGCGGCGCGGGCACCGGGCAACCGACACCAGGCACCAGGCACCAGGCACCAGGCCAAGAGAACCTCAGCGAAGCAAAGAAACCAACGTCGGCAACGCCGCCACCAACGCTTCCCGAGAACACCCCGCGTACCCGATCGCCACCCCGTGCGCCGTCGGCTCGTCCGCGAAGTGCCGCGCCAGCCCGTCCAGCCGGATCCCCCGCCGCTCGGCCGATGCGATCACCGACTCCTCCACCGAAGCCGACGAGAACGGCACCACCAGGTGCGCCCCGGCGTCGTCGCCCCGGATGGGGATCCCGGCCGACGACAAAGCCCCGGCCAGCAACGTTCGCCGCTCCGCCATCTCGCGTCGCAGCTTGCGCAGGTGCCTGCCCAGGTCGCCGTTCCGCGCGAACTCGTACAACACCCGCTGCCCCGCCGGCGAAGGGCGCGTCCCCGTCGAATCCCGGTACGCCAGGACCGCCGACGTGATCGCCTCCGGGGCCACCATCCAGCCCGCCCCCAGCGTCGGGGTGAGGATCTTCGACGTCGTCCCCAGGTGCGCCACCACGTCCGGTGCCAGCGAAGCCAGCATCGGCAACGGCGCCACGTCGAACCGCAGCTCGCCGTCGTAGTCGTCCTCGATCACCAGCATCCCGGACGAGCGCGCCAGCTCCACCAGCGATACCCGCCGCGCCGCGGAGAGCCTGCTGCCCATCGGGTACTGGTGCGCCGGCGAGCAGTACACCGCCCGCGCGCCCGCCGGGATCGCGGAGGGCCGCAACCCCTCGTCGTCCACCGGCACGCCCACCACCCGCATGCCCGCCCGGCGGAACGCCTGCACCGCGCGCTGGTAGCCCGGCTCCTCGACCGCGACGACGTCCCCGCGCTCCAGCACCGCCGCCGCCAGCTCGACGACCGCCGCCGTCGTGCCGCCCGTCGCCAGCACCGAGCCCGCCGCCAGCCCGCGGTGGCGCAGCAGGTGCTCCGACACCGCCGCGCGGTACTCCGGCAGCCCCGCCCGGTGCGCCCGGACCAGGGGATCCGGGTCGGCCGCGGCCCGCCACGCGCGGCGCCAGGCCGCGCGGTCCAGACCGTCCGCCCACGGCGTCCCCGGCCCGAGGTCGAGCAGCACCGGCGCGGCGGCCTCGGGCGCCGGGACGGCGGGCGCCGGCACCTCCGAAGCCGAGAAGGACGGCGGCGTCGTCACGTACGTGCCGGAGCCGTGCCGCCCGGCGATCCAGCCCTCGGCGTGCAGCTGCTCGTAGGCCGCCGACGTCACCGTGCGGCTGACGCCGAGCCGGCCGGCCAGCGCCCGCGTCGACGGCAGCCGGTCACCCCCGCGCAGGTGCCCGGTCGCGGCGGCTTCGCGCAGCGCGTCGGCGAGCTGGACGGCCAGCGGCGTCACCGCCGACCGGTCGAGGCTGACCGGGAGCGCGGTGTCGGCGTGGGTCACGGGAAGCCTCCCCGAAGTCGAGTGGACTTCCCAAGTGTACGAGAAGTGGACGTTTTCCGATGCCACTGCGCTGGGAGACGCTGGTCGCATGCTGTCCACCACGCCCCGCACCACGCTCGGCCGCAAGAAGCACCGCGCCGTGACCGACCGCTCGGCGCTGCACGCCGTCCTCGACGAAGGCCTGATCTGCCACCTCGGCATCGTCCGCGACGGCGCGCCCGTCGTCCTGCCGACCGGTTACGGCCGCGACGGCGACACGCTCTACCTGCACGGCTCCACCGGCGCGGCGAGCCTCCGCACGGCGGCGCGGGACCTCGACGTCTGCGTCACGGTGACGCTCCTCGACGGCATCGTCTACTCGCGCTCGGTGAACAACCACTCGATGAACTACCGCAGCGCGGTGATCTTCGGGAAGGCGAGGCCGGTGCTCGACGCCGAAGCCAAGATGCACGGCCTCAAGGTGCTCACCGACCACCTCGCGCCGGGCTCGTGGGAGCACGCGCGCGAGGTCAACGCGAAGGAGTTCGCCGCGGTCAGCGTGCTCGCGCTCGACCTCGCCGAGGCGTCGGTGAAGATGCGCGCCGAGGGCCCGGACGACGAGCCGGAGGACCTCGAGGCCGATGCTGCCTGGGCGGGCGTCCTCCCGGTGCGGACGGTCTTCGGCGCGCCCGAGCCGTCCGAAGACCTCTCCCCCGGCTGGCAGGTCCCGCCGCACGTCACCGCGCGAGCGGCAACCGGACCGTGAAGGTCGTCCGGCCCGGCTCCGAGGACACCGTGACCGTGCCGCCGTGCGCCGTCACCAGGGACTGGACCACCGACAGCCCGAGCCCGGTGCCGCCGTTGCCGCGGGTGCGCGAGTCGTCGACGCGGAAGAACCGGTCGAAGATCCGCTCCTGATCGGCCACGGCGATCCCGGGTCCGGCGTCACGGACCTCGACCACCGCCTCGCCGGCCGAAGCAGCCACCGAGACGTGCACCGCGGTCCCCGGCGGGGTGTGCACGGCGGCGTTGGCCAGCAGGTTGTCGAGCACCTGCCGCAGCCGCAGCGGGTCCGCGGAAACGACCGCCGTCGCGAGCGAAGAGGAGACCGGGTGGTCGGGCCGCCCGGCCGCGAACGCGTCCACCGCGTCCCCGGCCAGCTCGGCGAGATCGACGCGCTCGGGCCGCAACGGCGTCTCGGTGGCCCGCGCGTCGAGCCGCGCCAGCAGCAGCAGGTCGTCGACCAACACGCTCATCCGAGCCGTCTCCGAACGGATCTTCGCCAGGTGCGCCTCCCGCTCCGCCGGCTCGTTCGCCGCCGCGTAGCGGAAGAGGTCGGCGTAGCCGCGGATCGACGTCAGCGGCGTGCGCAGCTCGTGGGAGGCGTCCGCGACGAACCGGCGCAGCCGCTCGTTCGCCTCGGTCTTCGCGGCGAGGGACGTGTCGATGTGGGCCAGCATCACGTTGAACGCCGTCCGCAGCTCCTCGACCTCGGCGCCGCCGCCGGTGCCCGCCGCGCGCACCGGCAGGTCGGCGTTCGCCGTCAGGTCGTGGGACGCGATGTCGTGCGCGGTGCCCGCCATGTCGGCCAGCGGGCGCAGGCCGCGGCGCAGCACCAGCCGCCCGACGACCACCAGCACGGCCAGCGCGAACGTGAACGCGCCGACCTCGACCCAGACCAGCTGCCGCACCGTCCCCTCGAGGTCCTTCTGCGGGGCCGCCGACAGCAGCACCGACCCGTTGTCGACCGGGCACGCGCGCACCCGGTACGGCCCGTCGTCGGACAGGTAGATCGTGCGGGTGACGTCGCCGTCCACCGCGTCGGCGGCGATCTTCGCCAGCGGCTTGGCGTCGCCGGGCAGCTGACCGCCCGGCTCGGGCGTCGCGACGCCGTCGCGCACCTTGTACAGCGCCGAGTACCACGAGTAGACCGACTGCGGCGAGCCGTGCGTCTCCCGCAGCTGCGGCAGCTGGGTGTTCTGGCTCTTGGACAGCTGCTCGTCGAGCCGCCGGTCGAGGTAGCCGTGCATGATCCCGACCGTCGTGACGCCGACGGCCGCGAACACGACCAGCGCGAGCGCGCCGAGGCCGAGCGTGATCCGGGTGCCCAGCCGCGTGCGCTGCCAGGCCCCGTACCACTTCGCGAAGAAGGCTTTCACCGGTTGGCCTGGCGCACGACGTACCCGACGCCGCGCACGGTGTGGATCAGCGGTTCGCCGTCGCCCGCGTCGACCTTGCGCCGCAGGTGCGAGATGACCAGTTCGACCACATTGGACCGGCCGCCGAAGTCGTACTCCCAGACGTGGTCGAGGATCTGCGCCTTCGTCAGCACCGACGGCGAGCGCCGCATGAGGTAGCGCAGCAGCTCGTACTCGGTCGGGGTCAGCTCGGCCGGGCGGTCGCCGCGCCGGACCTCGCGGGTGTCCTCGTCCAGCGTCAGGTCCCCGACACGCAGCACCGCGCCGCGCGCCGCGGCGGGCACCCCGCCGTGGCTGCGCCGCAGCACCGCCCGCAGCCGGGCCATCAGCTCCTCGACGGAAAACGGTTTCACGAGGTAGTCGTCGCCCCCGCGGGTGAGCCCGGCCACCCGGTCGGCCGTCGCGTCCTTGGCCGTGAGGAAGACCACGGGGACCGCGCTGCCGTTCTCCCGCAGGCGGTCGAGCACGGTGAAGCCGTCGAGGTCGGGCAGCATCAGGTCGAGCACGACGATGTCCGGCCCGAACTCGGCGGCCCGGCTCAGCGCGGCCTTCCCGGACCCGGCCGTGACCGCGTGCCAGCCCTCGTACCGGGCGACGGTGGCGACGAGGTCGGCGATGTGCGGCTCGTCGTCGACGACGAGCAGGCGGACGGGCTCGGCAGGCTGCACCACCCCATCTTCTCCCGGCGCGCGCGTGCTCGGCGAGCGGTGGCGCGGGCCGACAGGAATCCGACAGCCGGTACCCAGACTCGCCACAGGGTCCGTGGCGAGGCTGGCCTTCGTGAACCGAAACCGAAGGGGATCCGTGTGACCACCATGACGCAGACCGCCGAGGCCACGCGCCCGGCGATCCGCCCCCGGATCGCCGCGAAATCCGGCCTCTTCCTTTTCCTGGGCGCCAACGTGGCGGCCGTCACCGCGCTGTTCGCCGAGGCCGGCCTGTCGCAGAACGTGCTGATCAGCATCGGGCGGCTCGCCGGGATGTACGGCGCGCTGGCCATGGCGGTCCAGCTGCTGCTCGTCGCGCGGCTGCCCTGGCTGGACCGGCGGATCGGGATGGACCGGCTCACGACGTGGCACCGCTGGACCGGCTTCACGATCCTGTGGACCCTGCTGGCGCACCTGGTGTTCATCGCGTTCGGCTACGCGGAGGTGTCGAGCAAGGGCGTCGTCGACGAACTGGTCGAGATGGCCGACACCCTCGAAGGCATCCTGCGGGCGCTGGTCGCGTTCGCGGTGATCCTCGTCGTCGGGACGGCTTCGGCGAAGTTCGCGCGCAAGCGGCTGGCGTACGAGACGTGGCACTTCATCCACCTCTACACCTACGCCGCGGTGCTGCTGGCGTTCACCCACCAGATCGCGCTGGGCCAGTCGTTCGCCGGCTCGGAAACCGCGAAGACCTATTGGTGGACGCTCTGGCTCGGCGCCGGCGCCGCCGTGCTCGCCGGGCGCGTCCTGCTGCCGCTGTGGCGGAACCTGCGCCACCAGCTGCGCGTGACCGCGGTCGTGTCCGAAGCCCCGGACGTGGTTTCGGTGTACATGACCGGCAAGCACCTCGACAAGATGCCGGCCCGGGCGGGCCAGTTCTTCCTGTGGCGCTTCCTCACGAAGGACCGCTGGTGGCAGGCCAACCCCTTCTCGCTCTCGGCCGCGCCCGACGGCCGCACGCTGCGGCTGACCGCGAAGGCGCTCGGCGACGCCAGCGCGTCGCTGCGCAACCTGCGCGTCGGGACGCGGGTGTTCGCCGAAGGCCCGTACGGCGCGTTCACGACGATCCACCAGCGGCGGCCCAACGCGCTGCTCGTGGCGGGCGGCGTCGGCATCACGCCGATCCGGGCGCTGCTGGAGGACATCGACGGCCACGTCGTCGTGCTGTACCGGGTGCGCACGCAGGCCGACGCGGTGCTGCTGCCCGAGTTGAACGGGCTGGCCAAGGCCCGCGGCGCCGTCGTCAGCGTCCTCACCGGACCGGACCAGGCGGTCGGCCCGCGCGGGGCGATGCTCGGCCCGGCGAACCTGCACATGATGGTGCCGGACGTCCACGAACGGGACGTGTTCGTCTGCGGCCCGCCCGGGATGACGTCGGCCGTGCTGCGCAGCCTGCGCGAGCTGAAGGTGCCGAAGACCCAGGTCCACGCCGAACGCTTCAGCCTCGCGGCCTAGGGGGACGCTGTCGTGAAGAAGACCATTTTCGTCGTCGCGCTGTCGATCGCGGGGTTCATCGCGGTCTGGCGGTTCGAGCCGGGGCCGGTGCACAACACCGCCTCCGTCGCGCAGGCGCCGCCCAGCACCAGCGCACCGTCCACATCGGCCGGTCCGCCCACTTCGACGTCGACTGCTCCGTCCACTTCGGACAGTGCGAATGCGACGGTGACCACCCAGGGCACCGCGGAGTCCAGCCGCTACGGCACCGTGCAGGTGCAGGTGACCTTCACCGGGTCGCGGATGGTCGCGGTCACGCTGCTGCGGGCCCCGGACGACGGCCGCGCGCTGACCGCGTTGCCGCGCCTGCAGGAAGAAGCGATGAAGGCGCAGAGCGCCGACATCGACACGATCACCGGGGCGACCGAGACGAGCGAGTCCTACAAGACGTCGCTGCAGGCGGCCATCGACGCACGGGGCAGCAGATGACCACGCGCGTGGAGCAGGTGATGGGCCTGCCGATCTCCCTCGACCTGCGGGACGAGGGCGATTTCGCCGAAATCGTCGACGACGTGTTCGCCTGGTTCCGCGACGTCGACGCGAAGTTCAGCCCCTTCAAGGAGGACAGCGAGGTCAGCCGGTACGACCGCGGCGAGCTGACGGCCGGCGGGCTGAGCGACGACCTGCTCGAGGTGCTCGAGCTCTGCGCGTACTACGAGCAGCTTTCCGGCGGCGCGTTCCGCGCGCGGCTGCCCGGCCGCGGCCTCGACCCGTGCGCGGTGGTGAAGGGCTGGGCGGTGCAGCGCGCCGCCGACATGCTCAAGGCCGAAGGCGCGACGACGTTCTGCCTCAACGCCGGCGGCGACGTCGTCACCGCCGGCGAGCCGCGGCCCGGACGGCCGTGGCGGGTCGGCGTCCGCCACCCCGAGCAGCCCCTGTCCGTGTGCGCGGTGCTGGAGTCGCGCGACGGCGCCATCGCGACGTCGGCGGCCTACGAGCGCGGCTCGCACATCCTCGACGGCCGGTCGGGCGCGCCGGCGACCGGGCTGCTGAGCGTCACCGTCATGGCCCGCGACCTGGTCACCGCGGACGCGCTGGCGACGGCGGCGTTCGCGATGGGCGCCGAAGGCATCACGTGGGCGGCCGACCGGCCGGACTGCGAGATCCTCATCGTCGACGACAGCCGCCGCGTGCACCGGACGGCGGGGCTCGCGCTCGCGTCGTAATCCGTTCGCGCTCACCCGGTGACTCGGCCAGACTCGGGACCAGCCGTCTGCCCGGAGGAGAGCCATGCCGTCGTCCGTCCTGCACGTGTCCGTCGACTGCGCCGATCCGTACGAACTGTGCCGGTTCTGGAGCGAGGTCACCGGGAAGCCGGTGCCCGAAGAGGACCAGCCCGGCGACGACGAGTGCGGCATCGAGCTCGAAGGCGGCATCGACATGCTGTTCCTGCGCGTCCCCGAGCCGAAGACGGTCAAGAACCGGCTCCACGTGTGCCTGCGGCCGGACGGCCCGCGCGACGAGGAGGTCGAGCGGCTGCTCGGGCTGGGCGCCACGCTGGTGAACGACCTCCGCAAGCCCGACGGCACCGGCTGGGCCGTGCTCGCCGACCCCGAGGGCAACGAGTTCTGCGTGCTGCGCAGCGCGGCCGAACGGGCGGCGACGTCGTGACGGACTCGTTCGCCGTCAACAAGGCCAACTGGGACGAACGCGCGGTGCTGCACGCGGCGTCGCCGGGCTACAGCTTCGACGACTTCGTCACCGATCCGGCGCACCTCAGTCCCGTCGTGCGGTTCGACCGGCCGCGCCTGGGCGACATCAGCGGGCTGCGCGGCGTCCACCTGCAGTGCCACCTGGCCTCGGACACGATTTCCCTGGCCCGGCTCGGCGCTTCGATGACCGGCCTGGACTTCTCGGGACCGGCGCTCGAAGAGGCCCGGCGGCGGGCCGAGGCGGTCGGCGCGTCCATCGACTTCCACGAAGCCAACGTGTACGACGCCGTCGAGGTGCTGGGCTCCGGGCGGTTCGACCTGGTCTACACCGGGATCGGCGCGCTGTGCTGGCTGCCGTCGGTGGCGCGCTGGGCTGCGGTGGTCGCCGGGCTGCTGCGCCCCGGCGGGCGGCTGTTCATCCGGGAGTGCCACCCGATGCTGGCGACGCTCGACGAAACCGTCGACCCGGCCGTGCCGCGCTACCCGTACTTCGAGCACACCGAGCCGCTCGTGTTCGACGAACCGGGCAGCTACGTCGAGGTGGCGGGCGAGCAGCACCACACCGTGACCCACGAGTGGGCCCACTCCCTCGGCGAGATCATCACCGCCCTGCTGGACAACGGGCTGACGCTGACCGGGTTCACCGAGCACGACAGCGTTCCGTGGGACGCCGTGCCCGGGCAGATGGTCCGCGACGGGAACGAGTGGCGGATGCGCGACACGCCGTCGCGGATCGCGGCGAGCTACACGCTCCAGGCGGTCAAGGCCGGCTGAATAGGGTGGCCGCATGTCCTTGATCGCCCTCGCCTCCCTCGGCGGCACCATCTCCATGGCCCCGGTCGCCGGTTCCGGCGGCGCGGTGCCCCGGCTCGGCGCGGCCGACCTGCTCGGCGGCCTCGGCGACCTGCCGATGGACGTCCTGGCCGAGACGCTGGCCGGCATCGGCAGCGCGTCGCTGGACTTCGCGACGCTGCTGCGGTGCCGCGACTGGGGGCTGCGGCAGGAGGCCGACGGGTTCGTCGTCGTCCAGGGCACGGACACCCTGGAGGAGACCGCGTACTTCCTGGAGCTGGTCTGGCCGTCGGACGTCCCGGTGGTGGTCACCGGCGCGATGCGCAACGCGGGGCTGCTCAGCCCGGACGGCCCGGCCAACCTGCGGAACGCGCTGACCGTGGCGGCCGACCCGCGCAGCCGCGGCCGGGGTGTCCTGGTGACGCTGAACGACGACGTCCACGCGGCGCGCTGGGTGCGGAAGGCGCATTCGAGCCACCTGGAGGCGTTCTCGTCGGCGCCGGCGGGTCCGCTCGGCATGGTCGTCGAGCACGCGGTGCACTGGTTCCACCCGTCACCGCCCCGGCTCGCACCGTTGCGTGGCGAGGACTTCGGCGGCGTGGTCCCGGTGGTCGAGACCGGTTTGGCCGACTCCGGGGCGGTGCTCGCGCACGCGGCCACGCAGCCGGACGTGCGCGGGATCGTGGTCGCGGCGACCGGCGCGGGGCACGTGTCCGCCGGCACGGCCGACGTGATTTCGCGGCTGGTCCCTTCGCTGCCGGTGGTCGTCGCTTCGCGAACGGGCGCGGGCCCGACGCTGCGGTCGACCTACGGCTTCCACGGCTCGGAGTCCAGCCTGATCGCGCTGGGCGCGACGATGGCCGGCTGGCTGGACGCGCGGAAGGCGCGGATCCTGCTGCACGCACTGCTGGCGGGCGGCGCGGACCGGGCCGCGATCGAGCGGGAGTTCCGCGCCCGCGGCGACCTGGACTGAGTGGTTCAGTCCAGGACCGGGCCACCCAGCGGGTCGAGGTGGTACGGGCGCATCGCGCGGCCCGCGTCGCGGTAGACGTGGATCGAGACCGCCGGGTCGGGGCCGTCGTTGCGCACCTCGTGCACGTACCCCGGGCCGAACACCCGCGACTGCCCCGCCGCCAGCGCGTGCAGCTCGGTGATCGCGCGGCCGTCCGGCGCGCGGCGGGCCACGGCCTCCGTCAGCCGGCCGCTGACCAGCGTGAACGCGCCACTGGCGAACGCGTGGTCGTGCAGGTCGGTGCGCTGGCCGGGCAGCCAGCTCATCAGCCAGACCTCCTGCTGCTCGTCCTTCTCGACGAGCGTCGCGAAACGCTCGTCGGGGTCGTAGCGCAGCAGGTGCTTCCAGCGGTCGCGGTCGGCGGCGACCTCCAGCGCGACGCGCACGGGGTGGCGCAGCGCGGGGTTTTCGGGACGCAGCAGGGTGTTGTCCGGAACGGCGAACATGAGGGTCCTCACGGAAGAAAAGGGGTGTCGAGCTGGGCCGGGGCGGGGTTCACCGACAACAGCGACACGCGCACATGACGGCGCTGAGGTACGACGTACCTCGCAGCTCGGTGAGTCCGTGCGCCATCATGCGACCAGCGTCGCAGGCATCCCGGAACCGGTCAAGACGTCTCAGCAACCGGGAAGAAGGCCGGCTTTCAGGACCATTCGTGCTTCTGCGACCGGCCCAGCAGCTCCGCGCCCGCCTGCCGCGGGTCGACGCCCTCGTGGCAGACGCGGTGCATCGCGTCGGTGATCGGCATGTCGACCCCGACGCTCCGCGCCAGCGCCCGGATCGACGAGCACGACATGACGCCCTCGGCGACCTGCCCGCCGGCGGCGGCCTGCGCCTGTTCGAGCGTCTCGCCGCGGCCGAGGCGTTCGCCGAAGGTGCGGTTGCGCGAAAGCGGCGAAGAGCAGGTCGCGACCAGGTCGCCGACGCCGGCGAGCCCGGCGAAGGTCAGCGGGTCCGCCCCCAGCTTGGCGCCGAGCCGGGCCATCTCGGCCAGGCCGCGGGTGATGAGGGTCGCCATCGTGTTGGTGCCCAGGCCCAGGCCGGCGGCCATGCCGGTGCTGAGCGCGATGACGTTCTTGCACGCGCCGCCGAGCTCGCAGCCGACGACGTCGGTGTTGGTGTACGGGCGGAAGTAGGAGTTGGCGCAGGCGCGCTGGATCGCGACGGCGCGTTCGTGGTCGGCGCAGGCGAGCACCGAAGCGGACGGCTGCCCGGCGGCGATCTCCTTGGCCAGGTTCGGCCCGGTGACGACGACGACTTCTCCGGGGTCGATCCCGACGATCTCGCCGATGACCTCGCTCATCCGCTTGAGCGTGCCGAGTTCGACGCCCTTGGCGAGGCTGACGAGGATCGCGCCGGGCGGCAGCAGCGGGCGCCACTCCGAGAGGTTCGCGCGCAGGCTCTGGCTGGGCACGGCCAGGACGACGGCTTCGGCGTCGTGCAGGGCCTTTTCGGGGTCGCTGGTCGCGGTGACGTTCCCGGGCAGCTGGATCCCGGGGAGGTAGGCGCCGTTGGCGTGCCGCTCGCGGATGTCCTCGGCGACCTGTTCGCGGCGCGCCCACATCGTGACGTCGCGCCCGGCGTCGCCGAGCACCTTCGCGAAGGCGGTGCCCCACGAGCCGGCCCCGAGCACGGTGACCCGCTGGACGTCGGCGCGCATCAGGCGGGGTCCCCCGGCTTCGCCGACGGCGGTTCTTCGTGGCGGATCTCGCCGAGCAGGCGGGTCACCTCGTCCATCATCACCTGGGTGACCTCGCGCAGCTTCGACGCGCTGCGGGTGTTGCCGCCGCGGTAGGCGGACAGGTCGATCGGGTCGCCGACGGAGTGGGTGATCGTCTTGCGCGGGAAGGGCGTGAACTTCTTCGTGTAGCCGTTGAAGATCTGGCTGGTGCCCCACCGCGCGATGGGGATGACGGGGACGTCGTTCTGCAGCGCGAGCCGGGCGGCGCCGGTGAAGGACTCCTTCGGCCAGCCGGCGGGGTCCTTGGTGATGGTGCCCTCGGGGTAGATGACGACGATCTTCCCTTCTTCGAGGGCCTGGTGGGCGGCCTTGAGACTGTCCCCGGCGGCGGCGGACCCGCGCGAGACGGGGATCTGCCCGGACCCTCCGACGATCGGGCCGAGGACTGGCGCGCGCAGCAAGCTCTCCTTGAAGAGGAACCGCGGGACGCGCTTCTGCCGGTGCACGAAGACGGCGTCGACGGCGGGGTCCAGGTGCGAGATGTGGTTCATGACCAGGAGAGCCGGCCCTTGCCGCGGGATCTTCTCGGCCCCGACGTAGACCCGCCGGGCAATGCCGGTGAGCGGGTAGAACAGTACGGCGGCCAGCCCCACCCAGAAGCCGCCCTTCTCACGCCGGGCCACGATCTCCTCCTCCACGTCAGCTCCCCCAGATCCTGCCGCGCCGGGGTAAGGGCAGTCCAGGGAGGGTCTCCTTGGTCGACGATCATGGGTCGGAGGCGGGGGTGGACCGGCGGCCGGGAAGTCTGTCGCGGGCTTCGCGGAGGGTCGTTCAGCGCCGCCGGCCCGGCGCTCGGCTCCGGCCCAACCTCCTGACTCCCGACTTGTCCACAACCCCCGCAACCTGTGGACAACCCGCCCCTCCCCCCGACACCCACCCGCCGTTTCGGGTAAAGATGGACACGTGGACGTGGACCTGGTCGTGCCGATGAAACACCCCCGCGACGGCAAGTCGCGGCTGCGTGGTGCCGTCGCGCCCGAGCTTCACCCCCTGCTCGTCCTCGCGCTCGCCGCCGACACCCTCGCCGCCGTCACCTCGACCGCGCGGGTCCGGCGGGTGCTGCTCGTCGCCGCCGATCCGGCCGCCGTCGCGGAACTCGCCGAGCTGGGCGTCGAGGGCGTCGAGATCGTCCCCGAACCCCCCGAGAGAACCCTCAACGCCGCCTTCCGCCACGGCGCCGAGCTGCTCCGGAAAGACGATCCGCACGCCGTCGTCGGAGCGCTCCAAGCCGACCTCCCCGCCCTGCGCGCCATCGACCTGACCGAGGCCATCGCCGAAAGCGACAACAGGAGAGCCTTCGTCGCCGACCGCCAAGGCACCGGCACCACCCTCCTGCTGTCCGCGCCCGGCGCCCCCCTCGACCCGCGCTTCGGCCCCGGCTCGGCCCGCCTCCACGAAGCCTCCGGGGCCGTTCCGCTCGCGAAAGAACTCCCGAGCCTCCGCAGCGACGTCGACACCCCCGAAGACCTCGCCCACGTCAGCAGCCTGGGTGTCGGAAAACACACCGCAGAGCTGTTCACCTGACCTTCACCGCGGCCTGCGCAATTCAGCCTGGCTTGGTGAAGAATGGGGTCCGTGAGCACAGACGACGGCACGCCCGCACCGCGGAGGCGACGGAACCCGGCGAACGGATCATCGGAGACGGCGAAGAAGACCACCGCGGCGAAGAAGGTCCCGTCGAAGTCCACCGCGCGCGACACCGCCGCCCGCGCCACCGCCGGCAAGGCCAGGACCCGCAAGACGACCGCCGCGGCGGCCACCCCGGCCGCGACCCGGCGCCGCAGCGCCGCGCAGGGCAACCCGCGCGGCGCCGAGGAGTTCCGCGCCGTCCCGTCCGCGCCGCCCGCGGTCACCGCCGCGCCGACCGCCGTCGAGACGCTGCCGGACGACCGGTACTTCAACCGCGAACTCTCCTGGCAGGACTTCAACGCCCGCGTGCTCGCGCTGGCCGAGGACGAGTCGCAGCCGCTGCTCGAGCGGACGAAGTTCCTCGCCATCTTCGCGTCCAATCTGGACGAGTTCTACATGGTCCGCGTCGCCGGCCTGAAGCGCCGCGACGAGACCGGCCTGCTGGTGCGCAGCGCGGACGGGCTCACCCCGCGCGAGCAGCTGGACTACATCTCCAAGCGCAACCAGGACCTCGTCGAACGCCAGACCGGCGCCTTCGAGAAGAACCTGCGCCCGCAGCTGGCCGAGCACGACATCCGGATCGTCGGCTGGGCCGACCTCTCCGGCGCCGACCAGCTCCGGCTGTCCAGCTACTTCTCCGAGCAGATCTTCCCGGTCCTGACGCCGCTGGCCGTCGACCCGGCGCACCCGTTCCCCTACATTTCGGGCCTTTCGCTCAACCTCGCCGTGACGGTCCGCGACCCGGAAGGCGGCACCGAGCGCTTCGCCCGCGTGAAGGTGCCGAGCAACGTGCCGCGCCTGATGCGCGTCGAGACCGAGCGCACCAGCCGGACGGCGACGTTCCTGCCCCTCGAAGAGCTCATCGCCGCGCACCTCGGCGAGCTGTTCACCGGCATGGACGTCACCGAGCACCACGTCTTCCGCGTCACCCGCAACGCCGACTTCGAGGTCGACGAAGACCGTGACGAGGACCTCCTGCAGGCCCTCGAGCGCGAGCTGGCGCAGCGCCGGTTCGGCCCGCCGGTGCGGCTCGAGGTCGCGCAGGACATGAGCGAGCACATGCTCGAGCTGCTGCTGCGCGAGCTGGACGTCGACCCGGCGGACGTCGTCGAGGTGCCCGGCCTGCTCGACCTGACCTGCCTGCACCAGCTGTCCGGAGTGGACCGCAAGGAGCTGAAGGACCGGCCGTTCGTCCCGGCGACGCACCCGGCGTTCGGCGAGCGTGAGACGCCGAAGAGCGTTTTCGCGACGCTGCGCGAGGGTGACGTGCTGGTGCACCACCCGTACGACTCGTTCTCCACCAGCGTGCAGCGCTTCATCGAGCAGGCGGCGGCCGACTCGAAGGTCCTCGCGATCAAGCAGACGCTGTACCGGACGTCCGGCGACTCGCCGATCGTCGACGCGCTGATCGACGCCGCCGAGGCGGGCAAGCAGGTCGTCGCGCTGGTCGAGATCAAGGCGCGCTTCGACGAGCAGGCCAACATCACCTGGGCGCGGACGCTGGAGCGCGCGGGCGTGCACGTCGTGTACGGCCTGGTCGGGCTGAAGACGCACTGCAAGGTGTCGATGGTCGTGCGCCAGGAGGGCTCGACGATCCGGCGCTACTGCCACATCGGCACCGGCAACTACAACCCGAAGACCGCGCGGCTGTACGAGGACCTCGGGCTGCTGACGGCCGACCCGAGCATCGGCGCGGACATCACCGACCTGTTCAACGTCCTGACCGGCTACTCGCGGCAGGACACCTACCGGACGATCCTGACGTCGCCGCACGGCATCCGCCGTGGCATCGTGCGGGCGATCGGCGAGGAGATCGAGCTGGCGCGGGCCGGGCAGCAGGCCGGCATCCGGATCAAGTGCAACTCGCTGGTCGACGAGCAGGTGATCGACGCGCTCTACCACGCGTCGCAGGCCGGCGTGCCCGTCGAGGTCGTGGTCCGCGGGATCTGCGCGCTGAAACCCGGCGTCGAAGGCCTGTCGGAAAACATCCACGTGCGGTCGATCCTCGGCCGGTTCCTCGAGCACTCGCGGATCTTCCACTTCCGCGCGGGCGGGACGCACTGGATCGGCAGCGCGGACATGATGCACCGGAACCTGGACCGGCGGATCGAGGCGCTGGTGCGCGTCAAGGACCCGAAGCTGACCCGGCAGCTCGACGACATCTTCGACTCGGCGCTCGACCCGGCGACGCGGTGCTGGGTGCTGACGGCGAGCGGCGAGTGGTCGCCGTTCCCGGCGGACGGCTCGCGGGTGCGCGACCACCAGCTGGAGCTGGCGAAGCTGCACGGGGCCGCCGGATGACCCACGAGGTACGGGCGGCCGGCGCGGTGCTGTGGCGCGTCGCCGGTCGGGTGACGGAGGTCGCCCTGGTCCACCGCCCGCGGTACGACGACTGGTCGCTGCCGAAGGGGAAGCTCGATCCGGGCGAGACGATCGCCGAGGCCGCCGTGCGCGAAGTGCGCGAGGAGACGGGGTTCGACGCGGTACTGGGCCGGTACGTGGCCCGGACGGCGTACCCGGTGCCGGCGCGCGACGGCGGCGGGACGGTCCCGAAGACGGTCGACTACTTCAGCGCCGAAGCCGTGTCGGGTGAGTTCGCGGCGAACGACGAGGTCGACGAGCTGCGCTGGCTCGACGCGACGGCGGCGGAGAAGCTGCTGACACGGCCGGAAGACGTGCGGGTGCTGCGCGCTTTCTGCGAGGTCCCGGTGGGCCTGACGACGCTGGTGCTGGTGCGCCACGCGAAGGCGGGCAAGCGCGACGAGTGGACCGGCGACGACGACCTGCGGCCGTTGTCGGAGGCGGGCCTGAAGCAGGCGTCCGCGCTGCGGCGGGTGCTGGGCCTGTTCGGCCCGGACCGGGTGCTGTCGGCGCCGCGGCTGCGGTGCGTGCAGACGGTGCACGGGGTCGCCGAAGACGTCGGCACCGAGGTGCGCCACGAGCCGCTGCTGTCGGAAGAGGGGTACTGGCCGGACCCGGTGCTGGGCGTCGCGCGCCTGCTGGCGCTGGCGGGCGACGGCGGGACCCCGGTGGTCTGCAGCCAGGGCGGCGTGATCCCGGACCTGGTCAGCGCACTGGCCGACCGCGACGGCGTGGAGCTGCCCGCCGTGCGCGGC
Source organism: Amycolatopsis sp. NPDC049691 (assembly GCF_040675005.1). Classification (NCBI taxonomy): domain Bacteria; kingdom Bacillati; phylum Actinomycetota; class Actinomycetes; order Pseudonocardiales; family Pseudonocardiaceae; genus Amycolatopsis; species Amycolatopsis sp. NPDC049691. The sequence continues at coordinate 44,133 of NZ_JBFANX010000012.1, forward strand.
GGCGTGGTGCCGAGCAAGAAGGGCTCGTTCTGGGTCCTGTCGTTCCGCCCGCCGACGGCGGAGGAGGGCCCGGTCCTCCTGGCGGCCGACTACCACCCGAGCGCACTGCCGGCCCCCTCGCCCAGCCACCGCTGAGGCGCCGCTGTCACGCGACAGCGTCGTGACAGTCGATCTTGGTGTACTGGTACCGGGTCCCGCTGGGCTGCGCCGGGCTAGGGGTACGGCGCATCCCGGGCCGGGGGCCCGGCTGCCGGCACCGTCGCCAGCAGGGCCTGGATCTCCGGGATGCGGGGATCGCCGAGGCGCTGGCAGACGTTCAGCGCCTCGGCCCACTGCTGCCGCGCCTCCTCGCCCCGCCCCGTGCGGAGCTTGAGCCTGCCGAGGGTGATCCGGACGTCGATCGTGCCGTAGTCCGCGTTCAGCTCCTTCAGTTCGGCGAGCGCTTCCAAGCCCGCCTTCTCCGCTTCTTCGTGCCGGCCGGCCCCTTCGAGCGCTTCGGCGACGTTCCCCAGCGCCAGGGCCGCGTGATAGCGGTCGCCCAAGCCTTCGAAGGCTTCGTGCGCCGCCTGGGCCGCTTCGGCGGCGTTGTCGTAGTTGCGCAGGCCGATGCGGCTGGCGCTCACGTTCAGCAGCGCGTGCGGCACGAACGTCCGCTGGCCGTGGTCGCGGGCGAGCCGGACCGCCTGCAGCGCGTGGCGCTCGGCCTCGGCGTACTCGGCCCGCACGTAGTACGCGCCGGCCAGGTTGGACAGGATCGCCACGGCCAGCGCGGTCCCGTCGCCCCGCTCGGACGCCGCGCGCGCCTCCTCCAGGGCTTCGAGCGCCTTGTCGGGCTGCAGGGTGCGCAGGTACGCCGAGCCGAGGTTGTTGGCGCTGTACTGCAGGCCCGTGTTGTCGTCCGCGGCGCGGGTGGCGGTGACGGCCGTGCGGGCCGTCGTGATCCAGTCGTCGCGGTCGTGGCGCTCGGCGAAGAACCCGCGCAGCAGCCAGGCGAGCTTCCACGCGTGGGCGGTGAAGCCGTTTTCGGCGGCGATGCCGACGAGCGCGGTGAGCGCCGCGCGTTCGGTCATGTACCAGGAGATCGTCTGTTCGTGCTGGGTGAACGGGACGGCGGGCAGGGGCGGGGCGTCGAGCGCGATGTCGTCGGTGAGCAGGTCGGGGCGGACGAGCTTGGTCGCTTCGGCGACGGTCGCGAGGTACCAGTCGAGGAGCCGGCGCAGCGCGGCCGTGCGTTCGGCCGCGCTCGACTCGGTTTCGACGAGCTCGGCGGCGTAGACGCGCAGCAGGTCGTGGAACTGGTACCGGTCGGTGCTGGGCTGGTTGAGCAGGTGCGCGGCGGCGAGCTGGTCGGCGAGCTCGCGGGCTTCGCGCAGGTTCGCGCCGGCGAGCGCGGCGGCCGAGGACAGGCTGAAGCCGTGGCCGGGGTGCAGGCCGAGCAGCCGGAAGAAGCGCGCGGCGGCGGGGCGCAACGCCTTGTACGACCACGAGAACGCGGCGCGCAGATCCGTGCCGGCGTCCTGCGGGTCGCGCAGGGTGTCCAGGCGCAGCCGCTGGTCGCGCAGCTCTTCGACGATCCCCGCGAGCGAAACGCCGGAGAAGCGCGACGCGCGTTCCCCGGCCAGCGCCAGCGCCAGCGGCAGCCGGCCGCACAGCTGGACGAGCTCGGCGACAGCGTCCGGTTCGGCGGCGAGGCGCTGGGGTCCGACGCTGCCGGCGAGCAGGGCGGTGGCGTCGACGTCGTCGAAGGAGCGCAAGGCGATCCGGCGGGCGCCGTCGCGGGCGACGAGGCCGCGCAGCTGGTTGCGGCTGGTCACGACGACGAGGTTGCCCGGACCGGGCAGCAGCGGGCGGACCTGGTCGGCGTCGCGGGCGTTGTCGAGCAGCATGAGCGTGCGGCTGCCGGCGAGGCGGCTGCGCAGGAGCGCGGAGCGTTCCTCCACTGTGGAAGGCAGGGCTTCGGGCGGGACGCCGAGGGCACGCAGGAACCCGGCCAGCGCGGCCTCGGGCGTGACGGGCGTGCCCGCAGAGTGCCCGCGCAGGTCCAGGAACAGCTGGCCGCCGGCGAAGCGGTCGCGGACGCGGTGCGACCAGTGCACGGCCAGCGACGTCTTCCCGACCCCGGCCGTGCCTTCGATGACGACGATGCCGGACGCCCCGCCGGGCGGCAGCCGGTCGAGTTCGGCGAGTTCGGGGCCGCGGCCGGTGAAGCCGGCGACGTCGAAGGGCAGCTGGCGCGGCACGGTGTGCACGGCGGGTTCGCTGTCGGCGGCGAGCAGTTCGGCGTGCAGGCGGCGCAGGTCCTCGCCGGGTTCGACGCCCAGTTCGTCGGCCAGCAGGGCGCGCAGCCCGGCGTAGCGGGACAGCGCTTCGGCGCGGCGGCCGGACCGGGCGAGGACGCGCACCAGCCGTTCCCACAACGATTCCCGCAGCGGGTGCTGGGCGACGAGGTCGGTGAGTTCGGCGACGAGCCGCGCGTCGGGGACGAGCCCGGTGTCGAGGTCGATGCGCTGCTCGACGGCGAAGAGGTACCGCTCGGTCAGCAGCGGCCCCCATTCGGCGGCGAGCACGGGAGAGCCGACGCCTTCGAGGGGGGTGCCGCCCCAGGCGGCGAGCGCGGCGGTGAGCAGGGCGCGGCGGCGGGTGGGTTCGCTCGAGGCGGCGGCCTGGTCGAGGGTGCGGAGGAAGCGCAGCGCGTCCACCCGGGACGGGTCGACGACCAGCCGGTACCCGTCCGGTTCGGTGACGACGGTGTCTTCGCCGCACAGCCGGCGCAGCCGCATGACGTAGGTCTGGAGGCTGCCGCGGATGTGCGCGGGCGGCGCTTCGCCCCACACGCCGCGCGCGAGGGCGTCGATCGTCACCAGGCGGCCCGCGGAGAGGGCGAGCGTCGCGAGCAGCGCGCGCTGCCGGGAGCTGGTCAGCACGACCGGCGAACCGCCGACGAGCGCCTGGAACGGGCCGAGCAGCCGGATCTCGATGGTGGTCGCCCCCAGGTTCGCGCGCGCCGCGGGACACCGCCGGACGCGGACCCCGAGGAACGCAGCGTGGCATCACTCGGCCGGGCGCTCAAGCAACTTTGCGAAATTGGGCGGAACCGGTTGCGGGGCGGAAGGGTGCTCCGCGCGGGTGGTGTCCGGATCCCGTTCGGACGGCCGATCTTGGCGGTGGGTAACGCGCGTTCCGCCTGGGGCGGGGAATCGGTCGGCATCGGTGTACCTGGCAACGTTCGGCCCGGCGACAGCTGCGCTCGACACAGCTGCGCTAGCCACAGCCACGCCCGCGACAGCCGCGCCCGCGGCATTCGGCCCGGCGACAACCGCGCCGGCGACAGCCGCCGCGCTCGCCACAGCCACGCCCGCGGCATTCGGCCCGGCGACAACCCCGCCAGCGACAGCCGCGCGCGCCGCAGCCGCGCCCGCGACAGCCGCCGCGCTCACTACAGCCGCGCTCGTGGCATTCAGCCCGGCGACAACGACACCACGGCCACCTGCTTCTCCCCCACCAAGCCAGCGCAGGCAAGCCCGCGAACACGGCAGGGCCCCGCGCACGGGTGCGCGGGGCCCTGCCGTGAATGTCCTACGCCCAGCGGGGGTCACCCCCTGGGGGACCCCCGTTTTCACGTTACCGCAGGGGTCCGACAGTTTCGGGTGGTCAGCTCTTCTTCGCCGCCGTGGTGCGCCGGGCCGGAGCCTTCGCGGCCGTCGTGCGCCGGGTCGTCGTGGACTTCGCGGCCGTCGTCTTCGCCGCCGTCGTCTTGGCAGCCGTGGTCTTGGCCGCCGTGGACTTCGCCGCCGTCGTCTTCGAAGCCGTGGTCGCCTTCGGAGCCGCCTTCGCGCGGGACGTGGTCGCCTTCGCGGCCGTCGCGCGCGTTGTCGTCGCCGGCTTGGCCGCCGCCGCGCGGGTCCGCGTCGTCGTCGCGCGCGTCGTCGCCGGCTTGGCCGCGGCCGCCCGCGTGGACGTCGTCGCCCGGGAAGATGTCGTAGTACGGGAAGACGCGCGCTTCACCGGCGTCGCCTTCGGCAGCTTCTTCGCGCCGGAGATGACGTCCTTGAACGTGGTTCCGGCGCGGAACGCCGGCACATTGGTCTTCTTGACCTTCACGGCCTCACCGGTACGCGGGTTGCGCGCGGTACGAGCGGCGCGGGCACGCTTCTCGAACACCCCGAAGCCGGTGATGTTGACCTTTTCGCCCTTGTTGACCGTCCGGATGATGATGTCGACCAGACCGTCGACCGCCTCGGAAGCGGCCTTCTTGTCGCCCAGGCGCTCCGTCAGCGCCTCGATCAGCTGGGCCTTGTTGGCCATTCCAGTCCTCCAAGAAGGAAGTACTCGTCCACGGCCGCGTCGGGCCGACTAGCGACACGGTATTACCAAGGCAGCACAAATTCCAAACGGTACGCGGAATCTTTCCCTTGTCCCGGGGCGGGTTCCGCCTCGCGGGAGATCCCCGCGAGGGCCGTTTGGTGTGGTGTCGCAGCCGATCGAAAAGGGGCGGAATTCCCGGCAGCGCAAGGGATTCCGCCCCTCGGACGGGCTACGGAGCGGCGACCGGGGTGGTCGTCGGCTTCCACGAGGGGCGGGCCGCCTCGAACGCGTCGATCTCACCGGCATGGCGCAACGTGAGAGCGATGTCGTCGAGGCCTTCCAGCAGCCGCCAGCGGACGTAGTCGTCGATCTGGAAGGGCGCGGTGAAGTCCTTGGCCCGCACGGTCTTGGTCTCGAGGTCGACCGTGACCTCGGTGCCCGGCTCGTTCTCCAGCAGCTTCCAGAGCAGCTCGACGTCGTGCTGCTCGCACTGGGCGGCCACGAGGCCGCCCTTGCCGGAGTTGCCGCGGAAGATGTCGGCGAACCGGGCGGAGATGACGACCCGGAAGCCGTAGTCCATCAGCGCCCAGACGGCGTGCTCGCGGGAGGACCCGGTGCCGAAGTCCGGCCCCGTGACCAGCACGCTGCCCCGCGAGAACGGCTCGGTGTTGAGGATGAAGTCCTGGTCACCGCGCCAGGCGGCGAACAGGCCGTCCTCGAACCCGGTCCGGGTCACCCGCTTGAGGTAGACCGCCGGGATGATCTGGTCGGTGTCCACGTTGGACCGGCGCAGCGGGACGCCGATGCCGGTGTGCTGGGTGAACGGTTCCATGTCGGTAGCTCCCTCGGGTGGGTCAGCGGGCGGCGGTCAGCAGGTCTTCCGGCGACGACAGCGTGCCCCGCACGGCCGTGGCGGCGGCCACGAGCGGCGAGACCAGGTGCGTCCGGCTGCCCTTGCCCTGCCGGCCCTCGAAGTTGCGGTTCGACGTCGACGCGCTGCGCTCGCCCGGCTTCAGCTGGTCCGGGTTCATGCCGAGGCACATCGAGCAGCCTGCCTGGCGCCACTCGGCGCCGGCCGCGGTGAAGACCTCGTCGAGGCCCTCCTCCTCGGCCGCCTTGCGGACCCGCATGGAGCCGGGAACCACCAGCATCCGAACCGAGTCCGCCACTTTCCGACCGCGCAGCACCTCGGCCGCGGCCCGCAGGTCCTCGATCCGGCCGTTGGTGCAGGAGCCGAGGAAAACGGTGTCGACGGCGATCTCGCGCAACGGCGTGCCGGGCTTCAAGTCCATGTAGGACAGGGCTTTTTCAGCGGCGATGCGGTCGTTCTCGTCCGCGATCTGCTCCGGGTCGGGCACGTCGGCGCCCAGCGGGAGGCCCTGGCCGGGGTTAGTGCCCCAGGTCACGAACGGCGTGAGCTCGTTCGCGTCGAGGTGCACCTCGGCGTCGAACTCGGCGCCGTCGTCGGTGCGCAGCTGCCGCCAGTTCTCCACCGCCGCGTCCCAGTCGGCGCCCTGCGGCGCGTGCGGACGGCCCTTCAGGTAGGCGAACGTCGTCTCGTCCGGCGCGATCATCCCGGCGCGGGCGCCGGCCTCGATCGACATGTTGCAGACGGTCATCCGCGCCTCCATCGAGAGCGCTTCGATGGCCTTGCCGCGGTACTCCAGGACGTAGCCCTGCCCGCCGCCGGTACCGATCTTCGCGATCACCGCGAGGATGATGTCCTTCGCCGTGACGCCGGGCCGCAGCTCGCCGTCGACGGTGATCGCCATCGTCTTGAAGGGACGCAGCGGCAGCGTCTGCGTGGCCAGCACGTGCTCGACCTCGGACGTGCCGATGCCGAAGGCGATGGCGCCGAACGCGCCGTGCGTGGAGGTGTGGCTGTCGCCGCAGACCACGGTCATCCCGGGCTGCGTCAGGCCGAGCTGCGGGCCGATGACGTGCACGATGCCCTGCTCGGCGTCACCCATCGGGTGCAACCGGACCCCGAACTCCTTGCAGTTGCGGCGAAGGGTGTCGACCTGGGTGCGCGAGACCGGATCGGCGATGGGGAGCTCGATGTCGACGGTCGGGACGTTGTGGTCCTCGGTCGCGATGGTCAGGTCGGGGCGGCGCACCGGCCGCCCGGCCAGGCGGAGGCCGTCGAAGGCCTGCGGGCTGGTCACTTCGTGCAGCAGGTGGAGGTCGATGTAGAGCAGGTCCGGCTCGGCGCCTTCACCTCGGCGCACGAGGTGGCTTTCCCACACCTTCTCCGCCAGCGTGCGGGCCTTGCCGGTCGGGCTGGTCATCTCCGGCTCCTTCCACGGTTCGTCGACGAACTCGGGCGCGCACCTGCGAATTCGGGTGCGAGCCGCGAAGGAGGGCGCAGCTCGAGTTCAGGGTTTTCCCAGATACTGGACTTCCCAAACTGCGGGACGCTAGTATCGGTTCGTGGGACAGCATAGCGGTATCGGAGTACTGGACAAAGCAGTGGCCGTCCTGCAGGCGGTCGCGGACGACCCCTGCGGCCTCGCGGAACTGTGCACGCGGACGGGCCTGCCCCGGGCCACCGCGCACCGGCTCGCGGTCGGGCTCGAGGTGCACCGGCTGCTGCGCCGCGGTCCGGACGGCCGCTGGCGTCCCGGTACGGCGCTGGCCGAGCTGGCGGGCGGTTCGACGGACCCGCTGCTCGACGCCGCGGGTGTGGTGCTGCCGAAACTGCGCGACGTCACGGGCGAAAGCGTGCAGCTCTACCGCCGCGACGGCGTCCAGCGCGTGTGCGTCGCGACCGCGGAACCGCCGTCCGGCCTGCGCGACACGGTCCCGGTGGGGTCGCGGCTGCCGATGACGGCGGGCTCGGGCGCGAAGGTCCTCGCCGCGTGGGCGGATCCGCACACGCAGCGCACGATCCTGGCCGACGCGGTCTTCGGCGAGCGGACGCTCCTGGAGGTCCGCCGCCGCGGGTGGGCGCAGTCGGTCGCCGAGCGCGAGCCCGGTGTGGCGAGCATCTCCGCGCCGGTGCGCGATTCCGCGGGCACGGTCGTGGCCGCGGTGTCGGTGTCCGGCCCGATCGAGCGCATCGGCCGCAAGCCGGGCGCGCGCTGGGCCGCGGACCTGCTCGCCGCGGCGGACGCGTTGCAGGAACGGCTCTGAAGCCGGTCAGGGTTCAGGCTTGACCGGTTTCGAAGCGCGCCACCTTGCCGTCGCGAACGGTGAACGCCCACCGCGTCCGCATGGCGCCCCACGTCGAGTTCGAGTAGTTCGCGACGAACCGCCGCCCCTCGTCCTGCGCGGTTTCCACTTCCAGGTGGCCGTCGCTGGAGAAGATCTCCTTTTCGGTCCACTCCGCCAGGTCGCGGTCGGTGCCGTCGTCGGACATCGTCGCGTCGGGCGTCAGCGCGGCCCGGAACGCTTCGCGGTCGCCCGCGTTCAGCGCGTCGACGAACGCGCGCACGGCCGGGTCTTCGATCTGTTTCGTCATGGCGTCATGGTGCACCGTTCGGGGGAACCTCGCGAAAACCGCGTATTCGGTGACGGCGGTCACGTCTCCTCCAGGACAGCACCACGGAGGGGGAACGACCATGTTGAACAGAAGGGCACTGGCGATGCTGCGGGCGGTCGGCGCCGGCCGGGCCGAGCTGACGTGCAGCTGCGAACCGGACCTGCGGGTCGACGGGCTGCCGTGCTGCGACCAGGCGACGGCGCACGAGCTGGCGCGGGCCGGCCTCATCCGGCCGGTCCGGGTGGTGGCCGTCGGGCAGTGGACGCGCGCGGAGCTCACCGACGACGGGCGGCTGGCGCTGGGCGGGACGCTCGCCGCGGCGTGACGCAACCGGCGGGGCCCCTCGCGCGTGTACTCGCAAACGGTGAGGGGACGCCATGAGGATCGTGCCGGGTTTGCTGGGGGCCTGCCTGCTGCTGACGGCGTGTTCGGGAACGGCCCCGGTGGCACCGCCGACCGTGACGGTGACGGCGCCGCCGACGCCCGCGTCCGCCGACCCCGCGACGCTCGCCTGGCTGGACGGTTTCTGCTCGGCGATCCACGACTACCGGAGGCGCACCAACGCCGAGGCGGTCCCGGGAACGTCGGAGCCGGGCTCGGTCGAGGAGGCGCAGCGGGCGCTGAGCCAGGAGCTGGGCGGCATCGCGGACCGCACGGGCGAGGTGGTCGACCGTCTGAAGACACTCCCGCCGGCGCCGGTCCCGCTGGCCGAAACGGTCCGGCAGGCGTTCGTCACGAAGTACACGACGGCCCGCGACCGGGCGCGAGACGCCAAGAAGGCCTTGGACGAGGCGAAGCCGGGTGATGCGGCTTCGCAGGATCCGGCGTGGAAGGCGTTGGAACAGGCCCAGCAGGACGTCGACGGCACTTACGACCCGGTGGCCCCGCTGGCGGAGTCCCCGGAACTGCTGACCGCGGCGGCGAGCACACCGGGCTGCAAGGCCTGAAGCGGACGCCACGCCGACCTCCGCACTCCTTGGCAGGGTTCCGGCAAAGTCGTGTCGTTGCGGGCCGCACGGATCTCGGTGGTGACCATGTGGTTGTCGAAGCCCATGATCTGTGCGAGCCCCGCTGTTGTCTCTTCTCCCCTACCTGCCGTGGTGGCCCGGTTGGCCTCCGCCGACCTTGATCAAAGTAGCTGATCTACGCGATAACCTGGCCTTGGTGCCTGCCCCCGCGGAAGCGGCGCGGAGTGCGGCACTCGCCGGGATCGGTCCTGGCGCCGGCCGCGGTCGCTGCGGGAGCACAGTCGTTCACCGCGATCGGGCAACAGGCCGCCGACACACCACAACAGGTACTGGCCCCGTCCGGCGCCCCAGCTCGGCGCCCGGTTCGAAACCCCCGCCCGCCCGGTTCGAAACCCCCGCCCTCCCTGGGGGCCTGCCCGCTTCCAGCGTATCGGCCCTCTCCGACGAAAAGCCGGGGAAAGCCACCGCGCGGCCGCACTGATCCACATCACGACCGCGCTGTGGACAACTCCGCGATGCGGCCTCCGTCAGCGGCGCACGAGCGGGGCCTGCAGCGGCAACGACCGCGACGAGTCACCCACCTGAACCGTGAACCCGCCCTTCACCGGCGTCCACGCGTGGCTCGCCGTGTCCCAGACCGAAAAGTCACGCGCGGACAGGTGGATCGTCACCCGGCGGGACTGCCCCGGCGCCAGCTCGACCCGCGAGAACCCCTTCAGCTGCCGCGGCGGTTCGCCCGCGGCCGCCGGGAAACCGAGGTACAGCTGGGCCACTTCCGCGCCCGCGCGGTGGCCGGTGTTGCGGACCGTGAACGTCGCCGTCGCGCCGTCGCCCGCCGACCGGACCGACAGCCCCGAGAACGCGAACGTCGTGTACGACAGGCCGTATCCGAACGGGAACAGCGGGGCGCGGCCCTGCGCGTCGAACCAGCGGTAGCCGACCTGCAGCCCCTCCGAGTACTGCGCGACACCGTTCACGCCGGGGAACTGCGCCGCCGTGTTCGCCGGGGTGTCCGCGTCCGCCGCCGGGAACGTGATCGGCAGCTTCGCCGACGGGTTGACGTCGCCGAACAGCACGCCCGCCACCGCGGCACCGTCCTGCTGGCCCGGGTACCACGCCTGCAGGATCGCCGGCACCGACGACGCCCACGGCATCAACACCGGGCCGCCGCTCTTCACCACGACCACCGTGTGCGGGTTCGCCGCCGCGACCGCCGCCACCAGCGCGTCCTGGTTGCCGTCCAGGGCCAGGCTCGGCCGGTCCTTGCCCTCGGTTTCGTTGTCGCCGACCATCACGACCGCGACCTCGGAACCGGCCGCCAGCGCGGCGGCCCGGGCGGGGTCGCTGCCGTCGTCCAACGTCACCGCAGCACCCGGTACCCGCGCCCGCAGCCCCGGCAACGGGTCCACTGTGGACGTCGGGATGACGGCGGAGCTGCCCCCGCCGCCGGTCTTGGCCTTGCCGGCGAACGGCCCGATCAGCGCGATCGACCGCACCGCACGGTCGTCGAGCGGGAGCTGGGCGTGCTCGTTGCGCAGCAGCACCATGCCGCGTTCGGCGAACTGCTTCGCGGCGGCGTCGTGCTCCGCGGTCGGCAGCGGGGTGAGCACCGGCGGGTGGTCGAACTGCCCGAACGCGAACATCGTGCGGAACCGCGGCAGCAGCAGCTGGTCGACGCGCTGTTCGCTCACCTGCCCGGCGAGCACGGCCTGCTTCAGCTTCTCGCCGTACCAGGTGCCGTCGATCATCTCGAGGTTCATGCCCGCGTTCGCCGAGCCGACGGTGCTGTGCGCGGCGCCCCAGTCGGACTGGACGAACCCCTTGAACCCCCAGTCGTCGCGCAGCTTGTCCTGCAGCAGCGCCGGGTTCTCGCACGTGAAGACGCCGTTGATCTTCGGGTAGGCGCACATCACCGAGCCCGCGTGGCCTTCGGTCACGGCCTGCTCGAAGTGCGGCAGGTACAGCTCGTTGAGCGTGCGCTCGTCGATGTGCTCGTCGATGCTCTGGCGCTGGGTCTCCTGGTTGTTCGCCGCGTAGTGCTTGACCTCGGCGATGGTGCCGTTCTCCTGGATGCCGCGGATGTCGGCGGCGCCCATGGCCCCGACGAGCACCGGGTCCTCGCCCATGCCTTCGAACGTCCGGCCGTTGCGCGGCACGCGGGCGATGTTGATGTCGGGCCCTTCGGACACGTTGTGCGCGAGGGCGCGGGTTTCGTCGCCGATCAGGCGGCCGTAACGGCGCGCGAGATCGGTGTCGAACGTCGACGCGAGCGCCATCGTGGCGGGCAGCGCGGTCGCCGGTTTCTGCGGTTTGTCGTCGGCCGGGCCCATCCCGGCGGGGCCGTTGGCGATCCGGAACCCGGGGACGCCGAGCCGCGGGATCGGCGGGACGAACCGCTGGTGCTGCGCGTCGGGCTGCAGGTGCAGCTGGGAGATCTTCTCGTCGAGGGTCATCGCGGCGACGAGCTCCGCGGCGCGGCGGTCGGGCGACTGGCGGGCGTCGCGCCACGGCTGCGCGTCCGCGACCGCCGTGGCCGGTGCCGCGAGCGACAACCCCAGTACCGCGGCAAGAACGAGCCGGCCGGTGCGCATCGCGGTCTCCCTCGTCGTCGAACGGGATCAACGGCGGACAAGTTAACCCATACGTGACCGCAAAACATAGACTCGATAGTCGTTCACGTACTTGAACATCGGTGCGGCTCAACCGTTTCCCCGGCTCAAGCGTGGAGGGAGTACGCAGGAGAGGGGATCGAGCATGCTGAAGAAAACACTGATCGGACTAACGGCCGCGGGGGCGGCGACACTCACGGTGGCGGCCCCGGCGGCGGCCGACGAGGTCACCTGGGGCATGACGACGGAGGTCCAGCCGGGCGGGCAGATCTACGCGCAGGTGTACGCCGGGATGGGCAACGGCTGCACGCCCGCCGGGCCGGTCACCTCGAAGGGGTTCGCCGCCCCGCTGAAGTGGAGCGAAGGGGGCAATTGGGGCAAGCACGCCGGGTACACCACGGCAATCAGGACGCCGGGCCGGTACACCGCGTCGTTCCCGTGCACGGACGGCCGGAAGGCGACGCAGTCCTTCACCATCCTGGGCACGCCGCCCACTACGCCCACTTCGAAGCCTTCTAAGCCTTCTAAGCCGACGACGACGAAGGTGGCCAAGCCGGCGAAGCCGCAGGTCACGGTCAAGCCGGCGGGCGCACCGCAAACGGGCGACGGCTCCGCGGCCTGATCCTCCACAAAGGACACCCGGGACGGGCGCGTGCCCCCAGGCAGCCGCCCCGGGGAGCCCGCCCACCCCAGAGGGCGGGCCCGGCCCGGCGGGCGGCGATCGCCCCGCCGGGCCGGTCTCAGCGGGCCGCGGCCAGCCGCAGCGCCCGATACACGAACTGCTGATCCCCCAGCCGGTGCCGCAGATCGCGCTCCAACCCCGCGATCGGGTACAGGTTCTGCGGCGCCCGCGAGTCCTTGTACTCCACCGACGCGAACCGTCCCAGCACCGCCTGCGTCAAGTTCGCCAGCGCCGCCACCTCCTCGCGCCCGAGGTGGGGCGCCGCCTCCACGCGGACCACTCCCGACCACGGTGGCCCGCCCGCCGACGGCAGCCGCAGGTACCACGAATGGCGGACCCACGTCGTCCCCATCAGGAACACCGGGGTGCGCTGGTGGGGCGTCAGCCTGCCGACCATCGCGTTGAGCTCGCCCGGCAAGTACGTCGTCTGGTGGCTCTTGATGAACCCGACCGCGCGCGACAGGTGCGTGCGGCCGCTCAGCGGGCCGTCCACCACGAGCAGGTCGCTGCCCACGTGACCCGCGATCGCCGCGCGTGCCGCCGTCGCCGTGTCCAGCTCGGCCTCGGCCAGCTGCTCCTGCAACGCCGACGACAGCACCACCGCCAGCGGCTTGTCCTCCTTGGCCGCGGCGCGGAACGCCCGGTAGACCCCCGCCGGGGTCACGATGTCGGCCGCTTCCGGGGCGACCGTGAACACCCCGCGCCGGACGTCCGTCCCCACGACGTGCGCGCGCCCGTCGCAGCAGCAGACCACCCCGGCCGCGTAGGACGCGCACAGCCCGATCGACGCCGAGTTCGTCCCGGCCGGGTCGTCGATCCAGACGCGGGCGTCGATGCGGCGGACGCCGTCGACGAACAGCACCGCGTCCGGCGGCGAAACCGGCGAAGGGTCGATCGGGGCCCATTCCTCCGTCGGCACCTCGACTTCGAGCTCGACCTCGGCACCGGATCGCGCCAGCTCCTCGGCCTCCATCGAGCTGCCGTAGCCCGGGTCCCACGAGTCGACGCTGAAGTGCATCCCGGCCACCGCCGTCATGCGCCCTCCCTGGTGATGTGCGAACCGGAGCCGTCGCGGGTGACCAGGAACCGCACCGGCACCCGCTCGGCGAGCGCCGGCACGTGCGTGATCACCCCGACCATCCGGGAGCCGGTCGCGGACAGGTTCTCCAATGTGGACGCCACGACGTCGAGGGTGGCCTCGTCCAGGGTGCCGAAGCCCTCGTCGAGGAAGATCGACTCCAGCTTGGTCGCCCCTTCCGCGGCCATCGCGCCCAGCTGCGAGGACAGCGCGAGGGCCAGCGAGAGCGACGCCTGGAACGTCTCGCCGCCGGAGAGCGTCTTCACCGGGCGGCGGGCGTCGGCCTCGTTGTGGTCCACCACCAGGAAGTCGCCCTTGTCGTGGGTCAGCTCGAACTGGCCGCCGGACAGCTCCAGCAGCGACGCCGACGCCTCGGCGACGAGCGTGTCGAGCGCACCGGCGATCAGCCAGCGCGGGAACTTGTCCGAGCGCAGCTGGTCCGCGAGCAGCCGCGCGACCTGCGCTTCGGACTCCGCGGCGGCGATGTCGCCGTGCAGGCCCGCCACGTGCGCCACGCGCCGCTTCATTTCCGTGTGGTCGGCTTCCGCGCGCGCCCGCGCGGTCGCCAGCGCGACCGGCACTCGGTCGCGCACCGGCCCCTCCGGCAGGGCGACACCCAGCGCGGTGACGTCGTCGACGACCGCGCGTTCGGCCGCCCGCAACGCTTCGGCCGCTTCGCGCTCGGCCGTCGTCGCGACGGCCAGGCGCTCGCGGTGCTCCTTCGCCTGCCCGGCCGCCCAGTCCGTGAGCGCGGTCCAGGCGCCGAGCAGGCTGTCGCCGTCGATCGGCGGCGCGCCCAGGCTCACCAAGGGGTCGCGCGCCCGCGACAGCCGCTGCCGTTCGGCGTCGACCTGCGAAGCGATGCGTGCCTGAGCCTCGGCGGCCTGCTTGGCGGCCGCGCGGGCGGTCCGCAGGTCCGCGTCCGCTTTCTTCGCGGCCGCTTCGAGTTCGGCGACCTTCGCGAGCTGCTCGGTGACGACCTCGGCGGAGGGCGCGCCCGCCACGCTCTCGGTCAGCTCGCCGTGCCGGCGCCGGGTGGTCGTGAGCGCGGTGCTCGCCGACTGCTCGGCCAGCGCCGCTTCTCCCGCTCGTTTCCGGCGTTGCTCGGCGGTCCGCTCGGCGGAGGCGAGGTCGTCGGCCGCGACGACGGCTTCCTTGCCCGCGGCTTCGGCGGCTGCTTCCAGCGCGGCCAGCGCCGTCCGCCGGGCTTCCAGGGTGGCCGCCGCCCACGCGGTGAGCCGCTGCCAGCCCGCCGGGACGTCGCCGTCGTCGACCGCGGGCGCGCCCAGCTCCACCAGCGGGTCGCGCGCCGCCCGCAGTGCTTCCCTGGCCGCCGCGAAGGACTTCTCGACGGCGTCGGCCTCCTTCTGCGCCGCCGTGCGGTCGGCGCGGGCCGCCGCCAGTTCCTGGTCGGCGGCGTGTGCGGCCTCGGCGACCCGGGCGCGGCCGTCGATCGTCGCCGACAGCCACTCTCCCCGCTCGCGCACGGCCGTGACGAGGTCCGCGTAGTCCTGCTCGGAAAAGGACGTCTCGACCGGCCGCCGCAGTACCGGCGACTCGGGTGGGCCGTCGACGTCGGCCAGCACCGCCCGCAGTTCTTCCGCCTGCGCGGCCGCCGACGCGGCCGAGTCGGCGTCGCGGTCCACCGCGCGCTCCAGCTTGCGCAGCGCGGACTCGGCGGCGGCACGTTCGCGTTCGGCGCGCTCGAGGCGCTCCCCCGCTTCGGCCAGGTGGGCGTGGCCGCCGGCGTCAGGCAGCGTCGCGACTTCCTGCTCGCAGACCGGGCACGGGTGCCCGACGGCGAGCCCGGCCCGCAGCGTCAGCGCCTGCCCGGCCCGTTCGGCTTCGGTCACCGCCGTCTTCGCCGCGGCGACTTCGGCGTCGGCGCGGGCGAAGGCGGTTCGCGCCGCTTCGAGTTCCGTCCGGCGCGCGGCCTGCTCGGGCGCGGCTTTCCGTTGCGCGTCGCACACCGTGTAGAGCGTGCGGGCGTCGGAGCGGGCCGCCGCGAGCGGCGCCACGTCCGGCTGCGCGGCCAGCGCCGCGCGCGCTTCGGCGTCGGCGGTCTCGGCGGTGCGCAGGCGGGCGTCGGCGTCCGCCGTGCGCTTCGCCACCCGCGCGGCTTCCTTCGCCAGGTCACCGAGATCTTCCGGCGGTCGCAGCCCGGCCAGCCGGTCGCGGTCCTGCCGGGCGCGCGCCGCTTCGGCGGCCGCGTTCTCGGCCGCCCGCGCGGTCGTGTCCCGCGTCTGGCGCGCGACGTCGACCGCCGCCACGGCCTCCGTCACCGCCGCGGCGGCGGCCGTCTTCGCCGCCGCCGCCGTTTTCGCGGCTTCTTCCAGGTCCGGGAGCGCCTTTTCGGCTTCGGCGAGCTCCGTGCGGGCGGCGCGGATCCGTTCCAGCTCGGCGCGGGCAGGAGCCGCCGCGAGCGCGGCACGGGCCGCCTCGTCCGCCGTTTCGGCCGTCTCCAGCCCGGTTCGCGCCGTGCTCGCCGCGTCCGCCGCGGCGCGCCGCCGGGTTTCGAGGTCTTCGACGCCTTCGGGGCGTTCCAGCGCGTCGAGGACGCCCAGTTCCTTCGTCAGCGTCGCGACGCTTTGCCGGGCTTCGTCGTGCGCGCGGGTCGCGTCGGTGAGCCCCGGCAGGGCCGCGGACACGCGCGCGTCCAGGTCCGCGAGCGCCGTCATCCGCGCGGCCAGCTCTCCGACGGCTTCCTCGGTGGCGTCGGCGTAGCTGCCGAGCTGCTCGGTGAGGACGGCGGCGCGCTGCTTCTGCTGCTCGGCCGTCACGCCGGCGCGGCGCCCGATCCGCTCGTAGACCTCCAGGCCCAGCAGCTTGATGAGGATCTTCTGCCGGTCGGCGGCCTTCGCGTGCAGGAACTCGGCGAAGTCGCCCTGGGGCAGCGCCACGCAGGTGCAGAAGTGCTTGAACGTCAACCCGAGCAGCCGCTCGACGGCCGGGGTGACCTCGGAGTCCGCGGCGACCGGGTCGGCGTCGTCCTCCGGCCCGCCGAGCGCGGTCGGGTCGACGAGCCGTTCCAGGCGCACGTTCTTGACGCTGACCGTGGGTTTCTTCCCGCCGCTGCGCCGGACTTCGCGCACGACGTGGTAGCGCGCGCCGCCGGCGTCGAACACCAGCCGCACGGTCGCGCGGTTCGCCGTCGGCGCGAGGGCGGGCGCGACGAGCCCTTCGTGGTCCCAGCGGGCGACGGAACCGTAGAGGGCGAAGGTGAGCGCGTCGATGACCGTGCTCTTGCCGGCGCCGGTCGGCCCGACGAGCGCGAAGTAGTCCGTGTCCTCGAAGCTGACTTCGGTCTTGTCGCGAAACGACGCGAAGCCGGTCATCTCCAGCAGCACAGGCCGCATGTCACACCCCGCTCGTCTCTTCGTCGTGCAGCCGCGCGAAGAGCGACTGGACCCGCTTGTCCTCGATCGTCCGTTCCTCGCAGTAGGACGCGAACAGCTCCCCCGGCGAACGGTCCGCGACCGCGCGGTCGCCGCCCGCCGTCGTCACGGGTGCGGCGAACTCCGGGTCGATGCGGATCTCCAGGGCGTTCGGCAGGGCTTCCTGGATCTCCTCGCGCAGGCCGGCCCTGGTCGCTTCGCGGACGTAGACGCGGAGGTAGTCCTCGCCGAACTCCTCTTTGCGGCCGGTCAGCTCCGCCACCGTGCCGTGGACGGTCCGCAGCCGGCGCCCCTTGGTCATCGGGATTTCGGTGATCTTCGCCGGCGTCGTCGGCGTGACCTCGACGGCCAGGACCACGCTCTTGTTGTCCTGCTCGCCGAAGTCGACGGCGAACGGCGAACCGCTGTAGTGCACCGGGCAGGCGGCGGGCAGGGACTGGCGCCGGTGCAGGTGGCCGAGCGCGACGTAGTGCGGGTCGGCGCCGAACGCCGTGGCCGGCACGTGGTACTCGAAGATGGACTGCGCCGCGCGCTCGCCCCCGCCCATCGTCCCGCCGGTCACCGTCAGGTGCGCCATGACGAGGTTGACCGCGCCGGCGGAGAACCCGGTCTTGAGGTGCTCCAGGATGTCGCGCACGCGCTGGTCGTACTGGCCGACGTTGTCCGCCGGGGTCCCGGTGAGCAGCTCGGCGGCGCGGACCGCGTAGCGCTGGGAAAGGAACGGCAGCACGGCGATGTTGACGCGCTCACCGGTCGACCGGGCGTCGAACGAGAAGACGCCGCCGTCGTGGACCGGGCGCGGATCGCCCGTGAGCTGGATGCCCGCCGCCTTCAGCAGCGGCCGGTACGCCTCGAACGTCGCGGCGTGGTCGTGGTTCCCGGCGATCGCGACGACCTCGGCACCGGTTTCGCGCAGCGCCATCAGGGCCCGCACCACGAGCTCCTGCGCGGCCGCGGACGGCGCCGACGTCTCGTAGAGGTCACCCGCGACGAGGACGGCGTCGAACTGCTCGTCCCGCGCGATCCGGACGATTTCGCCGAGCACCGCACGCTGCTCGTCCAGGCGGTTGCGCCCCTTGAGGGTCTTGCCGACGTGCCAGTCGGAGGTGTGCAGGAACTTCACACTCGGTCCTTCCGTTGGGGTGTCGGGCGGCGGGCTCAGAACGGCGGCGGGTCGTCGCCGAACGGGTCGCTGCCGCGCGTCGGCAGGCCGGCGAAGGGATCGGACTTCTTCGACGACCGGGTCGTCGACGGGATCTGCCCGGCCTCGGAAAGCCGCGTGGCCCAGGCCGGGAACGGGAAGCCGACCGCGATCGGCACCGGGATCTCCGGCTGGCTCACGAACATCGTGCCCGGTGTCGCCAGCGTCGCGCGGACCCGCTGGCTGGCCGGGAGAAAGCCGTACTCGGGGCGCGAGGCCTCGGCGGCGTCGAGGCGGCCGACGATCCGCACCGAGCTGTTGCTGACGATCCGGCGCTCGACCTCGGAAGCGGTCTGCTGCGCGCCGATCAGGATGACGCCGAGGGAGCGGCCGCGCTCGGCGATGTCGAGCAGCACTTCCTTGATGGGGCTGCTGCCTTCGCGCGGGGCGTACTTGTTGAGCTCGTCCAGCATGGTGAACAGCAGCCCGCCCGGGCCGGCGGCTTCCTTGCGCGCGGTCTCCGCGGCGAGCGTGACACCGACGACGAACCGCTGCGCGCGCTCGACGAGGTTGTGGATGTCCACGACGGTCACCTGCTGGTTCTCCGTGGACAGCTTGCGGGCGGGGTGATCGGCGAGATCGCCGCGGATGAGGCCGTTGAGCGCGCGCTGGCTGGAGCGCAGGCGGCGGATGAAGGCGTTGACCGTGCCGGCGCCGGTGACGGCACCCGCCCAGCTCGCGCGGGTTTCCTCGTCGGTGACGCGCTCGCAGATGACGTCGATGAGCTCGGCGTAGGTGCGGCAGAGAACGCCGTCGACGTTCGCGGCGCCGTCCTTGCCCGCGGGGGTGCTGTCCAGCCGCAGGCGGTTCGCGACCTGGTGGATGACCATCGTGTACTGGTTGCGCTCGTCCTCGGCGTCGGCGAAGACGTACGGCAGCAGGTCGTTCGCGCAGAACTCCGCGATGGTCCACCAGAAGGCGCCGACCCCGGAGGTGCGCCCGGTGACGTAAGGCTTCCCGGTGGTGTCCGACGGCGTCGGCGGCGCGTAGAAGCCGACCGAGGCGAAAGGCTCGGCGGGCAGGCCCAGCTTGAGGTATTCGTCCCTGAGCTTCTCGTCGAGGTGGATGTTGGGGGTGTCGAGGAACAGCAGGTCCTCGCCCTTGACGGAGAAGACGAGGGCCTTGGCGTTGTGGGCGTTCGGCAGGGCGCCGCCGCGGAAGATCGAGTGCAGCAGGAACAACGCGAACGACGTCTTGGTGGCGACGCCCGAGACGCCGGAGATGCTGACGTGCGCGCCGCGGGTGCCGTCGAGGAAGTCCATGTTGAGGTAGACGGGTTCGCCGTCCCGGCCGAGGCCGACCGCCACCTGGCGGGTCATGTTGTCGAAGTACAGCGCCTGAGCGCGATCCTCCCCCACGGCGCGCTCGACCTGGCTGCCCGGCCGCGGCGGCACGTAGCACTCGGGCTCGACGCGGGTGGTGGCGATCTCGGCGATCTCCTGCACCTGCGCGGGCAGGACGCCGTCGGAGATCAGGAAGACGTCACTGCCGAAGCTGGCACCTTCGTGCCGCGCGCTCACCTGCGTGACGACGCCGTAGGAGGTGACTTCGCCGAGGCCCGGGAGCTGCCTGCGGGTGACGACGACGTCATCGAGCTGCAGGTAGGCCTCCGGATCGATGGCCACGTGGAACTGCAGTGGCGTCGAGTCCTCGGTCCCGGCCACCCGGCCGACCACGGTGGTGAGCGTCTCCTGGTCCACGGTTCTCCCTGTCCGCCCGGGTCTTCCTCCCGCGGCAGACTAGCCCGCCGGACCGACAGTCCCGCGCCCAACACGGCGTTGTGCGTGCTGGGTACCCGAGACGTCACGCTGGGCCGAACGAGTGAGTTCACCCTACGGGGAAGATCTTTTGTCACCGCAGGCCTTTTCCGTCACTTACGGACATGAGCGTGACGCCCCACCGGCGCCCGAACATCCGGATCCGGCGTGGCGGACGGCCCTCGTGAATCGGACCGTGCGTTGGCGGAGCGAGCGATGAGTCTCCGCAAGCTCTATTACGTCGATCTCGCCAAGTTCGCTGTGAAGCTGGGCACCTCGGTCCTGGACGCACAGGCGTTCGCGGACGACGCGGTCGCCGAACTGGTCGTGCGCCCCCTGAAGCACCCCGGTCAGGATCCGGTCCGGAACGAGCGCGCATGGCTCTACCGGACGGTGCGGCAGATGGTGCTGAGCGCGCGGCGCCACCAGCAGCGGTTCGACGGCACGGATGTCCACCAGCCCGACGACCGCTTGTGCCAGACGACGTGGGGTTCACCCGACCTGCACTTCGAGGCAGTGGAGACGCGGCATCTCGGTTGCCGCGGCCAAGCAGAGGGTGTCCCGGGGCCGCAGGCGGTTGCTGTCGAAACTCGAAGCGAGGGACCGATGATCAGCCCGCGACACGACGACGAGCTCACCCGGCGCCTGGCCGTCGCGGACGACTACCTCGACAGCCTCTTCGCCCCTGACCTGGACAACGAGGCACGCACGGAACCCTTCCGGCGGAGGGTGGTGCGGCAGGCCGTTGCCCTGCACCCGGTCGCGGTGCCGGTCACCGTCGGGACGTCCGCCGGCTCGATCACCATCCTCGACGGACCGCCGATCGCCGCCGCGGTCGAAGGGGATCCTCAGGCAGTGGAGCGGCTGCTCGCGGCCATCCGGCCCTTGGTGGTGCGGTACTGCCGCGCCCGGGTCGGCAGGCGGGAGCGGTCGTTCGCCTCCGCGGACGACGTCGCGCAGGAAGTGTGCCTGGCGGTGCTCACGGCGTTGCCTTCGTACCGCGACCAAGGCCGCCCGTTCCTGGCGTTCGTCTACGGGATCGCCCAGCACAAGGTGGCCGACGCTCACCGCGAGAGCTGGCTGAGCGGATGTCCCAGTTGTTGCGGGTGCTGCCGGACAAACAGCGGGAGATCGTGGTGCTGCGTGTGGTCGTCGGCCTGTCCGCCGAAGAAGTCGCCGACGCCGTGGGGTCCACTCCCGGGGCCGTTCGTGTTGCCCAGCACCGCGCCCTCGCGCGGTTGAGGAAGGTCCTGACAGCGGCGGAGGTGATCTGAGTGGGCAGGCGCGAACCCGGGCTCCGCCAGGCGGTTCACCGGTCGATCGTGGTGGTCGACGTCTCCGGGTACGGGGACGCTCGCCGGACCAGCGGCCACCGGCTGGTCGTGCGGCACGCGCTGTATCAGGCCCTGCGGCGGGCTTTCGCCGACTCGGGCCTGCCCTGGAAGGACTGCCGGCACGTCGACTGCGGTGACGGCGTCCTGGTCCTGGTGCCGCCCGGAACACCCAAAGGGCCCATCGCGGCCTCCCTGCCACGCGCGCTGGTTCGCAGGCTGCAGCACCACAACGCCCGGCACCGGGCCGAGGAACAGCTGCGGCTGCGGATGGCCCTGCACGCCGGAGAGGTCGTCCACGACGAGTTCGGGGTTACGGCCCCTTCGATCAACCATGCCTTCCGGCTGCTGGAAGCGGCGCAGGTGAAGGCCGCCTTGCTGACCTCACCGGGGCCGCT
Organism: Amycolatopsis sp. NPDC049691; assembly: GCF_040675005.1. Taxonomy (NCBI): domain Bacteria; kingdom Bacillati; phylum Actinomycetota; class Actinomycetes; order Pseudonocardiales; family Pseudonocardiaceae; genus Amycolatopsis; species Amycolatopsis sp. NPDC049691. Next base: position 65,338 of record NZ_JBFANX010000012.1, read on the forward strand.
CGCCGTGATCACTTCCGCCTGGTTCCACGACGAAGTCGTCCGGCAGACACCGTCGGTCGACGCGGCCGCGTTCCGCCCCGTCGAAGTCGCCGTCAAGGAGACCCGCGCGATCGGCTGGCTGACTCTCCCGGGATCCCCGGCGGTGCCCGGGCAAGCCTGATCCGGGGGTCGCCGGCGGGTCCGGGAACCCCCGCCGCTGCGCGGGATCGGGCTCGGCGTGGCCCCAACCACACGCCGGGAGGCCCCCGTACCGGCGTGTCGCGCAAAAAGTCGCCCGAAGGGCCCCGGGTCCTATATGGACGACCACAGTGGACGGCACCGGTACCATGTTTTGCCTGCTCAGGGCCATGGTCGAAGTCCGGTTTCCATTCCGGGTCCTGTCTCACGGACGTCCCTCGGGAGGCGGAACCAGCGCCCTCGCAAGGAAATATTTCGACCCCCGGTTGGATTTTGTGCGGTATTGGTAATACCGTGTGCAGTGTCGGCCGAGATGGGCCGTGACTAGTAGTTCCACTATGGAGGACTGGAATGACGAACAAGGCCCAGCTGATCGAGGCGCTGTCGGAGCGTCTGGGCGACAAGAAGGTGGCTTCGCAGGCCGTTGACGGTCTCGTCGACATCATCATCCGGACGGTCAACAAGGGCGAAAAGGTCAACATCACCGGCTTCGGGGTGTTCGAGAAGCGCGCCCGCGCCGCCCGCACCGCCCGGAACCCGCGCACCGGCGAGGCCGTGCGCGTCAAGAAGACCAACGTGCCCGCCTTCCGCGCCGGCACCACCTTCAAGGACGTCATCTCCGGCACCAAGAAGCTGCCGAAGGCCACGCCGGTCAAGCGCGCCACCGCGGCGACGACGACCCGGGCGACCGCCACCAAGGCCGCCACCCCGGCCAAGGCCACCACCACCCGCACCACGCGCGCCGCTGCCGCCAAGCCGGCCACCACGCGTTCGACGACCACCCGGACCCGCGCCACCGCGGCGAAGCCGGCCGCCAAGGCCACCGCCACCAAGGCGGCCCCGAAGACCGCGGCGAAGACCACCGCGGCCAAGGCCACCACCGCGAAGGCGACGACCACGCGGGCGAAGGCCGCCGCCAAGCCGGCCGCGACCAAGACCGCCGCCGCCGCGAAGAAGACCACGGCCGCCAAGGCCCCGGCCAAGCGCACGTCCGCCGCCAAGAAGAAGTAACTCCCGCTTCACCCCGGAAGGGCCCCGCGCCGGCTGGTGCGGGGCCCTTCGGCGTTCCGGGGAAAACAGCGTTCAACGGCCTGCGGCGGCAAAGGCGGAACCGGTCCCGGGCACCCGATCACCACACAGCGGGCGGGGAGCGGAAGAATTTCACCACCCGCACGCCGTCTCGCCGCCCAGGCGACCGCAGCGCCGACTGGACCGCACGAAGCCCCAGCAGTGCCCGGCGCGCGATTCCCCGCCCGCTTTCGCAATAGCCCCGAAAGAATCGATCTGGCACGCCGACGGTTGCCGTCCCGCCGGACGGGTAACCCCACATCACGGAATTGCCCCCGGCAAGGAGTTGTGATGGCGGCGAACGAGAACCACGACAACCCCGAAGACCTCGCCCGCTCGCGGCGGCACATCGAAGAGGCCAAAGAGGCCGCCGCGAAAGCCGAGCTGGCGGATCCCGTCGAAGAGAAGGCCGACGAGGCCCTCGAGACGGACCCGCCCTACCACCACGGCGAGCAGGGCACGACGCCGTCCGGCAACTAGTACCGCGGAAGCGGCCCGCTGCCCGTCCATTCAGGACCGCCGAATCACGGGAAGTCCCCGGGAAATTGCCGTACCGATCCCCGGGTGGATACACTCCACCTGAGAACGTCGGTCATTGTGCAACTTGTCACACGTCACGTTCCCCGGACGCACATCCAGCTTGAGGAGCATTCCCGTGGCCCAGAAAGTCCTCGTCGAGATCCTGGACGACATCGACGGCAGCACCGCTGCCCAGACCGTTCAGTTCGGCCTCGACGGCGTCACCTACGAAATCGACCTTTCGGACGACAACGCCGCCGCCCTCCGCGACGAACTCGCCCGTTACATCGCGGCCGGCCGGCGCATCGGCGGCCGCAAGGTGCGCGTCGCCACCGGGCAGTCGACCACGACGAGCACCACCGACCGCGAGCGCAACCAGCAGATCCGCGCCTGGGCGAACGCGAACGGCTACGAGGTCTCCGAGCGCGGCCGCCTGTCGTCCGAGGTGATCGCGGCCTACGAGCAGGCCCAGGTGGCCGAGGCCGAGACCCCGGCGGCGCCGCGCAAGCGCGCCCCGCGCAAGAAGGTCGCCGCCGCCAAGAAGTAAGGCGGTGGCCGCGAGATCACTGGGGAGAGATCGAGACGCGCGGCCCGTTGGCGGCAAGGACGACCCGTCCTCGCCGCCAACGGAGGCCATACCCGCCCGCTGAGGCGGATGACGGCCCGCGCTCGTCACCGCTGCGACGGCCCCCGCTGGATGCGCACCCTCGACCACTGGTGCCCCGCACAGGCGACGCCGACGTGGTGGGTCACGGCCCAGACGTCCCGGTCGACGAAGATCTCGGCGGAGAAGGTGGAGCATTCGCCGGGATCGATGGCCGTCACCTTGCGACGGCGGCCCGCGCGGACGATGTCGTCCTCCCAGCGCGCCACCTCGCTCTCGACGATCCGGCCGTCGAGATAGCGGTACTTGAGCTTCGCGGTGACTTCGGGAGCCCAGACGGTGCTGTTGCCGATGTTCTTCACGGAGACCGTCAGCAGGCCGAGAGATGCTTCGTGCGGGCCGTCGACCATCGTCACTTCGCTGTCCAGCTCGAGCCGCAGGGTGAACGTGCGGCCCCGGAAGAACCGGTAGTAGGCCAAGACCCCGGTCACCACCACGGTCACCGTGGTGCAGATGCTGCCGACCGCGGCGAGGGTGTCTTTGCCCGCCCCCAGCCGGCTCGGGTTGATCAGCCCGAGCTTGGTCAGGTACGCGAGGCCGAGCAGGACCACCGCGACGAGCAGGACAGGAATCGCCCACAGGCGGATCCGGTCGAACTTCGACATGTCAGGTGAACAACCCGATCAGCAACGCGACGACGCCGATGAGCAGTATGCAGACGATGAGCAGCGAAGGCAGGACACTGGCCTTCCTCGCCGGCGAAAGGGGCGCACTCATCGCGTTCATACGCCTCCGCTCGCTGCCCTTGTCGTGATCCGGTGCGGGGGACATCGCGGACTCCTTTCGTACGCCGGGGGCGGTCAGGACAGGAGAAGGGCGAGGAACAGCACGGCGATGCCGATCGGCAAGGAGATCCAGACCAGCGAGGGCAAGGGGCTGGAGACGATCCTCATGTCGCCACCTCCGCACGAATCAACACTACCGGCTCTCGGGAGTCGTCCGGGCGGTTCAAGCCGTTACGGCGAAGGCGGGAACGCCGAAGGGCCCCGCACCGGGATGGTGCGGGGCCCTTCGAGGTGAAGCGGGAGTTACTTCTTCTTGGCGGCCGACGTGCGCTTGGCCGGGGCCTTGGCGGCGGCCGGCTTCTTCGCGGCGGCGGCGGCCGGCTTGGCGGCGGCCTTCGCCCGCGTGGTGGTCGCCTTCGCCGTGGTGGCCTTGGCCGCCGTGGTCTTCGGGGCCGCCTTCGTGGCGGTCGCCTTGGTCGCGGTCGCCTTGGCCGGCTTCGCCGCGGTGGCGCGGGTCCGCGTGGTCGTCGTCGAACGCGTGGCGGCCGGCTTCGCCGCCGCGGTCCGCGTGGTGCGCGTCGTCGTCGCCTTGGCGGGCGCGGCGGCCGCGGTCTTCGTGGCCGTCGCGCGGGTCGCGGTCGCGGTGGCGCGCTTGACCGGGGTGGCCTTCGGGAGCTTCTTCGACCCGGAGATGACGTCCTTGAACGTCGTGCCGGCGCGGAAGGCGGGAACGTTGGTCTTCTTGACCTTCACGGCCTCACCGGTACGCGGGTTGCGCGCGGTACGAGCGGCGCGAGCGCGCTTCTCGAACACGCCGAAGCCGGTGATGTTGACCTTCTCGCCCTTGTTGACCGTCCGGATGATGATGTCCACCAGACCGTCAACGGCCTGCGCAGCCACCTTCTTGTCGTCGCCCAGACGCTCCGACAGCGCCTCGATCAGCTGGGCCTTGTTCGTCATTCCAGTCCTCCATAGTGGAACTAGCCGTCAGGCCCATCGGCCGACGTCACACAGAGTATTACCAGGACGGCACAAAATCCAAACAGGGGTGACCATGAACTCCGTTGTGTCGCCTAAGAAGTCTGCCCACCCGCGGCGCGGCTCGACGGCACAGCCGCCAGAAGATGTCCCCTGACCTGCGAGTTCACCGGATGAGTCCATATAGGACACGGTCGGCGGTCGATCAGTTGTTCGACTCCGGACCGCGGGAAACCCCCATGCCGCAAGGCAACAACGCCCCAAGCGGTGGGAAAATTTTGAGGAACGATCGTTCTTGACTGATCGTTCCTCAAAACGCTACGGTCAGGACATGGGCAGGCAACGGACGTTCGACGAGGACGAGGTGGTGCGCGCCGCCGTGGGGTTGTTCGGTGGCCGCGCGTACGACGGCGTGTCCGTCGACGACCTCGTCACCCACCTCGGCGTGCACCGCAACAGCTTGTACAAGACCTTCGGCAGCAAGCGCGGTCTCTACCTGGCCGCGCTGCGTCGCCACCTCGGTGACGACGTCCGCCCGTTGGCCGAAGCGCTTGCCGCGGCACCGGATGCCGCGACCGTGCTGAGGCTCGTCACCGCGGCCGATCTCGGGCTGCTGCTGCTCGCGGTGGTCGACCGGGCACCGGCGGACGAAGAGGTGGCCGCCGAAGTGGCCGCGGCGCTGGCCGGGATCGACCAGGCGATCGCCGACGCGCTCCACATCCCCACCGCCCTGGCCGCCGGCCTCACGGCCGCCGCACTGGGCATCGTCCTGCGCGGCAACCCCGACGGGGTCGGCGCCGCGCTCACCCAACGCTTCGACCGACAAGGAAAATGACATGGCACTGGTCCACATCGACGGCGACGACCTCGTCGTCGTGATCGAGGGTCTCGACAAGCTCTGGGCCTTCAAGAGCAGCCTGACCATCCCGCTGGCCAACGTCCGCGGCGCGACCGCGGACCCCGGCATCGCCGCCGACCCCAAGGGGATCCGCGCGCCGGGCGCCCACGTACCCGGGGTGATCACGGCGGGCACGTTCCACCTCGACGGCGAAAAGGTCTTCTGGGACGTCAAGGATCCGTCGAAGGCCGTCGTGATCGAACTCGACGACGAGCGCTACGCCCGTCTGGTCCTCCAAGTCGACAACCCGCGCGAGACCGTCACGCTGGTCGAGAACGCCCTGCGGTGAAGATGTTCTCCCACCTGGCCACGGTCGTGGCGTCGCTGGCGGTCGTTTCCGCCACCCCGGCCGGGGCGGCACCCTGCACGTTCCCGCCCACCGTGCCGACCGCGACGGCAACCAACCACCGCACGCGGCTCCCGACACCCTGGCGCAACCGGCCGCCGCGCTCGGCGGCGACCGGGTCGCCACGCTGCGGTTCGGCAAGTACGGCACCGGTCGCACCGGCCTCGGCGCCTACCGCGACCACCCCGAAACACTCGACTACCCCGCGTTCGTCCGTCAGGCGAAGGCCGCCTACGAGTTGTTGCGGGATCAACCGGAAGCCGACTCGCGCGCGCTGCTGGTCGTCGGGCACAGCGAGGGAGCGATGACGGCGCTGCTGCTCGGCGGCACCGTCCACCCGCGCCCGGCCGGCCTGGCACTGCTGCAGCCGCAGGCGATCCGCCTGCTGGACCTGGTCGCGCTGCAACTGCACGCCGAGACCGCCGAGGCGGCCCGGCAGGGCCAGTTCACCCCGGAGCAGCAGCGCATCATCGACGCGGCGATCGACGCCGCCGTCACTTCACTGCGCGAACACCGGCCGGTCGACACCACCGGCCTGCCGCCCGCCGTCGCCCGGCTTTTCGTGGCCTTCCAGGGGCCGAACGGCCGGTTCGTGGAGAGCGACGACGCCGTCTACCCGCCGGCCGCGGCCGCGGCTCTGCGCCCGGGAACCAGGGTGCTGCTGACCTGCGGCACGAGCGACGCCCAGGTCCCTTGCGCCACAACGGACGCCTTGACCGCCGCCCTGCGCCGCGCGCACGCGGGCGGCCCGGGCCGGGTACCGCTGCCCGGCGTGGACCACCCGCTGCACGACGCCGCTCACCCGGACACCCCCGCCCCGGCCGCGCTCGACGCCGTGCACCGGTTCGTCTACGGGCGCGTGAAGACCGGTTTCCCCGCCGGTGGGTCCAGCAGCACCCCGACGGCGTCGTCGTAGCCGAACGGGCCGGCCAGGATCGGCGCGGGATCCAGGGTTCCGCCGTCGAGGAGCTTCAGCACGTCCGGGACGTGCGGACCGGCGTGCGGCGGTCCGACGACGATGGTGATCCCCGTGCCGTACAACGAGAAGTACGGCAGCCGCGGCTCTCCGAAGTAGACGGACCGGATGACGCACGTGCCGCCCGGGCGGGTGGACAGCAGGGCGCACCGGAAGCCCGCGCTCGCGGCGGAGGCGTCCACGACCAGGTCGAAGGTGCCGTCGAGCCGGTCGGGGTACGCCTCGGCCGCGACGACGGTCGCTCCCGCGGCGGCGGCCTTGGCGCGGCGTCCTTCGTCGACGTCGAAGTAGGTGACGCTCCCGGCGCCCAGCGCGACGGCGCTCAGGACGGTCAACAGCCCGAGGCTCGCCGTTCCGCCGACCACGAGCACTTCGGCGCCGGGCCGGGCGTCGAGGGTCGGCCGGACGGCTTGGAAGGCGTCGGTGAGGTTGTCGGCGGCCGAGGCGGCCAGGAACGGGTCGACGCTCCCGGGCAACGGCGTCAGGTTGTACCGGGCCCACGGAACCCGGACCAGGTCGTCGAACAACCCGCCCCAGAGCCCGCCGGCGCTCGTGCCGTAGGACGCCAGGCGCGGCACCGAAGCGCAGGCACCCGGCAGTGCGCGCCGGCAGTTCTCGCACGTGCCACAGCTGATGTGCCACGGGATGACCACCCGCTGGCCGACGTGCAGTGGTGCATCGTCGCCGTCGAGGTCGACGATCTCGCCGACCGCTTCGTGGCCGAGGGCGAACGGCGGCTCGAACGGCGCCGGCGACACCACGAGCCGGCGGTCGAGGTCGCAGGCGGACGAGGCGATCGGCCGCACCAGCGCGTCCCCGGGCGCGGAAAGGCCGGGCGCCGGCCGGTCCTGCCATTCCAGGCCGCCGGGACCGGTGACGACGAGGCTCTTCATGGCACTCCTTAGACGACGCTCTCTAGAGAGCGGACTCTAGAAGGCGCGTTCGGTTATCGTCAACCCATGCCACGGCTCGTGCACGACACGTCGACGATCCTCGACGCGGCCGCCCGGCTGCTCGCCACGGGCAGCGCCGACGCGATCACCGTCGCCGGCGTGATCCGCGAAGCCGCGGTGTCCAGCGGCTCCGTCTACCACCGGTTCCCCACCCGCGCGGCCCTGCTGGCCGCCCTCTGGAACCGCGCGGTGCAGAGCTTCCACGCCGAGCTGTACCCGCTCTTCGGCGACGAGCCGGTGGCCGCCGCGGTCGCGCTCGGGCGCCGGACCGTGACGTGGTGCCGCGACCACCCGGCCGACGCCCGGGTACTGCTGACCGGCCTCGGCTCCTTCGAACCCGCGGCGTGGCCCCGGGAAAGCCGCGACCTGCGCGAGGCCGACCAAGCCCGCTGGGACCGGCACATCCGCCGCCTGGTGACCGACCTCAAGGCGGCGACCGGGCGCGGGACGGCGGAGATCCTGCTCGTCGTCGTCGACCTCCCCTACGCCGCCGTCCGCCGCTACTTGAGCGCCGGCCGGGAGATTCCGGCGGCTCTCGAAGACATCGTCGAGCGCGCCATCCGCTCGGCGCTCACCGCGGACCAGCCCCTGCGAGGTGGCTCGTGACGCGGCCCACGCTTGCCGGAACCGCGCTCGGGCGGGCTAAGCTGCGTTCGTGCCCCTGACCGTCCGTTTCGCCCGTGGCCGCCGGCCGCGTGGCTGCCAGGCGCCCGCGCGGCGCGTGCGCGGACGCCGGGTGCGGTACGCGATCGGCTCCGAGGCGGGCCAGGTCGACGGGATGCGATGGCACCGCTTGCCGCGCGTCGCGAAGGCTCACTGAAACTCGGTGAGCCCGCGCGTTCGTGCGCTCCGGTGATCCCCGACCAGCCACGAACCACCCGGGACGTCCCGGGTCAGGAGCACATCCACAATGGACTTCTTCTTCCCGGCCGCGCCGGGCGGCCTTCCCGATGCCCGGGGGTACTTCGGTGCCTTCGGCGGCCAGTTCGTCCCGCAGGCGCTCGTCGCGGCCGTCGACCAGGTCGCGGCCGAATACGAACGGGCGAAAGCGGATCCCGTCTTCGTCGCCCGGTTCGAGGACCTGCTCGCCCACTACGTCGGGCGGCCGAGCGCCCTCACCGAGGTGCCGCGTTTCGCCGCGCACGCCGGGGGCGCGCGGATCTTCCTCAAGCGCGAAGACCTCAACCACACCGGCTCGCACAAGGTCAACAACGCGCTCGGCCAGGCGTTGCTGGCGCGGCGGATGGGCAAGACCCGCGTCATCGCCGAGACCGGCGCGGGCTCGCACGGCGTCGCGACCGCCACCGCGTGCGCGCTGACCGGCCTCGCCTGCACCGTCTACATGGGAGAGACGGACATGCGCCGCCAAGCGGTGAACGTGACGCGGATGGAGCTGCTCGGCGCGCGGGTCGTGCCGGTGACGTCGGGCTCCCGCACCCTCAAGGACGCCATCAACGAGACGTTCCGCGACTGGGTCGCCCACGTCGGCGACACGCACTACCTGTTCGGCACGGTCGCCGGGCCGCACCCGTTCCCCGCCATGATCCGCGACTTCCAGCGCGTCATCGGCGTCGAAGCCCGCCGTCAGCTCCTGGAGCGGACCGGACGGCTGCCCGACGCCGCGATCGCCTGCGTCGGCGGCGGATCGAACGCGATCGGGCTGTTCCACGCGTTCCTCGACGACCCCGGCGTGCGGCTGATCGGCTGCGAAGCCGCCGGGCACGGCGTGGCGAGCGGGGAGCACGCGGCGTCGCTCTCGGCGGGCGAACCCGGTGTCCTGCACGGCTCCCGCTCCTACGTCCTGCAGGACGACGAAGGCCAGATCCGGGAAGCCTGGTCGATCTCGGCCGGGCTCGACTACCCCGGCGTCGGCCCGGAACACGCGCACCTGCACGACTCCGGCCGCGCCGCCTACCGCCCGGTCACCGACGACGAGGCCATGGCGGCGTTCCGGCTGCTCGCCTCGACCGAGGGGATCGTCCCGGCGATCGAAAGCGCGCACGCGCTCGCCGGGGCGCTGCGGGTCGGTGCCGAGCTCGGCCCGGACGCCCTGCTGCTGGTGAACCTGTCGGGCCGCGGCGACAAGGACATGGACACGGCATCCGTCCACTTCGGACTGGAGAGTGCGCGATGAGCCGGCGGTTGCTGGACGAGACGCTCGCCCGGGCCGAGCAGGACGGACGGGCCGCGCTCATCGCCTACCTGCCGGCCGGTTTCCCCACGGTCGACGGCGGGATCGCGGCTCTGCGGGCGACCCTCGACGCCGGCGCGGACATCGTCGAAGTGGGCCTGCCGCACAGCGACCCGGTGCTGGACGGCCCGGTCATCCAGACCGCCGACGACATCGCGCTGCGCGGCGGGGTCCGGATCGCCGGCGTCCTGCGCACGGTCCGCGAAGTGCACGCGGCCACGGGCAAGCCGGTGCTGGTGATGTCGTACTGGAACCCGGTGTCCCGCTACGGCGTCGAGCGCTTCGCGCGCGAACTGGCGGACGCGGGCGGCGCGGGTTGCGTGCTGCCCGACCTGCCGGTGGCCGAATCGGCGCAGTGGCGGCGGCAGGCGGACGAGCACGGGCTGGCCACGGTGTTCGTGGTCGCGCCGAGCAGCACGGACGAGCAGCTGGCGGAGACCGCGGCGGCCGGCACGGGGTTCGTCTACGCGTCCGCGTTGCTGGGCGTCACCGGAACGCGCGAGTCGGTCGACCGGGCCGCCGCGGCGCTGGTGCGACGGCTGCGCTCGCACACCGGGCTGCCGGTGTGCGTCGGCATGGGCGTGTCGGACGCGGACCAGGCGGCGGAGGTCGCCGGGTTCGCGGACGGCGTGATCGTCGGATCGGCGCTGGTGGAAACCCTGCTGGACCGCGCAGGGGACACGGCGGCACTCGAGCGGCTCACCGGCCGGCTCGCGTCCGGGGTGCGCGCTCGCGCTGTCTGAGCGGGGTGGCCGGGCTCGCGGTGCCGCGGGCCCGGCCGCCGCCGACCTGGTCCACAAAGGACGTCGGCGGCGCCGTTCGGCGGGTTTGACTACTCCGCGTGCCGGAACGCTGCGGCATTCAGGTCACCGCTCCGGCATTCGGCTGGCCTTCGGCCGCTTGCGGCCATTTCTGTTCTCCGCCCGGCTCGGAAACGATAAAGTGCTCCTCTTCGCAGGGGAGCGGCGAAGAGCGAATGGCGTCAAGGGGGACTCATGTTCGTGGGCCGGACGTCGGTCCTGGAGCTGATCGGCGACCTGACCGGACCGCGTGGCGAGAATGCCTCGGCCGATCCGCGGCCGGTCGTGGTCCTCACGGGCTGCGGGGGTTCCGGGCGCACCGCGATCCTCGCGGAAGCACTGCGGACCTGGCGGGACCGCACGGCTTCCGTGCTGGTCCAGCCACTGCTGCCGGACGGCGACCGGACGTCGCTGCGCCCCCTGCTGACCTCCAGCATGCTCGGGCTGGGCGTCGGCGTCCCCGGGTATTCGGTGTCGTTTCCCCGTTCGCTGATCGCGCAACTCGCCATCAGCGCGAATTTCGCCGGGCTCCCCGCCGGTGACCAGCGGACGCGGCTGCGCGAACGGCTCAACGACTACAAGCGGAAACCCGCGCTCGACGGATTCCTCAAAGCGCTGGCGCACGATTCGTTCGCCCTCGTGCACGTCCAGATCCCCGGGCTGCCGGACCTGGTTCCCCGGCTGGCGGCCGAAGCCGCCGAGAGCGCGCTGAACCGCCTGTACCGCGGGCGCGGCCTGCTGCGGTTTTCCTGGGGCGACGCCGTGGACTGGTTCGCCCACCAGGACCAGGACTTCGCGAACAACGCCGAGGAGACGCTGATCCAGCTCAGCGCCCGGGCGAAGAGCACGGACCCGGTGGTCCGGCGCGGCGTCGACGACGTCCTGGTCGCCGCGTTCCTCGCGGACCTGCGCCGCAGCCACGCCCGCGTCCGGGGGCGGCCGCCGCAGATGCTCCTGCTGCTCGACGACGGCGACGTCCCGGCGGCGATGACGTTCGTCCGCTCGCTGCTGCGCGTCCGCCGGGCGATCGCCGACAGCCGGCCGACGCCGGAGAACCGGCTGCCCGATCCGCTGACCGTGGTCACGACCAGCGCCGGGCCGGCCGCGACCGGCGCCGTGCCGTGGCCGGGAACCGGTCCGGCGGACGGGCCACGCGTGCGGGTCGCGGTGGCCGACCTGAGCCCCGCGGAGGTCGTCCAGCTGGCCCGGAGCCACGACTGGGCGACGTCGGAACGCACCGGGAGCGTGGCCGGCCGGCTCACCCACGGCCACGCCGCCGCGACCGAGTTCGTGCTGCGCCGGCTGGGCGAGAACCCGCGGTTGCTGGACGACCTGGGCGCGCTCCTCGACAGCGAGGAGCCCGACGAGAACGTTCGCGCCGACCGGCACCTGCTGCGGATCTTCGTCCGCGGGCTCGACCCGCAGCGGACACCGGACGACGCGTCGGTCGAGGCACTGATCACGCTGTCGGCCGCCCGGACGTGGCAGGAGGCCGGCACGCTCGTTCCCCTGCTGCCACCGCCTTTCGACCTCGGCTCGCCGCTCTACACGTCGCCGACGTTGTGGGCCGCTCCCGCCGGCGGCGAACGCCGGCTCCACCCGCTGGCCCGCTACCTCGGCCTGCGGGCACTGGCCGAGCGCCCGGACGCGCAGACCGGCTGGGAAGGCGTTTTCCGGCTGCTGCGGGGAAAAACCCACCCGGACGACCGGGCCGGGCGCTGGCACCACGAGCGGATGCTCGGCGGCCGCGCGAAGGTCGCGGACGAGCTGGCCGCCCTGCTGCCCGAACTGCCGTCCGCGGAATGGCTGGAGCTGTTCGACACCGTGGTGGCCACGCCCGACCCGCGGGTGACCGACCTGGCGGAGATCAAGGGCCTCGGCAGGCCCCCGACCCCGGCCGGGCACACCGACGCCCTGCTCGGCATCGTGCCCGCGCTGGAGCGGGACCCGTGCGTGACGCGGCCGGAGGACATCGCGGCCCTGCGGAAGCTCGCCTGGCACGGCTTCCTGCGGCTCGCCGAAACCGAGGGCGTGGCGGACAAGCAGCCGTTCCTCGACCGGGCCGACCGCTACTCGGCGGACAGCAGCTGGTACTGACCCCGTCCCGAAAGGACCCCGATCGTGTCCTCGCGCTACCGCTGGGTGGTCTTGCCCGATCCGAACCGGGACTTCCCGCACCGCTGGACGGACTGGTGGCGGCTGTCCGCGGCGCTCGTCGTCGCGATCCTCGTGGCCGGCGGCCTGGTCTTCCAGCAACCGCTGCAGCGGGCGTTCACCTGCGGCTGGTTCGACCGCTCCGCCTGGTCGGCGGGCGGCGAGTGCGTCGGGCTCAGCGACGGCTCGTACGACTTCGGCCTCGACCGCTTCACCGCCGCGCTGCACGTGATCGAGCAGCAGAACGCCGCCGCCGCGGACAAGTGTGACCCCCAGGGCACCCCGGTGACCGTCGGCGTGCTGCTGACCCTGACCGACCGCAACGCCGGCGGGCGCGCGCTGCACGAGCTCGAAGGGATGGCCGCCGGGCAGCGGCACGCCAACGACACCGGGTGCCTGCACCCGATGCGGCTGGTGGTCGCCAACGTCGGCGCCTACGGGCCGGACAACGAAGCCGTCGAGGTGGCCCGCGAGCTCGCGGACGACCCCGACGTCGTGGCCGTCGCGGGGCTCGGGCTGAGCCAGCAGCGGTCTGCCGAGGTGGCGGACCTGCTGGCCGCGGCGAAGGTCCCGATGGTCTCCGACCTGATCACCGCCGAGGGGTTCGACCAGACCGGATCCCGCGACGACCAGCCCGACTTCCGCGCGTGCGACCCCGACATCACCTATCCCCGCGGTGTCGGGAAGGACTACTTCTACCGCGTCGCCTACCGCAACGCCGTGCAGATCGAGCAGCTCGCCACGGTGCTGCCCGGCCGGCCGGACTTCATCATGGTGCCCACCGGCGGCTCCGACCCGTACCCGTGCACCGCGCTGCCGATGATGCAGCGCCGCTTCGGCGGCAAGATCACCGAGGTCAAGTTCGACGCCGACGAAGCGAGCACGGTCCCGCTGACCGCCCAGCGGGTCTGCGGAACGGCAAAGGACGTCGAAGTGCTTTACATCGCCCGCGGCAGCGACCTGGCCCGGTTCCTCTTCAGCCTCGACGAAGCCCTCCTCGGCGGCCGGTGCGCGGCCACGTCGGTCACCGTGGTCAGCACGTCCGACGGCCTCCGGGTCCGCTCGCCCGAGGACAACGCGATGCTGGAGGACCTCCGGCTCCGGGCGCTGCGCTCGCAGAGCTTCACCGACGGCCGGATCCGGCTGATCTCGACGCTCGTGTCCGGCGCCGACCGCTCCCGCGGCGACAACCCCGGATTCCGGGACCTCGAAACAGCGTTCACCGGCGCCGGGTTCGAGGTGGCTCATCTCGACGACGGTTGGGCGGTCAACGGCTACGACGCCGTGACCACGATTTCGGCGGCGTTGCGGACGCTCCCGTCGGCGAAACCGGTCCAGCGCAGCCAGGTCAACACCGCGATCAGCGGGTTCTCCTCGAGCGGCCAGGCCGTGGCGGGCGCGGGCGGCCCCATCACGTTCGACAACAGCGGCAACCGCGCCGACGCGGGCCCGCCAGTGGTCCGGGTGTGCCCACCGCGCCCGGCCGACGGCGACCAGCAGGCCCGGACCCCGAGTGTGGTCGTCCGGCCGGGCACGCCGCCGAACTGCTGACCGGCCGGGGAAAGTCCCCTACGGACGGAACGGCGATCGGGTTGCCTCGAAACGGTAACGAAGCGCTTTCTGTTGCCAGGTTTACAAGCCGGGACCGGATTTCTAAGATCTCGCACCACGAGCCGGAGTGCTCCAATGTCGCGGCGATCGGGAGGTTCCGGAATGGCGCGTGCCGGTCGGCGAAGAGCGCAGCGGCTGACGGTCGAGGACCTTCTGCGCAAGGCCCGGGCGAGCGCCCGTCCGATGCGGACAGCCGGGCCCCCGGGAGCGCTGGGGAACGCGGACTCCGACCCGGACGAGCATCGCGCGCGGCTGGAACGCCGAGCCCAGGAAGCGGCCTCCGCACAACTGCGCGCCGGTGCGCGGATCCGCTGGGCGGCGATCGTGGTCGCGGGCCTCGCGGTGGTGGCCGGCATCGTCCTGCCGGCGACGATGTCCCGCCCGGCGCCGCGTAACGCGGCGTTGTCGTCGGTTCCGCTCGAGCCGGCCGTCGCCCCGCGGTTGTCGGCCACCAGCACGGTTCCGGTCCGGCCGGCCACGACGTCGCCCACGAAGCCGGCCACGACAACCCCGTCGACGACCCGGCCGAGCGTCGCGCCGCCGCCGGTCGTCACGGAGGCCCGGCACTGCCCGACCGCCGAGACGTCGGCGCTCAACGACGACGCGGACGGCGTCGTCTACCGCGGCTCGTGGGACGTGAGCAGCCACCGCGAGTTCGGCGACTTCCACGCCGACGTGCACTACACGAAGGCGAACGGCAGCTGGGCCGGCTACTCCTTCACCGGGACCGGCATCGCCCTGTTCAGCGAGACGTTCTCCGACGAAGGCCGGATGGACGTCTACGTCGACGACGTCTTCCAGCGGACCGTCGACACCACGAGCGAGGTCCGGCACGCCCAGCAAGCCGTGTTCAGCACGTGTGGGCTGCCGCCGGGGAACCACACCATCCGGGCCGTCAAGCGCAGCGGTACCTACATGCTGGTCGACCGCTTCGACGTCACGCCGTGAGCGCGGCACAGCGGCCGATTCCGGCTTTCACCCCGGTGGCGGACCGACGTGCCCGACAGCGTCCGCCACGCTGGCGTGGATGGCGAACAGGTCGTCGACGCGGGTGATCGCCAGCGGCAGCAGCACGCTGCGCTGGGTCGCCACCAGCGTCACCTCGATCCCCGCGCCCGCCGCCGCGT
The DNA here is from genome assembly GCF_040675005.1 of Amycolatopsis sp. NPDC049691. Taxonomy (NCBI): domain Bacteria; kingdom Bacillati; phylum Actinomycetota; class Actinomycetes; order Pseudonocardiales; family Pseudonocardiaceae; genus Amycolatopsis; species Amycolatopsis sp. NPDC049691. The sequence goes on from NZ_JBFANX010000012.1 coordinate 80,525, forward strand.
GGTGCAGCCACGCCAGCGCGGACAGGCCGACCGAACCGAAGAACCGCACCCGGGCCAGGTCGACCACCAGCGCCCGGGGTCGCCGAGCCAGCGCCGCGGCCATGACCTCCCGCAGCATGGTGCGCACGACGTGGTCCACGTCCCCTTCCACATCGACCACCGCGATGTCGCCGAGCGACCGCACGGCGACGGCGAGGACCGGCGGGGATGCAGGTTCCATGAGCTGCGCTCCAGAGGAAACCATGAGCGAAGAACGACTCGGAGCAGCTGAGACCGGCAGCTCAGTTGTCGTATGACAACAATTACCCTACTGTCCCGCCGCGCCGATGTCACCCTCGGCGAGATCTCGATTTGCCGCCGCCTGGAACGCCCGGAGCCCTCGCGCGAGAGCGTCTCGTTCTTCGGCACTCAACACGGCAAGGACGCCGTGCAGGCTTTCGCGGCGACGCGCACGCAGATCCTGCAGGTAGGCCCGGCCACGGTCGGACAGGCGCAGCACCAGCTCACGGCGGTTGCGGGAGTGCGGCAGCCGCTCGACGAACCCGACGGCTTCGAGCCGGTCGCACAGCCGGCTGGCCAGCGGCGGGGTGGATCCCAGCAGTTCCGCCAGGGTCCGCAGGTTCAGTCCTTCATGGCGATCGAGCGCGACGACCGCACGCACCTGGGACACCGAGAGCGGCCGCGGGGAGGCATCACGGGCGCGCTCGAACAGGATCTCGAGCAGTTCGGCGGTGTCGGCCACAGCCGCGGCCACCTGGTCGGCAGCACGCGTCCCGCGCGATCTGTTCACGGCGTTCACGGTGGCATCCCTCGGTCGAGCCGTCACCGCAGCCTACCGTGCGGGGTCGCCGCATCGAACGATCATCGGGACCGACCACGCGATCCTTTTAGGACAGTTGTCCACGTCAACAGTGGTCGTACGGTAGCCGCGCGGCCAGGGATGGGCCCCTCATGCCGGGCAGCTCGAACCCGTCACGGCGCGAAGCCGCGAAAAGGATCTCCGACGTCAGGTCGCCCGGCACACCAAAAAGTCCGCCTGACCTGGGTCAGACGGACTTGAGTGGCAGCTGCTGGTACCCCCGATGGGATTCGAACCCACGCTACCGGCGTGAGAGGCCGGCGTCCTAGGCCGCTAGACGACGGGGGCTTAGGATCTTTCCTTGGTTTCCCAAGGGCTTTTCAGTTTTTCTTGCTGGAGAGAACTTACCAGAGCCGTTTTCTCGCTCCGCAGGGGGGTCACTCTCCGCAGCTGGGGTACCAGGACTCGAACCTAGACTAACTGGACCAGAACCAGTCGTGCTGCCAATTACACCATACCCCAGTGAGGTACCGTTCCGGCCTGGCCGGTTCAGCACCGCACGAGGAGAAATACTAGAGCACGCCGTTCGGCACCGTGAAAGCGGGGGTCCCACTCACCCGCTGGGCGGGGACGCCGATCGTCGCGTACTCCGAAACCAGCAGCTCAGGCAGCTCGCCCAGCCCCCTGACGCGGTGGACGCCCTCGGGGGCGCGCTCGCCGACGCCGTCGCGGTCGAGCCAGACCGCCCCGAGACCCGCGTCGCGGGCGCCGATCGCGTCCGTGTCCAGTTTGTCCCCGACGTGGACCGCCTGCGCGGGCGCGCAGTCCAGGCCGAGGCAGACCGTGTGGAACATCACCGGATCGGGTTTGGCCACGCCCAGCTCGCCGGCGATGGCCACGTGGTCGAAGAACGGCGCCAGCCCCAGGTCGGCGATCTTCTTGCGCTGGTGGCCCCCTGAGGCGTTCGTCACGGCCGCCAGCATCAGGCCGGCCGCGCGCAGCCACTCCAGGCAGTCGAGGACGTCGCCGAAGAGCTGCCACGAATGGTCGAGCAGCTCTCTTCGGCGCCGCTCGAACGAGCTCACCTGCTCGGCGTCGGCGAGGATGCCGATCTCGGCGAGGAAGCAGTCGGTGCGCCGCTGGTGCATCGTCGCGTAGTCGAGTTCGCCGGCGACGACGAGGGCGACGTGCTCTTCGGTGATCAGGTCCCACAACGGCCACAGGTCGCCCCGGCCGGTCAGGATGTGGAGGCTGCGGCGGATCGCGGCCGTGCAGTCGATCAGGGTGTCGTCGATGTCGAGGCACACCAGACGCAGCCGAGGCGGCGCCCAGGGCTCGGGCGCCGCCTCGGTGGGGGCGGTTCGCGACGGGGTCCGGGGTGCCAGGGCGAAATCCACCCAGTGAGGCTAGGGCAACCGCCGCGTTCGCGACGCTGCCAAAGAGGTGATTGCCGATGCCCTGTTCCGGCGCACCGGCTCTACTCCCAGTTGGCGAGCCGTCTTCTATTGGTTATCCGACCAATGCGCGACGAAGACGTCCCAGCGAGACGTCGCGGCCGAGCAGTTCCATCGATTCGTACAGCGGGGGAGAAACCGTCCGTCCGGTCACGGCGACGCGAACCGGCGCGAAAGCCTTGCGGGGCTTGAGACCCAGACCGTCCACAAGGGCGTCTTTGAGCGCCTCCTCGATGGCCGCGGCCTCCCACGACGGCAGCGCTTCGAGGGCCTTGACCGCCGCGGCGAGCACCGGCTGCGCGGCTTCGCCGAGGTTCTTCGCCGCCGCGTCTTCTTCCGGCGCGAAAGCGTCCTCCTCGGTGAACAGGAAACGCACCATGGGCGCCGCGTCCGAAAGCACCGTGACGCGTTCCTGCACCAGCGGCGCGATTGCGTTCAGCCGGGCCAGCTGCTGCTCGCTCGGCGGTTCCGGAAGGACACCCGCGGTGACGAGGTACGGCGTGACACGGGAAACGAACTCGGCCGCGGGCAGCGCCCGCACGTGGGTGCCGTTGATCGCTTCGGCCTTCTTGAGGTCGAAGCGCGCCGGGTTGGCGCTGACCTTGGTGACGTCGAAGGCGGCGATCATCTCCTCGACGCTGAAGACGTCGCGGTCGTCGGCGATCGACCAGCCGAGCAGGGCCAGGTAGTTGAGCAGGCCCTCGCGGATGAAGCCGCGGTCGCGGTAGTTGAAGAGGTTCGACGAAGGGTCGCGTTTGGACAGTTTCTTGTTGCCCTCGCCCATGACGTAGGGCAGGTGGCCGAACCGCGGCGTGAACTCCGCGACGCCGATGCGCTCCAGCGCCGCGTAGAGCGCCAGCTGGCGGGGCGTCGAGGGCAGCAGGTCCTCGCCGCGCAGGACGTGCGTGATCTTCATCAGCGCGTCGTCGACCGGGTTGGTCAGCGTGTACAGCGGCTCGCCGTTGGCGCGCACGAGCACCGGGTCCGGGATCGTGCCCGCCGGGAACGTGATGTCGCCGCGCACCAGGTCGGTCCAGCCGAGGTCGGTGTCGGGCATGCGCAGGCGCAGCACCGGCGCGCGGCCCTCGGCGCGGTAGGCGGCGATCCGCTCGGCGGTGAGGTCGCGGTCGAAGTTGTCGTAGCCCAGCTTCGGGTCCAGGCCGGCCGCCTTGCGCCGGGCCTCGACCTCCTCGTTGGTCGAGAACGCCTCGTACAGCTCCCCCGCTTCGAGGAGCTTCGCGGCGACGTCGGCGTAGACCGCGCGCCGCTCGCTCTGGCGGTAGGGCCCGTACGGGCCGCCGACCTCGGGACCCTCGTCCCAGTCGATACCGAGCCAGCGCAGCCCGTCGAGGAGCTGCTCGTAGGACTCCTGCGAGTCGCGCGCGGCGTCGGTGTCTTCGATCCGGAACACCAGCTGGCCCTGGTTGTGCCGGGCGAAGGCCCAGTTGAACAGCGCCGTGCGGATCAGCCCGACGTGCGGGGTGCCGGTCGGCGAAGGACAGAAGCGCGCGCGAACCACCGATGTCTCACTCATAGCCCGATCAGCGTATCCGTCGCCACAACGCTTGACGCCGGGGACCGGTCGGGGGCATCCTCGATTTATTCAACAGGCGATGAATAGATGGGGAGATGGTCGAGATGACCGAGCGCACGGGCTGCGTCGTCATCGGTGGCGGGCCGGCCGGGATGGTCGCGGGGCTCCTGCTGGCGCGGGCCGGCGTCGAGGTGACGGTGCTGGAGAAGCACGCCGACTTCCTGCGCGACTTCCGCGGGGACACGGTCCACCCGTCGACGCTGACGCTGCTCGACGAGCTGGGCCTCGGTGAGAAGTTCGACGCGCTGCCGCACAGCGAGCTGACCGCGGCCGGCTTCCCGAAGGAGGACGGCGAGCTGATGAAGCTGGCCGACTTCACCCGGCTGAAGGTCCCCCACCCGTACATCGCGATGGTGCCGCAGTGGGACTTCCTCGACCTGCTGGCCGAAAGCGCCCGCAAGGAGCCGACGTTCGTCCAGCGGATGGAGACCGAGTGCACCGGCCTGGTCCGCGAGCACGGCCGGGTCGCGGGCGTCACCTACCGCACGACGGCGGGCGAGACCGGCGAAATCCGGGCGGACCTGGTGATCGCCGCCGACGGCCGGTGGTCGCTGGCCCGTCGTGAAGCCGGCCTGGTGCCGCGCGAGTACGACTGCCCGTTCGACGTCTGGTGGTTCCGGCTCTCGCGCGGCGAAGGCGAGCAGGGCGGCATGCTGCTGCCGAAGATGCGGGACCGCCGGTTCGCGGTGCCGCTCCCCCGGCCGGACTTCTACCAGGTCGCCTACCTCGCGCCGAAGGGCGAGGACCTCCGCGAGCAGGGCATCGAGGCGTTCCGCGAGAACGTGACGCAGATCTGCCCCGAGTTCGCCGACCGCGTGCACGAACTCGAGACGATGGACGACGTCAAGTTCCTCGACGTGCGGCTGAACCTGCTGCGCAAGTGGCACGTCGAGGGGTTGCTGTGCATCGGCGACGCGGCGCACGCGATGTCGCCGATCGGCGGCGTCGGCATCAACCTGGCGGTGCAGGACGCGGTCGCGGCGGCGACGCTGCTGGCCGAGCCGCTGCGCCGGGGCCGTCCCACGCAGGCCGAGCTGGCGAAGGTGCGCGCGCGGCGGCTGGCGCCGACGCTGCTGGTGCAGGGGTTGCAGCGGCTGCTGCACCGCGGCGTCGTGCGCGCCGTGATGGCGGGCAGGCGCAACGGCCCGCCGCTGCCGATGATCAAGGCGTTCGCGCGGTTCCCGCGGCTGTCGTACCTCCCGGCCCGGCTCCTCGGCCTGGGGCTGCGGCCGGAGCACGCTCCGGCGTTCGCCCGGCGGCCGATGGAGCCGGTCGCCAGGGGTTAGACGTTCTCGACCGGGTTGGTCAGGGTGCCGATGCCTTCGATGGTGATCGAGACGCTCTGGCCACCCTCGATCGGGCCGACGCCCTCGGGGGTGCCGGTCAGGATGACGTCGCCGGGCAGCAGCGTCATCACGCCGGAGACGAACTCGACCAGCTCGGGGATCTTGTGGACGAGGTCGGACGTGCGCCCGTCCTGCTTCAGCTCGCCGTCGACCTCGGCCTTGAGCGAGAGATCGGACGCGTCGAGCGACGTCTCGATCCACGGGCCGAGCGGGCAGAACGTGTCGAAGCCCTTGGCGCGGCCCCACTGGCCGTCGGACTTCTGCAGGTCGCGGGCGCTGACGTCGTTGGCGATCGTGTAGCCGAGGATCGCGCTCGCGGCGCGGGCGGCCGGCACGTTCTTCACCGGCTGGCCGATGACGATGGCCAGCTCGCCCTCGAAGTCGACGCGGCCCACGTTCGAGGGACGGCGGATCGGCGCGTTCGGGCCGACGACCGTGGTGGACGGCTTGAGGAACAGCATCGGGGCGGCGGGCACCTCGTTGCCGAACTCGGCCGCGTGCTTGGCGTAGTTGCGGCCGACGGCGATCACCTTGGACGGCAGGATCGGCGCGAGCAGCCGGACATCGGCCAGTGGCCACCGCTTGCCGGTGAAGTTGGGCTGGCCGAACGGGTGCTCGGCGATTTCCAGGACCTGGGCGTCGTCACCGTCCCCTTCGACCGAAGCGAACGCGACACCACCGGGATGAGCAATACGGGCTAGGCGCACGGGGTCAGTCTACGTCCGCTGTTTCCGTGACCGGGGCCACGGTGGTGCTCTTGTGGACGAGCGCGTCGCAGAGGGCCAGCCAGCTGGCCTCGACGATGTTGCCGTGCACGCCGACGGTGGTCCACTCGCGTTCGCCGTCGGTGCTCTCGACCAGCACGCGCGTCACGGCGTCGGTGCCCGGGTGGCCCTGGAGGATGCGGACCTTGTAGTCGGCGAGCTCCACACTGTCCAACCAGGACAGGTGCGGGGAGAGCGCCTTCCGCAGGGCGGCGTCGAGGGCGTGCACCGGGCCGATGCCTTCGGCGGTGGCGATGACGCGCTGGCCGCCGACATGCACCTTGACCGTGGCTTCGGCCACGACCTCGGCGTCGGCCCGGTGGTCGAGGACCACGCGGTAGGACTCGAGCTCGAACGGCGCCTCGGCGGGCTCGTCCGCCTCGGCGCGCAGCAGCAGCTCTAGGGAGGCGTCGGCCGCCTCGAAGGACCAGCCTTCGGATTCGAGGCGCTTGACCTTGGTGATGGCGCTCGTCAGCGCCTCGGGCCGGCCGGCAAGGTCGACCCCGAGCTCACGTCCCTTGAGCTCGAGGCTGGCCCTGCCGGCCATCTCCGTGACCAGTACCCGCATGTCGTTGCCGACAGAAGACGGATCGATGTGGTTGTACAGCAACGGATCCACCTTGATCGCGCTCGCGTGCAGTCCCGCCTTGTGGGCGAAGGCCGACGCCCCTACGTAAGCCTGGTGGGTGTAGGGGGCGAGGTTGGCGATTTCGGCAAGGGCATGGGAGACCCGGGTGAGCTCGGCCGCGCCTCCGGTCGGGAGGACGTCCATGCCGAGCTTGGTCACGAGGTTCCCTGTCACGGCGAAGAGGTCGGCGTTGCCGGCCCGTTCGCCGTAACCGTTGGCGGTGCACTGGACGTGCGTCGCGCCGGCCTGCACCGCGGCGACGGAGTTCGCCACGGCGCAGGAAGTGTCGTCCTGACAGTGGATTCCGAGGCGGAACCCGGTTTTTTCCTTGATGGTCTTCACTGTCTCGGCGAGGCCGAGCGGAAGCTGGCCGCCGTTGGTGTCGCAGAGCACGAGGACGTCGGCACCCGCGTGGGCGGCGGCGTCGAGCACCCTGAGCGATGTCTCGGGCGAGAAGGCGTAGCCGTCGAAGAAGTGCTCGGCGTCGAGGAAAACGCGCCGGCCTTCCTTGACGAGGAATGCGACGGTGTCCTCGACCATGGCGCAGGCCTCGTCGACGTCGACGCGCAGGGCGCGTTCGATGTGCCGCAGATCGGACTTCGCGACGAGGGTGACGACGGGGGCTTCGCTGTCGAGCAGGGCCCGCACCTGCGGATCGGCGTCGGCGGTGGTGCCGGCCTTGCGCGTGGCCCCGAAGGCGACGAGGGCCGCGTGGTTGAGCTTGAGTTCGCCTTTCGCGGCGCGGGCGAAGAATTCCGTGTCCTTGGGGAGCGCACCGGGCCAGCCGCCTTCGATGAACCCGACGCCGAGTTCGTCCAGCAGCCGCGCGACGGCGAGCTTGTCCTGGACGGAGTAGGAGATGCCCTCTCGCTGCGCACCGTCGCGCAGGGTGGTGTCGTAGAGGTGGAAGGCATCGCCGAGCGGGGTATCGGCGGGCTCCTGGCGGGTCACGGTGTTCTCCCAATCGTTTCGTGGCAACAAAAAAACCTCCCGCATGGGTGCGAGAGGTTGCGCGCCGGGGGCTCTTGTGGAGCTATCGTCCGGCGCGCTCGTCGATAATGATGGCGAAGCTGGTCATGGTCGCATCATGCCACAGGGGTTCGGGAGAAGTCCACAACCTGGGTCAAGCTCCCACCATCCGGGAACACCCGGCGCACGAAAGAGCCCCGCGTCACGAAGACGCAGGGCTCTTTCGAACAAAAACCTCAGCCCGCCGTCCGCACGTTCGACGAAACCAGCGCGGCCAGCCGGTCCCCGATAGCCTGCGTGGCCCCCGGCGAAGCCTGGTCCCGCGTCGCCAGATCGAACGCCACCGAAGCCTCGATCCGCCGAGCGGCCTCCTTCTGCCCCAGGTGGTCCAGCAGCAGCGAAACCGACAACACCGCGGCCGTCGGGTCGGCCAGCCCCTGCCCGGCGATGTCCGGCGCCGAACCGTGCACCGGCTCGAACATGCTCGGGTTCCGGCGCGTGATGTCCAGGTTCCCGCTCGCCGCGAGCCCGATCCCGCCGGTCACCGCGGCCGCCAGGTCCGTGATGATGTCGCCGAACAGGTTGTCCGTGACGATCACGTCGAACCGGGACGGGTCCGTCACCAGGTGGATCGTCGCCGCGTCCACGTGGGAGTACGCGACCGTCACCTCGGGGTGTTCCAGCGAGACCTCTTCGACGATCCGCGACCACAGCGAACCCGCGTACTCGAGCACGTTGGTCTTGTGCACCAGCGTCAGGTGCTTGCGGGGCCGGGCCTCGGCGCGGTTGAACGCGTCCGCGACCACGCGGCGGATGCCGAACGCCGTGTTGACGCTGACCTCCGTCGCGATCTCGTGCTCGGTGTCCTTGCGCAGCAGACCACCAGTGCCCGCGTACGGGCCTTCGGTCCCTTCGCGCACGACGACCATGTCGACGTCGCCGGCGTCGGCGAGCGGGCCCCGGACCCCCGGGTACAGCCGCGCCGGGCGCAGGTTGACGTGGTGGTCCATCTCGAACCGCAGGCGCAGCAGCAGACCGCGCTCGAGGATGCCGCTCGGCACCGTCGGGTCGCCGACCGCGCCCAGCAGGATCGCGTCGTGCTGGCGCAACTCGCCGAGCACCGACTCCGGGAGCAGCTCACCGGTCGCGTGCCACCGCGCGGCGCCGAGGTCGTAGTTCGTGATCTCCGCCGTCGGTACTACCTCGCCGAGCACCTTCAGCGCCTCGGAGACCACCTCGGGCCCGATCCCGTCTCCTGGGATCACCGCGAGCCGCATCCACACACCTCCGTCGACCGGACCACCGGCCGCACCGATGGCCCACCGCAACAAAACGCCAGCAGCCGGAAGGTTACCGGCCGTAGACAAACGGCCGTAGCCGCACCACCCTTATGCCGCATCCTCCCGCAGGGTGAGACACCCAATCGGGTGAATACGGGCAGGGGCGCCCCCGGTGGATACCCACCGGAGACGCCCCTGATGCTGCATGGATCGATCTTGTCACGACCTAGCGATGGCCGGCCCCGATCGGCTGACGGTCGTTCCCCGGCCGGGCGCCCTGGGCGGAATCCACCTTGACCACGTTCGCCCGGTTGCCCGCGGCGTTGTGGTGCTCGATGGCGAGCAGCCCGAGCGCCTTGTCGGCCGCGACCGAAGCCGCGTTGCGGTTGACGACCAGCGCCGTCCCCGGCTTCGCGACGTAGCCCAGCGCGGCGTCGCCGCCACCCTGCACCGAATAGCCCGGCGCGAGCGCGTCGAACGAAAGCGGCGTGCCGACGTAGTCGATCAGCCCGTTCGTCGTGCCCGGCGCGACGTAGAAACCGCTCACGCCCACCGTGTAGGAGATGCGGTGGCTGTCGGCGGTCGCGTCGATGCCCAGCGCGGCCAGGGAAACCGGCAGCGTGACCACGTTCGTGTCGAACACGTTCGTGTCCACGTCGCCGAGCTGCCCGTTGACGGCCTGGACGTCCACCTGCGGGAAGCCCGGGGTCAGCGCGACCGTGACGGCCAGCAGCACGTCCGTGGACGTCGCCTTGGTCACGTAGGTCTCGAAGTCCGGCGTCCCGTCCCCGGTGGTGTCGATGTCGACGAACGGCGAGGTGTTGCTGCCGATGTTCGCCCAGTCGCCCCAGGTGGAGAGACCGAACGCGACGATCGCGTTCTCCGGCTCGCCCTGCTCCTTCGCCAGCGGCGCGGTGGAGGCCGCGCCGATGTAGCGGAGGTCGCCGCCCTTGGCCGTCTTGTTCACCGTGCAGTCGGTGACCACGTCCGCGTCGCACTCGGGCAGCTGCGGGGACTCCGCCTGCAGCTCGAGCACGCTGATCAGCGAGCGGTACCGCTGCGCGCCGGTCCCCTGGTCGACGCCCTTGCCGGTCAGGTTGAGCACGGCCTGCGTGGCGTCGGGGGCGAACTTCACCGACTGCGGCGTCGAAATCGTCGACACCGGCTTCGGCGCGGCGTAGACCGAAACCCGCAGCGGCACCTTCGCGCCGCTCACCGGCGTGAAGGCGACCCGGCCGGAGGCGTCGGCGACGAACTGCCGCGCGAGGCCGGCCTGGGTGGCCTGCATGGTCGGGTCCATGACCTTGCGCAGCGCCTTGGGGTCGGTGATCTTCAGCGTCACCTTGACCTTGGCGGTGCCGCGCGGGGTCAGCTTCACCGTCTGCTTGTCCACTGTGTACTCGACGCCCGGCAGCGCGTTGACCGCCTGGTAGGCCACCGAGTACTCGGCCGGCGTGACACCCTTGTTGACGAGCTTGATCGTCTTCGACAGCGTCACCGGCCCGGGAGCCTCGACCGTGCCGAAGCTGACGCTCACCGCACCCGGGTCGTCGACGACGTAGGCGAGCACCTGGTTGTCCAGCGCCGCCTTGGCGTCGATCCGGCCGCTGCCGACGCGCTGCGGCGCGTAGGTGTGGCCCGCGCCGTCGGTGACGTCGTGGCCGGCGGTGTCGATGACCGACGCCTTGACCTCCTCGACCGACCAGTCCGGGTGGGACTGGCGGACCAGCGCCGTGATGCCCGCGGTGTGCGGCGCCGCCATGGACGTGCCGCTCAGCACGGTCCGGCCGTTGCCGCTGCCGCGGAACGCCGAGGTGATCGTGTCGCCGGGGGCGGCGACGTCCGGCTTGACGGCCGGGCCGCGGGTGCCGCGCGAGGTGAACGAGCTCGGGGTGTCCACGATCGTCTTGTCGTAGGTCTGGATCGAGGCGCGCCCGGCGCCGTAGAGCCGGACCTGCAGCGTGCCCGCGGTCAGCGCCGCGCGCAGCGTCTTGGTCGCCGAACCGGTGAACTGGAACATCGGGATCGCCGCGTTGCCCGCGATGCCCGCGCTGAAGTGCTCCAAAGTGGACGAAAGCAGTGCGCCCTTCGCCCCGGCGGCCTGTGCGTTGTTGGCGCGCGCGGCCGAACCGCAGGCGCGGGTCGAGTCGTTGTCGTCCCACTCCAGGAAGACCAACTTGCCGGCGGCCTTCGCCTTGTCCGCGGCGGAGTACGGCGCGCAGCCCGCGGCGTTCGACGCGGACAGCGCGACGACCGGCGCGGTCAGGTCGAGCGTGTCGTAACCGGTGTAGTTCTGGCTGTACTGCCCGGTCTTCTGACCCGCCGCGGTCGTCGGCGCCTTGACCTCGGCGGCGTCGCGCAGGATGCCCGCGTCGCGGGTGCTGGCGACGGTGAGCGCCTCGGGGGTGTTGCCCGGGGAGCCGGCGATGTCGTTGATGTCGCCGCCGTTGCCCGCGGAGATCACCGGGAGCACGTTGTTGGCGGCGAGCTTGCGCACGAACAGCGAGTCCGGGTCGTCCGGCGCGCCGAAGTCCGAGCCGAGCGAGAGGTTGACGATGTCGAGGTGGTCGGTGAAGTCGCCGTCGCCGTCCGGGTCGAGGGCCCAGTCGAGCGCCTGCGAGGTGACGTTCGTCGAGCCCGTGCAGCCGAACACCTTGATGGCGTAGAGGAGCGACTTCGGCGCGGTGCCCGGGCCGATCTGCATCGCGTCGACCTTCTTGGCGTCCAGCTTCTTGTAGTCGCCCTTGAAGGTCTTGCCGTCCGCGGTGACGCCGAAGCCGCCGATGGTGCCGGCGACGTGCGTGCCGTGCTCACCGCAGGCGAGCGGGTTCGGGTCCGGCGCCGGGGTGGTCTTGCCGGGCGTCGCGGCGTCGTAGTCGTCGCCGACGAGGTCGGTGCCGCCGACGACCTTGGCGCTCGGGAAGAGCGGGGTCGGCTTGGTGCGGTCGACGCCGTTGTACGCGGCCTTGGTGCCCGGGCCGCCGAAGTCGGCGTGGGTGTAGTCGATGCCGTCGTCGATGACGCCGACGCGGACGCCGTCGCCGAACTTCCCGGTCTGCTGCCACGCGGCGAGCGTGTTGGTCAGCTGCTCGGCACTGGCGTTGGTGCGCGTCTTCGGCACGACCGTGCGCACCGAAACGACGTCCGCGCGCTTGGCGACGTCCCGCAGCTTCGCGGCGTCGGCCGTGACGACCACGCCGGGGACGGCGTTGGCGGTCTGGGTGACGACCTGCGGCTTGGCGTCGGCCGAGCGCAGCTGGCCCAGCACCGAGTTCACCGCGGCCGCAGTGTCGTCCTTCGCGACCCGGGCGGCGCGCTTGGCGGCCTCCTTGCCCTGGGGCTGCGCGGACGTGAACGCGTCGACGGCCGGCTTCTTGGCCAGCTCGACAAACGCGGTGACGCGTCCCTGCGCGGCGCCCAGCCGCGGCGAAACCTTGCCCTGCAGCTTCCCGGCGTCGACCTTCGCCGGCGCGACACCGTCGGCCAGCGGTGCGTCCTGTGCGGACGCGGCGGGCGCCCCCAGCGCGGCGGCCAGGACCACGGCGAAGAACGCCGTGGTGGCGCGCGCGGGTAAGCGGGATCTGCTCATGAGTCGGCCCCTTACTCGAGGTCTGGACCCGAACCTGCCTGCCGCTCCTGACACCCCCGACGGTGAAGCGCGGCGCAGCGCCGTGCCCTCGACGACGCGTGGTTCAACCTCGCGGGGAGAACTTAATGCCCCAAATCACCTACTTACGTAGGCAAAGGACTCCGTTACGTGAATGTGATTGCACACGAAGGCCCCCCGTCGGGTGACGAGGGGCCTTCGAAGTGTTACGTCAGTTGAAGTCGACCGCACGGATCGTGTGCGCCCCGACCGAGGCGCCGATCGGCTCCAGCAGGTGCGCGTCGATGTGGCGGTCGACGCGCAGCAGCATCACCGCGTCGGAGCCGTCGGTGGTCTGGCTGATCTGCGCGGCCTCGATGTTGATGCCCGCCTCGCCGAGCAGCGTGCCGACGCGGCCCATCACGCCCGGGCGGTCGCCGTACTCGACCAGCAGGACGGTGCCCTCGGCACGCAGGTCGAAGCCGCGGCCGTTGACCTCGACCAGCTTCTCGACCTCGTCCTTGCCGCTGACCGAACCGGACACCGTCAGCACCTGGCCGTCCGCGTGCACCGCGCGCACCGTGACCAGGCTGCGGAACTTCGGGCTCTCCGACTCGGTTTCCAGCTCGACCTGCACGCCCAGCTTCTCCGCCAGCTGCGGCGCGTTGACGAACGTGACCTGGTCCTCGACCACGCCGGTGAACACCCCGCGCAGCGCCGCCAGCTGCAGTACGCCGGTGTCCTCGTTCGAGATCTCGCCCTTGACCTGCACGGTCACCGACGTCGGCGCCTTCGGGTTCAGCGCGGTGAGCAGCTGGCCGAGCTTCTGGGTCAGCGACAGGTACGGGCGGACGTGCTCGCCGACCGCGCCGCCGCCGGTGACGTTCACCGCGTCCGGCACGAAGTCGCCGCGCAGGGCCAGCAGCACCGAGCGGGCGACGTCCGTGCCCGCGCGGTCCTGCGCCTCGGCCGTGGACGCGCCCAGGTGCGGGGTCACGACGACGTTGTCCAGCTCGAACAGCGGGCTGGACGTGGTCGGCTCGGTCACGAAGACGTCGATGCCGGCGCCGCCGACGTGGCCCGAGCGCAGCGCGTCGGCCAGGTCCTGCTCGACGATCAGGCCGCCGCGGGCGGCGTTGACGATGATGACGCCCGGCTTGGTCTTCTTCAGCGCCTCGGCGTCGATGAGCCCCTTGGTCTCCGGGGTCTTCGGCAGGTGGATGGAAATCGCGTCGGCCCGCGACAGCAGCTCGTCGAGGGTGACGAGCTCGATGCCGAGCTGGCCGGCGCGCGCGGCCGAGACGTAGGGGTCGTAGGCGATGATCTTGGTGTCGAACGCGGCCAGGCGCTGGGCGAACAGCTGGCCGATCTTGCCGAGCCCGACGACGCCGATCGTCTTGCCCTGCAGTTCCACGCCGGAGAACGAGCTGCGCTTCCACTCGCCGCCGCGCAGGCTCTGGTCGGCGGCCGGGACGCGGCGCGCGACCGCCAGCAGCAGCGCGACGGCGTGCTCGGCGGCGGAGACGATGTTCGACGTCGGCGCGTTGACGACCAGGACCCCGCGCTCGGTGGCGGCGGGCACCTCGACGTTGTCCAGGCCGACGCCGGCGCGGGCGACGACCTTCAGCTGCGTCGTGGCACCGAGCACCTCGGCGTCGACCTTGGTGGCGGAGCGCACCAGCAGCGCGTCGGCGCTCTTCACCGCCTCGAGCAGCGCGGACCGGTCCGTGCCGTCGACGTGCCGGACCTCCACCTCGTCACCGAAGACGCTCAGCACGGAGGGGGCGAGCTTCTCCGCGATGAGGACGACGGGCTTATTGGGCTTGCTCACGATGCGGCTCCCACTATCTGGTCATTTCCAGGACGCTCTGTGTCGACAGACGGTCTCAGCACGCCGTTGTGCCCCGGTCGAGCGGGAGTTTAACCCGCAGGACGGCCCCCTGGCTTCCCACGGTGTTAACTCACTCGTAATCCCTCGAAAACAAGAGCCAGGAGGCGCTGCATGCCCCCCGGGCCGGGCAGGTGCCCGCCCGCCCAGGATGCCGCGTGCAGCAACAGAAGGAGCTCGTCCGTCGTGACGTCCCGGCGCAGTTCGCCGGCCCGCTTCGCGCGTTCCACCAGGTGGGAACCGGCCTCGCGCATCGCGTGGCACGACGCGTACAACCGGGACGATTCGTCGTTGAGCGCGTCGGCGGTCAGCTCCACCAGGCCCCGGAACGTGCCGGTGGCGTCACCCAGCTCGGCGAGCCAGGTCTGCAGCGCGGTCAGCGGCTCCGGGTCGGTGAGCAGCTCGCGCGCCCGCTCGGCACGGGCGTCGAACCGGGCGCGCAGCAGCGTCTCGAGCAGGGCGTCGCGCGTCGGGAAGTGCCGGTAGAGCGTGCCGATGCCGACCCCGGCGCGGCGCGCGATGTCTTCCAGCGACGCCTCGACGCCGTGCTCGGCGAAGGCGCGCTGCGCCTCTTCGAGGAGGCGCTCGTAGTTGCGGCGGGCGTCCGCGCGCATCGGCTTGACTTCGGTCATCGCCCTTCCGACCCTACCGGGTAGCCAATCGGAGGCAGCCTCCGTATATTAAGCGGAGGCAGCCTCACATTACTGGAGGGAACGAGGATGACCCTGGTCGAAGACACGCGGGCCCGGCTCGGCGCGATCGGTGCCTGGCTGCCGAGCGCGCCCCTGCAACCACCGCCGGACGTCGAACGCGCGGCGACCCGGCGGCTCGCCGAAGCCGGCTACGGCTCGGTGTGGAGCGGCGAGGGACCCGGCACCCGCGAAGTGTTCGCCCACTTCGGCGACCTCCTGGCCACGGTGCCGGACGTCGTGCTCGGCACCGGCATCGCGAACACCTGGCTGCGGCGCGGAACGACGGCGTACAAGGGCGGGGCGACGCTCGCCCAGACCCACCCCGGCCGGTTCGTGCTCGGCGTCGGCGTCGGGCACGCCGTCCAGGCGGCGAAGCTCGGCGAGGACTACCGGCCGCTCGACCGGATGCGGGACTACCTGTCCGAAATGGACACTGCGGCGGCCGAAAGCCCCTCGCCGGTGGTGTTTCCGCGCGTGCTGGCCGCGGTCGGGCCGAAGATGCTGGAACTGTCGCGCGAGAGCGCGGACGGCGCGCACCCGTTCGCCCAGCCCGTCTCGCACACGCCGTACGCGCGGGAAATCCTCGGGCCGGACAAGCTGCTGATCCCCCAGCAGACCGTGCTGCTCGGCAGCCGCGAGGACGCCCGCGAGAGCGTGCGGCGCCGGGTGGCGCAGTCGCGCGAGTACTCCGTCACCGTCTACCTCGCGGGCTGGAAACGGCTCGGCTACACCGAAGCCGACATCGCCGGGCCGAGCGACCGGTTCGTCGACGACCTCGTCGTGTGGGGCGACGCGGCGACGATCGCGAAACGCCTCGGCGAACTCCTCGACGCGGGAGCCGACCACGTGCTGCTGACGCCGTCGGCGGCGACGTTCGAGTCCACTGTGGACGCCCTGCTCGAGCTGGCGCCGGCGGTGCTCCGATGAGCGTGGGAATCTGGCGGTTCTTCGACGGCGCCCCGGTCACCGAGCTGCGCGAAACGGCCGCCGAGGTGGAGGAACTCGGCTTCGCCGCCATCTGGTTCGGCGAGTTCGGCGGCCGGGAGGCGTTCACCCAGGCGGCGCTGCTGCTCGCGGCGACGTCGAAGCTGACCGTCGCCACCGGGGTCGCGCGGTTCGACCAGCGGTCGCCGCTCGCGGCCGAAGGCGCCATCCGGGCACTGGGCGAGGCTTACCCTGGCCGGTTCATCGCCGGGCTGGGCGGGCATCGGCCGGGCGCGCGGCCGCTGACGGCGTTGCGCGAGTACCTCGACGGCATGGACGCGGCCGAGCTGCCGGGCCTGCCGCAGCCGTCACCCCGCCCACGGCGGGTGCTCGCGGCGCTGGGACCGAAAATGCTGGGCCTCGCGGCCGAACGCGCCGACGGTGCCCACCCGTACTTCGTCCCGCCGGAGCACACGGCGCTGGCGCGCGAGCGGCTCGGCCCGGGCAAGTACCTCGCCGTCGAGCAGGCGGTGGTGCTCGACCCGGCCGCCCGGGACGCGGCCCGGGAGCACGTGGACCTCTACGTCCGGCAGGCCCCGCACCACCAGGCGAACCTGCGCCGGCTCGGCTTCACCGACGACGACCTCGCCGACGGCGGCAGCGACCGCCTGGTCGACGCCGTCGTCGCCACCGGCGAGCAGGCGGCCGACCGGATCCGGGCCCACCTCGACGCGGGCGCCGACCACGTCTGCGTCCAGGTCCTGGCCCGCACGGAGAAGTCCTACCGCAGACTGGCCGATCTCCTCCCCTGACCGGGGTAGGCTGGCGGGGCGCGGCAGGGGCCGCGTCCCGTCCGCGGAAAGGGCCGAGCCCACCCCCGCAGCACCGCACCACCAGCTACGCACCTTCTTTCCTGCCCGGTGCCGGCGGACCACGGGCGACGAGGAAAGGAGGCACGACCGTGCCCGGTGGACTCAACCTCGAACAACTCCGCAAGCGCGCGAAAGAACTCGCGCGCGCCGAAGGCGTCAAGCTCTCCGAAGCGCAGTTCCGGATCGCCCGGGCCCACGGTTTCCCGAGCTGGCCGAAACTGCAGGCGTACGTCCGGCGCGTCACCGGGCCCGGCGAAGCCCCGCAGCACCCGTACCACCAGGACGTCGGGTACTACGCCGAGCGCGCGCTCGGCCTGCTCGCTTCGGCCGAGGACGAAACGCCCGGCGCGCGCGAACCGTTCGACCGTTGGCAGCAGCCCCTCACCCGCGACGGCGCCCGCGCGGTCGTGGCGCGCGAACACGGATTCGGTTCCTGGAAAGCACTCCGCGCGCACGTCAAGTCCCTTGTGGACAGTGGCGAGCCGTTCGCCCGCGCGTACCGGGCGGTCGAAGCGAGGGACCTCGACGGCCTCGGGAAACTCCTAGTGGAGTTCCCCTGGCTCGTCACCACCCGCGGCACCAACGGCAACGACCTGCTCGGCATGGCCGGCGCGACGGGCGACGAACGGCTCAGCCAGCTCCTGCTCGACCACGGCGCCGACCCGGCGCGCGGCAACGTCCACGGCTGGACGCCCCTGCACCAGGCCGCCTACAGCAACCTGCCGCACCTGCTCGACCTTTTGCTCGAGCGCGGCGCCCCGGTCGACGTCCCGGCGCGCGGGGACGGCGGCACTCCCCTGGTCGTCGCCCTGTTCTGGGGACACCGCGAGGCCGCCGAGACGCTCGCGAAGCACAGCCGGGCGCCGGGCAACCTGCGTGTCGCGGCCGGGCTCGGCGACACGGCCTTCATCGACGAACTCCTGAAGTCCGGCGACCCCGGCGCACACCGCGGTTTTTACCGTCCCCACAGCGGTTTTCCGGCCTGGCAGCCGACGGACGACCCCGCCGAAGTCACGAACGAAGCCCTTTCCTGGGCCGCCCGCAACGACCGCGTCGAAGCACTGCGGCTCCTGGTCGCGCGGGGCGCCGACGTGAACGCCGACGTCTACCGCGGCACGGCGCTGGCGTGGGCGGCGGCGCAGGGCCGGCTCGCCGCCGTCCGGGCGCTCCTGGATCTCGGCGCCGACGTGAACCACGCGGGCACGTTCGGCGGCCCGCGCCACGGCGAGGGCGTCACCGCCCTGCACCTCGCCGCGCAGTCCGGGCACCTCGACGTCATCCGCGTCCTCGTCGAAACCGGCGCGGACGTCGGTGCCCGGGACGCGATCTTCCACGGCACGCCCGAGACGTGGGCGGAGGTGTGCGGGCAGCCGGCGGCACGAGAGCTGCTCCGGTAGACAACCGGAGTCTGTAGTCCGTATCGTTCGAGACGGACTACAGACTCCGTTTTGCCCACTGGGAGGACCCATGACCACACCTCGCGACGTCTTCACCGCGTTGTCCGACGGCATCAGCGAAGGACGCTTCGCCGACCTCTCCGCGCTCTACGCCGAAGACACCGTCGTCGAGCACCCGCAGGCCGTGCCGCGGCCGACGCGCCTCACCGGCCGGGCCGCCGTCCACGAGCGGTTCACCGGCGTGCTCGCCGGCGCGCTGCGGCTCACGCGCAGGAACGTCGTCGTCCACGAGACGACCGACCCCGAGGTCATCGTCGCCGAATACGACTACGACGCCGAGTCGGTCGAGACCGGCAAGACCACGCAGACGGCCAACATCCAGGTGCTGCGCGTCCGCGACGGCTTGATCGTCCACTCGCGCGACTACCACGACTACCTGCGCCTCGCCGCGATCCGTGACGGCGTCGGCCAGCTGGCGAAGGCGTACGAGCAGGCACCGCCGCGCGAGTTGCCGCCGATCGGTCCACGGACGTCGAGCGACCCGGAGAGCCGGCGCGGGGTGTTCGAGCGGCTCGTCTACGGCGTCTCGGACAAGCGCGGCGAGGAGCTGGCGGAGCTGTATGCCGAGGAAACGCATGTGACGCACCCGTTCCAGCCGGGCTCGGCCGTGGTGCGAACGCGCGAGGAGCTGCGGGCGCACTTCAAGCAGGCCGCTGCGATGGGCGTCGACCTCGAAGCGACCGACCTGGTCACCTACGAGGGCGTCGACCCCGAGGTGCTGATCGCCGAGTTCGCCTACCAGGGCGAGTACGGCGGCCGCCCGGTCCGGATCGCCAACATCTTCGCCATGCGGATCCGCGACGGCCTGGTCGTCGAGTCCCGCGACTACGGCGACCACCTCGGCATCGCCGGCGATCTCGGCCGGATCCCCGAGCTGGCCGCAAAGCTCTAGGCCTCCGCGAGGTCCTCGGGCAGGTCGAACTCGCCGTCGCGGACGCCCTTGACGAACGCGTCCCACTCCGACGGCGTGAAGACGAGGATGACGCCGTCCGGCTTCGCCGACTGCCGCATGGCGGTGTAGGTGACGCCGTCGGTGTGCTCGATGAAGGCGTACTCGACGCAGTCGTCGAGGGTGACGCCCTCCGGCTCGGCCCGGATCCACTCCGCCTTCGTGAAGTCGAGGTGGTGCCGGATGTGCGCCTTGTCGTCGACCGGCTGCTCACTCATGTCGCAAGCGTAGCGAAACGACCACCGAACGCACCGAAGGGGACGCCCGGTGCGGGCGTCCCCTTCGGATTTACCGGAAAAGCGTCAGGCGGTCTCGGTGATCGGCCGGTCCACCCACGACATCAGGTCGCGCAGCTTCTTGCCGGTCGCCTCGATCGGGTGCTGGTTGCCCTGCTCCTCGAGCTTGGTGAAGTTCGGCCGGCCGGCCTCGTCCTCGGCGACCCACTCGCGGGCGAACGTGCCGTCCTGGATCTCGCCGAGGATCTTCTTCATCTCTTCCTTGACCGCCGGCGAGATGACGCGCGGGCCGCGGGTCAGGTCGCCGTACTCGGCGGTGTCGGAGATCGAGTAGCGCTGGCGCGCGATGCCGCCCTCGTACATGAGGTCGACGATCAGCTTCAGCTCGTGCAGCACCTCGAAGTAGGCGATCTCCGGGGCGTAGCCGGCCTCGGTGAGCACCTCGAAACCGGTCTGCACCAGCGCGGACGCGCCACCGCAGAGCACGGCCTGCTCGCCGAAGAGGTCGGTCTCGGTCTCCTCGGTGAACGTCGTCTTGATGACGCCGGCGCGGGCGCCACCGATGGCGGCCGCGTAGGAGAGGGCGAGCGCCTGGGCGTTGCCGGAGGCGTCCTGCTCCACGGCGATGAGCGCCGGGACGCCCTTGCCGTCGACGAACTGGCGGCGGACCAGGTGGCCCGGGCCCTTCGGGGCGACCATGGCGACGTCGACGTTGGCCGGCGGCTTGATCAGGTCGTAGCGGATGTTGAAGCCGTGCCCGAAGAAGAGGGCGTCGCCGTCCTTGAGGTTGGGGGCGATGTCCTGCTCGTAGATGAAGCGCTGCTTGGTGTCCGGCGCCAGGATCATGATCAGGTCGGCCTCGGCCGACGCCTCGGCCGGGGTGAGCACGCGCAGGCCCTGCTCCTCGGCCTTCGCCCGCGACTTGGACCCCTCGGGCAGGCCGATGCGGACGTCGACGCCGGAGTCGCGCAGGCTCAGCGAGTGGGCGTGGCCCTGGCTGCCGTAGCCGATGACAGCGACCTTGCGCCCCTGGATGATCGAGAGGTCGGCGTCGTCGTCGTAGAAGATTTCCACTGCCATGGGGGTACTGCTTCCTTTCCTGACTTACAAAGTTTCTAGCGGGGCGAGGTTGCGGTGATCGAACGGGCGCCGCGCCCGACCGCGACCATGCCGGACTGGACCAGCTCGCGGATGCCATAGGGCTCCAGCATCCGCAGCAGGGCACCGATCTTGTCCGACGTCCCGGTCGCCTCGACGGTGAGCGCCTCCGGGGACACGTCCACCACCTTCGCACGGAAGAGCTGGACGGTTTCGAGGACCTGGCTGCGCACGGTGTTGTCGGCGCGAACCTTCACCAGCAGCAGTTCACGCTGCACGGCGGTCGACTGCTCCAGCTCGACGATCTTGATCACGTTGACCAGCTTGTTGAGCTGCTTCGTCACCTGTTCGAGCGGTAGCTCTTCCACGGCGACCACGATCGTCATGCGGGACACCTCGGGGTTTTCCGTGGGCCCGACGGCGAGGGACTCGATGTTGAACCCGCGGCGGGAGAACAGGCCCGAGACGCGCGCGAGCACACCCGGCTTGTTCTCGACCAGCACACTCAGCGTGTGGACGCTCATCTCAGCGCTCACCTTCCCCGGCGGCTTCCGCGGCGGCCTCGGTCGTCTCGACCGAAACCTCGTCGTCGTCGAACAGCGGCCGGATGCCCCGGACCGCCATGATCTCGTCGTTGCCGGTGCCCGCGGCGACCATCGGCCACACCTGGGCATCCTTCCCCACGACGAAGTCGATCACGACGGGGCGGTCGTTGATCTCCATCGCGCGGCGGATGGTGGCGTCGACGTCTTCCTTCGTCTCGCACCGCAGGCCGGCGCAGCCCAGCGCCTCGGCCAGCAGGACGAAGTCCGGGATGCGGTGCTTGTGCGTGCCGAGGTCGGTGTTGGAGTACCGCTCCGAGTAGAAGAGGTTCTGCCACTGCCGGACCATGCCCAGGTTGCCGTTGTTGATGACGGCGACCTTGATCGGCGCGCCCTCGATGGCGCAGGTGGCCAGCTCCTGGTTGGTCATCTGGAAGCAGCCGTCGCCGTCGATCGCCCAGACCTGCTTGTCCGGGACGCCGAACTGCGCGCCCATCGCAGCCGGCACGGCGAAGCCCATGGTGCCGAGACCACCGGAGTTGATCCAGGTGCGCGGGTTCTCGTACTTGACGAACTGCGCGGCCCACATCTGGTGCTGGCCGACACCGGCGGCGTAGACGGCGTCCGGGCCGACGAGCTCGCCGATCCGCTCGATGACGTACTGCGGCGACAGCGATCCGTCGTCGGGCCACTCGTAGCCGGCCGGGTAGGTCTTGCGCCAGTCGTCCAGCAGCGTCCACCAGTCGGCGAGGTCGGGCTTGCCGCCGTGCTCGAACTCCGTGGTGACGGCGGCGATCAGCTCGCCGATGATCTCCTTGCAGTCGCCCACGATCGGCACGTCGGCCTTGCGGTTCTTGGAGATCTCGGCCGGGTCGATGTCGGCGTGCACGATCGCGGCGTCCGGCGCGAACGACGACAGCTGGCCGGTGACCCGGTCGTCGAACCGGGCGCCGAGCGCGACCAGCAGGTCGGCGCGCTGCATCGACGCGACCGCGGCGACCGAGCCATGCATGCCCGGCATGCCGAGGTGCTGCGGGTGCGAGTCGGGGAACGCGCCGCGCGCCATCAGCGTCGTGACGACCGGGATGCCGGTCAGCTCGGCGAGCTGCTTCAGCTGCTCGTGCGCTTCCGCCTTGATGACGCCGCCGCCGACGTACAGCACCGGGCGGCGCGACTTCGCGATGAGCTTCGCGGCTTCGCGGACCTGCTTGCCGTGCGGGCGCAGCGTGGGGCGGTAGCCCGGCAGCCGCAGCTCCGTCGGCCAGGAGAACGAGGTCATCTCCTGCAGCACGTCCTTGGGGATGTCCACCAGGACCGGGCCCGGCCGGCCCGTGGCCGCCAGGTGGAACGCCTCGGCGATCGTCCGCGGGATGTCCGCGGGGTCGGTGACGAGGAAGTTGTGCTTGGTGATCGGCATGGTGATGCCGCAGATGTCGGCTTCCTGGAACGCGTCGGTGCCGATCAGCGAGCGGGACTGCTGCCCGGTGATGGCGACGACCGGGACGGAGTCCATGTTCGCGTCGGCCAGCGGCGTGACCAGGTTGGTCGCGCCCGGGCCGGACGTCGCCATGCAGACGCCGACCTTGCCGGTCGCCTGCGCGTAACCGGTGGCGGCGTGGCCCGCGCCCTGCTCGTGGCGGACCAGGACGTGGCGGACCTTCGTCGAGTCCAGCAGCGGGTCGTAGGCGGGCAGGATGGTGCCGCCCGGAATGCCGAAGACCACCTCGGCGCCGACCGCCTCGAGCGAGCGCACGAGGGACTGCGCGCCGGTGACGCGCACCGGGGTTCCCGCCGGTGGCGCCGGCTTCGGACGTGCTCCGGGCGTTCCGGGCGTCGGCCCGGGTTTCGCGTCGCTGCGCGACGTGGCACTGGTCATCGGTTCTGCCTCGTGGGTCTCGGTGTCACTCGTTCGGGTCTTTTTTGAGCTCTATCGGTGCGGTGGGGCGGGGAATCTCTTCCCTAGGGCAACAAAAAACCCTCGCCGACCGTAAGGTCGCACGAGGGTTCGCGCGTCGACGCAGCGGAAAGTCTTCCCTAAGCGTCGACGCGCTTGGGAAGTACGAGGCCGGTCAGCGGTGTCACGACGCTGACGCTAGTCCGAAGGTCTCTCGGGTGTCAACTCTGCGGGATGACGTGTCCGCATCGTGGACGTGGGTCACACCCGCGCGACCCGGGTCCGGGCCGGTCCGCGCCGCGGTGCACCATTTCGGGGTGGCCGAAAAAGAGCAGGACGAAGGCCGGAAGGCCGTCTTCCGCATCCCCCGCACGTCGTTCATGGCGATCGCCCTCCTGACGATCTGCGTGACGCCGGTCGCGCTCGGGGACATCCCGTACTTGCAGTGGCTCTACATCTTCCCGATCGCGCTGGCGGTGTTCGTGATCCGGACGCGCACGATCGCGACCCGCGAAGGGCTGGCGACCCGCACGATGTTCGGCCACCGCGACGTCCCGTGGTCGGCGCTGAAGGGCCTGGCGATCACCAAGAAGTCGCGGGTGCAGGCGGTGCTGCAGGACGACACGAAGGTGCCGCTGCCCACCGTGCGGACCCGGCACCTGCCGGTGCTTTCGCTGGTCAGCGAAGGTCTCGTCGCCGACCCGAGCGGCCTTTTGGACGCCGAGGACATCAAGCCCGGCGAACCGAAGGCCTCGCCCGCGGAGTAAATTGGTTCTACCAGTTTCGCCGGCGACCCTTTGACCTGGGAGTTCCTGTGCCGCCTCTCCGTTCCCGGACCACCACCCACGGCCGCAACGCGGCGGGCGCGCGCTCGCTCTGGCGCGCCACGGGCATGACCGACAGCGACTTCGGCAAGCCGATCGTCGCGATCGCCAACTCCTACACGCAGTTCGTGCCCGGCCACGTGCACCTGAAGGACCTCGGCGAGATCGTCGCGGACGCGGTCAAGGAAGCGGGCGGCGTCGCGCGCGAGTTCCACACCATCGCCGTCGACGACGGCATCGCCATGGGCCACTCCGGCATGCTCTACTCGCTGCCCTCGCGCGAGATCATCGCCGACTCGGTCGAGTACATGGTCAACGCGCACCAGGCCGACGCGCTGGTGTGCATCTCCAACTGCGACAAGATCACCCCGGGCATGCTCAACGCGGCGATGCGGCTCAACATCCCGGTGGTGTTCGTGTCGGGCGGCCCGATGGAGGCCGGCAAGGCGGTCGTCGTCGGCGGCGTCGCGCAGGCCCCGACCGACCTGATCACCGCGATCGCGGCCTCGGCGAGCACCGAGGTCGACGAGGACGGGCTGGCGGTCGTCGAGCGTTCCGCGTGCCCGACGTGCGGGTCGTGCTCCGGCATGTTCACCGCGAACTCGATGAACTGCCTGACCGAGGCGCTGGGTCTTTCGCTGCCGGGCAACGGCTCGACGCTGGCGACGCACTCGGCGCGTCGCGCGCTGTTCGAGGAGGCCGGCCGCACGGTCGTCGAGCTGTGCCGCCGCTGGTACGAAAACGACGACGACTCGGTCCTGCCGCGCTCGATCGCGTCGAAGGCGGCGTTCGAGAACGCGATGGCCCTCGACATGGCGATGGGCGGCTCGACGAACACGGTGCTGCACATCCTCGCCGCCGCGCAGGAGGGCGAGGTCGACTTCACGATCGCCGACATCGACGCGATCGGCCGCCGCGTGCCGTGCCTGTCGAAGGTGGCGCCGAACTCGGACTACCACATGGAGGACGTCCACCGGGCGGGCGGAATCCCGGCGATCCTGGGCGAGCTGTACCGCGGCGGCCTGCTGAACACCGACGTCTGGTCGGTGCACTCGCGCGACCTCGATTCCTGGCTTTCGACCTGGGACATCCGCGCTGCTTCGCCTTCTCCCGAGGCTTTGGAGCTGTTCCACGCGGCGCCGGGCGGGGTCCGCACGACGCAGGCGTTCTCGACGTCGAACCGCTGGTCCTCGCTGGACACGGACGCGGCGGGCGGCTGCATCCGCGACGTCGAGCACGCGTACACGAAGGACGGCGGCCTGGCGATCCTCCGCGGCAACCTGGCGGAGAACGGCGCGGTGATCAAGGCCGCGGGCATCGACGAGGACCTGTGGCACTTCGAGGGCCCGGCGCGGGTGCTGGAGAGCCAGGAGGAGGCGGTGTCGGCGATCCTCAAGAAGGAGATCCAGCCGGGCGAGGTGCTGGTGATCCGCTACGAGGGTCCCGCGGGCGGCCCGGGCATGCAGGAAATGCTGCACCCGACGGCGTTCCTCAAGGGCTCGGGCCTCGGCAAGAAGTGCGCCCTGATCACCGACGGCCGCTTTTCGGGCGGCTCCTCGGGCATTTCGGTGGGCCACATCTCCCCGGAGGCAGCGGCGGGCGGCTTGATCGGCCTGGTGGAGAACGGCGACCGGATCCTGCTGGACGTCCACGAGCGCCGGCTCGAGCTGCTGGTGGACGCGGAGGTGCTGGCGGAGCGCCGGTCGAAGATGGAGGCGTCGGAGCGGCCGTGGCAGCCGAAGGAGCGCCAGCGCCCGGTGACGGCGGCGCTGCGCGCGTACGCCCGGATGGCGACGTCGGCGGACACGGGCGCGGTCCGCGACGTGAACAAGTAGGTCTCATTCTCCCGCGAAGGCCGCCCCGCTCCCGGGGCGGCCTTCGGCGTTCCACCACCCCGGTCGGTCCCCGGCCTTCCGCCCCAGCCGCGAGGGGGACCCCCGACTTCAACGCTACCGACAGCCACCGACAGTTCCGGGCGCCCGCAGCGGAGTTGTCCACAACCCCGGTCCCCACGGCCGAGTTGTCCCCAACCCGCGAGGGGGACCCCCGGTTTCAAAGCTACGGGCGACCACCGACAATTCCCGGCCCCCGCATCGGAGTCATCCACAACCCCGGCCGCGACGCCCGGGTTGTCCCCAGCCCTACCGGGTCAAAACGATGACCACCACGGCCGCCGCGGCGGCCAGCAGCAGCGAAACCAATCCCAGCGGCAACGGCCGCTTCCGCCACGGCGTGTTCCGCTCCAGCGAAATCGGCCCGGCCCCGGTGAACAGCAGGCTCAGCGCCGTCAGCCCCAGCAGCAGCTCGAGCTCGAAGCCCTGCCCCTGCCCCTCGAAGAACCCGCCGTGGACCTTCGCGTACACCGCGTTCGCCGCGACGCCGAGCAGCCCCGCCGCGGCCAGCGGGGTGAACAGCCCGACGACCACCAGCACCCCGCCGCCCAGCTCGACGATCCCGGTGATCCACGACAGCAGCGTCGTCTGCTTGTGGTACCCGAACGTCTCCAGCATCCGCGCGAACCCGCCGATGCCCGGCCCGCCGAACAGGCCGAACAGGTGCTGCAGGCCGTGCGCGCCCATGGTCGCGCCGAGCGCCACGCGCAGGATCAGCAGGCCGAGGCCCAGTCCGCCCTGGCGTGGGGTGTCGTCGGCGCCGTCGTCCTCGACGCCCGACAGGAGGCTGGTGGGCTGCTGCGAATAGTCGTCTCCACTGCTCACGCGCGAAGGGTAGGGGATCGGCGGCGGCCTGGCGAGCTCAGTACTCGCCGTGGACCAGGTTGTCCGGCAGCTCTCCCCCGGCGTACCGCGCGATCTCGGCCGCCGCGACGGCGTACGACCGCCCCCGCACCCCACGCACCGCCCCGCCGACGTGCGGCGTCAGCAGCAGTCCCGGCGCGGTCCACAGCGGGTGCCCGGGAGGCGGCGGCTCCGGGTCGGTGACGTCGAGCGCGGCGCGCAACCGTCCCGTGGTCAGTTCGGCGACCAGGGCGTCGGTGACGACGACGGCGCCGCGGGCCACGTTGACCAGAACCGCGCCATCACGCATTTCGGCGAGGAACGCCGCGTCGACCATCCCCCGCGTCCGCGAGGTCAGCGGCACCATCAGTACGACGACGTCGTGCAGCCCGAGCAGTGACGGCAGCTCCTTCACGCCGTGCACGCCTTCCCGCGCGGTCATCGCGACCATCGTGCACCGCGCGTCGAACGGCTCGAGCCGGCGCCGCAGGTGCTGCCCGAGGTCGCCGGCGCCGATGACGAGCACGCGCTTGCCCTGCAGGGTGTCGGTGCTCTGCCGGTCCCACCGGCCCTCGCGGTGCGCCGCGGCGAAGACGTCCAGCTTCCGGTAGATCGACAGCAGCGCCGCGACGACCCACTCGGCGGTGCTCCCGCCGTGCGCGCCCCGGCACGTCGAGAGCAGGACGCCGTCGGGCACCTTGCCGACCCAGTCTTCGGCGCCGGCGGACAGCAGCTGGATCAGCTTCAGGTTCGGCAGCGTGCGCCACAGTTCCTCGCCCGGCGGGTGCTTGCCCGGGATCAGCACCTCGGCCTTCGCGGCTTCCGGGGGCACCGGTTCGCCCCACTGGTGGCGCACGGGCAGGACCCGCGGCACCTCGGCGAGCACGGACATGCCCTCGTCGTCGGGGACCAGCACGGTCAGCGTCATGATCCCCAACGTAATCCAGGAGTACTCACCCATGGTTCACGCGGCGGCCCCTAGGCTGGGGGATCATGCGCACTCGGTACCGGTCGGCCCTGCTGGCGATCCTGGCCTGCGGCGTCCTGCTGCCCGCCGGGTGCGCGCGGTTCGACGACACCGCGGCGGGCCAGACGTTCAGCCCGGCGCCCGTGCCCAGCCCCGAGTCGCCGCCCGAGGTCCAGGGCCCGGGCGCGGACTCCGGCGACGGCAAGCAGGCGCGTCCCGGCCAGTCGGCCACGCCCGTCCCGCCGCCGCAGGGCTGCAAGGACTTCGACCCGGCGGTCATCGCGACCTGCCTGGACACCGTCGCGGCGGTCGCCGGCCTGCCGGGCGACGGCTCCACCCCGAGCGCGCTGGCCGGCGAGCGCAAGAGCGGCCGCGTACTGCTCGCGACCGCGGGCAAGGACGCCACGGACTTCGCGAAGCTCGACGTCCAGGCGACCGGCGACGGCGGCCTGACCGGCCTCGCGCTGTCGCCGTCGTACGTCGAGGACCAGCTCGTGTTCGCTTATGTGACCACGGCCACCGACAACCGCGTGGTGCGCTTCGCCAAGGGGCAGGCGGCGAAGCCGGTGCTCATCGGCATCCCGAAGGGCGCGACCGGCAACCGCGGCACGATCAGCGCCGACAACCGCGGCGCGCTGCTCGTCGCGACCGGCGACGGCGGCAACCCGAACGCGGCCGCGGACCCGAACTCGCTCGCCGGGAAGGTGCTGCGGATCGACACGTCCGGCAAGGCGGCGGCGGGCAACCCGAACGGCTCCCTGGTCGTGGCGGCCGGGCTGCACGCGCCGGGCGGGCTGTGCGCGTCCGCCGACGGCGGCCGCGTCTGGGCCACCGACCGGCTCGCCGACAAGGACGTCCTCTACCGCGTGCAGGCCGGGCAGCCGCTGACGACGCCGGCGTGGACGTGGCCGGAAAAGCCGGGGGCCGCGGGTTGCGCGGATTTCGTCGACGCGACCGGGTACGTCGCGGTCGCCGCCGCCACGGCCGGCAACCTGCAGGACCTGCCGGTGTCGAAGGACGGCGCCGTCACCGGGCGGCCCCTGGTCGTCCTGGACGGCAAGTCCGGCAAGCCGCCCCAGACGTTCGGGCGGCTCGCCGGGATGAGCATGATCAACCCGCAGCTCGCGGTGGCCGGCACGGTCAACAAGGACGGCGGCACGCCGGTGTCGAGCGACGACCGCGTCGTGCTGATCACCCCGGCGATGTCCGGCGGCGGCAACAGCAAGGACTGAGCTACGTCAGCGGCTTGAGCTCCACGCGGCGCCCTTCCGCCGACGACGTCAGCCCGGCCTCGGCGAGCTGCAGCCCACGCGCGGCCGAGAAGAAGTCGTAGCGGTGTTGCCGTCCGGCGACCACGTCCCGGACGAACTCCTCCCACTGGGCCTTGAAGCCGTTGTCGAACTCGCCGTTGTCCGGCACCTCCTGCCACTGGTCGCGGAAGGGTTCGGTGGCCGGCAGGTCCGGGTTCCAGACGGGCTTCGGCGTCGCCGAGCGGTGCTGGACGCGGCATCGCCGCAACCCGGCCACGGCGCTGCCCTCGGTGCCGTCGACCTGGAACTCGACCAGTTCGTCGCGGAACACCCGCGTCGACCACGACGAGTTGATCTGCGCGATGGCCCCCGACTCGAGTTCGAAGATGCCGTACGCGGCGTCGTCGGCCGTCGCCGCGTACGCGTCGCCCTTTTCGTCCCACCGGCGCGGGATGTGCGTGACCGCCTTCGCCGTCACGGCCTCGACGCGGCCGAAGAGGTTCTCGAGGACGTAGTTCCAGTGGCAGAACATGTCGAGCACGATCCCGCCGCCGTCCTCGGCGCGGTAGTTCCAGCTCGGGCGCTGCGCCTCCTGCCAGTCGCCCTCGAAGACCCAGTAGCCGAACTCGCCGCGCACCGACAGGACGCGGCCGAAGAACCCGCCGTCGACCAGCCGCCGCAGCTTCCGCAGGCCGGGCAGGAACAGCTTGTCGTGGACGACTCCGTGACAGATCCCGGCGTCGCGCGCGAGGCCGGCCAGCTCCAGCGCCGCCGGCAGCGTCTCGGCCAGGGGCTTCTCGGCGTAGACGTGCTTGCCCGCGGCGATCGCCGCCCGCACCGACGGCTCGCGCGCCGACGTCAGCTGCGCGTCGAAGTAGATCCCGACGTCCCCCAGTGCCGATTCGACGTCGGTAGTCCACGCGGTCAAGCCGTGCCGTTCGGCGAGTTCCCGGAGTTTCGCCGCGTTCCGGCCGGCGAGGATCGGCTCGAGCTGGACGCGGGTGCCGTCCGGCAGCTCGACGCCGCCCTGCTCACGGATGGCCAGCACGGACCGGAGCAGGTGCTGCCGGTAGCCCATCCGGCCGGTGACCCCGTTGAGCAGCACGCCGATGCTCTTCTGGTTCATCGCTGACGGCCTTCCTGGTCGATGTCGTATTCCGCGCGACGCCCGCACATGCCGAAACCGTCCGGGTTCGACGGCGTCGCGACCCGGACACCCGACTGCTCGAGGTGGCTCCCGTCGCCGTCGGCGAGGGCCTTGAGGTGCGCGCCGGTCAGTTCGGCGGCCTTCAGGGCCCCGGCCTGCCAGCGCGGTACCCAGTCTCCGATTTTCGGCGACACGAGCGCGACGGCCGCCCGGTGGAACGCCCGCAGCGGCTCCGGATCGCCGGCCAGCAGCGCCTCGCGCAGCGGCAGGTAGCCGCGCACCGCCAGGTCGCGGCGCCTTCTGGCGGCGGCGTCGGTTTCCGGCAACGCGGCGGCCTCGGCGTAGGCAGCCGGGTCGGCGAGCACGTCGGGCGGGAACGTGAAGACGGCGTCGCCGGCCTCGGGCAGGCCGCTGTTCTGCATGAGAACGGTGACGCGCAGGCCACCACCCTGAACCATCCGGTGGACGGCCCCGGGCGCGAACCACGCGATGACGCCGGCTTCCAGCGGCGTCTCCGCGTAGCCGCCGGTGCTCAACGTCTGGACGGCGCCACGCCCGGCCGTGACGACATAGGCCTCGGTGCAAGCGAGGTGGACGTGTGGGCTCCCACCGAGGACGCCATCTTCGGCTTCCCACTCGTAGGCGCGTAAGTGCGAAACACCGATTCCGCCTGGAAGCGCGAATTCGTTCATGACCATCCGTGCCTGTCGAGGTAGTCGGTCACCCGGTCGCGGTCCCACGCTCCATCGGCGACGACGACCCGGTAGCGGTACGTGAAGCTCTCCCCCGGCGGCAAGGAGAACTCTTCGAAGAAGGCCCACGAGAAGGCCACCATGGGCGTGTCCCGGGACCGGACGAACCAGTGCGACTCGTGAATGGCGTGGTCGTTTTCCGGCGAATGCGCGAAGACGAGCGTCGAGTGGGCGTCGACGTCGTCGTGCTCGCCGACGAAGGCGAGCCACGGTGCCTGCGCGCCCATCATGTCGTCGCCGCCGAGGCCGCCGGGCCCGAGGACCCGGCCGCCGCTGAAGTCGCGCGGGCCCCGCCAGTGCAGCCCGGTGTACCCGGCCCGCTCCCGGCCGGCGGTGGTCGGGCTGCCGAACACGAGCGGCGCGTCGCGGACGTTGGTCAGTTCGATGCCCCAGTCGATGGCCCAGGCGCCCTCGCCGGGTTCGACGGAGTGGACGGCGATGTCACGCCGCTCGCGCGCCCATTCGTCGCCGCGGTGGGTCACCCAGGTGAGCCGTTCGGCGAGGGTGAGCCGGTCGCCGCCGACGGTGAAGCCGGCGAACCCGTCGTGCCGCATCGAGCCGATGCGGTCCGGCAGCTCCTGGTACCAGCGGCCGGGAACGTAGGTGTGGCCACCCCAGAAGTTCTGGCCGGAGAGGTGGCTCGACGTCATCTGCAGCCCCTTGTGCCACCGGTGGTCGGCGGGCCGGTACCCGCTCACCCGCCGGCCGCGCAAGGTTCGCAGCGGGTGGGTGTAGGGCTTGCGCGACTCGTAGGCGACGGGGTCGGGCTTGTACACATAGGACATGAGCGGCACCCCGCCGGCCTCGACGACCACGCGGTCGCCGTGCCGGTGCGTGACGGTGATGTCCGCGCTCATCCGGCCATCCCCGCGTAGAAGGGATCGCCGGGGCCGATTTCGCCCCGCCGAACGGTCCGCCCGGTGGCGGCGGCCTTGTAGAGAGCGGCGACGAACTCGAGCACCCGCCGCCCGTCGGCGCCGCTGCAGGGAGGCCGCTGCCCGGCCCGGCAGGCGTCGAGGACGGGCGCCAGCGCGGCGGCGTGCGAGCTGCCGATGTCCTCTGGTGGTTCGGTCTCGATCGGCCCGGCCTGCGGTGCGAGGGTGTATCGCCAGTCTTCGGCAACGTGGCCGTAGAGGTGCGTGAGCTCGACGGTGGCGTGTTCGCAGTCGATCCGGATCCGGCTCACTTCGTCGGGCGAGAGGACGCTGTTGACGACGGTCGCCAGCGCTCCGGACCCGAACCGGACGAGCGCGGTGGAGACGTCCTCGGTCTCGACGTCGTGCACGAGCCGCGCGGTCATGGCCTGGACTTCGGCCCACTCGTCCGCGTCGCCCGCCAGGAGGTGGAGCAGCAGGTCCATCTGGTGGATGCCGTGGCCCATGGCGGGCCCGCCGCCTTCGGTCGCCCACCGCCCCCGCCAGGGGACCGCGTAGTAGGCGTGGTCGCGGTACCAGGTGGTTTGGCAATGCGCGACAAGAGGACGGCCGAGTTGCCCCTTGCCGAGCAGATCCCGGAAGTGAGCGACGGCAGAGCCGGACCGCTGCTGGTAGACGAAGGAGACGTACGGACCCCCGTCCCGTTCGGCGGCGGTCAGGTCGTCGTATTCGGCGAGCGAACGGCACGGGGGCTTTTCGCACCAGACCCAGGCGCCGCTTTCGAGGGCCAGTTTGGTCTGTTCGACGTGCAGGCCGGGAGGTGTGCAGATCGAGACGAGGTCGGGTTCCTGCTCGGCGAGCAGGGTGTCGAGGTCGCGGTAGGGCCGGGCATGGTCGGTCGCGGCGCAGAAGGCGAGGGCCCGAGCCTCGTCGACATCCGCGACGGCCACGAGATCGACGTCGTCGCCGTGAGCCTGGAAGGCGGTCCGATGGCTGCCGGCAATGGCGCCGGCCCCGACGATGGCAACGCGCAAGCGCTTTCCCCGAGCCAACCGGAACCTCCCTCCACCGCTCGACTTGCGCCCCTGAGAACTCGTCTCGACCGTCTCAGAAAGCGCTTTCTCACGCAACGGCCACCAACGATGTCAACGTTGTCACCGCACGCCCACAACCGGAACGGACGACTCGGCCACCCAAGACCCGGACACATGCCGGGCCGACGAGTCCGGCCGGTTCGCCGGGAACGGTCAGCGGCTCTTGCTCCGAGGCTGACGCTTCCGCGGCTGCCGGCTTTCGGCCCGCGCCGCCAGCATGTCCAAGAAAGCGGCAACGGCCGACACGAGCCCCGCCAGCACCCCGAGGAACCGCCCGAACCCGGCGTCGATGGCGATGCCGGCGGCGTCGAAGATTCCGCGCTGGTCGGCGTCGAACTCCCAGTCCAGCGTGAACCAGCCGATCACCATCAGCAGCAGCGCCGCCGCGGCGACCACCAGCCACAGGTGCGGCAGGCCGCCGACCCGCGCCTTCCGGAATCGTCCGAAGACGACCACGACCACCCCGGCCAGCACCAGCGCCAGCGGCGGGCACCACGCGAAGAAGCTCGCATTCCACGCGTTCCGGACGACGTCACTCTGCGGCAACGAGGACAGCACGACCTCGATGTCCGGCTTGTTCGTGCTCAGCGTCGTCCACGGGAGGAACGTCGAGCCCAGCGCGAGCAGCCCGGCCGCCAGGCCGAGCCACTCACGCCAGGTGACGCTCTTGACGGAAAACGGCTGTGTCATGAAAACGGGTCAGGAACCGACGCGTTCGATGATCAGCTCGCGGACCCGCTTGGCGTCGGCCTGCCCCTTGGTCGCCTTCATGACCGCGCCGACGATCGCACCCGCCGCGGCCACCTTGCCGCCGCGAATCTTGTCCGCGACGTCCGGCTGCGCCGCCAGGGCCTCGTCGATGGCCGCGAGCAGGGCCGAGTCGTCCGAGACGACCTTCAGCCCACGCTTCTCGACGACCTCGCGCGGCTCGCCCTCACCGGCGAGCACGCCCTGGACGACCTCCTTGGCCAGCTTGTTCGTCAGCTCACCGGAGGAAACCAGCCCGATGACCTCGGCCACCTGCTTCGGCGTGATCGCCAGGTCGGCCAGCTCGACCTCGCGCGCGTTCGCCTCCTGGGCCAGGGTGTTGACCCACCAGCCACGCGCCTCGTCCGGCGACGCGCCGGCCTCGACCGTGGCCGCGACGAGGTCGACGGCGCCGACGTTCAGCAGGTCACGCAGGGCTTCGTCGGAGAGCGACCACTCCTGCTGGATGCGCTTCCGCCGCTCGGACGGCATCTCCGGCAGCGTGCCGCGCAGCTGTTCGACCCACTCGCGCGCGGGCGCGATCGGGACCAGGTCGGGCTCCGGGAAGTACCGGTAGTCCTCCGCGGTCTCCTTGGTCCGGCCCGACGACGTGGTGCCGTCGGCCTCCTGGAAGTGCCGCGTCTCCTGCTTGATCGAACCGCCCTCGGCGAGGATCGCCGCCTGCCGCGTCATCTCGTAGCGGACGGCGCGTTCGACGCTGCGCAGCGAGTTGACGTTCTTCGTCTCGGTGCGGGTGCCGAACTCGGTCGCGTCCTTCGCCATGAGCGAAACGTTCGCGTCGCACCGCAGCGAGCCCTGGTCCATCCGGACGTCGGACACGTCGAGCGCGCGAAGCAGGTCACGCAACGCCGTCACGTAGGCGCGCGCGACCTCGGGGGCCCGCTCGCCGGTGCCCTCGATCGGCTTCGTCACGATTTCGATCAACGGCACGCCGGCCCGGTTGTAGTCCAGCAGCGAGTGCTCGGCACCGTGGATCCGGCCGGTGGCGCCGCCGACGTGCAGCGACTTGCCGGTGTCTTCCTCCATGTGCGCGCGCTCGATCTCGACGCGCACGACCTCGCCGTCGTCGAGCGTGACGTCGAGGTAGCCGTTGAAGGCGATCGGCTCGTCGTACTGCGACGTCTGGAAGTTCTTCGGCATGTCCGGGTAGAAGTAGTTCTTCCGGGCGAACCGGCACCACTCGGCGATCTCGCAGTTCAGCGCCAGGCCGATCCGGATCGCGCCCTCGACGGCCTTGCCGTTGACGACCGGCAGCGCCCCGGGCAGGCCGAGGCAGGTCGGGCAGACCTTGGTGTTCGGCTCGCCGCCGAACTCGTTCGGGCACCCGCAGAACATCTTCGTGTTGGTGTTCAGCTCGACGTGCACCTCGAGCCCGAGCACCGGATCGAACCGTTCGACGACGTCGGCGTAGTCCATCAACTCGGCCACGGCAGTCACTTCGTTCCTCCCAGCTCCGGGACCTTGTGGATGAGCGCCCCGCCGGCCGCGGCGTCGCGGGCGGCCTCGTAGGCGGCGCCGACCCGGTAGAGCCGGTCGTCGGCGAGCGCCGGGGCCATGATCTGCAGGCCGACCGGCAGGCCGTCCTCGTCGGACAGCCCGCTCGGCACGCTCATCGCGGCGTTGCCGGCCAGGTTCGACGGGATCGTGCACAGGTCGGCGAGGTACATCGCCATCGGGTCGTCCACGCGCTCGCCGATCTTGAACGCCGTGGTCGGCGTCGTGGGCGAAACGAGGACGTCGACCTTTTCGAACGCGGCCGCGAAGTCGCGCGTGATCAGCGTGCGCACCTTCTGCGCCGAGCCGTAGTAGGCGTCGTAGTAGCCGGACGACAACGCGTAGGTGCCCAGCATGATCCGCCGCTTGACCTCGGCGCCGAAGCCCTTCTCGCGGGTCAGCGACATGACCTCTTCGGCGCTGTGCGTGCCGTCGTCGGCGACGCGCAGGCCGTAGCGCATGGCGTCGAACCGGGCGAGGTTCGACGAGCACTCGCTCGGCGCGATCAGGTAGTACGCGGGCAGCGCGTAGACGAAATGCGGACACGAGACCTCGACGACCTCGGCACCCAGCGCGCGCAGCTGCTCGACCGCGGCCTGGAAGGACCGCTCCACGCCCGGCTGGTAGCCGTCGCCGCCGAATTCCTTCACGACGCCGACCTTGACGCCCTTGAGGTCACCGGTCATGCCCTGCCGGGCCGCGGCGACCACCGGCGGCACCGGCGCGTCGATGGACGTCGAGTCCCGCGGGTCGTACCCGGCGATGACCTCGTGCAGCAGGGCGGCGTCGAGCACCGTCCGCGCGCAGGGCCCGGCCTGGTCGAGCGAGGACGAAAACGCGACGAGGCCGTACCGCGACACCCCGCCGTAGGTCGGCTTGACCCCGACGGTGCCCGTTACGGACCCGGGCTGCCGGATCGACCCGCCGGTGTCGGTGCCGATGGCGATGGCGGCTTCGAAGGCCGCGATCGACGCCGACGAGCCACCGCCCGACCCGCCCGGGATGCGGGCGTGGTCCCACGGGTTGTGCGTCGGGCCGTACGCCGAGTTCTCCGTCGACGAACCCATGGCGAACTCGTCCATGTTCGTCTTGCCGAGGATCACGACGCCGGCCTCGCGCAGCTTGCGCGTCACGGTCGCGTCGTAGGGCGGGATCCAGCCTTCGAGCGTTTTCGATCCACAGGTCGTCGGGATGCCCTCGGTGGTGAGGACGTCCTTCAGCGCGAGCGGCACCCCGGCCAGCGGCGACGCGGGCGCGTTGCCCTCGGCGAGGCCTTCGTCCACCTTCTTGGCCGCGGCCAGCGCGCCCTCGGTGTCGACGTGCAGGAACGCGTGGATGTGGTCGTCGACCTCGGCGATCCGGTCCAGGTGGGCCTGGGCGACCTCGACCGCGGACACCTCACGCGCGTGGATCTTCTCCGCCAGCTCGGCGGCGGTCAGCTTGACGAGCTCGGTCACTGCTCTTCCCCCAGAATCCGCGGCACCCGGAAACGCCCGTCTTCGGCAGCCGGCGCACCGGCCAGCGCCTGCTGCTGCGTGAGCCCGGGGACGACGACGTCCTGTCGGAAGACGTTCGTCAGCGGCACGGCGTGCGACGTCGGCGGCACGTCGTCGGCGGCGACCTCGCTCACCTTGGCCACCGAGTCCAGGATCTGGTCGAGCTGGCCGGCGAAGACGTCGATCTCGTCGTCGGTCACGGCCAGCCTGGCCAGCTTCGCGAGGTGCGCGACCTCGTCTCGGGAAATGTTGGGCACGCGGGTGACTCCCGGGTTGTGCTGTGCGGGTTGTCTCGGAAGCTGCAAGTCTATGGTGACGGCGCGGGCGGACTCGACTGGGTTACGCCCGGCGCAGGCCGGGTGCCGTCCGGCGACGCTCGCATCCCGCCCGGCGGACAGCGGGTCCCGCGGGCCGGGTGGGTCTGTCACAATCGGCGACCGGCATCAAGCGTCCCACGGCAAGGCTGGGACGCAGAGGCGAGAGGGGCGCGTGGTGTCGTTCCTGATCCGGGTCATCCTTCCGGACAGCCCGGGGACCCTCGGCGCGGTCGCCACGGCGCTCGGCACGGTGGGCGCCGACATCCTCAGCGTGGACGTCGTCGAGCGCGGCACCGGAGTGGCGGTGGACGACCTCGTGGTCGAGCTCCCGTCCGGTCGTCTGCCCGACGCGCTCATCACGGCGGCGGAAAGCGTCGAAGGCGTCGAAGTGGACGCGGTCCGCCCGTACGCGGGCGTGCTGGACACGCACCGCGAGCTCGAACTCGTCGAAGAGATCGCCGCGCAGCCGAAGTCCGGCCTCGACATCCTGGCCGAGGGCGTGCCCCGGATCGTGCGCGCCGGCTGGGCGATGATCGTCGAGCACTCGGAGACCGGCGCGCTCCGGCTGGCGTCGTCGAGCGCGGCGCCCGAGACCCCGATCACCGACCTGCCGTGGCTGCCGCTCGAGCGCGCGACGGTGCTCGACGGCGAAGAAGCCTGGATCCCGGAGACCTGGAAGGAGCTCGGCACCGAGTTGGCGGCGACGCCGCTCGGG
The DNA here is from genome assembly GCF_040675005.1 of Amycolatopsis sp. NPDC049691. Classification (NCBI taxonomy): domain Bacteria; kingdom Bacillati; phylum Actinomycetota; class Actinomycetes; order Pseudonocardiales; family Pseudonocardiaceae; genus Amycolatopsis; species Amycolatopsis sp. NPDC049691. The sequence goes on from NZ_JBFANX010000012.1 coordinate 117,931, forward strand.
AAGCCGGGCAAGGCGCTGCTGGTCGCGCGACCGGGCGGCCCGGCCTTCCGCGCCGCCGAGGTCGCCCGGCTCGCGCACCTCGCCGGGATCGTCGCGGTCGTGCTCGACGGCTGACGCGCGCGTCGCCGGATTTCGGCCGGATCTCGGCAGCGCGCAGGTCAGACGTCGATCCGGTAGGCGATCAGGCTGATGTGCGGGTACGGCCGCCAGTCCCGTTCGGCGAGGCGCTCGAAGCCGAGACGCTCGTAGAGCCGATGGGCGCTGCGCATCCCGTCCAGGCTGCTCAGCACGACCTGGCGGATGCCCAGCGCCCGCGCGCGGTCGAGCACGGCCCGGGTGAGCGCCTCGCCGATGCCCCGCCCCCGCGCCGACGGCGCTACCGCGAGCATCCGGAACTCCAGCTCGCCGGGACGGGAAATCTCGGCGTAGGGCGACCCCGGCCGCACGATGGTCACCGTGCCGAGCACCTCCCCCGCCGCGTCGACGGCGACGAGCACCTCGGCCAGCTCGACCCGCCGCGCGATGTCCCGCAGCTCCGCGTCGTACCCGACATCGCCGGCCAGGTGACCGTCGACGTCGTAGGCCCGCACCGTGACCTCGCCCGCCGCGGCGTACTCCTCGGGCCGCGGTGGCCGTATTTCGACATCACTCATCCGACTCCCCAGATTCGTCCTCGGCGGTCTCGTCGCCGGCCGGCAGCGCCACCTCCCGCGCCGCCTCGGGACCCTGCTCCAGCAGGACGCGGAAACCGCCTTCGTCCAGCACCGGCACCTTTAGCTGCACGGCCTTGTCGTATTTCGAACCCGGCGAATCCCCGACGACGACGAACGCGGTCTTCTTCGAGACCGACCCGGCCGCCTTGCCGCCGCGCGCCATGATGACTTCCTTGGCCTCGTCTCGGGAGAAGCCGTCGAGCGAGCCGGTCACCACGATCGACAGACCTTCGAGGTTGCGCGGGATCGAGTCGTCGCGCTCCTCCTCCATCCGCACGCCGGCGCGTCGCCACTTTTCGACGATCTCCCGGTGCCAGCCGACCTCGAACCACTCCCGGGTCGCCCGCGCGATGGTCGGGCCGACGCCGTCGACGTCCGCCAGCTCCTCCTCGGTGGCCTGCTCGATGCGTTCGATCGAGCCGAACTCGCGGGCCAGCGCCTGCGCCGCGGTCGGCCCGACGTGCCGGATCGACAAAGCGACCAGCACCTTCCACAGTGGCCGATCTTTGGCCACGTCGAGGTTGGCCAGCAGCTTTCGCGCGTTCGCCGACAGCTCGCCGGCTTTGGTCCGGAACAGCTCGACCTCGGCGAGGCTGTCTTCGTCGAGGTCGAAGATGTCGCCCTCGTCGGCGACCACGCGCGCGTCGAGCAGCGCGACCGCGGCCTCGTACCCGAGCACCTCGATGTCGAACGCGCCGCGCCCGGCCAGGCTGAAGAGCCGCTCCCTCAGCTGCGCGGGGCAGAAGCGGCTGTTCGGACAACGGATGTCCTTGTCGCCTTCCTTCTGGTACGCGAGCTCGGTGCCGCATGCGGGGCAGTGCGTCGGCATGACGAACTCGCGCTCGTCGCCGGTCCGCGCGTCGACCACCGGGCCGAGCACCTCGGGGATGACGTCGCCGGCCTTGCGGATGACGATCCGGTCGCCGATCAGCACGCCCTTGCGCTTGACCTCCTCCTGGTTGTGGAGGGTGGCCCGCGCGACGGTCGACCCGGCGACCTTGACCGGCTCGGTGACCGCGAACGGGGTCACCCGGCCGGTCCGCCCGACGTTGACCTGGATGTCCAGCAGCGTCGTGATGGCCTCTTCCGGCGGGTACTTGTACGCGATCGCCCACCGCGGCGCCCGCGAGGTGGTGCCCAGCCGCCGCTGCAGCGCCACCCGGTCGACCTTGATGACGACGCCGTCGATTTCGTGCTCGGCGTCGTGCCGGTGCTCACCCCAGTAGGTGATGTGCTCGGTGAGCTCCTCGGCCGTCGTCAGGACCTTGCTGTGCGGCGACACCGGCAGGCCCCACGCGGCCAGCGCGTCGTACGCCTCCGACTGACGCTGCGGTTCGAAACCGTCGCGCTTGCCGAGCCCGTGGCAGATCAGCCGCAGCCGGCGTTCGCGCGTGATCTTCGGGTCTTTCTGCCGCAACGAGCCGGCCGCGGTGTTGCGAGGGTTCGCGTACGGCGGCTTACCCGCTTCGACCATCTTCGCGTTCAGCTCGAGGAAGTCCTCGACGCGGAAGTAGACCTCGCCGCGCACCTCGACCAGGGCCGGCACCGGGAACTGGTCGGTGCCGGTGAGCGTCTCGGGCACCTGGTCGAGCGTGCGCATGTTCAGCGTGACGTCTTCGCCCGTGCGGCCGTCACCCCGGGTGAGCGCGCGGGTCAGGTGGCCGTTTTCGTACAAGAGGTTGATCGCCAGGCCGTCGATCTTCAGCTCGGCGAGGAACTCGGTGCGCCCGACCTCCTTCTCGACACGCTCGTACCAGGCGAGGAACTCGTCCCTGTCGAAGACGTTGTCGAGGCTGAGCATGCGCTCGAGGTGGTCGTACGCGGTGAACTCGGTCGAGAACGTGCCACCGACGCGCTGAGTCGGCGATTCCGGCGTGACCAGCCCCGGGTATTCGTCCTCGATCCGCTGCAGCTCGCCCAGGAGCTCGTCGAACTGCCCGTCGGAGATGATCGGCGAGTCCAGGACGTAGTAGCGGAACTGGTGGTCGCGCAGTTCCTCGGCGAGGGCGCCGTGCCGCTCGCGCACGTCGGCCGGCACGTCGGTGACGTCCTCGGCGGCCGCCGGGGCCGGGTCCTGGGGGAGTTCGGTGCTGCTCACGGGTGGTAACCCTAGTCGGGGGGACCGACATTTTCGTGTCCGCCGGCGCCCAGCCCGCGGACCAGTTCGCGGAACTCCAAAAGGGTGATCGCACCGGCCGGCTCGACCGCCGCGGTCTCGACGCGCCGTAGCCGTTCGGCGGCGAGCCGTTCACCCAATGTCGCGTCGAGCGGCAGGAACGTCATGGTCTGCCGCGCGGCGTCGTCGAGGTCGGCGAAGCCCGGGTGGAAGACGGCGACGTCGACGACGTGCTCGTCGTCGTCGACCTGCGCGACGACCCGGACGTCGGCCAGCGCGATCCGGTGCTCACCGAGGTTGACGGTGACCTCGGTCGGATCGGGCACGGGCGGCACCGAGTCGTGGTACTCCCAGATCGCGTCGTCCGGCGGGGCGGCGGCGCGCCACGCGTCGGTGAACGGCCGCAGCTCCGGGTCCTCCTGACCGGTCACGACCAGGGCGTAGATCGACTGACGACCACGTTCGAGCGAGAAGTGCAGCCGCGGGTGCAGCGCTTCGACCAGCTGGCAGAGCTCGTGCTCGACCCGGTGCGGCTCGCCCTCCCCGAGCGCCGCGCTGACCATCGGCAGGAAGTCGTACCAGCCCTGCCAGAACGCCTCCGCCGCGGCCGCCGGGTCGTCCGGCACGGGCTGCTCGGGCCACGCGGTGCGCGGGTCGGGCGGGTCGGCGGCGGCGTTCTTGCGGCGGAACAGGCGCATGGTCCGTCACCAGCCTTCCGGGGGCTCGACGAAGGCCTTGCCGAGGTCGCGCGTCAGCGAGAGGGCGCGGCGCAGCCATTCCGGCGTCGCGCCGGCGAGGCCGCACGCGGGGGTCGGCACCGCGCGTTCGGCGAGGACGCCGCGGTTGAAGCCGAGCCGGTCCGCCAGCCGGAACGCCGGTTCCCCGACGTCCTTCAGGGACGGCGGCGACGCGGGCGCCGTCGACGGGACCGCGCCGAGGAACAAGGTCGCCCCGCCGTCCCAGACTTCGCCGATCTCGTCGAGGAACGCGGCGGAGGCGCCGTCGAGCGCGGCGAGGTCGAAGGCCAGAGCGTCCGCGCCTGCTTCGCGCAGCAGGCCGAGCGGCGGTTTCGCGGCGCAGCAGTGCAGGATCACCGGCCGGCCGGTGATCGCCTTCGCGCCTTCGATCATCGTCGAAAGCAGGTCACGCGCCTCGGGCTCCGGCACCGCGGGGACGTTCCCGTAGCCGGACGGCGTCGCCAGGCCGCCGGCCAGCACGGCGGGCAGGGACGGCTCGTCGAACTGGACGACCACGGGCGCGCCGGTCCTGGCGCGGACCTCGGCGACGTGGCCGGCGAGGCCGTCCAGCAGCGACGACGTGAAGTCCCGCAACGCCCCGCGGTCGGTGAGCACCCGGTGGCCGCGGGGCAGCTCGATCCCGGCACCGAGCGTCCACGGCCCGGCCAGCTGGATCTTGAAGACCGGCGGGGTGGCTCCGGCCTTCTCGCGCGCCTCTTGCACGGCGTCGAGGTCCCAGCGGAGCAGGTCGACGGCCCGGCGGTGCTCGTGTCCCGGCCGCGTCACCACGCGGTAGCCGCTCGGCACGACGTCGACGGCCAGGTCCACCAGCAGCGCCGCGGTCCGGCCGAGCAGGTCCGCGCCGACGCCGCGGGCGGGCAGCTCCGGCAGGTGCGGGAAGTCCGGCAGCTCGCCGAACACGATCGCCGCCGCTTCCGCGGGGTCGGTGCCCGGCATCGAGCCGATCGCCGTCGCGGCACCGCTGGGCCAAACTCGCTCGCTCACAACTCCCGATTCTGGTCGACCGCCCGCGGGCCGCGCCGACCGGGCTGCCGCGCCGAGCCGTCCCGAGGCAGACATACGCCGCATTTGCCGTTACCGGCACCGTGACGCGGCCCGCGCGGATAGGCTCACCCGCCATGACGAGTTCGCCACCGCAACCGGGCTGGTACCCCGATGCGCGGGACCCCCGTCTGCACCGCTGGTGGGACGGCCGGGCCTGGACGGCCAACACCCGACCGGCCTACCAGGCACCGCCGCCGAGCGACTCCGCGCCGATCGAGCTGGACATCGAGCGGGCGCACGACCCGGCCCGGATCCAGGACCAGGTCAACCGCGCGACGCGTGGCCGGGGCGCCGCGCGCGCGGGCGGCGGGACGCTGTTCACCGAGCCGGTCCTGGTGGTCAACCAGCGCGCCAAGCTGATCGAGATGGCCAACGAGTTCGGCGTCTTCGACCAGAACGGCAACCGGCTCGGCGGCGTCGTCGAGGTCGGGCAGAGCACGCTGAAGAAGGCGATCCGGCTGCTGACGAAGTACGACCAGTTCCTGACCCACAAGTTCGAGGTCCGGGACGCCAACCACAGCACCGTGCTCAAGGTGACGCGCCCCGCGAAGGTCTTCAAGTCACGCTTCCTCGTGACGAGAGCCGACGAGACCCCGATCGGCGAGATCGTCCAGGAAAACGTCTTCGGGAAGATCCGTTTCGGCTTCGTCGTCGACGGCCGCTCGGTGGGCGGGATCTTCGCCGAGAACTGGCGAGCCTGGAACTTCTCGATCCGCGACCACGCCGGCACCGAGGTCGCCCGGGTGACCAAGACCTGGGGTGGGTTCCTCAAAGCCGCCTTCACGACCGCCGACAACTACGTCGTCGAGATCCCCCACCCGCTTCCGGATCCGCTCGCCAGCATGGTGGTCGCGGCCGCCCTCACGATCGACACCGCCCTGAAACAGGACTCCGACTGAGCGAGTGACCGGCGTCTCAGCTTCGCCAGGTGGACAGCGGGCCCGGCACGGCTCAGGGTGAACGAAGGCCGGGACGCCGCAGTCTCGCCGGGACGGAGGTCACCGTGGAACCGTTGCCGGAAAGCAGCGACAGGAACTGGACCGAGCCCGGGATCTACGAGGTCTCGACCGGCGTCTACCGGATCCCGTTGCCCCTGCCCAACGACGCTCTGCGCGCGGTCAACGTCTACGCGGTCACCGATGGCGAGAAGCTGGTCCTGGTGGACTCCGGCTGGGCGTTGACCGTCGCGCGGCAACAACTCGCGGCCGCACTCGGCGGCATCGGCGCGGAACTCGCCGACGTCAGCGAGTTCCTCGTGACCCACGTCCACCGGGACCACTATTCGCAGGCGGTCGTCCTCCGTCGGGAATTCGGCTCCAAGATCGCCCTGGGGCAGGACGAAGAGCCGTCGCTCAAAGCTTCCGGCAACCCCGACCGGCTGCCGATGGAAGCTCAGGTCGACCTGTTGGTCCAGGCGGGCGCGGGCGACGTCGTCGAAGCCCTGGCCCGCGAGTTCGGCACGAACCGCCGGCACACGGAGGCCGATCTCTGGGAAGCGCCCGACGAGTGGCTGACACCGGGACCGCGCCCGATCCTGCCCGGCCGCGAGTTCGACGTCGTCGCCACTCCCGGGCACACGGCCGGCCACGTCGTGTTCGTCGACGACACCGCCGATCTGCTGTTTTCGGGCGACCACGTGCTGCCGCACATCACGCCGTCGATCGGCTTCCAGCCCGTGCCCGCCGAATTGCCGCTGAACGACTTCATCGACTCGTTGCGCCTGGTGCGCGCGATGCCGGACCGGCGCATGCTGCCCGCGCACGGTCCGGTGTCCGAAAGCGTGCACACGCGGGTCGACGAGCTGCTGGACCACCACCGGCAACGCCTCGAGACGATCGGTTCCCAGATCACGGCCGGCGCGAGCACGGCATACGAGGCCGCACACCGGATCGGCTGGACCCGCCGCAACCGCAAACTGTCCGAAATGGACTCGTTCAACCAGATGCTCGCCGTTCTCGAGACAGCGGCGCATCTTGATCTCCTGGTGTCCCAGGGCAAGCTGGCCGCTCGGGTCGTCGACGGTGTTCGCCACTACACGACCTGAGCGCTCTCGGCGTGAGCTTCCTGCATACTGGGTGAAATGGATGTCATCAGACGCGCCAGGGCTTCGGACGTCGAGGCGCTCGGGCGCTTGTTCGGTGCACCGGGCGAGCCGCTGGCAACCGCGCTCCGCCAGCTCATGAACACGTCGCACGTCACGCTGGTGGTAGCCGAAGACGACAACGGCGTGGTCGGCACCGCGCAACTGACGGTGCTGCGCGGGCTCATGTGGGAAGGCGCTACCCGCGGCCTGCTCGAAGGCGTCCGCGCCGCCCGGCGGGGAGTCACCAGCGCCCTGCTGACCTGGGGTATCGACGAAGCCCGACGCCTAGGTTGCAGCCGCATCCACCTCGATTCCGGCCTGGCGCGTGCCGACTTGCGAGACTTCTACGCGCGCTTCGGGTTCGAGCACAGCTATCAGGGATTCACCCGCGTCCTGTGATACTGGCGCCGTGACCGACTACAGCATCCGCCGGGCACGGCGGGACGACATCGGCGCGATCGTGCGCATGCTGGCGGACGACCAGCTCGGCGCGACCCGGGACGATCCCGGCGACCTCGAGCCCTACCTTCGGGCTTTCGAGGACATCGACGCCGACCCGAACCAGTTCCTCGTCGTCTTGACGTTCGATGACGAACCCGTCGGGACACTGCAGCTGACGGTCATTCCCGGTCTCGCCCGGCGCGGTGCGCTCCGCGGTCAGATCGAGGCCGTCCGGATTCACGCCGACCACCGAGGTTCCGGGCTCGGCGCGGATCTCGTGCGCTGGGCGATCGACGAGTCTCGGCGACGTGGCTGCGCACTCGTCCAGCTCACCTCGGACGTCGCGAGGACCGACGCGCACCGGTTCTACGAACGCCTCGGTTTCGTTCCGAGCCACACCGGCTTCAAGCTCAAGCTCTGAGCACCAAACCGTTGACCCACAACGGTGTCAGCGCGTGCCGGAGATCTTCGCACTGCCCAGGACGACGTCCCCGCCTTCGGCATCCGGCCGGTACAGCACGACGACCTGGCCTGGGGCCACGCCGCGCAGGGGTTCGCGCAGGTGCAGCGTCATCGCGTCGGCGTCCACGTCGGCCACCGCGTCGACGATGCCGCCATGGGCCCTGACCTGCACCACGCATTCGGTCGGTTCGGTCAGCGGTGCGCCACTGGGCCAGCTGGCGCGATCGGCCTCGATCACCTTGACGCCGAGCCCGGCGGCGGAACCGACCTTGACGGAACCGGAAACCGGCTCGAGGGAAAGGACGTAGCGAGGACGGCCGTCCGGCGCGGGAGCTTCGATCCCGAGGCCCTTGCGCTGACCGACGGTGAATCCGTGGACTCCGGTGTGCCGGCCGAGCACGGCGCCGGTCTCCGCGTCCACGAGCTCGCCAGGACGCTGGCCCAGCCGGTTTTCCAAGAACTTCTTGGTGTCGCCGTCCGGGATGAAGCAGATGTCGTGGCTGTCGGGCTTGTTGGCGACGGACAGACCGCGTCGCTCGGCTTCCGCCCGGACCTCGGTCTTCCACGAACCGCCCAACGGGAACATGGCGTGGCTCAGCTGCTCAGCGGTGAGGGAGGCGAGCACGTAGGACTGGTCCTTGCCGCTGTCCGCGCTGCGGCGCAATTCGGGCACACCGTCCACAACGGAAAGGCGCGCGTAGTGGCCTGTCGCGACCGCGTCGAAGCCGAGTGCCATCGCCTTCTCGAGAAGAGCTTCGAACTTGATCTTCTCGTTACAGGTGACGCACGGATTCGGCGTGCGTCCGGCGGCGTATTCGCCGACGAAGGTCTCGACGACCTCCTCGGTGAAGCGCTCCGCGAAATCCCAGATGTAGAAGGGAATTCCGAGTATGTCGGCGGCCCGCCGGGCGTCATGCGAGTCTTCGATCGTGCAGCAGCCGCGCGAGCCGGTCCGCAAGGTGCCCGGTTTGGCGGACAGCGCCAGGTGCACGCCGACGACGTCGTGCCCGGCGTCGACCGCACGCGCGGCGGCGACCGCCGAGTCCACTCCTCCGCTCATCGCGGCCAACACCCGCATTGCCTTACACCTCTTGCTTCTGGGTCTGCTTGCGCATTCCGGCCAGGCCGGCCTGGCGTGCGCGCGTGACGACTCCGCCGATCTCGGCCGCGACGGCCTCGACGTCCGCGGCAGTGGATGTGTGACCGAGGGAGAATCGGAGAGAGCCCCTCGCCGCCGCCGGATCGGCGCCCATGGCGAGCAGCACGTGGCTCGGCTGGGCGACACCCGCCGTGCAGGCGGAGCCTGTCGAGCATTCGATGCCCTTGGCGTCGAGCAGCATCAGGAGGCTGTCGCCGGCGCAACCGGGGAACGTGAAGTGAGCATGGCCCGGCAGCCGATCGCCGTCGCCACCATTGAGAATCGCGTCGGGCACCTCGGCCCGGACAACTTCGATGAGTCCGTCTCGGAGCTCTTCGACGCGCTTCGCGTATTCGACTCGGGTCGCGACACTGGCCCGGACCGCGGCCGCGAAACCGACGATCGCCGGAACGTCGAGGGTGCCGGAGCGAACGCTGCGCTCCTGGCCTCCGCCGTGCAGCAACGGCACGCAGGTGACATCGCGGCCGAGCAGCAGCGCGCCCACGCCGAACGGGCCGCCGAGCTTGTGGCCGGTCAACGTGAGTGCGGCGGCACCGCTGGCGGCGAAGTCGACCGGCACGGCGCCGACGGCCTGAACGGCGTCGGTGTGGAGCGGGATGTCGAACTCCGCGCACACCGCCGCCAGTTCGGCGATCGGGTTGATCGTGCCGACCTCGTTGTTGGCCCACATCACCGTCGCCAGCGCGACGGACTCCGGGTCCGCGGCGATGGCGGCGCGGAGGACCTCCGGCGAGACCCGGCCCTGGCTGTCGACGTCCAGCAGCGTGATCTCGGCGCCGCAGTGGGATTCGAGCCATTCGACGGTGTCCAGCACGGCGTGGTGCTCCGCGGCGCCGCACAGAATGCGGCGACGCTGCTCCCGCTCGTCGTGGCGGGCCCAGTAGATGCCCTTGAGGGCGAGGTTGTCGCTCTCGGTGCCGCCGCCGGTGAAGATCACCTCGGAGGGGCGGGCCCCCACGGCCTCGGCGATGGTTTCGCGGGCTTCCTCGACCATCCGCCGGGCGCGGCGGCCCGAAGAGTGCAGCGCGGAGGCGTTGCCCACGTTGGACAGCGCCTCGGTCATCGCCGCTACGGCTTCGGGCAACATCGGAGTGGTCGCCGCGTGGTCGAGATAGGTCATCGCTCCTTCAGGGTAGTCCGCTCCACCGCGTGACGAAGCCCACCCTGGCCCTCGAAGTGGGCTGTCACACCTTCGACGGCCAGCGTCCGGTCAGCCGGACCCCCAACAGTGCCAGCGCCACCAAGGCCACGGTGAGCAGGGCCATCGCCGGTGACGGCTCGAGGACCGAGCCGGCCACGGCGAGCAGGACGCCACCCAGGCCGATGAGCAGCGCCGACCCCACCCAGTCGGCCAGCTGCACCGCGGAGGTGTTGAACCCACGCTCGCCCTCGGGTGAGTAGCGGAGCAGGAGCACGGAGATCGCCGGCATCGCGATCCCCATGCCGGCGCCGCCGACCGCGCACGCCACGAACGCCGGCCACGCGGGGAACCAGGGCTGGGAGACCAGGCCGAAGACGACCAGACCGGCCGCGACCAGCCAGAACCCCGTGCGCAGCGATGCCTCCCGGGACCAGTTCAGGTACCGCCCTTGCGCTGCCGACGCCGCCGACCAGCCCAGCGCCGTGATGGTCAGCGGCAGGCCCGCGAGGGCCGGGCTGTAGCCGTGGACCGCGGTCATCGTCAGGGGCAGGTACGCCTCCATCCCGGCGTACGCGCCGGCGATCAGGGCGCGGGACGCGACCACGGTCGGCAGGCCGGGGCGGGACGACAGCGTCCCGGTCGGGAGCAGCGTCCGGAGGGCGTAGCCCAAGGCCACGAGACCGGCCGCGCCATAGGCGAGAGCAGGCAGCGATGGGTGCTGGGCCGCCCACGTCAACGCCGCGACACCGAGCGCCGCGATGATCGCCTGGACGACGCCCGCGCGCCGGCCGCCGGCCGACGGCGAGTGGGCCGGGAGGCGGCGGACGACGACCACCAGCATCGTCACGCCGACGACCACCAGCGGGACCAGGCCCAGGAACACCCAGCGCCAGCCGATGCCGACCGTCACCACGCCGGCCACGGAGGGCCCGATCACCGCCGGCAGGACCCAGGCCGCCGCGTTCGCCGCGTAGATCACCGGGCGTTCCCGGTCGGTGAACGTCAACGCGATCAGCAACGAGACCGACACCAGCAGCAGCCCCGAGCCGAAGCCCTGCAGCGCGCGGCCGAGGAGGAACGTCGGCATGCCGGTCGCCGTCCCCGCGACGACCAAGCCCGCCGCGAACAGCACCGGCCCCGCCAGCAACGCCGGCGCCGGGCCGCGGCGGTCGCCGATCCGGCCGGACAGCACCGTCGCGACCACGCTCGAGATCAGGAAGATCGTGAACGGCCACGAGTACAGCGACAGCCCGTGGAGGTCGGCGACCAGGGTCGGCATCGCCGTCGCGACGCCCATGTTCTCGAACGCCACCAACGTGACCACCAGCAGCAGCGCGATCGTGGTCAGGCGGTGTTCCGCGGTCCACAGCACACTGCGGCGACGGGGTGCGGAGTCGAGCGTCGAGGCCATGATCAGCAGCGTGCAACCTCCAGCCCCCTGGAGGTCAAGCCGATTTCGGGCGGTGCGGTGGGCCACCGGCTCCAGGCGCAGGAATACCACGCGAGTTCACTCGTTGGGGAGGACGTTCGAGAGTCACGAAACGAGGAGCGCAGACAACCATGCGAGCGATCACCTTCTCCACCTACGGCGGGCCGGACGTCCTGCAGCTGTCCGAGGTCCCGGTGCCGGAACCCGGCCCGGGGCAGGTGCGGCTGGCCGTCCGGGCCGCCGGGATCAACCCGATCGACTGGAAGATCCGCAACGGCTACATGCAGCAGAACTTCCAGGTCGCCTTCCCGCACACCCCCGGTCTCGAGGTGGCCGGTGTCGTCGACGCCGTCGGCGAGGGCGCGGACTTCGCCGTCGGTGACGAGGTGTTCGGCTGGTCCGAGACCGGCGCCTACGCCGAGTACGCGCTGGCGAAGACGCTCGCGCCCAAGCCCGCCGGCCTTTCGTGGGCGGACGCGGCGGCGCTGCCGGTCGCCGGCGAGACCGCGCTTCGCGTTCTCGGGCTGCTTGAGGTCCGCGAAGGCGAGACGCTGCTGGTGCTCGGCGCCAGCGGCACGGTCGGGCGCTTCGCCGCGCAGGTGGCCGTCGCGCAGGGCGCCACCGTCATCGGCACCGCCGGCAGCCGCAACCTCGACGACCTCAAGTCGCTGGGGATCATCCCGGTGCGTTACGGCGACGGCTGGGTGGAGCGGGTCCGCGAGGCCGCGCCCGGGCCGGTGGACGCCGTGTTCGACGCCGCCGGGCACGGCGTGCTGCCCGGGTCGGTCGAGCTGCGGGGCACGAAGGACCGGATCGTCACCATCGCCGACGGAGCGGCCTTCGAGCTGGGGATCCCGTTCTCGAGCGGGGGCGAGCAGTCGCGCGAGGTCCTCACCGGGATCGCCGGCTGGGTGACCGACCGCGGGGTCCGGATCGCGCAGGGCAGGAGCTACCCGCTCGAGGACGCGGCGGCCGCGCAGATCGAGAGCGAGGACGGCCACCCCGGCGGCAAGCTCACGCTCGCGATCGGCTGAACGCGAACGGGCCTGTCGCCGGATCGCGGCGACAGGCCCGCATCACTTCGCGGGAGGCGAAGCCAGTGGGACCCGCTGGGCAGCGCTTCGGCGCCGCTGCTGGGCCGGGATCTTGACCGTCCCCAGCGCCGAGTGCACGGCCGCCTCGGCGAGCGCGGCCAGTTCGCGGCGGTTCTCCGCGCGGCCCGGCGCGATCTCCGGGCAGATGTGGACCTCGAGCACCAGCCCGCGCAGCGCCGCGACCCGGCGCAGGGACGCGATCAGCGACTCCGGGCCGATGAACGCGGGACGGCTCGTTTCGCGGCCGTCGGCCAGGCGGTACCGCAGCGCGATCGGGCGGACCGGGACGCCGCCGTCGATGGCCGCCTGGAACGTCGCCGTCGTGAACCGGCCGGACGCCAGGCCGCACCACGTCGTGCCCTCCGGGGTCACGCTCACCAGCGAGCCCGTCCGGAGCGCGTCCGCGAGCGACGCCATCGTGGCCGGCAGCGTCGTCAGCCGCTCGCGGTCGAGGAAGATGCTGCCGCCGCGGCGGACCAGGCCGCCCAGCACCGGCCAGCCCGCGATCTCCTTCTTGGCCAGCGCGCGCATCGGCCGCAGCGCGTTGATCGCGACGATGTCCAGCCACGAGATGTGGTTGTTGACCACCAGCGCGCCACGGCCGGCGGGCGCGGTCAGGAAGTCGGCGCCGCCCCGGATGTCCAGGCTGACGCCGAACGCCCGCAGCATGCCGCGGAAGATCAGCCGGACCCGCCCCTCACGACCCCACGACACCAGCAGCAACGGCGCCGAAAGCAGCGCCGCGAGAACGACGAGGATCGCCGCGGTGACGCGCACGACCCGTCGCGGAAAAGCGACCACGGGGTCGGCGTCGGTCAGGCAGCCGTCGCCGCACGGCGACGTCGGCATCCACGCGTGGCTCATCCCTGGACCCCGAGGAAGAACTTGAGGTAGCGCTCGTCGACGTTGTGCAGGTCCAGCACGACGAAGAAGTCCGCGACGCCGAAGTCGGCGTCGAGCGCGGGCGGGCCGTAGGCCTTGGCGCCGAGCCGGACGTAGCCCTTGATCAGCGGCGGCAGGATCGAGCGGTCAGGACGTTCGATCCCCGACGCGTCCCACGGGATCAGCGGCGAGACGCGGGTGGCCTCGTCCGAGTAGTGCTTGGTGCGCAGGACGTCCCAGACGCCGGCGGCGAAGGACCCGCCGTCGACCAGCGGGACCGACGCGCAGCCGGCGAGGTAGCGGTGGCCGGACAGCAGCATGTAGCGGGCGATCCCGGCCCAGACCAGGCTGACGACGGCGCCGCTGCGGTGGTCCGGGTGCACGCACGACCGGCCGGTTTCGACCAGGGACGGCCGAAGCGCGTCGAGGGCGCTCAGGTCGAACTCGCTGTCGGCGTAGAGCTTCCCCGCCTGGACGGCGCGGTCGGGCGGCAGCATCCGGTACGTGCCGACGATTTCGCCCGTGTTGTCGTCGCGGACCACGAGGTGGTCGCAGAACTCGTCGAACTCGTCGACGTCGAGTCCGGCGACCGGCGAGTGCAGCCGCGCGCCCATCTCCTCGGCGAAAACCCGGTGGCGCAGCTTTTGCGCGGCGACCACTTCTTCGTTCGCGTGGGCGACGAGAAGGGAGTACCGGGGCGCGTCCGCGGGGAGGCCGGCACCCGCCTGATCAGTGCTGACGAGGAGCTGTGACGTCGTCATGGTCAAGGTGTACCTGCGCGTTGGCAGCCGCGGAGAGTGCCATCCGATGACCGATTAGTGCATGTTCGGTGAATGGCGGGTTCCGTGTCCCGAAAACGCGCGAAGGGCCTTCCGGGAAGTCCCGGAAGGCCCTTCGGAGGAGGCAATCAGCCCTTGCGCTTCTCGACCGCTTCGGTCAGCTGCGGCGCGACGTTGAACAGGTCGCCGACGATGCCGAAGTCGGCGATCTCGAAGATCGGCGCCTCCGGGTCCTTGTTGACGGCGATGATCGTCTTCGACGTCTGCATGCCGGCGCGGTGCTGGATCGCGCCGGAGATGCCGAGCGCGATGTACAGCTGCGGCGACACGGTCTTGCCGGTCTGGCCCACCTGGAACTGCGCCGGGTAGTAGCCGGAGTCGACCGCGGCACGCGACGCGCCGACGGCCGCGCCGAGCGAGTCGGCCAGCTTCTCGACGACGTCGAACTTCTCCGCCGAGCCGACACCGCGGCCACCGGAGACCACGATCGAGGCCTCGGTCAGCTCCGGACGGTCACCGCCGGTCACCGGCTCGACGCCGGTGATGCGGGTGGCCTTCGCCGCGTCGACGGCGGGGATCTCGACGGTCTCCTCGGCCGCCGCGCCCTCGGCCGGCTCGGCCTCGACCGCGCCCGGGCGGATGGAGACGACCGGCGCGCCCTTCGTGGACTTGGACTTGACCGAGAACGCGCCACCGAAGATGGACTGGTCGATGACGCCGTCGCCGTTGACGCCCACGGCGTCGTAGATCAGGCCGGAGCCCAGGCGCACGGCCAGACGGGCGGCGACCTCCTTGCCCTCACCGCTGGCGGTGACGAGCACGGCCGCCGGGGACGCCTGCTGCGCGAGCGCGGCGAGCACGTCCACCTTGGGCGTGACCAGGTAGTTCGCGGCGTCGTCGCCTTCTGCGACGTACACCTTGGCGGCGCCGTGCGACGCCAGCGCCTGCTTCGCCTTCGCGGCGGTCCCGGTCGGGCCGACGACGACGGCCGACGGCTCACCGAGCGCGCGGGCGGCGGTCAGCAGCTCGAGCGTGACCTTCTTGACCTCACCGTCGACGTGGTCGACGAGGACGAGTACTTCAGCCATGGTTCTACTTCCTCCTCGAAGAGCCGTTGTCAGATGAGCTTCTGGCCGACCAGGTACTCGGCGACCTTGGTGCCGCCGTCGCCCTCGTCTTCGACCTTCTCGCCGGCGGTGCGCGGCGGCTTCGGCGCGGATTCGGTCACGGTGGACCAGGCGTTGCCGAGGCCGACCTCGCCCGCGTCGATGCCCAGGTCGGCGATGGTGAACGTCTCGACCGGCTTCTTCTTCGCGGCCATGATGCCCTTGAAGGACGGGTAGCGCGGCTCGTTGATCTTCTCGCCGACGCTGACCACCGCGGGCAGGTTCGCCTCGAGGCGGGTCAGGCCGTCCTCGGTCTCGCGGACGGCCTTGATGGTCGTGCCCTCGACGGTGACCTCTCGGGCGTAGGTGACCTGCGGCAGGCCGAGCAGCTCGGCGAGGATCGCGGGGACGGCGCCACCGCGGCCGTCCGAGGACTCGTTGCCGGCGATGATCAGGTCGTAGCCTTCGACCTTGCCGATCGCGGCGGCGAGCACCTTGGCGGTGGCGATCGCGTCGGAGCCGTGCAGCGCCTCGTCCGAGACGTGGATGGCCTTGTCGGCGCCCATGGACAGCGCCTTGCGGATGGCGTCGGTCGCGCGGTCCGGGCCCACCGAGATCACGGTGACCTCGCCCTCGCCGGCTTCCTTGATCTTCAGCGCCTCTTCGACGGCCTTCTCGTTGATCTCGTCGAGCACGGCGTCGGCGGATTCGCGGTCAAGGGTGTGGTCGGACCCGTTGAGCTTCCGCTCCGAGTAGGTGTCCGGTACCTGCTTGACCAGGACGACGATGTTGGTCATGGGTCTGCTTCGACCTCCCGGTTCGTGGCCCGCGGTCGACCACGGGACAGTGCTCTACTGGCCGGTAGATTAGGGCTGATCGGCGCGCAGCACCCGCCGAGGTGACGCCTTTCACCTGGATGCGCAATCTAATGGGACCATCGTCCCGGTAGTCGACCGGTTACCCCACCTGAACAGCCGTTCGTCCGATCGGACCAACCACGGCCTACTCGCAGTGGGTGTCAGGCATTAACCTCCCCCACCATGCCCGCGCGCATCGCCGTCATCACCGACTCGAGCTCCTGCCTGCCCGACCTCGTCGCCTCCCGCTGGGCCATCGGAGTCGTCCAGATCCAGCTGAACCTGGGTGGTCACTTCGACGACGAAAACCGCTTCGACCGCGGCGAGGTGATCGACGCGCTCAGAGCCGGGCAGGTGCTCACCACTTCGCCCCCGGATCCGGGGGCGTTCTTCTGGACCTACCAGGAAGCGGCCGCGTCCGGCGCGACCGCCATCGTCAGCATCCACATCTCCGGCCGCATGTCCGACACCGTCCGCGCGGCCCGGGAGGCCGCCCAGCAGGTCCGCATCCCGGTGCACGTCCTGGACAGCCGCACCACCGGGATGAGCCTCGGCTTCGCCGCGGTGGCCGCGGCCCGGGCGGCCGCGGCGGGCGCCGACGCCGCCCGCGTCATCGAAGCCGCCGAGCGCCGCTGCTTCACCAGCACCGAGTTCATCTACGTCGACACGCTGGAGTACCTCCGCCGGGGCGGCCGGATCGGCGCCGCGCAGGCGATGCTCGGCACGGCGTTTTCGATCAAGCCGCTGCTCACGGTCAAGGACGGCGAGGTCGCGCCGCTGGCCCGCGTCCCCGGCACGCGGCGGGCGCTGGCCAAGATGGTCGACCTCGCGGTCAAGAAGTCCGGCGGTTTCCGCGCCGACATCGCCGTGACCCGGTTCGGCGCGAGCGACCACGAGCTCGAAATCGGCAGGCAGATCGAACGCCGGGTGCCGGCGATGGCCGAGAGCATGGTCGTCGAGGCGAGCACGGTCATCGGCGCCCACCTCGGCCCCGGCGCGCTCGGCATCACGGTGTCGCCGGTGTACTGACCCGGCGCCCCGGAATCGCCAGGACCACGAGCGGGACGACGACGCCGAGCGCGGTCGTCGCGACGATCAGCACCTGGTCGATCCGCTCGAAGTGCGAGACGTGGCCCAAGTGGTAGAGGAAGTGCGGCAGGCCGAACAGCAGCCCCGCCACGCCGGCGAGCCGCGCCACGGCTGTGGTGCCGATCACGGCGGCTCCGGCCAGCAGCGCGGCGAGCGTCAGGTTGAGGCCGCCGAAGTCGCGCAGGAGGTGCTCGTTGAAGGGGCCGTCCATCGCGACCCAGCCGGTGCGGAACCCGGGAAAGTCCTGGTAGAAGCCGGTGGGTGAGACCAGTGGCCAGGTTCCGACGACGGCCTCGACGAGGCCGAACAAGACGAGCAGTACGCGGGTGGTTGTCCGTTGCATGACCACGGAACGAGACGGCCGGGCCGGACGTGACACCCGCTAGGGTCGCGGAGGTGACCACCCCAGCCACCCGGGCCGAGGCGCTGCACCTGACCGGCGAACGGACCGTCCCCGGCATCGCCGAGGAGAACTACTGGTTCCGCCGCCACGAAGCCGCGTACCTCGCCCTGCTCCCCCACTGCGCGGACGCGACGGTGCTCGAAGCCGGCTGCGGCGAGGGCTACGGCGCGAGCCTCCTCGCGACGACGGCCCGCCGGGTGCTCGCCCTGGATTACGACGTGCCGACCACCGAGCACGTCGCCCGCCGCTACCCCGAGGTCGCCGTCGCGCGGGCGAACCTGGCGTTCCTGCCGGTGCGCGACGCCGTGGTCGACGTCGTGGCCAATTTCCAGGTCATCGAGCACCTGTGGGACCAGGCCGGGTTCCTCGCCGAGTGCCGCCGGGTGTTGTCACCGGGCGGCAAACTGCTGGTCACGACCCCCAACCGGCTCACTTTCACCCCGGACAGCGACACGCCGCTGAACCCGTTCCACACTCGTGAGCTGGCGCCGGACGAACTGGCCGGGCTGCTCACCGACGCCGGGTTCGCCGTCGAATCGCTGCACGGCCTGCACCACGGCGACGCCGTGCGCGCGCTCGACGAAAGGTACGGCGGCTCGATCATCGACGCCCAGCTCGACGTGGTCATGGGCTCGCTGCCCGGCCAGGCCGTGTGGCCGCCCGCGCTGCTCGCCGACGTCGCCGCGATCGAGGCCACCGGGTTCGCCGTCCACGGCGACGACCTCGACACGAGCCTCGACCTGGTCGCCGTGGCGGTGCGCCGATGAACGAAGGCACGTTCTGCCTGGTTCTGCACAGCCACCTGCCGTGGCTGCCGCACCACGGGAGCTGGCCGGTCGGCGAGGAATGGCTCTACCAGGCGTGGGCGCATTCGTACCTGCCGATGGTCGACCTCCTCGAGCGCTTCGCCGCCGAAGGCCGCCAGGACGTGCTGACGCTGGGCGTGACTCCGGTACTCGCCGCCCAGCTCGACGACCCCTACAGCATCCGCGCGTTCCACGACTGGCTCGGCCACTGGCAGCTGCGCGCCCAGCACGCGTCGACGCTGTGGCGCGGCGACCCGACCCTGCGCGAGCTGGCCGCGGCCGAGCACCGGACCGCGGTCCGCGCGGCCGAGGAGCTGGGGTCGCGCTGGCGGCACGGCTTCTCGCCGATCCTTCGTTCGCTGGTCGACAACGCGACGATCGAGCTGCTCGGCGGGCCGCTGGCCCACCCGTTCCAGCCGCTGCTGGACCCGCGGGTGCGCGAGTTCGCGCTGACCGCGGGCCTCGCCGACACGGCGCTGCGGCTCGGGTCGCGTCCCGAAGGGATCTGGGCGCCGGAGTGCGGCTACGCGCCCGGTATGGAAAACGACTACGCGGCCGCGGGCGTGCGGCGGTTCATGGTCGACGGGCCGTCGCTGCGCGGCGAGACGTGGGCGGCGCGGCCGGTCGGCGGCAGCGACGTGGTCGCTTTCGGACGAGACCTCGAGGTCACCTACCGCGTCTGGTCGCCGAAGGCCGGCTACCCCGGCCACGCGGCCTACCGCGACTTCCACACCTGGGCGCACGAGGTCGGGCTCAAGGCGTCGCGCGTCACCGGCAAGACGGTCGAGCCGGTGGACAAGGCGCCGTACGACCCGTCGCTCGCCGCGGACGTCCTGGGCCTGCACGTCAAGGACTTCGTCGACACCGTGGTCACGCGGCTGCGTTCGCTGAAGGCGCAACACGGCCGGGAGGCGCTCGTGGTCGCCGCGTACGACACGGAACTGTTCGGCCACTGGTGGCACGAGGGCCCGGCGTGGCTCGAAGGCGTGCTGCGCGCGCTGCCGGAGGCGGGCGTCCGCGTGACCACGCTCAAGGGCGCGCTCGACGCCGGGCTCGTCGGCGAGCCGATCGACCTGCCGGCGTCGTCGTGGGGGTCGGGCAAGGACTGGCGCGTCTGGGACGGCGAGCAGGTCAAGGACATGGTGGACGCCAACACGGCGCTGCAGCGGCGGCTGCTCGACCTCGTTGCCACGTTGCCGGCCACGGCCCGCGACACCGTCGCCGACCAGGCCGTGGCCGAGGCGATGCTGGCCTTGGAGAGCGACTGGGCGTTCATGGTCACCAAGGACTCGGCCGCGGACTACGCGCGTCGTCGCGCGGCGGTCCACACCGAGCGCTTCGACGCGTTGGCCGATTCGCTGCGACGCGGCGACCGCGCGCGGGCCGAGCGGCTGGCCGCGGCCTACCGCGCCGACGACGGACCGTTCGGGCACCTCGACGCCCGGGCGCTGAAGCACGACTGAAGGGACCTTCATGGGGATCCACGAAATTCCGGTCAAGACCCTCGACGGGCAGGACAGCTCGCTGGGCTCGCTCGCCGGCAAGGCACTGCTCGTGGTCAACGTCGCGTCGAAGTGCGGCCTGACCCCGCAGTACTCCGGCCTCGAACGGCTCCAGGAGCGCTTCGGCGGCCAGGGCTTCTCCGTGGTCGGTTTTCCGTGCAACCAGTTCGCGGGGCAGGAGCCGGGCAGCGCGGAGGAGATCCAGACGTTCTGCTCGACGACCTACGGCGTCACGTTCCCGCTGTTCGAGAAGATCGACGTCAACGGCGAGGGCCGGCACCCGCTGTACGCGGAACTGACCAAGGCGGCCGACGCCGACGGCGAGACCGGCGACGTCCAGTGGAACTTCGAGAAGTTCCTCGTCGGTGCCGACGGCGAGGTCCTGGCGCGGTTCCGGCCGCGGACCGAGCCCGAGGACGAGCGGGTCGTCAAGGCCATCGAAGCCGCTCTCCCGGCGTGAGCCGGCCGCGCCGGGCTTTCGGGCCCGGCGCGGCGCCGTTCACAGGCCGAGCTGCTCGCGGCCGACGGCGGTGAGGTCCTCGACCGTGGCCCGGCCGGTCCAGTTCACTTCGTAGTCTTCGGGCGCGAAGTCGCCCGGGCTCGCACCGGTCAGGAACGCGCGGCCGCACTTCTCGGCGTAGGCCGCGTTCTTCGGGCAGTGCGGGCTCGCCGGGATGTACATGACGTTGCCCCAGCGGTCCGGGTTGGTGCCGTCGGCGACCGCGTGGATGACGTCGCCGTGCCACCAGACCGTGTCGCCCGGCTCGATGTCGGGGATCGAGGTCAGCGCCGGCAGCAGGTCGTCGTGGTACTTGTCGTTCACCGGCAACGCCTGGCCGTTGGCCGCGCCGCAGAGGTCGTCGTCCGGGATGTCGTCCTGTAGCGCGCGAAGCAGCACGTACGCCATCGCCGACGGGATCGGCACGACGTGCAGCACGCCGTCGCCCTGGCGCATTTCCGACAACGCCGTCCAGCCCTGGAAGGTGCGGAAGGCCGAGCACATGACCGTCGACGGGTATTCGTCCACTTCGGTGCGGTAGGCGCCGTCCCACGGGTCGTACTGGTCCCAGTTTCCGGCGAAGACGTGGCGGAACACCCGCTGGTAGGCGGGCAGCAGCCAGCGTTCGACCGAGCCGGAGTCGGTGTGTGCGGACAGGCCGAGCGACGCCGAGCCGGGCGGGCGGCGCCGGATCCGGTCGGGGTAGGCCGTGTCGCGATCGGGGTCGAACCAGACGCGGCCCTCGGACTCGTGCCGCCAGAAGGAGTTGAGGAACCGCCGGACGGCGACCATGTGCTCGTGCTGGCGGGCCTGGATCTGGGGCTTCGACCAGTAGACGGGGTAGATCTGCGGCTGGCTCGACGCGAGCCCGGCGAAGACGTCGTCGGCCG
This sequence comes from Amycolatopsis sp. NPDC049691, assembly GCF_040675005.1. Classification (NCBI taxonomy): domain Bacteria; kingdom Bacillati; phylum Actinomycetota; class Actinomycetes; order Pseudonocardiales; family Pseudonocardiaceae; genus Amycolatopsis; species Amycolatopsis sp. NPDC049691. The sequence goes on from NZ_JBFANX010000012.1 coordinate 139,184, forward strand.
GGCCCTGGTAGGTGCCGGCGAAGTCGTTGCGGTCGAGGTAGGCGGCCAGTTCCGCGTCCCAGGTCTCGGCCGTTTCGCGCGCGAAGGTGCCTTTGACGACCGCGCAGCCGCGGCGCCGGACGGCGTCGAGCGTGCGCTGCGGCACGGCACCGTCGGCGATGTCCCGATAACGGACGACGGGGAAGGCATCGGGGTCGGCGGCGACGGCGTCGACCTCGCGCCGCATCCGGTCGCGGACCCCGGCGAACGCGCCGGCGACGTCGCCGATCCGGGCGCGCAGCTCGTGCTTGGTCCGCGAGACGGCCTCGGACATGTTCGCGGGCAGCTCTGTGGTCGTCATCGGTGTCCCTCGCGATCTTTTGGTTAGGACTCCTTACTAGAATGTCCCGGCTACGGTAACCCCTGTCCGTCTCCCGCCACAAGAGGTGCGATGTCCGACCCCGACCGGCCGCTTCCGCGCCTGGCGATGCTGCGGGCCATGACCGACCGCGCGGTGCTCGACCACGTTTTCGTCCACGGGCGGACCACGCGCGCGGAGCTCGCCGCGACCACCGGCATCTCGAAGCCGACGATCTCCGAGTCGGTCCGCCGCCTGGAGACGGCGGGCGCACTGCGGGCCACCGGCACCGACCAGACCGGTCGCCGTGGTCGCATCGCGACCTTTTACGAGCTGGCCGCCGACGCCGGCCGCGTCGTCGCCGCGGAGGTCAACCAGCGGGGCATCCGCACGGTGACGACCGACCTGACCGGGACGGTCCTGGCCACCGGCGGCCACGCCCCCGACGACCGGCCGATGACCGCCGCGGTCCGGGACGCCGTCGCCGCGGCGGCCGGAGCCGGGCCGGGGCCGGTGCGGGCGACCGCGATCTCGGTGGCCAACCCGGTCGACCCGGTCACGCACGAGGTCGTCGAGCTGCCGGGGTCGCCGTTTCCCGAAGGAAGGCTCCGAGCCGGGGAAATCGGGCGTGACGTTCTGCTGGACAACGACGTCAACTTCTCCGCGCTCGCCGAACGGCGCGAGGGCGCCGCGCGGGAGGCGAAGAGCTTCGCCTACGTCTACGTCGGCGCCGGGCTCGGCGTCAGTCTTTACGTCGGCGACCAGCTCGTGCGGGGCGCGCACGGACTGGCGGGCGAGATCGGGTACCTCGACAGTTCGGGGACGACGCTCGCCTCCGCTCTCGCCGACCAGGGTTTCGGCAGACCGGACGCGCCTTCGCTGGACGTCGACGCGATTCTGACCACGCTCGACGAGGCCGACGGCGACGCCGTGGCCGCCGAACGGCTGCGGCTGCTCGGCGCGACGCTCGGGCGGGCCGTCGCCGCGATCTGCACGATCGTCGATCCGGACGTGGTGCTGCTGGGCGGGCCGGCCGGGAGCCGTCCGGGCCTGGTGGCCGAAATCCGGCGAACGGTCCGGGCGGCGGCGCCCGGGCCGGTCCGGGTGGCGGCCGGCGCGGTGACGGACTCGGCCCTGCGCGGTGCGCTGTTGTCGGCTCTCGACCACGGACGGGACGGCCTGGTCAGAGCCGTTGCCGAAAGCTGACCAGGCTGCGGGCCGCAGCCTCAAGCCGAACCGGCGTCGATCACCGCCCTGGCGCACTTCGCGACCACCGCCGCGTCGACCTTGACCACCCGCCGGTCGTAGGTCAGCAGGCCGTTGACCTCGTTCTCGACATCGGTCGTCTGGGTGTAGACCGCGCCGGACAGGCCTCGCTCGGCCACCACTCGCTCCAGAGCGGTGCTCACCTCCGCGTAGCGCTCGGTGAGCCGCTCCCGGGTCGGCGTCATTTCGTACGCGTTCGGCGGGCCGGGCCAGCGGTGGTCGTCCAGGACGAGGCCGAGGCCGCCGTACTCGCCGTCGACGATCGCCCGGCCGTCGATCACCGCCGGCTCCCCCGGACCCACGTACGTGTGATCGTCGTAGACGTCGCCCGCGCCCGTGTCCGGGCGGGAGAAACAGCAGTTGACGCCGCTGTTCGCGATCACCAACCGGGTCGGGTCGAGGGTCTTGACCAGCTCCGCGACACGGGCCGTGTCGTACTCGCCCCAGCCCTCGTTGAACGGCACCCAGCCCACGATCGACGGGACCGGCCGCAGCTGGGCGATCATGGTGGTCAATTCCGCTTCGAACAGCTCACGCGCTCGCGGGACGGGGTCCGGGGCGATGCCGGGCGGGCCGTCGAACGACACCGTCAGCGAGGGCATGTCCTGCCAGACGACCAGGCCCAGCGTGTCGGCCCAGTGGTACCAGCGCGCCGGCTCGACCTTGACGTGTTTGCGGACGAAGTTGAAGCCCAGTTCTTTCGTCTTCTCGAGGTCGAAGCGCAGGGCGTCGTCGGTGGGCGCGGTCGAGATGCCGTCCGGCCAGTAGCCCTGGTCGAGCGGGCCGTGGAGGAACGTCGGCCGGCCGTTGAGCGCGATCCGCGGGCGCCCTTCGGCGTCCGGGAGCAGGCCGATCGTCCTCAGGCCGGCATAGCTGCCGACTTCGTCCAGAACCGCGCGATGCCGGTCGAGCAGCTGGACGCGCAGCGTGTAGAGGTGCGGGTCGTCAGGGGTCCAGAGGTGTGGTTCCGGAACGTCCACGCGCACCGACGTCCCGGCCGCGCCCGAGGCGCGGGCGACCTCGCCGTCCGCGGCCGAAACGACGACCACGACCTCCGAGCCGCCGGTGACCTGCGGGAACACCGTCACGCCGGTGAGGTCTGGGGTGAGATCGAGTCGTTCGACCCGGGTCTGTGGCACCGGCTCCAGCCAGACCGTCTGCCAGATCCCGGACGACGCCGTGTAGCAGATCCCGCCGGGCGCGTTGCGCTGCTTGCCCACCGGGAACGGCTCGATGTCGGTGCGGTCCTCGGCTCGGACGGTCAGCTCCTGCGGCCCGGTCGCCCGCAGGACGTCGGTGATGTCCGCGCTGAACGCGGTGTAGCCGCCTTCGTGCGTCGCGACGAGCTGGTTGTTGACCCACACCTTCGCCGTCTGGTCGACCGCGCCGAAGTGCAGGAGAATCCGCTGGTCGCGCCAGTCCGGCGGGATTTCGACCAGGCGCCGGTACCAGAGGACCTCGTCGCGCCGTCCGATTCCGGACAACGCCGACTCCGGCGGGAACGGGACCAGGATCCGCTCGCCGTAGCCGGACGGCCGTGGTTCGTCCGGCGACGACGGCCAACCCGCGTACTCCCAGACGCCGTTCAGGTTCAGCCAGCGCGGCCGGGTCAGCTGCGGCCGCGGGTACTCGGGCAGGGCGTTGTCCGGACCGACCTCGTCGGTCCAGGGGGTGGTCAAGGGCGGTTCGAGCCGGCGCCAGCCGGTGTCCTCCGGTGCAGTCATCCCGGCCGATGGTGGCAGAGATCGGCGGGGCCGCCAGTGAATCGGGTCACATTCGCCGACCGCCCTGGCCGGTCGGCTGGCACGGGCGCCGCCGGGGCGTCCCGACTCGCGAGTAACCTCTGCCCATGCGTGTGCTGATGCTGTCCTGGGAGTACCCGCCAGTGGCCATCGGTGGCCTGGCGCGGCACGTACACGCGCTCGCCACGCACCTGGCCCGGCAGGGTCACGAGGTCGTCGTCCTCTGCCGGCACGCCGCGGGCACCGACGCCGGGACGCACCCGCGCACCGACCGCGTCGTCGAGGGCGTGCGGATCATCCGGGTCGCCGAGGACCCGATGCACGTGACGTTCGAACGCGACCTCGTCGCCTGGACGCTGGCCATGGGGCACGCCATGATCCGCGCCGCGCACGACCTGCTGCGCGGCTGGCAGCCCGATGTCGTGCACGCGCACGACTGGCTGGTCGCGCACCCCGCCATCGCGATCGCCGAGGTCGCGCGGGTGCCGCTGGTCGGCACGATCCACGCGACCGAGGCCGGGCGGCACTCCGGCTGGCTGTCGCACCCGCTGAACCAGCAAGTTCACTCGGTCGAGTGGTGGCTGGCGAACCGGGCCGACGCGCTGATCACCTGTTCGCAGGCCATGCGCCGCGAGGTCGCGCACCTCTTCGAGGTCGAGGCCGAGGACGTCACGGTGATCCACAACGGCATCGAGGAACGCGGCTGGCAGGTGCCGGCGGACGAAATCGCGCACGCCCGCGAGGTCTACAGCCCGGCCGGCGCGCCGCTGTTGCTGTACTTCGGACGGCTCGAGTGGGAGAAGGGCGTGCAGGACCTGCTCGCCGCGCTCCCCCGCATCCGGCGCCGCCACCCCGGGACCCGCGTGGTCGTCGCCGGAAAAGGACGGCACTTCGACGAGCTGGTCGAACAGTCGCGGAAGCTGCGGGTGCGGCGGGCCGTCGACTTCGTCGGGCACCTGTCCGACCGCGACCTGCGGGCGGCGCTGGCGGCGGCCGACGCGGTCGTGCTGCCCAGCCGGTACGAGCCGTTCGGCATCGTCGCGTTGGAGGCCGCGGCCGCGAAGGCGCCGCTGGTGGCGTCGACGGCCGGTGGGCTCGGCGAGGTCGTCGTGCACGGCGAAACCGGGCTCGCGTTCAGCCCCGGCGATGTCGCGGAACTGGCCAACGCGGTGACGGCGGTGCTCGGTGACGCCGACGCGGCGGCCGAGCGGGCGCGCGCGGCGCAGTCCCGGTTGGCCGCCGACTTCGACTGGGGGCGGATCGCGGAGGCGACCGTCGCGGTCTACCGGCGGGCGAAGCCGGGCGAGCCGGTGGAGCTGCCGCGGCCGAAGATCGCGACCGGGAACGCCTTCGAGCCCGTCGCCGCCGGGGTGCCCGAACTGTAGGTAGCGGCCCGCTCAGAAGTGGCAGGGGCGGACGCAGTCCGGACGAGCCGCGGTGGGCGCGGTCGTCGTGACCACGGCACCGACCGAAAACGACAACGCGACGAAGACGACGGCGACGACAGCTCTCAACCTGCTGGTCATGGGGACTCCTCGGGACGGCCGGCGCACGGACGCGCCTGGCAGCGAGCATCCGCGCCGGTTCCCGGGGAAACAATCAGCGGAACTGTACGGGCCGGTACCCATTCGCCTTGCGTGACCGGTCAGCGGGTTCCCGTCAAGACGCGGACCCGGACCTGTTCGCGCAGTGGCCCGAACGGCGACAACGCCTCCCGGACGCGCTCGGTGAAGGCCGGCCGCTCGTCGGCGGCGGGCAGCTGCGACGGGTTCATGGCCGAAAAGACGCCACCGACGATCTCCTCGACGGTCAACGCCGCGTCGTACGAGATGACCTGGGAATCGACCACGTACCCGGCGGCCGCGAGGGCGTCCGCGTAGCGCGTCTGGCTCACCGGGTCCGTGCCGCACGTCCGGTGCAGCGGTGTCCCCAAGAACGACGACAGCAGCTCGCGCAGCGCCGACGACCAACCCGTGTCCTGCAGCCACAGCGGCTCGCCGTTCGTCACCACCGCGACGCCGCCACCCGGGCGCAGCAACGAGCGCGCCGCCGGGAACAGGCGCTCGTGGTCCATCCAGTGCAACGCCTGCGCCACCGTCACCGCGGCCAGCCGGCCCGGGCCGACGACCGGCGTCAGCGCCTCGATGTCGGTGTCCGCGCCCAGGAGCCAGCTCACGTTCGGCGCCGACGTCGCCGTGCGGGCCTGGGCGAGCATCGCCGGTTCGGGGTCCATGCCGAGCACCGCGCCCACCCGGGGGGCCAGGACCCGGGTGAGCTGGCCGGTGCCGCAGCCGAGGTCGAGCACGACGTCCTCGCCGGTCAACGCGAACGACGTCGTCAGCACGTCCGCCACCGCGGGTGGGTAGCCGCGGCGGTATCGCTGGTAGTACTCGCTCACTTCGCCGCCGAACTCCGGTGCCGTCATGGCCCCGAGCCTGCCCAAGGTGGCCGCCGGCCGGTCTTCGTTCCGCTCAGGGCGGACTCGAGCGTCACAGTCGGATCTCGACCGGCAACCCCCTGGCCTGCGCAAACGCCTTGACTACACGAACCGAACTCCGGGAGGTCACCGTGCAGATCCTCTCCCTCACCGCCGCGTGCCTGCTCGCGCTCACGCCGGCGGCCGCCGCGCAGACCACCACGTCGCCGCCCCTGCCCACCTGGCTGAGGCTGTCCGTCTACAGTGGACATCCCGGCGAAAAGGTCTCCCTCACCGTCGCGTGCGACGGTGAAGCGGGCCCGGTCACGACCAAGGCGCTGCGCATCACGACACCTCCGGCCCCCAACGCCGAAGGACACCAGCCGTGGGCGTTGTTCGGCGAAAGCGTCGTCGCCGCCGTCGCGCCCGGCACCTATCCGGTTTCCTTCCGCTGCGCGGGAAAGCCCGTCACCGTGCGCTTCACGGTCCTGGCGGCGAAGTCCCGGCCCGGCCAGGTGAAGGTCCTCCCGCACGGCGCGCCCCGGACCGGGGACGGCTCGGCCGCCTAGAAGACCGGCAGCAGGACGCCGTGCTCGGACTCCGGGCGCGGGCCGAAGATCCGGCGGTCCGACGCGTCGATCGGCACGTCGTTGATGCTCGCCTCGCGCCGCCGCATCAGGCCTTCGTCGCTGAACTCCCACAGCTCGTTGCCGTAGCTGCGGAACCACTGCCCGCCGGCGGTGCGGGACTCGTACTGGAACCGGACGGCGATGCGGTTGCCGCGGAAGCCCCACAGCTCCTTGCGCAACGCGTAGTCCAGCTCGCGCTCCCACTTCGCCGTCAGGAACCCGACGATCTCCGCGCGCCCGACGACGTGCTGGTCGCGGTTGCGCCACACCGAGTCCTCCGTGTAGGCCAGCGAGACCTTCTCGGGGTCGCGGGTGTTCCACGCGTCCTCGGCGGCCTGGACCTTCTGCCGGGCGGTGTCCTCGTCGAACGGCGGGAACGGCGGACGTGGGGTCATGGGATCTCTCCTCACCAGTGGAGAACGTGCGTTCTCCGGTAGTCTAGAGAACGCTCATTCTCCGCACCAGAGGAAGGTGACATGACCCCCACGGAGGCGACCGACCGGCTGCTCGAGGCCGCCGAGGAGCTGTTCTACGCCCACGGCGTCCAGGCGGTCGGGATGGACGCCGTCCGCGCGCGCTCGGGCGTCTCCCTCAAGCGGCTCTACCAGACGTTCCCGGCGAAGAACGACCTGGTCGAGGCCTACCTCCGGCGCCGCGACGAGCGCTGGCGGGCGTCGTTGCGCGAATTCGTCCACGCCCGCGGCGACGACCCGCTCGCCGTCTTCGACTGGCTGCGGAACTGGTTCTCCGAACCCGGTTTCCGCGGCTGCGCGTTCATCAACTCCTTCGGCGAGTTCGGCGAGCCGGCGCCCGGTGTCGCGGCGGCGATCCGCGAGCACAAGGACCAGGTCCGGGCCTACCTGCGTGGTCTCGTTTCCGGCGAAACCGTCGCCGACCAGCTGTTTTCCCTCGTCGAAGGCGCGACCGTGCTCGCCGCGATCACCGGCAATCCGGGCGAGGCGAGCACGGCCCGCGAAGCCGCGAAGGTCCTTCTGGCTCAGGGGTAGAGCGTCAGCCCGGGATCGAGCGCGATGGCGGTCAGCTGGGCGAGGCTCAGCGGCGGCGACGGCATGTCCGGCCCGTCCGGATGGTTCTTCTTGGCGTCGTCGGCGACGTTCTGCGCCTCCACCATGACGCCCGTGCCGTCGGGTTTGGTGACGTTCGTCCGGTTGGCCGTCGCCTGCCCCGGCGAGCTGAGCGTTTCCTCGACGATCGTCTCGCCGTGCGGCCCGGTCTTCCGCTCGCACGATTGCCGCATGTCCTCGGGCGGCTTGCCGCACTCGGTGGCCGGCGTGGCGTTGCCGCCGAGCCGGGTGATGATCGCCCAGACGTTGCCCTTGCGCGACCCGTCGACGGTCGTCGCCGCGGCCATGAAGTAGTCCTCGCCGCCGCTGCACGAGCTCTCGTGCGCCACCTGCGCGGAAAACACGTGGTAGAAGGCCAGCGGACCGTGCTGCTTGCCCTTCGGGTACTCGCCCTGGGCGTGCGGCCGCAGCTTCGTCCCGGCCGCGACCCGCTGCTGGACGGCGGCGGTCAGCACCCCGCTGAGCCGGTTCGCCGCGACGTCCACCTTCTCCGGGATCGGCGCGCCGGTCTGCGGCGGATAGGGACTGACGGCGCACGGATCCTCGGACGCCGGCGCCGAAGGCGGGTTGGCGGGCACCAGCGTCCTGGCCGGCTCACCGGGCGCGAACACGAAGGCCGCGCCGACGGCCACCGCCGCCACGCCCGCTCCCGCGGCCGTCCACGGGATCGCCACCCGCCGCACCCGCGCGCGGCGGCGTTCGCGGTCCAGCACCGCTTCGACGTCCACAGTGGACACCGGCACGACGCCGATGGCCGCGTCGAACTGTTCCCTGCTCACGGCCCCTCCTTCAGCTCTGGCTCGCGGCGACCAGCGCGCGCAGCGAGTCGAGCCCGCGCGCGGTCTGGCTCTTGACGGTTCCGGGCGAACATTCGAGGATTTCGGCGGTTTCCTCGACCGACAGGTCGCAGTAGTAGCGCAGCACCACCGCGGCCCGGCGCCGCGGCGGCAGCGCGTCGAGCAGTTCCAGCAGGCCGAGCCGTTCGACGACGTCGTCGCCGGGCAGCACGGCCGGCTCCGGCAGCGTCTCCGCCGGTTCCTCGCGCCGCCACGCCCGGGCCTTCTCGTCCAGCCACGTCCGCACCAGGATCCGGCGCACGTACGCGTCGACGTGCGCCATCCGCCGCGCCCGCGGCCAGTGCCGGTACAGCTTGCCGATCGTGATCGACACCAGGTCGTCAGCGAGGTGCCAGTCCCGGCACAGCAGGAAGCCCGTCCGCCGCAGGACGTCCATCCGGGCCGTGACGTAGTCGCGGAACCCCGCCTCTTCCGACCGTTTCACGCGTTCCTCCTCGTCGCCCCCACACCCGCTTCAACGGGACCGGCGCACGCCGGGGTTGCTCCGGCATCGAAATCCGGGCAACCCGCGGCGGCGCGCGGCCCGTTCCCCCAGCCGAGGGACCCACGACAGTGAGGAAACATCCCATGAAACGACCTTTCACCGCGATCCTCGCGGTGACCCTGGCCGCGGCCGTGCTCACCGCGCCGGCCGCCGCGGCCGCCGACGAACCACCTGTCACGCCCACGCGGATCACGCTCGTCACGGGCGACCAGGTGCTCGTCAGCGGCGCCGACGTGCGGGTGCTGCCCGCCCGCCGGGACCGGCCGGTGCCGTTCCGGCAGTACACGCGCCACGGCGACGCGTACGTCCTGCCCGGCGACGCCGCCGGGCTGGTCCGGGCCGGGCGGCTCGACGAGCAGCTGTTCAACGTCACCGGCCTGCTGCGCCAGGGCTACGACGACGCCCGGACGCCGCACGTGCCGCTGCTGGTCCGCCAGGCGGGGCCGGCGATCGCGGCCCGGACCGGCGTCGCCGCCCGGCCGTCCGCGCTCGGCTACACCGCGCTCGACGAGCCGAAGTCCGGCGCCGCGGCGTTCTGGAACCGGCTCGCCGCCGAGCCCGCCACGCTCGCGAGCGGCACCGCGAAGGTGTGGCTGAACGCCAAGATGCGCGCGAGCCTCGACCAGAGCGTGCCGCGGATCGGCGCGCCCGCGGCGTGGCAGGCGGGCCTGACCGGCCGCGGCGTCGAGGTCGCGGTGCTCGACACCGGGATCGACGCCGCGCACCCCGACCTCGCCGGGCACGTCGCGCTGAGCAGGGACTTCACCGGCAAGGGCAGCGTCGAGGACGGCGCGGGCCACGGCACGCACGTCGCGTCGACGATCGCCGGCTCCGGCGCCAAGTACCGGGGCGTGGCGCCCGACGCGACGCTCGCCGTCGGCAAGGTCCTCGACGACTCCGGCAGCGGGACCTTCGAAGAGATCCTCGCCGGTATGCAGTGGGCGGTGACCGAAGCGCACGCCCGCGTCGTGAACATGAGCCTCGGCGGCGGGCCGTCCGACGGGACCGACCCGGTGTCCGAAGCCGTGAACACCTTGTCGCGCCAGTACGGCACGCTCTTCGTCATCGCCGCGGGCAACTTCGGGCAGGACGAGTCCGTCTCGACGCCGGCGGCGGCCGACGCCGCGCTCGCCGTCGCCAGTGTGTCCAAAAAGGACGTGCTCAGCCCGTTCTCCAGCCGGGGACCGCGGATCGGCGACGGCGCGGCCAAGCCGGACGTCGCGGCGCCCGGCGAGTCGATCACCGCGGCGTGGCCCGGTGGCGGCTACCACGCACTGGACGGCACCTCCATGGCGACGCCGCACGTGGCCGGGTCGGCGGCGATCCTCGCCCAGCAGCACCCGGACTGGGCTGCCGACCGGCTGAAGGCGGCCCTCACCAGCACCGCCACCCCGGTCGACGCCGGACCCGCCGCGGTCGGCACCGGCCGCGTCGACGTCGCCCGCGCGACGACCGCGGCCGTCACGGCCACCGGCAGCGCGTCGGCATTCCTTCCGTGGCCCAACCTTGGAATGACCGGCAAGGCCACCGTGACCTGGTACAACGCGAGCGCGACGCCGGTGACGCTGACGCTCGGGTCGTCCGTCGAAGGCCTCACCTTCCCGCCGACCGTGACCGTGCCCGCGGGCGGCAGCACCCCCGTCGAGCTGACCTTCCCGGCGCGGGACGGCCACCCCGGGACCTTCTCCGGCATCCTCACCGCGCAGGGCGACGGCGTCAGCACCAGGACGGCGTTGTCCCTCAGGCAAGAGGACGAGAGGTACGACCTGACCATCGGGCTCGTGAACCGCGACGGGAAGCCGTGGACCCCGGCGGGCTATCCGCCGGTGACGATCGTCGACCTGGACAGCGGCACCCTCACCCAGGGCGAGCCGGGCACCTTCCGGCTGCCGCGCGGCCGCTACGTCGTGAACAGCGTCATCGAGACGCCGCGGCCGGGCCGGGAACCGTCGTACAGCTTCATCACCCACCCCGAACTGGTGCTGGACCACGCCGTCACGCAGACCTTGGACGCCCGCGAGGGCAAGCCGGTGTCGCTGGAGCCGGACAACCCGGCCGCGCGCGGCGGCACGCAGAGCGTCGAGCGGCTGAGCCGGGTCACGAGCTGCTCGTGCGTCTTCGCCGACGGTTTCGACCTCGACCCGCGCTTCCAGGAAGCGTTCGCCGCGACGGTCCCGGGGACGTCGTCGGCGACCTTCGCCTTCAGCCAGGAGCGCCGGGCCACCGAGCCGGACCTGGAGCTGACCGCGGACGACGGGCAGTCGTTCGCCGTCCGGGGCGTCTGGCTGGAGTCGGCCGCTCCGGCCGGGACCAGCACGCTGCCGGTCGTGTTCGGCGGCGAAGGCACGCCCGCGGACCTGGCCGGGATCGACGCCCGCGGCAAGCTCGTGGTCCTCCGGCTGCCGCTCGGCATCCGGGTCGACGAGGCTTACCAGCGGCTGGTGAACGTCGAGAACGCAGGCGCGAAGCTCGGCGTGGTCACCCTTTCCGGCGGGGCGACCGGGACCAAGGTCCTCGGCGGCGGGTTGCCGGCGCTGCACCTGCCGGTGGTCTGGAGCGGGCCGAGCGTCACCGGGCAGCGGTTCGCGGAGCTGGCGAAGACGGGCCACGCCTCGGCGACGGTCGTCAGCCGTCCCTCGCCGCGCTTCCGGTACGAGCTGGGCGACGGGGTCGAGGGGCAGGTGACGGCCGCGCGCGTGCAGCGGCCCCGGACCCGCGACCTCGCCGAAGTGCGCACCGCCTACCACGACAACGCGCCCGGGGAGGTCCGGTACGTCGCCGGGCGCGAGTTCTTCGGCAGGCTGGTCGGGTACGGCTACACCGAACCCGTTGCCGTGCAACAGGAACGCGTCGAGTACTACTCCCCCGGCAAGTGGGACACGGTGTGGACGGCCGGGTTCCGCGGCGAGCTGACCGACCAGCTCGACCTCGCCGCGGGCCGGAAGTACCGGCTCGGCTGGAACGAAGCCGTGGCCGGGCCGTCGTTGCGCGGGCTCACCGTGACGCACTCGGGCGAGCAGCCGCGGCCGTGGGCGTGGCGCAAGGACGGCGTCTTCGACATGTGGCTGCCGATGTTCGGCGACGCCGCCGGCCGCCCGCGCAAACCCGAACCCGGCGACCCGGGTTCGGTGAGCCTCTCGAGGGACGGTGTCACGATCCCGGTCGAACCCACGGGGGACCCGACCCTGGCGACGATCCCGGTGCCGGACGCCGACGGCGCGTACCGGCTGACCGCGGACGTCCACCGGCACGCCGACTGGTGGCCACTGTGGACGGACGTCTCGGCCGAGTGGGCGTTCCGCTCGTCGGCCGCCGCGGACGGCAAAGCGTTGCCGCTCGTCACCACCCGCTTCGCGCCGGCGGTCGACGTGTGCAACAGCGCGCCGGCGAACCGGGTCTTCACGTTCCCCGCGTACGTGGAGCGGCAAGGCGGTGGCAGCGGCACGAAACTGGCCGTCGAGGTGTCCACCGACGACGGACGCACCTGGCAGCCCGCACCCGCGATCCGGACGGGTGACCACTGGACGGTCGTGGTCCGCAACCCGGCGACCGGATTCGTCTCCCTGCGGGCGAACGCCGCCGATGCCGACGGGAACACCGTGCGGCAGACCGTGATCCGCGCCTACGCGGTGAGCTGAACGTGAACTGACCCGGCGACGGGGAGCCACCGTCGCCGGGTCAGTCCGGACCCACACCATCCCAACAGTGTGGAATCCGGCCGCCCCTCGTCAGGTAGGGGCGGCCGGGGCCCCTGCTACCGGGCGTCCGTGAGGTACCGCGCGTAGGCACCCGTGGTGAGGAAGCTCGGCAGCTTCTCGCCCAGCGCGGTTTCGGTGAAGATCTCGTAGGCGTCGTCGAGGCGGTTCTCCGAACCGAGTTCGGCGCGCACCGAGGCCAGCTCTTCGTCCAGGAACTCGACCGCCAGCTCGCGGGTCAGCGCGGTGCCGTCCTCGAGCTTCGTGCCGTTGCGGATCCACTGCCACACCTGGCAGCGCGCGATCTCCGCGGTGGCCGCGTCCTCCATCAGGTTGTGGATCGCCGCGGCGCCGGTGCCGCGCAACCACGCGTCGACGTACCGCAGCGCGACGTTGATGTTCGCGCGCACGCCCGCCTCGGTGACCTCACCACCCGCGCTGGCCACGTCGAGCAAGTCCTCGGCGGTGACGTGGACGTCCTCGCGCAGCTTGCCGAGCTGGTTGGGCCAGCCGCCGAGCACGCCGTCGAAGATTTCGCGGCAGATCGGGACCAGGCCCGGGTGGGCGACCCAGGAGCCGTCGAAGCCGTCACCGGCCTCGCGTTCCTTGTCGGCACGGACCTTCTCGACGGCGATCTCGTTGACCGAAGGATCCTTGCTCGGGATGAACGCGGCCATGCCGCCGATGGCGTGCGCGCCGCGCTTGTGGCAGGTGCTCACCAGCAGCTCGGTGTAGGCCCGCATGAACGGCACGGTCATGGTGACCTGCGCGCGGTCCGGCAGCACGAAGTCGGCACCGTGCGCGGCGAAGTTCTTGATCAGGCTGAAGATGTAGTCCCAGCGCCCGGCGTTCAGACCGGCGGCGTGCTCGCGCAGCTCGTAGAGGATCTCGTCCATCTCGAACGCGGCGGTGATCGTCTCGATCAGCACGGTGGCGCGGATCGTGCCGCGCGGGATGCCCAGTTCGCGCTGCGCCATCAGGAAGACGTCGTTCCACAGCCGCGCTTCGAGGTGGTTCTCCAGCTTCGGCAGGTAGAAGTACGGGCCGACGCCGCGGGCCAGCAGCTGGCGCGCGTTGTGGAAGAAGTACAGGCCGAAGTCGACCAGGCTCGCCGACACCGGGCGCCCGTCGATGCGGATGTGCTTCTCCACCAGGTGCCAGCCGCGCGGGCGGGCGACGATCGTCGCCGGGTCGTCGCCGATCGTGTAGCGCTTGCCGGCCTCGGTGGTGAAGTCGATGTTGCGGCGGATGGCGTCGTAGAGGTTGAGCTGGCCGTCGATGACGTTGTGCCACGTCGGCGACGTCGCGTCCTCGAAGTCCGCCAGCCAGACCTTCGCGCCGGAGTTCAGCGCGTTGACCGTCATCTTGCGGTCGGTCGGGCCGGTGATCTCGACGCGGCGGTCCTCCAGGCCCGGCGCGGTCGGGGCGACGTGCCACGACTCGTCGTCGCGGATCCGGCGGGTCTCCGGCAGGAAGCCGAGCGGCTTCTCGCCGGACTGCAGTTCCTCGCGCCGCGTGCGACGGGCGTCGAGCAGCTCGCGCCGGCGGCCGGCGAACGTGTTGTCCAGCTTGGCCAGGAAGTCGAGTGCCGCCGGGGTCAGGATCTCCGCGAACCGGCCCTCGACCGGCCCGGTGACCTCGATGCGGTAGTTCAGCCGAGCAACCATGGGGTGCCTCCACGAGCTGTGCGGGGAAGGAAAGAAAGGGAGGGACGCGGCCTGACGACGGGAGGGGGGTGCCGCCGTCAGGCCGCGGCCGGGATCAGTGGAACTGGGCCTCTTCGGTGGAGCCCTTGAGCGCGGTGGTCGAGCTCTCCGGGTTCAGCGCCGTCGCGACGTTGTCGAAGTAGCCGGTGCCGACCTCGCGCTGGTGCTTGGTGGCGGTGTAGCCGCGGCTCTCCGAAGCGAACTCGCGCTCCTGCAGGTCGACGTAGGCGGTCATGCCCTCGCGGGCGTAGCCGTGGGCCAGGTCGAACATCGAGTAGTTCAGCGCGTGGAAGCCGGCCAGCGTGATGAACTGGAACTTGTAGCCCATGTGGCCGAGCTCGCGCTGGAACTTCGCGATCGTCGCGTCGTCCAGGTGCTTCTTCCAGTTGAACGACGGCGAGCAGTTGTAGGCCAGCATCTGGTCCGGGAACTTCGCCTTGATCGCCTCGGCGTACTTGCGCGCGACCTCGAGGTCGGGCTCCGAGGTCTCCATCCAGAGCAGGTCGGCGTACTGGGCGTAGGCCAGGCCGCGCTCGATGCAGGGCTCGATGCCGTTGCGGACCTCGTAGAAGCCCTCGGCGGTGCGGCCGCCGGTGAGGAACTGCTGGTCGCGCTCGTCGACGTCGCTGGTCAGCAGGGTCGCGGCCTGGGCATCGGTGCGGGCGACGACCAGGGTCGGCACGTTCAGCACGTCGGACGCCAGACGCGCGGCGTTCAGCGTGCGCTCGTGCTGCTTGGTCGGGATCAGCACCTTGCCGCCGAGGTGGCCGCACTTCTTCTCGGACGCGAGCTGGTCTTCCCAGTGCACGCCCGCGGCGCCGGCCGCGATCATGCCCTTCATCAGCTCGAACGCGTTGAGCGGGCCACCGAAGCCGGCTTCGGCGTCGGCGACGATCGGGGCGTACCAGTCGATGTCGGTGTTGCCCTCGGCCCAGTTGATCTGGTCGGCGCGGCCCAGCGCGTTGTTGATGCGGCGGACCACGGCCGGCACCGAGTTGGCCGGGTAGAGGCTCTGGTCCGGGTAGGTCTGGCCCGACAGGTTGGCGTCGGCCGCGACCTGCCAGCCGGACAGGTAGATCGCCTGCAGGCCCGCGCGGACCTGCTGGACGGCCTGGTTACCGGTCAGCGCGCCGAGCGCGTGGACGTAGTCCTCGGTGTGCAGGAGGTTCCACAGCTTCTCCGCGCCGCGGCGGGCCAGGGTGTGCTCCTCGACGACGCTGCCGCGCAGCTTGATCACGTCTTCGGCCGAGTAGGAGCGCTGCACGCCCGCCCAGCGGGGGTCGTTCGCCCACTGCGCCGCCAGCTCCGCGGCCGCCTGCTTGGCCTGTTCCGTCATCGGTTCTCCCGGTGTTGCGAAGTTTGCGATTGCTCGCCTTGCCTGGTTCGACCCTGTCACGCCAGCGAAAAAGAGGTCCAGTCGTCCAATTTGCCAATTTGTGCGAAGGGTCCGTACGCTCTTTGCAAAGGTTGCGAATCGCCGAGTTCGCAGCGAGGAGAAAATCCGCGTTCTTGACCGTTCACGTAACCGTTCAGGGCCGGAAACCTTCCGGGAAAGAGGGCACGAATGGAGAAGACTTTCGCCGGAGCGCGGTTGCGCCATCTGCGTGAAAGCCGGGCGATGAGCCAGGCCGACCTCGCGCGTGTGCTGGAGATCTCACCCAGCTACCTCAACCAGATCGAGCACAACTCGCGTCCGCTGACGGTCCCGGTGCTGCTGCGGATCACGCAGGCGTTCGGCGTCGACACCGAGTTCTTCGCCAACAACGACACGTCCCGGCTGGTCGCCGACGTCAAGGAAGCCCTGCTCGACGAGGTCCTCGGCATCGACGTCACCACCAGCGAGCTCAACGAGCTGGCGACGAACCTGCCGGCGATCGCGCAGGCGCTGGTCAAGCTGCACCGCAGCTACCGCAGCGCCGTCGAGAGCACGGCCGCGCTGACCACGGAAAACGGCCTGGGCCTGCACGGGAGCGCGGCGGCGCCGCTGCCGCACGAGGAGGTCCGCGACTTCTTCTACGAGCGCGAGAACTACGTCGCCGAGCTGGACGAACGCGCCGAGAAGATGGCCGCCGACATCCCGTTGCAGCGCGGCCAGGTGCTCGGCGCGCTGAAGGAACGGCTCTGGCAGCGCTACGGCGTCGAGGTGACCAGCGACGGCATCGACGAATCCGCCGGCCAGCAGCACCGCTACGAGCCGGTGACGCGCGTGCTGCGGCTGGCGCCGAGCCTGCGGGTCGGGCAGCAGGCGTTTCGCATGGCTTCGCAGATCGCGCTGCTCGAGTACGACGACCTGATCACCGAGCTGGCCGACTCGTGGGCGTTCTCCGGCCCGGCCGCGCGCTCGCTGGCCCGCGTGGGCCTGGCGAACTACTTCGCGGGCGCGCTGATCCTCCCCTATGGACCGTTCCTGGCCACGGCCGAACGGTTCCGGTACGACATCGAACGGCTCTGCGACCACTACGGCGTCGGCTTCGAGACCGTGTGCCACCGGCTCTCGACGTTGCAACGGCCGAAGCAGCGCGGCGTGCCGTTCTCGTTCGTGCGGGTGGACCGGGCGGGCAACATGTCGAAGCGGCAGTCCGCGGCCGGCTTCCACTTCTCCCGCGTCGGCGGCGCCTGTCCCCTGTGGAACATCTACGAGGCATTCACCCAGCCGGGGAAGATCCTGACGCAGATCGCGACCCTGCCGGACGGCAAGAGCTACTTCTGGATCGCGCGCACGGTGTCGCGCAACATCGGCGGGTACGGCAGCCCGGGCAAGACGTTCACCGTCGGTCTCGGCTGCGAACTCCGCCACGCCGGGCGGCTCGTCTACTCGACGGGTCTCGACCTGGACGAGCCGGCCGCCGCGACGCCCATCGGGATGGGCTGCAAAGTCTGCGAACGGCCGGCCTGCTCCCAGCGCGCCTTCCCGACGATCGGCAAGCAGCTCACCGTCGACGAGAACACCAGCACCTTCGTCCCCTACCCGGCGGTGCCGAAAGGCTGATCACCCGATCACGTGGGTCGTCCACTTCGACTCGTCCGGGCCGAGCAGCGTGATCCGGCTCAGCAGCTCCTGCGAAGTGATGCCCGCCGCCTTCGGCTGGTCGATCGCGACGCACGCCTTCAGCCCGTTCTTCGTCGTGCACACGGGCTTGCCGAGACCGTCCGCCCGCCCGCCGGGGAGGGAGACGGTGATCGTCGCCAGTGCGCCGTTCGACGAGTACTGCAGCACCGCCCGCCACGGCACGCCGTCGGAGTCCGGCCGGCGCCACAGGCCGACGTCGGCGACCCGGAACGTCTCCGGCAGTCCGGAGATGTGCAGCGGCAGGGGCACCGGGCGGTTCCCGATCGTCACCTCCCCGGCGACCCTCAGCAGGACCTGCTGCAGGTCGGGCAAGGCGAGGTAGTACGCGTTCAGCTCGGCCCAGCGACCGTCCGGGGTCGGCCAGCGCAGGTAGCTGTTGCCGTGGTTGAGCGGGTCCCCGGCATCGGTCGTCACCCAGTAGCCGTCGCGGTCGCCGATCCGGACCGGGACGCGCACCGCCTGCCCGCCCATGTCGTGCCTACGGTCCAGCGGCGGTTCCCGGTCGAACACGCCGAGCCAGATCATCGGCGCCAGCTCACCGCGGCCGATGGCCAGCGCGTAGTCGCCGTGGTCGCCGACG
Organism: Amycolatopsis sp. NPDC049691; assembly: GCF_040675005.1. NCBI lineage: Bacteria > Bacillati > Actinomycetota > Actinomycetes > Pseudonocardiales > Pseudonocardiaceae > Amycolatopsis > Amycolatopsis sp. NPDC049691. Next base: position 157,051 of record NZ_JBFANX010000012.1, read on the forward strand.
CCGTACTCGATGCCCTTGATCGGCTCCGGCAGCCAGCCGAAGCTCGCCTTCGCCACCAGCGGGTCGTCGGTGGGCGCCGGCGCGACGGGCACGGGCTTGGGCAGGACGGCCGCCGGCGGGGCCGGTGGCGTCGGCCGGAACACCGACACCGCCGTCAGGCCGCCGGCCGTCACCACCACGGCGCAGCCGACGACCAGCGCCGTGGTCCGCGCGCGCCGGCGGCGGCCCCCCACCCGGCGCGCCCGCTCGATGTCGATCCGGGGCGGCGGCGCGGGCGCGTCGGCGAGTTCCTTCAGCTTCGTGGCCAGCTCGTGGTCGGTCATGCTCGTCCCTCCCGGATGGGGTCGCCCAGCAGCTCGCGCAGCGTTTCCACGGCCTTCGCCGTCTGGCTCTTGACGGTGCCTTCGGAGCAGCCCAGCGCCCGCGCGGTGTCCGCGACCGGCAGGTCGCCGAAGTAGCGGAGGACGACGGTCGCGCGCTGCCGGGCGGGCAGCCGGTCCAGCGCGGCCCGCAGGTCGAGCGCCGCTTCGACGTCCGCACCGGGCGCGGTCCGCTCGTGGTCGGTGCCCCGCAGATCGACCCGGCGCCACCACGACGTCCGCTGCTCGGCGAGGAACGCGTTGACCAGCGTCCGGCGCGCGTAGCCGTCGAGGTTGTCCGCTCGCGCGGCCCGCGGCCAGTTCGCGTACAGCCGGGTGATCGCCGTCTGGACCAGGTCGTCGGCCCGGTGCCAGTCGCCGCAGAGCAGGTACGCGACCTTGCGGAACCAGTCCGACCGTGCGGTCACGTACTCGGTGAAGTCGCGCACCGGCGCCCCCTTGTCCTGTTCGTCACCCCTTTGATGCGCCCGGAGGCCCGGGCGGTTGCCCGGCTCGCGCGAGTCGTAGATTCAGCGGGGTGCACGACATCGACACGGTGACCGCGGCGACCATCGAGAAGGCGGCCGAGCGGCTGGCCGGGGTGGTGACCCGCACGCCGCTGGAGCCGAGCGCGCGGCTGTCGTCCCGGGTGGACGCCCAGGTCTGGGTGAAGCGCGAGGACCTGCAGACCGTCCGGTCGTACAAGATCCGCGGCGCGTACAACTTCATCGTCCAGCTCGACGAGCCGACCCGCGCCCTCGGGGTCGTCTGCGCCAGCGCCGGGAACCACGCCCAGGGCGTCGCGTACGCGTGTCGCCGGCTGGGCGCCGACGGCCGCGTCTACGTCCCGGGCACCACACCGCGGCAGAAGCGCGAGCGCATCGCGACGCTCGGCGGCGCGCACATCGAGGTCATCGTCGTCGGCGAGACGTACGAGGACGCCTTCGCCGCGGCCAACGAGGACGCCCAGCGCACCGGCGCGACGCTCGTGCCGGCGTTCGACGACGTCCGGACGGTCGCCGGCCAGGGCACGGTCGCGCTGGAGGTGGTCGACCAGCTCGGGTTCGTGCCGGACGTCGTGGTCGTCCCGGTCGGCGGCGGCGGGCTGCTCGCCGGGGTCGGCAGCTGGCTGCGCGAGCGCCACCCGGAGGTCCGGGTCGTCGGCGTCGAGCCGGCGGGCGCGGCGTGCATGGCAGCCGCTCTTTCGGCCGGGCACCCGGTGCGGCTGCCCGAGCTCGACTCGTTCGTCGACGGCGCCGCGGTGCGCGAAGCCGGCGCCGTCACCTACCCGCTGGTCCGCGAGAGCGGCGCCGAGCTGGCCGCGGTCGCCGAGGGCGCGATCTGCACCGAGATGCTCGCGATGTACCAGTCCGACGGGATCATCGCCGAACCCGCGGGCGCTTTGGCGGCGGCCTCGCTCGGCTCGGTGGTGCAGGTGGAGCCGGGCCAGACCGTCGTCGTGGTGGTCTCCGGCGGCAACAACGACGTCAGCCGCTACAGCGAGATCCTCGAACGCTCGCTGATGCACGAAGGGCTGAAGCACTACTTCCTGGTCGGGTTCCCGCAGGAGCCGGGCGCGCTGCGGCGGTTCCTCGAGCAGGTGCTCGGGCCCGAGGACGACATCACGCGCTTCGAGTACGTCAAGCGCACCAACCGCGAGCTGGGCCCGGCGCTGGTCGGCATCGAAATCGCCCGGTCGGCCGACCTCCCCGGGCTGCTGGCCCGGATGGCCGCGAGCCCGCTGCAGGTCGAGCGGATCGAGCCGGGCAGCCCCCTGTTCCACTTCCTGCTCTGAGCGCGTGGTCCACTAGGCGGATGGTGAAGGTCGACGGGGTCCGCAGTGTCGAGGCGCTGCGCGAAAAGGTCCACGAGGGTGCGGAGCCCGAATACCTGCTGTTCTACGGGCACACGCCCGCGAAGTCCGGCCGGGTGACGGCGAGCTGCCTGAGCCAGTGGTGGGTCGACCCGTTCGAGGCCGACGGCGTCGTCTACCCGACCGCCGAGCACTACATGATGGCGGGCAAGGCGCTGTTGTTCGGCGACGTCGAGAAGGCCGAGCTGATCCGGTCGGCGCCCGACCCGAAGACGGCGAAGGTGCTCGGCCGCGAGGTCGCCGGGTTCGACGCGGCGACCTGGGAGCGGCACCGGTTCGACATCGTCGTCGACGGCAACCTGGCCAAGTTCAAGACCCACCGCGACCTGCGCCGGTTCCTGCTCGGGACCGGTGACGCGGTGCTCGTCGAGGCGTCCAAGAAGGATCTCGTCTGGGGCACCGGCCTCGCGCGCGAGGAGAAGAACGCGACCAAGCCGGACTACTGGCGCGGGCTCAACCTGCTCGGGTTCGCGCTGATGGAGGTTCGCGAGCAGCTGCGGGCTCGCTGACTCACACCGGTGCGCCAGGGCAGGACTTCGCCGTCGTCTGACCCGTGTCGAAGAAAGCGACCGCGGCGTCGGCGCAGGGCAGCGAGGACAGCGAGCCGTGGACGTCGTCCTCGACGGTCATCAGCGTGCCGCCGATCTTCTCCTGCATCCGGAGTGCCCAGCCGATGGGCGTGACCGGCTCGTAGAGGTGGCCGACGAGCTGCAGCGGGCTTGTCCCTTTCTCGAACGACCACGGCCGCGCGGCCAGTGGCCAGCCGACGCAGAGCTGTTCGTAGAAGCCGTAGCCGCCCGCGACGGGGAGCCGCGCCATCCGGTCGAGGCGGTGCTGCCAGACGGTGTCGAAGTCCCGCGGGCTCGGCGACTCGTTGCAGAGCAGGGCCGTCTGCTGGAAGTGGTTGAACGCTTGCGGCTCGCCGTCCCAGCCTTCGGTGGTCACCTTCCGGCTCTCGGCCGTCCCACCGTCGCGGAGGGCGGCGAGCTGTTTCGCCAGGCCGGCCCACTCGCGACGCGGGTTGGCGAGCATGCCGTTGACGGTGGCGCCGTACTGGTCGCGCAGGTCGAGCAGCGCTTTCGCGACGACGGGTTCCGTGGTCCCGAAGTGGTAGACGCCGTCGTAGCGGGCGATCCAGGACGCGAAGTCGTGGAAGGTGTTCTCGCCCGCGGTCGCCTGGTCGTCGTCCATTTCGGTGACACTCAGCTCGGGCGGCATGACGGAGTCGAGGAGCATCTTGTCGACGTGGTCGTCGAAGAGCGACCGGTACTGCGCGCCGAGGGCCGTGCCCCAGGAGACGCCGTAGTAGCCGATCTTGTCCTCGCCGAGGGCCTGCCGGATCCGGTCCACGTCCCGGGCGATGGTGGGCGTGGTCAGGTTCCGGACGAAGCCGGGATGGGCACTGACGCAGGCCTGGTTCGCCGCGGCCGCGCGCTCGGCGGCTTTGCGGGCTTTGTCCTCGTCGGGGTCAGGCTCCGGGAAGTCGACGTCGCACGGCAGGTCGGCGCTGTAGCCAACACCCCGCGGGTCGAACCCGACGAGGTCGTGCTGCACGCCGATCCCCCCGGCGCGGCTGGCCGCGATGCTGCGCGGCATGGTCAGGCCGGACTGGCCGGGACCACCGGGGTTCAGCAGGACGGAGCCGGTTTTCTGCCCCGTCGCCTTGACCCGGCTGACGGCGATGTCGATTTCCGGGCCAGTGGGGTCGGCGTAGTCGAGCGGGACGGGCACGAGGGCGCACTCGGTGCGCTGGTCAGCGGAGTCCCAGCCCTTCGCGACGGCGGAGCAAAGCTGCCAGGAGAGGCCCTCGGCGACGGCCACGGCGGGTGCGACGGGAACGAGCGCCACTGCGGCGAACAGCGGGACGGCGAACCGGGTGATCGACATGGGCCCAGGCTGCCGGGGCGAGGGTGTCCGCCAGATCGGCCGATCAGCCGATGGTGCCCGCCGAACGGCCGGGAGCGGCCGGTGGCCGGCTTCGGACCACGCTCAGCCGAGGCCGACGAACATCGTCTGGTGCAGGCCGCGCACGTGCTTCCTCGTCACCCGGGCCGCCGCGTCCGGGTCGCCCGATGACAGCGCCTGCACCAGCTTCGCGTGGTCGCGGTTCGACTCGCGCAGCTTCTCCATCGGGTACGGCAAGTAGAACCGGTACAGCTCCGCCAGCACCACCTCGTACTGCGCGACCGCCGCCGCCGGGCCGGGCGCCGCCACCGTTCGGTGGAACTCCGCGTCCAGCTCGTGGAACTCCGCCCAGCCCTTCGCGGAGTCCATGCGCGCGACCAATGTCCGCAGGTGGGGCAGGTCCGGTGACCGCTCCGCCACCAATTGGACCAAACCCGACTCGAGCACCAGGCGGTGGTCGATCAGGTCGCGGACCTCGGCAGCGGACTCGCGGTAGGCGCCGACCTCGCGGACCCGTTCCGCCGGCGGGTTCGCGGCCACCGATGTTCCGCCACCCCGGCCGCGGCGGCGTTCGATCAGGCCGTCGCCGACCAGGGACTCCAGCGCCCTTCGCACGGTGATCTCGGCGACGCCGAGGGCCCGCGCGATCTCGGGATTCGACGGCAGGCGCTCGCCCGGCTTCAGCAGGCCGAGCTCCACCGCGAGCGCGATGCGCGCGCGGACGGTGTCCAGCGCCGACAACCGCCGGATGCCGGTCAGGGCCGGGGCGCTCAGGTCTGCCGTCGCCATGAAACGACCGTACCGCACAAACTGCTCATCTTGAGCACTCTTGTTTAAGTGTTCAAGATGGACTATTTTTCGTCCATGCCGCGACCACTGCCGATCGCCCTGGTGCAAGCGCCGCCCCGGCCCGTCGGGGACGGCGGGTTCGCCGGCGAGGTCGAAGCCGTCCTTCGCCGGTTTCCGGACACGCGGCTGGCCGCGTTCCCCGAGCTGCACCTCTGCGGCGTCGACGGCGAAGGCGACGAGCGCACCCGTCAACTGCGCGAAGCCGCCGAGCCGTTGCGCGGAAAACGGACCACGGAACTCGCCGAACTCGCCGGCGACCTCGGGATCTGGCTCGCGCCCGGCACCGTGTGCGAAGCAGGCGACCACGGCGAGCTGTTCAACACCGCCCTGGTCTTTTCCCCGCGGGGCGAGCTGGCCGGCTGGTACCGCAAGGTCTTCCCCTGGCGGCCGCACGAGCCGTACGACCCCGGCGACCGGTTCGTCGTCGCCGATCTGGCCGACGCCGGCCGCGTCGGGTTCTCCATCTGCTACGACGCCTGGTTCCCCGAGGTGACCCGCCACCTCGCCTGGATGGGTGCCGAACTCGTGCTCAACCCCGTCCAGACCACCACCCCCGACCGTGCACAGGAACTCGTCCTCGCCCGGTCGAACGCCATCGTCAACCAGGTGTTCGTCGCCAGCGTGAACACGGCCGGCCCGGTCGGCATGGGCGACAGCCTGCTCGTCGGGCCCGAGGGCGACGTCCTCGGCGCGTTGCCGGGAACCGGCGACGGCGTCCTCGCCCACACCATCGACCTCGACGAGGTCGCCCGCGTCCGCCGCGACGGGACCGCCGGCACCAACCGCGTCTGGGCGCAGTTCACCCCCGCCGACGCTCCGCTGGAGCTGCCGCTCTACCAGGGCCGGATCGACCCGGACCGCTGGAGTCCACGAGAAGGAGACGACCGATGACCACCACGGGCGCGGCCCCGGCCACCCTGCAGCGCCGGCTCGGCCTGCCCGGCGTCGTCCTGTTCGGGCTCGCCTACATGGCTCCGCTGATCGTGCTCGGCACCTTCGGCATCGTCGCGACCACGACCGAGGGCACGGTTCCGTCGGCGTACCTGCTCGCCCTGGTCGCGATGCTGTTCACGGCCGCGAGCTACGGGAAGATGGCCGCCACCCACCCCGTCGCCGGCTCGGCCTACACCTATGTCCGGAAATCGGTCGACGCGCGCGCCGGGTTCCTCGTCGGGTGGGCGGTGCTGCTCGACTACTTCTTCCTGCCGATGGTGATCTGGCTGATCGGCGGCGCCTACCTCTCGGCCGAGTTCCCGTCCGTGCCCCATTGGATCTGGTTGATCACTTTCATCGCGGTGACGACGATCCTCAACGTCCTCGGCATCAAGATCGCCGAAAAGGCCAACTTCGTCCTGATGGCCTTCCAGATCCTGGTGATCGGGTTCTTCGTCGTTCTTTCGGTCAAGCAGGTCCTGCACGTCGGCGGTTCGCTGGCGAGCACGCAGCCGTTCTTCCACTCGGGCAGCACGCTGGGCACGATCTCCGGCGGCGCCGCGCTCGCGACGTACTCGTTCCTCGGCTTCGACGCCGTCACGACGTTGACCGAGGAGACGACCGAGCCGCGCCGGACGATTCCCCGCGCCATCCTGCTGACCGCGCTGATCGGCGGCGGCATCTTCGTCGTGCTCGCCTACTTCACCCAGCTCGCGCACCCGGGCAGCGCGTTCACCGACGAGTCGTCCGCCGCGTTCGAGATCGCGACGACGATCGGCGGCAACCTCTTCGCGTCGTTCTTCCTCGCCGGCCTGGTGGTCGCGCAGTTCGCGTCGGGGATCGCCGCGCAGGCGAGCGCGTCGCGGCTGATGTTCGCGATGGGCCGCGACGGCGTGCTGCCGCGCGTTTTCGGCAAGCTGCAGCCGCGGTTCGCGACGCCCGTGTTCGGCATCGTCCTGACCGGGCTCGTCGGGCTGGTCGCGCTGGCGCTGGACGTCAGCACGTCGACGTCGTTCATCAACTTCGGCGCGTTCACCGCGTTCACGTTCGTCAACGTCAGCGTGCTGGCGACGTGGCTGCGCGACCGGACCGGGAAACGCGTGCTGACCTGGGTGGTCTTCCCGGTGATCGGCGCCGTGGTCGATTTGTGGCTGCTGGTCAACCTCGACGGCATCGCGCTGGTCTTCGGCCTGGTCTGGCTGGCGATCGGCCTCGTGGTGCTGGCCGCGATCACCCGCGGCTTCCGGCGGCCGCCGCCGGAGATGACCTTCGAGGAGTAGGTCAGCCGCCCGGGCAGTCGTTGCCGCCGCCGCTGCGCTCGACGCAGTGGCGCGGCCCCGGTGGTGGCGGCGGCGCGTGCCGCACGTGGTCGACCCAGCTCGCAGCGGCGACCACCGCCGCCACGGTGAGGCAGATGCCGAAGAACCACGTCCAGCCGCGGCGCCGCGTTGTCGCCGAAACGACCACGCCCATCAACGGCAGGCCCGCGCCGAGCCAGGACGCCCACGTCAGGTAGCCGCGGGCGCCGTCGCCGGCCTCGCCGAACACCGGGATGCTCGCCAGGAAGCCCAGCAGCACCAGGAACGGGACGACGAGCAGCAGGCCCACGGCGCACAACGCCACGACGAGCGAAGACCACGCGGTCCGGAGATCCCCCACCCGGCCAGTGTGCCCGGAAAAGGAGCACACGACCTGAGTAGATCTACTGCTCGAGGGTCTTCTGCAGCGCCTTGTTCGCCTTCCGCGCCATATCGGCGACGGCTTCGCGACGGGCCGCGTCGGCCGCGTAGTCCTCTTCGCGGTTGCGCACGACTCGCGCCGGCGCGCCGACCGCGATCGAGTAGTCCGGGATGTCGCCGCGGACGACCGCGTGCGCGCCCAGCACCGAGCCGCGGCCGATGCGGGTGCCCTTCAGCACGCTCACCTTCGTGCCCAGCCATGTGTCCGGCCCGATGCGCACCGGCGACTTCACGATGCCCTGGTCCTTGATCGGCACGTGGATGTCCGAAATGACGTGATCGAAGTCACAGATGTAGACCCAGTCGGCGACCAGCGTCGCCGCGCCGAGCTCGATGTCGAGGTAGCAGTTGATCACGTTCTGGCGGCCGAACACCGACTTGTCGCCGATCCGCAGCGAACCCTCGTGGCAGCGGATCGCGTTGCCGTCGCCGATGTGGACCCAGCGGCCGATCTCCAGCCGCCCGTAGCCCGGCCGGCAGTGGATCTCGACGTCCTTCCCGAGGAACAACATCCCGCGCAGGATGATGTGCGGGTTGGCGAGCCGGAACTTGAGCAGCCGGTAGTACCGGACCAGGTACCACGGCGTGTACGCGCGGTTGCGCAGCACCCAGCGCAGCGAGTCGGCGGTCAGGAACTTCGCCTGCCGCGGGTCCTGCCGGGCGCGGCGCCAGGCCCGCACCCGCGACAGCGCGGGCGCACCCCACATCGACGTCATGCCCGTGACCGTAACCTGTGTGCGGGACGGGTTCACAGGCAAGGGGAGCGTGGAGTGGGCACGAAGCTGATCATCGACACCGACCCGGGCGTCGACGACGCGCTGGCGATCGCGCTGGCGGCGCTGTCCCCGGACGTCGACCTGCTCGGCGTGACGTCGGTTTTCGGCAACGTCCCCCTCGACCGCACGACGGCGAACGCGCGCCGGCTGCTGGAGCTGTTCGGCCGCGCCGACGTGCCGGTGGCCGCCGGGGCGAGCAGGCCGCTGGTCTATTCGAAGCCACGCGACGCCAAGGAGGTCCACGGCGGCGACGGCCTCTCGGGCCACTCCTACACGCTGCCCGAGGCGACCCGTCCGCTCGAAGAGCGCGACGCCGTCCGCCTGATGGTCGACCTCCTCGACGCGGCGGACGAGCCGGTGACCATCGCCCCGATCGGGCCGCTGACGAACATCGCCGCCCTGTTCGCGGCCCACCCGGGCGCGGCGGCGAAGATCGCGCGGCTGGTGATCATGGGCGGCGGCGTGACGTTCGGCAACAGCACCACCGCCGCCGAGTTCAACATCTGGAGCGACCCCGAGTCGGCCCGCCGGGTGCTGGTCGAGGAGGACGTCCCGGTCGTGCTCGTGCCGCTCGACCTCACGCACCGGTGCGCCGTCGACGGCGAGTGGCTGGCCAAGCTCGCGGCGTCGGGGCCGGTCGGCGCCACCCTCGAAGGCCTCACCTCCACCTACCGGCAGCACTACACGCGCGTCTTCGGCGAAGACCGGATGGTCATGCACGACGCCGTCGCCGTCGCCGAGGCCATTTCGCCGGGGATCCTGCACACCGAGACCTACCGCGTCGACGTCGACTGCGGGCTGGGGCCGGCCCGCGGGCAGACGCTCGTCGACCGGCGGAAGCTCGGTGAGGAAGATCCGCAGTTCACCCCCGGCCGGCCGATCGAGGTCGCGGTGGACACCGACCTCGACGGCCTGCGCGGTTTCGTCCTCGACCGGCTGACCGGGGCCGCGCGGTGAGCGAAGAGCCCGAGGTCGTGCCGGAGGAGAAGGCAGGGCCGCGCCGCCGGAGAGCCGCCGTCGTGGTGGCCGCCGTGGTCGTGGTCGCCGCCGCGCTCGTGGTCGGCGTGCAGTTCGCGCCGAAGCAGCAGGAGACCACGAACGCGGCCGCGACCGGCACGCCGACGCCGTCCGTCGCGAAAACGACCACGCACCCGCAGACGTCGGCGCCGCCGAAGGTGCCGGAAGCGAGCGAGTTCGACGCCTGGGCGTCCAAGACCAGCCAGTGGCTCGACGTCCCGTTGCGCGCGATGGTGGGCTACGCGAAGGCGACGACGAAAATCGGCAAGGACATCCCCGGCTGCCACCTCTCGTGGGTGACGCTCGCCGCGGTCGGGAAGGTGACCTCCGACCACGGCCGGGCCCGCGGCGGGCAGATCGGCACCACCGGTGTGCTCGACAAGCCGCTCGGCACGATCGAGGTCCGCGACTTCTACAACAAGGTCGTCTCGACGCCGAACGCCGCCGGGCCGATGCAGCTCTCCCCCGCGCTCTGGGCGAAGTACCAGGCGAGCTACGCGGGCGGGAAGCCCGACGTCCAGAACATCGACGACGCCGCGCTGACCACCGGCCGCGCGCTGTGCGACGGCGGGACCGACCTGTCCCAGGGCCAGCCGTGGTGGGACGCGGTCGCGAAGCTGCAGTCGGCGCCGCTGTTCCTGCACCGGACGCTGGCCACGGTCAACGTCTACGGCACGGTCGGCCAGGGCTCGGCGGCGCCGAACCCGGCGGTGCTGAGCGCGGTGAACTTCGCCATCGACAAGATCGGCCTCCCCTACATCTGGGGCGGCAACGGCACCGGCGGCAACGACCCGGGCTTCGACTGCTCCGGCCTGACGACGGCGGCGTATGCGAGCGCCGGCGTCAAGCTGATGCGCACGGCCGACACGCAGTTCCGGAGCGTGCCGCACGTGACCGATCCGCAGCTGGGCGACCTGATCTTCTACGGCGAGCCGGCGACGAAGATCCACCACGTCGGCCTCTACATCGGCAACCAGCAGATGATCGACGCGCCGCAGACCGGCCAGGCCGTGCAGGTCCACTCCTACCGCAAGGACGGCGACGACTACGCCGGAGCGGGCCGGCCGACCGCCTGAAAATTTCTCCGGCGGCGATGTCGAGAACGCGTGACCGGCTGCGTCCCCGGTGCGAACGCGGCCAAGATGGGCCGCACCCGCACCGAGGAGAACGACGATGGCCAAGTACCTGCTGCTGAAGCACTACCGAGGCGCCCCGGCTTCGGTCAACGACGTGCCGATGGACCAGTGGACGCCGGAGGAGATCTCGGCCCACGTGAAGTACATGGAGGACTTCGGGAAGCGGCTGGAGGAGACCGGCGAGTTCGTCGAGCACCGGGCGCTCGCCCCGCAGGGCAGCTGGGTCCGCTTCGACGGCGAAGGCCGCCCGCCGGTCACCGACGGCCCGTTCGCCGAGACCAAGGACCTCATCGCCGGCTGGACGATCATCGACGTCGACAGCTACGAGCGTGCCCTGGAGCTGGCCGCGGAGCTGTCGGCCGCGCCGGGCAAGAACGGCGAGCCGGTCGGGGAATGGCTCGAGCTGCGGCCGTTCTGGGGCCCGACGACCACCATCACGGAGTGACCCGCCATGGACCAGAGCGCCATCGACGAAGTCCTGAACCGCCCGCTCAGCCGGGAGCTGCTGGCCCGCGACCTGACCCGGCTGGCCTACACCGCCCTCGACGGCACCCCGCGTTCGATCCCGATCGGGTTCACCTGGAACGGCTCGCGGATCGTGCTGTGCACGTCGACGAACGCGCCGAAGCTGCCGGCGCTGCGCCGCAACCCGGCGGTCGCCCTGACGATCGACACCGAGGTGCACCCGCCGAAGATCCTGTTGATCCGCGGCACGGCCGAGCTGGACGTCGTCGACGGCATCCCGGACGAGTACCTGCAGTTCAACGGCACCTACCAGATGACGCCGGAGCAGCGCGTCGAGTGGGAGGCGGGCGTGCGGTCGCTCTACGACGGCATGGTCCGCATCGTGATCACGCCGACCTGGGCGAAGTTGATCGACTTCGAGACGACCCTGCCGTCGGCCGTCGAAGAGCTCATCCGCCGGCGCGACGAGCGCCAGTCCGTCTGAAGGGGGGAACCATGGGGAACTTTCCGCGGCTCGAACACATCGGCGTCGTCGTAGCGCGCCAGCTGGCCGAAAAGGTCGGGTGAACGTGGACGAAGTCCTGCTTCGCACCCTGACGCCGCACGTGCTCGGCATCCTCGTCCGGCGCGGCGCCGACTTCGCGTCGGCCGAGGACGCCGTGCAGGACGCGCTGGTGGAGGCCCTGCGCGTCTGGCCCGCCGACCCGCCGCGCGACCCGAAGGGCTGGCTGGTCACCGTGGCGTGGCGGAAGTTCCTGGACGCGGCCCGGTCGGACAGCGCCCGCCGGCGGCGCGAGGACGTCGCCGACGTCGAGCCGGCGCCGGGGCCGGTGTCCACAGTGGACGACACGCTGCAGCTGTACTTCCTGTGCGCGCACCCGTCGCTGACGCCGTCTTCGGCGGTCGCGCTGACGCTGCGCGCGGTCGGCGGGCTGACCACCCGCCAGATCGCGCAGGCGTACCTGGTCCCCGAAGCGACCATGGCGCAGCGGATCAGCCGCGCGAAGCGGACGGTCGGGAAGGTGCGGTTCGACCAGCCCGGCGACGTCGCGACCGTGCTGCGAGTGCTCTACCTGGTGTTCAACGAGGGGTACTCCGGCGACGTCGACCTGGCCGCCGAGGCCATCCGGCTGACCCGGCAGCTCGCGGCGGCGATCGACCACCCCGAGGTCGCCGGGCTGCTCGCCCTCATGCTGCTGCACCACGCGCGGCGGGCGAGCCGGATCGCGGCGGACGGCAGCCTGGTGCCGCTCGCCGAGCAGGACCGCGGGCGCTGGGACACCGCGGCGATCGCGGAGGGCGTCGAAATCCTCCAGGCGGCGCTCGCCCGGGACCGGCTGGGCGAGTTCCAGGCCCAGGCGGCCATCGCGGCCCTGCACGCGGACGCGCCCACGGCCGGCGAGACGGACTGGGTGCAGATCGTCGAGTGGTACGACGAGCTCGCGAAGCTGACCGACAGCCCGGTCGTCCGGCTGAACCGCGCGGTGGCGGTGGGCGAGGCGGACGGACCCCGAGCGGGGCTCGCGGCCCTCGCGGAGGTGGACGCCACGCTGCCCCGGCACACGGCGGTGGCGGCGTATCTGCACGAGCGCGACGGCGATTTGGCGACCGCGGCCCGGCTGTACTCCGAGGCGGCCGGGAAGGCGCCGAACCTCGCCGAGCGGGACCACCTGACCCGGCAGGCCGCGCGGCTCAACACCCGCCTGCGCGGCTGACCGCTCCGGCCCGGCCGAACACCACCCGGCAAGCCGCACCTCCACGCCCACCCCGCGGCCGACACACCGCTCCGGCCCGGCCGAACACCAGGCAAGCCACACTCCTCCACATCCGCCCTCAACCCAGGTGGTCGTTTTCCCCGCTCACCCAGGCGATGTACCGCTCGGCCGAGCGGCGGACCGCGCCCTTGGCGTCGTCAAGGATCTTTCCGCCCAGCAGGCCGTAGAGGCGGTCGAACTCGTACGGCTCCAGCCGGTCCACGATCCGGCGCACCAGGGTCGCCGACAGCGGGATCCGGTTGGGGTAGCTGCGCATGAACGTCACCCAGCCGGCCGCCGCCACCGGGACCATCGTGTCGCCCACCAGCAGGGTGCCGCCGGTCTCGTTGGCGATGTGGGCCACCGCGGCGCCGGGGAAGTGCCCGCCCGCCTCGACCAGCGTCACGCCCGGCAGGACCCGCTCGGTGCCGGACCACTCGCGGAGCACCGGGTCCTCGCGCCGCACCCACCGCCGGTCCGCCGCGTGCACCAGCACGGGCACTCCGCCGAGCCGGTGGCTCCAGCTGACCTGGGAGCCGTACATGTGCGGGTGGCTCGCCACGATCACCGCGGCACCGCCCAGCTCCTCGATCCAAGTGGCGAGGGCCGCGTCGAGGTGGTTCGGCGGGTCCCACAGCAGGTTGCCGCCGGCCGTCCGCACCAGGTGCGTCCACTGGCCGATGCCGAACGACGGCTCCCGGTTGAACCGGTGCAGCCCCGGTTCCAGTTCCTCGTGCACGACTTCGTGAGCGCCGGCCGAGAGGTCGTCCAGGGTCGTCCACACCTGGCCCGAGGCAGGCACCCACTGCCGGTCGTCGGCGCAGATGGCGCAGTCGCCGGCCGGGGGTCGTTCGGTGTCGGGGTGCTCGACCCCGCAGGTTCCGCAGATCCAGATCGTCACGACGCCAGTGTCGAAGCTCCAGGAAGGTCGAGGTCAAGGAACGGCTCCAGCAGCGGCAGCAGGACGTCCGGCCGGTCGAGCGGGATGATGTGGCCGCAGTCCTCGACGAGGTGGGTCACGAGGTCGTCGGCGACGGGCCGCAGCTGGCGGGCGAGGGCGTCGCCCACCGGATGGGCGCCGATCGCCATCGTGGGCACCGTGAGCCGTCCCGCCGCGACGGCGTCCGCGATCTGCCCGGCGCTGACCGGCATCGCGCGGTAGTGGGCGAACGCGGCACGCAGGGCGTCGCGCCCGGTGTACGCGGCGACGAAGTGGTCACGGAGTTCGCGCGGCACTCCCCGACCCCGCGTCCCCGCGTTGAGGAACCAGTCGACGTACTCGGCTTCGTGTCCGCTTAGGACGGTCTCGGCGAGTCCCGGGACGGCGTGGAACCCGAACCACCACGGCGGCCCTCCCGCGAGGAAGGCCTCCGCGCCGGGCAGGCGGCCCAGCAGCGACTCCATCAGGACGAGCCGGCGGACGCGTGCGGGACGTCGCATGGCCAGCAGGAACGCGGGCGGCGCCCCGGCGTCGATGCCGACGACGGCCGCGGCGGGCTCGCCGAGCGCGTCGAGGAGCGCTTCGGCGTCGGCGGCCAGGGTGCCCGCGTCGTAGCCGCCGGGCGGACGCTCCGACTCGCCGAGCCCGCGCAGGTCCGGCGTGATGACGCGGTGGCGCCGCGCCAGCCGTGGGACGACTTCGGACCACAGCCGCCGGGTGTGCGGGAAGCCGTGCAGCAGCAGGACGGCCGGCCCTTCCCCGGTGACCGTGACGCCGACTTCGATGCCGTTGACCCGCAGCATGCTTCTCCTCGTGCAGTTACCATTGGTTACCAGCAAACCGTAGGTAACTCGATGGCGTCGGCCAAGACGGCACTTCCCCGACAGGTGGTGAGCTCCAGGTGACCCCCTCCCCGCGCGGCGACCTGTTCGACCCGGCCTGCCCGACGCGCCGGCTGCTCGACCGGATCGGCACGAAGTGGACGTCGATGGCGGTCAAGGTGCTGGCCGAGGCGGACCCGCGCGAGGTGCGGTTCGCCGAGCTGCAGCGGCGGATGCCGGGGGTCTCGCAGAAGATGCTGTCGGTGACCTTGCGTTCGCTGACCGGCGACGGCCTGGTCGCCCGCCGCGTCGAGCCGACGGTGCCGCCGAAGGTCCACTACCGGCTCACGGACCTGGGCCGGTCGCTGGAGGTTCCCCTGGCGGCGCTGCGGAACTGGGCGGAGGAGAACATGGCGGCGATCGACCGGGCCAACGCGGCCGCGGCGGACTGAGTCCTCAGGCCGGCCCGGCGAGGCCGATCAGATTGCCCTCCGGGTCGGTGAAGTGGGCGACGACCAGGTCGCGCCCCGGCGCGCGGTCCGGGCCCATCCGGCGGGTGCCGACGAGGCGTTCGGCTTCGGCCAGCGCGGCCGCGACGTCCGGGACGCCCACGTAGAACACCACGTGGCTGTCGTACCCGGCGCCGCCGCCGACGCCGCCCGGGATGCCGTCCGTCTCCACGAAGCCGTAGTTGCCCGCTTCCGACACCCGGGCCGACACCGGCCCCGACGTGTCGTACTCCCACCCGAACAGCTCGCCGTAGTACTCGCGCAGCCGGGCCGGGTCGGTGCCGATGATCTCGAAGTGCACGACCGGATTTCCCATGGCCGCCACCGTACGCCGCTTTAGTTGTTAAAAACAACCTTCAAGTTGTAGATTAGGACCATGCCGACGAGCCGCAGCTACGGAGACGCCTGCACCATCGCCCGCGCGCTGGACGTCGTCGGGGAACGCTGGGCGCTGCTCGTCGTGCGCGAGCTGTTGCTGGGACCGCAACGCTTTTCCGACGTCCGCCGCGCGCTGCCGGGCGCCAGCTCGAACCTGGTCACCGACCGGCTCCGCGAACTGGAAGGCCACGGCGTCGTCGCGCGCCGGAAGCTGCCGCCCCCGGCGGCCTCGACGGTCTACGAGCTGACCGGATGGGGCCGTGAGCTGGAGCCGATCGTGCTGTCGCTGGGCGCGTGGGGCTCCCGGCTCTCCCGGCCCCCGTCGGCGCACCTGGGCACGACGTCCGTGCTGCTGTTCCTGCGCGGCTTCGCCCGCCCGCGCTCGACCGCGTGCCACCGCATCGAGCTGGACAGTCGCGTGTGGACGGTCCGCACCGAACCGGGCAGGCTGACGGTCGAGCCGGGCGAGCCCGCCGCCCCGGACGCGACCATCCGGACCGACCCGCCGACGTTGAACGCCCTGCTCGAAGTCCCGTCCGACCTGGACGCGGCGGTCGCCGACGGCCGGGTGACGATCGACGGCGACCGCAAAGCCGTCCGGCGGCTCCTGCGCGAGACGCTCAGCGCGTGAACGCGGCCGCGTGATCGGCGGCCCACTCGGCGAAGGTCCGCGCCGGCCTGCCGGTGACGTCCCGGACCGTCGCCGTCGTCGCCTGCGGCCGGCCCACCAGCGCGGCCAGCCGCCGGATCCGGGCTTCGACCACCTCGGCCGACCCGACGCTGCCGAGCCCGCGTGCCGCGAACGCCGCGGTCAGCTCCCGGCGGTAGTCGTCGAGGTCCTGGACCTCGACGCGGACCGGCCGTCCGGTCACCCGGCCGAGCACCGCCACCTGCTGCCGCACGGTGAGCGACTCGGGTCCGGTCACCGAGTACGTCGCGCCGAGGTGGCCCGACGACGTCAGCGCACAGACGGCGACCGCGGCGATGTCGGCTTCGTGGATCAACGCCGAATGCGACTCCGGGAACGGGTCGCGCACGACGCCGGTGCGGACGGAGTCCGCCCACAGCAGCCGGTTGGCCGCGAACCCGCCGGGCCGCAGGCACGTCCACGGCAGCCCCGAATCCCGCACGGCCTGCTCGGCTTCGCCGTGGGCGCGGGTGATGGCGTCCGCCGACGTCGGATCCGCGCCCAGCGCGGACAGCAGCACGACCTGCTCGAGGCCGCTCGCCCGGGAGAGGAACCCGTCCAGGCCGGCCGTGCCCGCGTAGAGGAACGCCTTCGTGACGCCGGCCAGCGCCGCGTCCCACCCCGCCGGCCGGGCGAGGTCGGCCGCGACCACCTCGACCTCGGCTTGCAGCCGGGCCCGGCCCGGGTCGCGGCCGGCGGCGCGAACGTCGTGTCCGCTGTCGAGCAGTTGTCCCACCAGCGCGCGGGCGACGTTCCCGCGGGCGCCGGTCACCAGAATCGTCATGGCGCCAGGCTCGTCCCGGGCGGCCGGATCGGGGTAGGCACTGGCGGTACCACCCCGGCGCGGGGTGATGATGGCACCGTGGACAGGGTGGAACTGAGCGGGTTCCTGCGCAGCCGCCGGGCCCGGCTGCAACCGGCCGACGTCGGCCTGGTGCCCGGTGGGCGGCGGCAGACGCCGGGGTTGCGGCGCACGGAGATCGCGCTGCTGGCCGGGATTTCCGTCGACTACTACGTGCGGCTCGAACAGGGCCGCGGCCCCCGGCCGTCCGAGCAGGTCCTCGCCGCGCTCGGGCGCGCGCTGCGGCTGACCGGCGACGAGCACGCGTACCTGCTGCGGCTGGCGCGGCCGGCTCCCGCGGCCGCGCCGCGGCCGGTGCCCGGGAACGTCCTGCGGCTGCTCGACCGCCTCGGCGACGTGCCGGCGATGGTGATCGACGCGGCTTACGACATGGTGGCGTGGAACCGGATGCTGGTCGCGCTGATCGGCGACCCGGCCACGTGGCCGCCGCGGCGGCGCAACCGGCTGCGCCGGCTGTTCGACACCGGCGACGCGGTCACCGGCAACCGCCTCGAACTGGCCCGGCGGTGCGTCGCGGACCTGCGGGCGAGCGGGCGCTACCCGGCCGATCCCGCCGTGCGCGCGCTCGTCGACGACCTCCTCGCCGAGAGCCCGGAGTTCTCCTCGCTGTGGTCGGAGCGGGAAGTCGTCGTGCAGCGGACGCTGACCAAGCGGACCGTGCACCCGGTCGCCGGCCCGCTGGAGCTCGACTGCGAGATCCTCGCCGTCCCCGGTCACGAGCACCGGCTCCTCGTCTACACGGCGGCGCCCGGCACGCCGTCCGCCGAAGGGCTGAAACGGCTGCTCAGCGCGTGAGCGCCGCGTCGCGCACCCGCAGCGACGGCGCCAGGAACAGGATCCCGAACGTCACGACGACCGCCGACGACAACGCCCAGTGCAGCCCGATCCGGGTCGCCAGCGCGCCCACCAGCACCGGCTCCACCAGGAACCCCAGGTATCCGCACGCGGCGACCGCAGCCACCGCGCGGCCCGGCGCGTCCGCCTGCTTGCGGCTCGCCACGCTCCACGCGATCGGCACGATCCCGGCCACGCCGAGCCCGACCACCGCGAAGCCGGCGATCCCCGCCACCGGCCACGGCGCCGCGAGGACCACGGCGAACCCCAGCACCGCGACCGCGGTCGCCACGCGGACGAACCGCACCGCGCCCACGCGGCCCACGATCCGGTCGGCGACCAGGCGGACCGCGATCATCGTCCCGGAGAACGCGAAGTAGCCCAGGGAGGCGAGCGCGGGCGTCGCGCCGGTGACGTCGGCCAGGTACACCGCGCTCCAGCTGTTGACCGCGCCTTCGGCGACGAACCCGCAGAACGCGATCACGCCCAGCGGCACCAGCGCCCGGCTCGGCCACGCGAACGCCGCGTCGCCCTGGCCGCGGTCGGCTCCGGTCAGGAAGAGCGCGCGACCCCACAGCGCGAGGGCGAGCAGCGCCGCGCCGGCCACCGGGAAGTGCACCGAGACCGGGACGTGCAGGGCCTCCATCAGCGCGTCGGCGCCGGAGCCGGCGAGGCCGCCGATGTTCCAGAACGCGTGGAAGCCGGCGAAGATCGGCCGGCCGTAGCTCTCCTCGACGCGGGCCGCGTGCGCGTTCATCGCGACGTCGAGCAGGCTGTTGCCGACGCCGAGCACGACCAGCGCGGCCACGAACACCGGCGCGGACCCCGCGAACGCCACCAGCGGCAGCCCGCCGCACAGCACGGCCGCGCCGAGCACGACCGCCGCCCGGCTGCCGATCCGGGTGAGCAGCGCACCCGCGCCCAGCAGCGCGACCACCGAGCCGAAGGCGAGGCCGAACAGGCCCGTGGCCAGCTGTCCCGTGGTCAACCCCAGCTGTTCCTGCACCGCCGGCACCCGCGCCAGCCAGGTGGCGAACGCCGCCCCGCACACGGCGAAGACGACCGAAACTCCCAGGCGCGCGCGTTGCAGTTCCCCAGTCACGTCCCGCGATTATCCTGATCTCCGCGAAAATCGGCGAACCATGTAGAGACCGCGGGCCGGGCTCCGTCCTTTCCCGTGAACGCGCCGCCGGGGCGCGGGAAGGAGCCGATCATGGCGAAGTACATGCTGTTGATGAGCTACACCGCCGGTGCCGGGTGCGACCTGCCGATGGGCGAGTGGCCGCCGGAGGACATCCGCGCGCACATCGACTTCCAGCACGCGCTCGACGCCGAGCTGCGCGACAAGGGCGAGCTCGTCGACGCCCAGGGCCTGGCCGGGCCCGACCTGGCGAAGACGGTCGTCGCGGATGGCCGGACCAGTCCCGTGGTCACCGACGGGCCCTACCCGGAAGGCAAGGAGCTGCTGGCCGGCTACTGGATCGTCGACGTCGAGAGCGAGGAACGCGCGCTGGAGATCGCCGCGAAGGCGTCGGCCGCGCCCGGGCCGGGCGGGGTGCCGATCCAGCAGCCGATCGAGGTCCGCCAGGTGATGAGCGCGCCCGCCTGATGGCCGCCGACGTGGTCGAGGACCTGCTGCGGACGCTCGCGCCGCAGGTCCTCGGCGTCGTCGCGCGGCGCTTCCGCGACTTCGACGCGGCGGAAGACGCCGTGCAGGAGGCGCTGCTCGCGGCGGCGCGGCACTGGCCGTCCGACGGGTTGCCGGACAACCCGCGCGGGTGGCTGATCCAGGCGGCCGTGAACCGGCTGACCGACCAGCTCCGCAGCGACCAGGCCCGGCGCCGCCGGGAGGACGCGGCCGCGCTGGAACCCCCGCCGGCCGAGGTCCCGGATCGCGACGACACCCTCGTCCTGCTGTTCCTGTGCTGCCACCCGGCGCTGACGCCGGCGTCGGCGATCGCCCTGACGCTGCGCGCGGTCGGCGGCCTGACCACGGCCGAGATCGCCGGGGCGTTCCTGGTCCCGGAAGCGACGATGGCCCAGCGGATCAGCCGGGCGAAGGCGCGGATCAAGGCGTCGGCCGTCCCGTTCCGGCTGCCCGCCGCCGACGAACGCGACGCGCGGCTGCGGTCCGTGCTGCACGTGCTCTACCTGGTGTTCAACGAGGGCTACACGAGCAGCGCGGGCGGCCGGCTGCACCGGACCGAGCTGTCCGGCGAGGCGATCCGGCTGACGCGGCTGCTGCACGCGGTGCTGCCGGACGACGGCGAGGTCACCGGGCTGCTGGCCCTGATGCTGCTCACGGACGCGCGGCGCCCGGCGCGGACCGGGCCGTCCGGCGAGCTGGTGCCGCTGGCCGAGCAGGACCGGACGAAGTGGGACCGCGGGCAGATCCGGGAAGGCGTCGCGCTGGTCACCGAGGCGCTGGCGCTCGGCGACGCGGGCGAGTACCGGCTGCAGGCCGCGATCGCCGCCGCGCACGACATCGCGCCGCGCGTCGAGGACACCGACTGGGACCGGATCCTGCGGACCTACCGGCTGCTGGAGCGGCTGACGGACAACCCGGTGGTCAAGCTCAACCGCGCGATCGCGACGGCGATGGTGCACGGCCCCGCGGCCGGGCTCGAGCTGCTGGAGACGCTGGAGCTGACCGGGCACCGGCTCGACGCGGTCCGCGCGCACCTGCTGGAGCTGGCCGGCGACGTCGGCGCCGCCGTCCGGCACTACGACGCCGCGGCGGCGCGGACGACCAACACGCCGGAACAGCGGTACCTGCTGACGCGGGCCGCGCGGCTGCGGGAGAAGTCGCGGTCCTGACGTCTCGCGTACACGTAAGGTTCCTGTCATGAGTCAGCCCTCGACCGGCGACCGGCCCGGCTACCTGATCAAGCGTGCCCAGCAGGCGTTCAACCAAGCGTGCACCGACCGCCTGCGCCCCCTGGAACTGTCGATGTCGCAGTACGCGGTGCTGCGCGCACTCATCGAACACCCCGGCGCGTCGTCGGCCGAGCTCGCGCGGATCACGTTCGTCACGCGGCAGTCGCTGCGGGACGTCCTGAGCGGACTGCGGTCGGCGGGACTGGTGACCGTCGCGAAGCAGGCGAGCACCGGGAGGGCGAAGCCGGTGGCACTGACCGCGTCCGGCCGCACCAAGCTGCACGCCGCCGACGAGCTGGTCTCGCGGGTCGAGGAGGACATGCTCGGCGATCTGCCGGGTGACCAGCGGCGCCACTTGGCGGACCTGCTGCACACCTGCGTCGCCAACCTGACTTGACGAGCGCCGTATAGTCGGTTCCGAGTAATAGGGAGCGACTAGTGCCACCACGCAAGATCCGCAACACCCTCGCGCTGGCCCTGCTGGGCCTGCTGCTGGAACGCCCGATGCACCCGTACGAGATGGCGTCGACGCTGCGTGAGCGCTACAAGGACAGCAGCTTCAAGATCAACCCGGGTTCGCTCTACGACACCGTGGAGTCGCTGGCGAAGCACCGCTGGATCGAGCCCGTCGAGACGGTGCGGGAGGGCAACCGGCCGGAACGGACCGTCTACGCCCACACCGAGCTCGGCCGCCAGGAGTTCATCGCCTGGCTGGACGAACTGGTCCGCGAACCGGTCGCCGAGTACCCGAAGTTCGTCGCGGCGGTGAGTTACCTCGGCGCCCTCGGCCCGGAGCGCGCGGCCGACGCGCTCGAAGAACGCGCCCGCCACCTCGCCGAGCGCATCGACGGCGCGAACACGGCCCTCGACGAAACCGTCGGCAAGGGCGCGCCGCGGCTGTTCATGATCGAGGTCGAGTTCGTCCGGCACGCGTGGCAGGCGGAGCTCGACTGGGCCCGCGCCACCGCCGCGGAAATCCGCTCCGGCTCGCTGCCGTGGCCCGACCACTTCTGAGGGGAAACCGAATGCTCGAGACCGACGTCCTCGTCGCCGGGGCCGGGCCCGCCGGCCTGCTGCTCGCCGCGGAGCTCGCGCTGGCGGGCGTCCGCACCACCATCGTCGAACGCCTTCCTGCGCGGCCGCCGTACTGCCGTGGCTTCAACCTCAACTCGCGGTCGCTGGACCTGCTGGCGCGCCGTGGGCTGGCCGAGGGCCTGGTCGCCGAAGGACACCGGGTACCGCACGCGCCGGTCACCGGCCTGCCCGGGCCGCTGCTGCTCGCGGGCGCGGCCACCGACCACCCGTTCTCGCTGGGGATCCCACAGACCCGCGTCGAGGAGGTGCTGGAGGGGTGGGCCGCCGACCTCGGCGTCGAAATCCTGCGGGGGCACGAGCTGCGGTCGTTCACGCAGTCGCCGGAAAGCGTTTCCAGCGTCGTCCACAATGGACGCTTCGGCCGGACGATCACCGCCCGCTACCTGGTGGGGTGCGACGGCGGGCGCAGCACGGTCCGCAAGCAGGCCGGGATCGACTTCCCCGGCGTCGACGCGCGCTGGTACGCGCTGCTCGGCGACGTGGAATGCGAGCTGCCGTACGGGGTTTCGGCCGGCCCGGACGGCCGCACGCTGTTCGTCATCCCGCGGCCGGGGTACGTGCGGATCGTGGTCCGCGAGGACGACCCGCCGGCCGACAAGTACTCCCCCGTAACGCTCGAACGGCTGCAGGCGCAGGTGGACGCGGTGCTGGGCCGGCACGTCGAGCTGCGGTCGCCGCGCTGGCTGACCCGTTTCGGCGACGCGGCGCGCTTGGCGTCGAGGTACCGCGAAGGCCGGGTGCTGCTGGCGGGCGACGCGGCGCACATCCACCCGCCGGCCGGGGCGATCGGGGTGAACGTGGCCATCGACGACGCGTTCAACCTCGGCTGGAAGCTGGCGGCGACGGTGCTGGGGACAGCGCCT
Source organism: Amycolatopsis sp. NPDC049691 (assembly GCF_040675005.1). Classification (NCBI taxonomy): domain Bacteria; kingdom Bacillati; phylum Actinomycetota; class Actinomycetes; order Pseudonocardiales; family Pseudonocardiaceae; genus Amycolatopsis; species Amycolatopsis sp. NPDC049691. Next base: position 179,724 of record NZ_JBFANX010000012.1, read on the forward strand.
CCGGAACTGCTGGACACCTACCACGACGAGCGGCACGCCGCGGGGTCGCGGATCCTGGCGAACACGCGGGCCCAGGTGGCGCTGGAGGAGTGCGCGTCGGAACCGTGGGCCGACTTGCTGCGGCGGGTCGCCACGCACCCGGCGGGGAACCGGGCACTGGCGGAGATCATCACCGGGCTGGACGCGTGCTACGAGCCGGGCGGGCACCCGTGGCTGGGGCGGTTGGCGCCGGACGTGCCACTGGTGGTCGACGGCCGCGAGACGCATTTGGCCGCGCTGCTGCATCCGGGACGGTTCGTGCTGGTGGACTTGATCGGGACTTTCGGGGCCTGGTCGGCCGCGGTGGAGGTGGTTGCCGCGGCAGCGCCGTCCATTTCGGACATCGGGGCGGTGCTGCTGCGGCCGGACGGTCATGTGGCTTGGGTGACTTCCGGTTCGGACGAGGAGGGGTTGGCCGAGGCGGTGCACCGCTGGATCGGGGACGTCCCGGTTCCGGCGCCGGCCTGATCCGGCATACCCTTGCGGCTGGGGGTGGCGGATGCGGGGACGCTATTGGCTGCTGGTGGTGTACGTCCTGGTGGCGGGCGGGCTGTGGCTCGCCACCGGCTACCGGCCGTGGCTGCTCTGGGCGTTCCCGATCGCCCTCTTCCTCACGACAGTGCTGATGCTGTCGGGCTACAGCAGCGAATTCACGGTCCGCCGGCGGTGGCGCGAAATGCGGCAGCTGGCCGACCGGATCGGCGCCCGTGACGGCGAACTGGTGCGGGAAAGCCGGCGGCGCTGGGCGGTCATCGGCCACCAGGCCGCGATGAACTTCCAGACGATCCGCCCGGGTACCGAAGCCGAAGTCCGCCGGGCGCTCGTGGGAAAGGCGACCGCGGCCGGGTACGCGCGGGCCCACCACGGTTACTACATCACCGCGAACGGCAAAGTGCTGCTCGGGATCTCGGTCGAGCCGAAGGTGTCCTACCCGGTGGTCGTCCCCGAGGGGCACGTCTACGTCGAAATCACGATGCTCGAATCAATGGGCTGAGGCCGGGTCGGGCAGCGGGCGGTCCAGGACCGCGCGCTGCTCGACCCGCCCGTCCAGGGTGAACTTGCTGTGCGGCACGAATCCCAGCTTCTCCACCACCCGCGCCGAAGCCTTGTTCGCCGGTTCGTACACCGCCAGCAGCCGGTCCGCGAAACCCGACGAGAACACGTGGTCGCGCACCGCCGCCGTCGCTTCCGTCGCGTATCCCCGGCCCCAGCCCGACGGTGCGATCCACCAGCCCATCTCCACCGCCGGCGCTCCCAGGCCCGACTCCGTGGCGCTGCGGCTCACCAGCGACACCACCCCGTCGAACGAACCCGGCGACGCCGATACCGCGAACCAGCCGAAGCCGTGCGTCGCCCAGTGCGCCAGTGTCGCCCGGTGCTTGGCGAGCGTGTACTCGTGGGTCCACGGCTGCCCTGTGCCCACGTACCGGACCGTCTCCGGGAGCTGGGCCAGCGCGTACAAGCCGTCGAAGTACTCCTCGGCCCACTCGTGCAGCGTGAGCCGTTCCGTCGTGATCAGCACCGGCGACAGTCTAGGCGTGCGCGGTCTTCCCGCCGTCGATCACCAGCTGCGCCCCGGTCATGTACGGGAAGTCGGCCGAGGCCAGCGCCAGTGCGAACACCGCGATCTCGTCCGCCGTGGCCATCCGCTTCAGCCCCGGCACGTTCGTCTTCGCCCAGTTCGCCGCCATCGCGTCCCACACCGCGTCCGGCAGGTTCATCGCGCCGCCCGCGCGGCGCACCAGCTCCGTGTTCGTCGTGCCCGGGACCAGCGCGTTGACGCGGATGCCGTGCTCCGCGTAGTCGAGCGCCGCGGTCTGGACCAGCCCGACCAGGCCGCGCTTGGACGCCGTGTACGCGCCGCGGCCGGCGTCGGTGGCCAGCGCGTTGGACGACGCCGTGACCACCACCGTGCCGCCGCCCGCCGCCAGCAGGTGCGGGACCTCGTACTTCAGCGCGAGGAAGTTCCCGCGCAGGTTCGTGCCGACGACGTCGTCCCACTCCGCCGCGGTGTACTCGTGCAGCGGCTTCTGGACCGTGACGCCCGCGTTGTTGAAGCACACGTGGAGCCCGCCGTACCGGGAAGCGACCGTGTCGACAAAGCGCTTCACGTCGTCCTCCGACCGGACGTCGGCGCGCACGTACGTCGCTTCGCCGCCCGCGTCCCGGATCTGGCGCTCGACCTCGGCGCCGAGGTTCTCGCGACGGCCGCAGAAGCCGACCTTTCCGCCTTCGGCCGCGAACCGCACCGCGGCCGCTCGGCCGATCCCCGACGTCGCGCCGGTGACCAGCACGGTCTTCCCGGCGAACCGCCGCGCCGCCGACGGCCCGAGCTGCGGTGTCGGCGCGCCGCCCTGCACGAACGCGACCCCACCGGCGACGCCGGCGACCGCGCCCACCCCGGCGGCGATCCCGCCGGTGGCCAGCAGGCGACGGCGGCTGTAGCTGCGGGGTTCTTCGTCGTTCTCGCTCATGCCCTCAGCGTGGCGGCGTGCGGCCGCGCGGCCATCTGTCGAACCGACTGGTGTTCACCGCCGGTCACCGGGGTAGCCCGTTCGGCCGCTGGTCCACACCAAGGTTAATGGTCTATACCAATCAGGTCAGGAAATCCCGCCGCCGCGCTCGTCGTCGTGGAGGTTCCACCATGCGTCTCCGTTCCCTGCTGGCCGGGCTGGCCGGCCTCGCGCTCGTGAGCACCGGGCTCGGCGCCCCCGCCGAGGCCGCCGCCGGGTCGCCGATCCCCGTCGGGCCCTACGTCGACATGGGCGCGTGGCCCACGCCCAGCCTGTCCGGGATGTCCGCCGCGAGCGGCGTCAAGGGCTTCACTCTCGCGTTCGTCAACTCCTACGGCTGCAAGGCCAGCTGGTTCGGCGCGTACGACCCGCGCACGGCCTGGCAAAAGGACGAAATCACCAAGATCCGCAACGGCGGCGGCGACGTCAAGATCTCCTTCGGCGGCGCGTCCGGCATCGAGCTGGCCCAGGCGTGCAGCACGTCGGCGCAGGTCGCGGCCGAGTACGACGCCGTCGTCAAGGCGTACGGCCTGAAGTACGCCGACTTCGACATCGAGGGCGCGGCGATCGCCGACCCGACGACGATCGCCCGCCGGTCGCAGGCGCTCAAGACGCTGCAGAACAACAACCCGGGCCTGAAGATCTCGCTGACGCTGCCGGTGCTGCCGAGCGGCCTGACCGCGGACGGGCTCAACGTCGTCAAGTCGGCCAAGGACGCCGGGGTGAACCTGGACCTGGTGAACATCATGGCGATGGACTACTACCAGGGCGCGGGTGACCAGGGCGCGAAGGCGATTTCCGCGGCCAAGGCGACGCAGGCGCAGCTGAAGTCGCTGTACGGGCTGAGCGACGCGGCGGCGTGGAAGAAGGTCGGCGTGACCCCGATGATCGGCGTCAACGACTCGCAGAACGAGATCTTCTACCAGAAGGACGCGAAGGCGCTGGTGGCGTTCGCGAAGACGGTCCACCTGGGCATGCTGTCGTTCTGGGAGGCGGGCCGCGACGCGAACGCGTGCACCGGCGCGCTGTACAAGTGCACCAACGTGCCGCAGTCGCCGTACGAGTTCGCGAAGATCTTCGCCGGGTACACCGGCTGAGTCACCAGTGGGCGGCGTCCGCGAGCAGTGCGTCCCGTACTGCCGCGGGCCCCGCCCGGCAGGGCTCCGCGCGGGTCACCACGAACAGCGTGTTGATCGGTGGCTCCTCCGGTTCGAGCAACGCGACCAGCGACCCCGATTCCAGCTCGGCCGCGCACAGGTACCTCGGCAGCACGCTCACGCCGAACCCGGCCAGCACGCTCGCCAGCACACCTCGCAGGTCCGGGACGACGACCGCGGGGCCGGACGGTGGCCGCACCCCCAGCACCGACCGCCAGTAGCGGCGGATGATCGGCAGGTCCTCCGCGTACGCCACCAGCGGCGCCGTCCGGGGGTCGCCCGTGAAGCCGCGGGGGCCGACCAGGACGAACTCCTCGTCCGTCAGCGGGGTCGCCGTCAGACCGCGGCCGCGGGGGCGGATCGTCGAGACGACCAGGTCGAACCGGCGCTGCGCGAGGCCCGCCAGCAGGTCCTCGGCCAAGCCGAACGTCACCCGCAACCGCAGGCCCGCCGAAACCAGGCCCGACAGCGCCGGCAGCACTCGCAAAGTGGTCAGCTCGGTGGGCCCGGCCAGGTGCACCGGCGTCGCGAACGGGTCGGCCTCGCCGACGGTCAACGACGTCAGCGCGTCCACGTGCGGGGCGATGCGGGCCGCCAGCTCGTCGGCCGCCGACGTCGGGGTCACGCCCCGCGCGCGGCGGACGAACAGCTGCTGCCCCAGCTCTTCTTCCAGGGCTCTGACCTGCGCGGTCACCGTCGGCTGGGACAGGCCCAGCGACGGTGCCGCGCCGGTCAGCGATCCTGCCCGGTGGACGGCCAGGAACGTGCGCAGCAGATCGAGGTCCAGCTCAGTCCTCGATCAGCTCGATCGAATCCACGACGTTCGGGTAGAACGCGACGTGGTCCTTGATGGGCGCGACCGGGTCGTACGGCTTCTCGTACGTCCAGACCGCGTTCTCGCCCTTCACCTCACCCGCGTTGAGCGAGTAGTAGCTGGCCTCGCCCTTGTACGGGCAGTACGTCTCGTGGTCGGTCCGCTCCAGCACCGCCGCGTCGACGTCGGCCAGCGGGATGTACTGGACCGCCGGGTACGTGGACTCCTGCAGGGTGAACGCGTTGCGGCTGTCCGCGATGACGCGCCCGCCCGCCTTGACCACCACGCGTGCCTTGGTCGGCTCGACGGTGATCGGGTGGTCCGGGCCCGGGACCAGCACCTTCTTCTCCGGCATGTCGGCTCCTCGAGAGAATCGTGTACCAGGAGCAGCACCCCGGGCCCGGTCGTTATTCCGGCTCAGGGCAGGTAGTACATCGGGTTCGGCAGCTTGATCGGGCGCAGCGCGTAGCCGCCCTCGAGGTCGCTGAACTGGTCGCCGACGTTCAGCACGATCTTCGCGCCGGTCGCTTCGATGTGCGCCCGCGTGCCCGACTTGTACTGGACGGTGTTGCAGGTCAACCCGCACGGCAGGTAGTCGGGCGCGGTGGTCTTCGGCTTGAAGAACGCGCCCGCCGGCGCCGGGTAGCCCTCGTTGGCCAGGTTCTTGAGCGACTGCGGCCCCTGGAACTCGTTGCGGCCGGTGAGGAAGTACAGCTTGACGCCGTGCTGGACGGCCCAGTTGGCCAGTTCCAGCACCGGCTTGTTGGCGACGAACGTGCCGTTGTCGATCGCCTGCTGCTGCTTGACCGGGTCGAAGCCGAAGTCGTTGTCGGCCTCCCAGCCGAAGGTGATCTCGGAGGTGTCGTCGACGTCCAGCACGATCGCCGGGTTCTCGACCTTGCCCAGCTGCTGCTGCAGGTAGCGCTTGGCGTCGGAGACGACGCGGTTGCTGTCCTTCGCGAACTGGCTGGTCTCGGAGTAGTGGTGCTTGCCCGCGGCGTCGAGGTAGTCGCCGTAGTAGGCCTTGACGTCGTTCTTGACCTGGCCGATGTTGGCCGGCTCCTTCGAGCGGGCGGCGGTCGCGTCGTCCGAGCCGGCGAGCGCGGTCGCCCCCGAGGCGACGGTGGCGCCGATGGCCGCGGCGGCGGCGAGCTTGACGAGACTTGACCATTTTCCGGACACGGCGAACCCTCCAGTGGAACTTGACGATCCGGGGAACCTACGTCACGTTCACCCGTAGTTCCACCCCTCGAAAGTTTCCGTTCACCTTTCGGCGCGGCAGAGGAACGCCACGGGCGAGCGGCCGATCCGCGTCAGCACCACTGAGGCTTCCGCGCCACCACGGGGTTTCAGCCGCCGCCGCAGCGCGTCCGGGTCGACGTCCAGGCCCCGCACCAGGATTTCCAGCCGCCCGACGTCGTGTCGCTTGAGGACGGCCTTCAGCGCCTTCTCGGTGTACGGCCCGTGTTCCAGGACGCGGAAGGCGCGCACGCCCGGCGGCGGAGTGTCACCGGTCAGGTACGCGATGCGTTCGTCCAGCTGCCACAGCCCGTGCCGAGCCGCGTAGTGGCGGACCAGTCCGGCCCGGACGACGGCGCCGTCGGGATCGACGATCCACTCCCCCGGCTCGCGGGCGGGCAGTTCGTCCGGTTCGGCGTCGGTGACCGTCCACTGTGTCCCGTCCGAACGCAGCACGGTCGCCCGGCGGGTGACGCCTTCACCGAAGCCGCGCCAGAGGCAGGATTCACGCACCTGGCCGTCCAGGGACACCAGCTCGACCTCGTCCGCCCACGGCGTCAGCGCGAAGTCCAGGCCCGGCGCGCACTTCACGGACAGCGCGCGGCCTGGGTAGGCCTCGACCAAGGCGTCCAGGGGCGGGGCGAAGTCGGCGGGCTTCCACGCCCGGCGACCGGCGGAGTCACGCCGCGCCGGATCCGCGACGACGACGCCCGAGCGGCTCACCGGGCGCAGCGCGTCGGCTCGGACGAGCCCGAACGCGACACCCGCGGCGGTTCCGTTGTGCCGCGCCATTTCCAGCCGCACCGGGTCCAGATCGGACCCGAGCGCGTGTCGCGCCAGCCTGGCGATCTCGACCAGGTCGGCACCGACCGAGCACGTGACGTCGTGGACGTCGAGACCGGCCAAGCGCGCGGCGCGATGCCGCGCGACCGGCGTGGCGCTGGCCTGCTGCAGCGCGTCCGAAGTGAACAGCCAGCCAGCCGAATCCACTTTGGACCCGGCTTTCCGGCGCAGCAGCACGGTTTCCAGCACCGCGGCCGCATGCTCCTCGCCGACGAGACGGCGAACAGCGGCGACCGAAGCGATGTGGTCGGTCAGCGGCAGGGCCGAAACCTCGGCGACCGCCGCCGCACCCGCGTCAGACCGCAGGTAGGCGACGTCGCCGAGGCTGAACGAATAACCCAACTCAGGACGGCCGCTTGGTCCCGGTGATCATCACGTTGTAGAACAGCTCGCGCGGCAGGATCTTGGACAGCACCTTCTTGTCCACCGCGGACAGCCGCAGCCACAGGCGGTAGGCGAACATGCGCCAGCGCACGGTCAGCTTCTCCTGCGGCACGGCCGCCTCGAACGTCCGGATCGGCCAGCCGGCCAGGGCCGCGGCGAACTCCTCGGTGACCGCGCGGACGTCCTGCGCACCCGCGCCGCGGGCCCACGACTCCAGCTCCGAGGGGTCGAAGGTGTGGATGTCGACCACGGCCTCCAAAGCGGCCGCGCGCGACGACTCGTCCAGTTCGGACTGCGGACGGCGCCAGCCGCTCAGCGCGGGCAGCTTCGTCACGCGGGTCGTCAGGAACCAGGTGAGCTGGCCGAGCTTGCGCGCGTAGAAGTCGCCGACCTTGGTCGGCTCGCCCGCGAAGACGAACCGGCCGCCCGGCTTGAGCACGCGCAGGACCTCGCGGAACGCCGCCTGGACGTCCGGGATGTGGTGCAGCACCGCGTGCCCGACGACCAGGTCGAACGTGTTGTCGTCGTACGGGATGCGCTCCGCGTCGGCGACCCGGCCGTCGACGTCGAGGCCGAGCTTCTCGGCGTTGCGCAGCGCGACCTGGACCATGCCGGGCGAGAGGTCGGTGACCGACCCCTTCTTGGCGACGCCGCCCTGCATCAGGTTCAGCAGGAAGAAGCCGGTGCCGCTGCCCAGTTCCATCGCGTGCTGGTAGGGCTGGCCGTCCTCGCCCGCGACGGCGTTGAACACGTCGGTGGCGTAGGAGATGCAGCGCTCGTCGTACGAGATCGACCACTTCTCGTCGTAGGTGCCGGCTTCCCAGTCGTGGTACAGCACGTTCGCCAGCTTGGGGTCGGCGTAGGCCGCCTGGACCTCTTCGGCGGTGGCGTGCGGGTTCGGGGCCGGGTCGTTCACGTCGGTCAAGGCGTCATTTCCCTTCGAAAGTGGCCTTGCCGGGCCCGTTTTCGATGAACGACTTCATGCCGTTCTGCTGGTCTTGGGTCGCCCAGAGGGCGGCGAACAGGTGCGACTCGAGCCTGAGCGCGTTCGGGAGGTCCATGTCGAGGCCGCCGTCGATGGCCGCCTTCGCCGCGCGCAGCGCCACGGCGGGGCCGTTCGCGAACTGCGAGGCCCACTTGTGGGCCGCCGCGTAGACGTCGTCCGGGGCGACGACCTGGTCGACGATCCCCAGCTGCAGCGCCTCTTCGGCCTTGACGAACCGTCCGGTGTAGACGATGTCCTTGGTCTTGCTCGGCCCGATCAGCCGGGCCAGCCGCTGGGTGCCGCCCGCGCCGGGGATGACGCCGAGCTGGATCTCGGGCTGGCCAACCTTGACGTTGTCGCCGGCGACCCGCCAGTCCGCGGTCAGCGCCAGCTCGAGGCCGCCGCCGAGGGCGTACCCGGTGATGGCCGCGACGACCGGCTTCGGGATGTTCGCGATGGCCGCGAGGGTGCCGGTGAGGTTCGCGCCGAACTTGGCGATCTCCGGGTACGTGCGGGTGGCCATCTCCTTGATGTCCGCGCCGCCCGCGAAGGTCTTCTCGCCGCCGTAGAGGATCACGGCGCGGACGTCGTCGCGCTCGGTGGCTTCCTTCGCCAGCTCGGCCAGTTCGGCGGTGACCTGGGCGTTCAGGGCGTTGACCGGCGGCCGGTCGAGCCGGATCGTGCCGACGCCGTCCTTGACCTCGAGGGCTACGAACTCTCCCACGTCACTCCTCCTCGTTGAACAGGTGCCAGCAGGCTACCCGCCGGTAAGCCACACCTTAGCGACGGCGGGCGAAGAAGCGATCCCCGGAGCGCTCCAGCACGAGGTCCTGGTCGAATGTCTTCGAGAGGTTTTCGCTGGTGATGACGTCGTCGACGAGCCCGGACACGACCGCGTGGCCGTCCCGCAGGAGCAGCGCGTGGGTGAACCCCGGCGGGATCTCCTCGACGTGGTGGGTGACCAGGACCAGGGCCGGCGCGTCCGGGTCCATCGCCAGGTCGGACAGCCGCGCGACCAGGTCCTCGCGGCCGCCGAGGTCCAGACCCGCGGCGGGCTCGTCGAGCAGCAGCATCTCGGGGTCGGTCATCAGCGACCGGGCGATCAGGGCGCGCTTGCGCTCGCCCTCGGACAGGGTGCCGAAGGTGCGCTCGGCCAGGTGCCCGATGCCCATCGCTTCGAGCAGCTCGGTCGCGCGCGCGGTGTCGAGGGTGTCGTATTCCTCACGCCAGCGGCCGAGCACCGCGTAGCCGGCGCTGACCACGACGTCCTTGACGAGCTCGTCGCCCGGGACGCGCTGGGCGATCGCCGCCGAGGTGAAGCCGATGCGGGGACGCAGGTCGAAGATGTTGACCCGGCCGATCCGCTCGCCGAGCAGGTCGACCTCGCCGGTGGTCGGGTGCAGCTCGGCCGCGGCGAGGCGCAGCAGGGTGGTCTTGCCCGCGCCGTTCGGGCCGAGCACCACCCAGCGCTCGTCCAGCTCGACGGTCCAGTCGAGGCCGGCGAGGAGGTCGTTGGTCCCGCGGCGGACGCCGACACCGGCCATCCGGACCACGAGGTCGTCAAGTTCGCTGGGCTGGATCGGCTCGCTCACGAGGCCCATTCTGTCTGCCGTCGCGCGCGCGTGCGCACCCGCCCGGGTGAGAGGGCGAACCGGCAGGTCGGAGCGTGTCCACGAAGTGGAACGCCGCACCCGATGAGTGCCGGGTGCCGCGCGGTTGTGGCAGGATCGCCGCATGTCCGCCGACGCGCCCGTGACCCCGGTGACCCGGGGCTCGTTCTGGCGCCGTCGCGCGATCGACCTGCTCCTCGTCGCTTCGGCCGGGTGTACGCGGGCGCGGCTTCGCTGATCTTCCCCGCGGTGCCGCGCTGCCTCGCGTCCTGATCACCTTCGCGTCCGAGGAGCACCCGCGTTGACCACCTCCATCGTCCGTCCCGCCGTCGAGATCCACCCGCAGCTGACCGACCCGCTGCTGCCCCAGCTGCTGCACCCGTCGCGGCTGCTCTGGACGCCGCGCGAGCTGGCGGACCTGACGTCCACCGTCACCACCGAGCTGACTTCGAGCATCAAGGACATCCTGCGCTTCGACGAGGACCGCCGCTGGTGGGCCCGGCTGGCCCTGACCGACGGCGTCGAGCTGTGGCTGCTGTCGTGGCTGCCCGGCCAGCACACCAAGCCGCACGACCACGGCGGCGCGTCCGGCTCGTTCACCGTCCTGCAGGGCGAGCTCGGCGAGGAGTACCGCTACCCCGGCGGCCCGATCCGGCGGCGCACGCACGTCGCCGGCGAAGGCATCGGCTTCGGCGCCGGCCGCGCCCACCAGGTGACCGGCATCGGCGACGCGCCCGCGGCGAGCGTCCACGCGTACTCGCCGCCGCTGGTCCCGACGCGCGAATACGCGACGCTCGCCGACGTCCCCGCCGAAATCCCGCCGCTGCCGGTTATCGTCGGCGGATGAGCGCCATCGACACGCTGCTGGCCACCGCGCGGTCCGGGTTGGACCGCGTCGCTCCGGAGCGCGCCCGCGAGCTGCAGGAGGCGGGCGCGCTGCTCGTCGACATCCGGCCGCTGGCGAACCGGGAAGCCGAGGGCGAGATCCCGGGCGCGGTGGTCGTCGAGCGGATCCACCTGGAGTGGCGGCTGGCGCCGGACAGCGAGTGGCGCCTGCCGGGGGTGACCGAGGACTCGACGGTCGTCGTGCTGTGCAACGAGGGTTACTCGTCGAGCCTGGCGGCCGCCGACCTGCAACGGCTGGGGCTGCCGCACGCGACCGACCTCGAAGGCGGCTTCCGCGCGTGGGCCGCCGCCGGCCTGCCCGTGCAGACCGGCGGCAGCCCGGCGGTGCCTTAGGCCAGCGCGGGCGCGACCTGCGCGGCGAACAGGTCGATGCCGGAGCGGTCGTACGCGGCTTCCGGGAAGTTGAAGATCGCGTAGGACATGCCCAGCTCACCCAGCGCGGCGAGCTTTTCGGTGACCTGCTCGGGCGTGCCGGTGGTGGGGCTGTTCACGAAGACGCCGTGCCACCGCTCGGCGGCGTCCGCCGGCGCATACTTGTCGAGGTGGGACTTCAGCCAGGCCAGCTTGTCCTGGACGTCCTTCTCCGTCTCCCCGATGACCACGTTGTGGTTGACCGAGCGGACGATCGCGTCGAAGTCGGTACCGACGTCCTTGCAGTGCTGCGCGAGGATCTCCGACTTGCGGGTGAACGTCTCGGGGTCGCCGGCGAAGTTCGTGTACTTCGCGTACTTCGCGGCGATCTTGAGCGTCTTCTTCTCGCCGCCACCGGCGATCCACAGCGGGATGCCGCCTTCCTGCGGCGGCAGCGGACGCAGGATGGCGCCGTCGGTCTGGTAGTGCTTGCCGTCCAGTGTGGACTTCCCGGTCGTCCAGAGGTCGCGCATGATCTGCACGCCCTCGTCGAGCTGCCCGAGCCGCTCACCGGCACCCGGGAAGCCGTAGCCGTAGGCCCGCCACTCGTGCTCGTACCAGCCGGCGCCGATGCCCATCTCGACGCGCCCGCCGGAGATCGTATCGGCGGTGGCGGCGACCTTCGCGAGGTAGGCCGGGTTGCGGTACCCCATGCAGGTGCACATCTGCCCGAGCCGCACGGTCTCCGTCGCGGCGGCGAACGCCGACATCAGCGACCAGGCCTCGTGCGTGGCCTCCTCGGTCGGCACGGGCACGGTGTGGAAGTGGTCGTAGACCCAGATCGATTCGAAGGGCCCGGCCTCCGCGTGCTTCGCGAGGCCGAGCATGGTCTTCCAGTGGTCCGCGGGGTCGATGCCGGCGAGGTCGAGCCGCCAGCCCTGCGGGACGAAGATTCCGAAGCGCATACCGACAACCTAGCCCCGCTCAGGAGGCGCCGCCGCGTATTTCCGGCTGGAGTAACTCCAGGTCAGGCCAGTACGACGCGGGCCAGTTCGGCCGGCGCGGCCAGCAGGCCGTGCTTCGGCAGCACCCGGACCGTGTACCCGATCGAGCCCGGCCTCGGCAGCTTCAGCCGGGCCGCGAAGGCGCCGATGCCGTCGGCCGTCATCGGGACCGTCACCGTGTCGCGCAGCTCGTCGTCGTCGCCCACCCGGCCGACCACCGCCTGGATGTCCACTTCGGACGGATCGAGGCCGGCCAGGTCGATGCGCGCCCGGATCGTCACCTCCGTGCCCACCACCAGGGGCTCGGCCGCCTCGATCAGCAGCTCCGAGTCGAAGATGCGCAGCCGCGGCCAGGACACCTCCAGCTTGGTGCGGTAGTCCGCCAGCGACAGCGCGCCGCGGTAGCCGTCGCCCGTCGCCGCCGCGACCATGCGGGCCGCCGGCAGGTAGCCGTTGTCCACGTACTCGCGGACCATCCGGGACGCCTGGACGCGCGGCCCGAGCGTCTCCAGCGTGTGCCACACCATCGACAACCACCCCGTGGGCACGCCGTCGGCCGAGCGGTCGTAGAACAGCGGCGCGATCTGCTGGCCGAGCAGCTCGTACAGCGCCGCCGCCTCCAGGTCGTCGCGGCGCAGCGGGTCGGTGACGCCGTCCGCGGTCGGGATCGCCCAGCCGTTGCTGCCGTCGTAGCACTCGTCCCACCAGCCGTCGCGGATCGACAGGTTGAGGCCGCCGTTCAGCGCCGACTTCATCCCCGACGTCCCGCACGCCTCCAGCGGCCGCACCGGGTTGTTCAGCCAGACGTCGCAGCCGCGGTACAGGTACCGGGCCATCGACATGTCGTAGTCCGGCAGGAAGACGATCCGGTGCCGGACGTCCGCGCCGTCGACGAACCGGACGATCTGCTGGATCAGCTGCTTGCCGTTCTCGTCGGCCGGGTGCGACTTGCCCGCGACGACCACCTGGATCGGCCGGTCCTCGTGCAGCAGCAGGGTGCGCAGCCGCTCGGGGTCGCGCAGCATCAACGTCAGCCGCTTGTACGTCGGGACGCGGCGGGCGAACCCGACCGTCAGCACGTCCGGGTCGAACACCGAGTCCACCCAGCCCAGCTCCAACGGGGACGCGCCGCGCTGCAGCCACGCCGCCCGCACCCGGCGCCGGACCTCGTGCACCAGCTTCTCGCGCAGGTCACGCCGCAGCCCCCACAGCTGGGCGTCGGAGACGCCCTCGCGCAGCGGCCCCTCGCCGACGTCGAGCCCCCACTCGCGGCCGAGCAGCGTGCTCAGCTCGCGCGCCACCCACGTCGGGCCGTGGACACCGTTGGTCACCGACGAGATCGGCACCTCGTCGTGGTCGAACCCGGGCCACAGCCGCGAGAACATCTTGCGCGTGACGCGCCCGTGCAGCTGCGAGACGCCGTTCGCGCGCTGCGCGAGCCGCAGGCCCATGTGCGCCATGTTGAACAGCCCGGGGTTGTCCTCGGCGCCGAGCGCGAGCACCCGGCGCGGGTCGATGTCCGGGACGAGCCTGCCGTCGGCGAAGTAGCGCTGCACGAGGTCCACCGGGAACCGGTCGATGCCGGCGCTGACCGGGGTGTGCGTGGTGAACAGCGTCCCGGCGCGGACCGCGGGCATGGCTTCGTCGAACGCGAGCCCGTCGGCCTGCACGATCTCGCGGGCGCGCTCCAGCCCCAGGAAGCCCGCGTGTCCCTCGTTCGTGTGAAACACCATGGGCTGCGGGTGGCCGGTCAGCTCGCAGTACTTGCGGACCGCCCGGAAGCCGCCGATGCCGGCCAGGATCTCCTGCCGCAGCCGGTGGTCGGCGTCGCCGCCGTAGAGCCGGTCGGTGACACCGCGCAGGTCTTCGTCGTTGGCCTCGGTGTCGGTGTCGAGCAGCAGCAGCGGCACCCGCCCGACGCGGGCCTGCCAGATCTGGGCGCACAGCTCGCGCCCGCCCGGCATCGCGACGCCGATCAGCACCGGCCGCCCACCGGCGGTCAGCAGCTCCAGGGGGAAGGCGTTCGGGTCGATCACCGGGTAGTGCTCGACCTGCCAGCCGTCCAGCGACAGCGACTGCCGGAAGTAGCCGTTGCGGTAGAGCAGGCCGACGCCGACCATCGGCACGCCCAGGTCGGACGCGGCCTTGAGGTGGTCGCCGGCCAGCACGCCGAGGCCGCCGGAGTAGTTCGGCAGGGCTTCGGTGACGCCGAACTCCATGGAGAAGTAGGCGACCGCGGGCGGCAGGTCGGCGTCGTCGCGCTGCTGGTACCAGCGCGGCTCCGAGAGGTACTTGTCGAGGTCCTCGGCCGCGGCTCTCGCGCGTTCGAGGAAGTCGTCGTCGACGGCGAGCTCGTCGAGCCGGGCGGGCGGCAGCGCGGTGAGCATCCGCAGCGGGTCGCGCACGGCGTTGAACAGCTCGGCGTCCATCGAGGCGAACAGGTCGCGCGTCGGCGGGTGCCACGTCCAGCGCAGGTTGGTGGCGAGCGCGCCCAGGCCGGACAGCGACTCGGGCAGGCTGGCGCGAACGGTGAACCGGCGGACTGCACGCATGGGAAGCGACGATATCGGGCTGCGGGCCGTAGTGCGCAGGAGGAGTTCGGGGATAACGTGCACGCCCCGCGTATGCCCTGGGTATGGTCCTGCCCGTCGGGTACCGGGGCACGAGAGCGAGTGAACGAATGATCCCAGGGGGAGGACGGCGCGCGCTGGTGGCGTTGCTGGCCGTCGCGGCGGTGGCCGTGAGCGGGTGCAACGACAAGGGCGGCGCGAGCGGCGACCCGAGCAAGGACACCGGTGCGGGATCCGTCGCCGGGCTGCCGGTGACGCACTTCGAGAGCGGCCTCAAGCCGGACGCGCCCACGCCGAGCATCGACGTGAAGAACGCCGACGGCGGGGAAGACGACAAGCTCGCGACCGCGGCGATCGACGACGTCCAGACGTACTGGAACGAGCGCCTGCCCGCCGACTTCGGCCAGCAGTTCGAGCCGGTGAAGTCGCTGCTGTCCTACGACTCGCAGACCGACACCGAGAAGACCGGCTGCGGCAGCGTGAAGAAGCTCGTGAACGCGTTCTACTGCTCGGTCGACGACTCGGTGGCGTGGGACCGCGGGGTGCTGCTGCCGATGCTGCGCCAGCGGTTCGGGCCGATGTCCGTGGTCGTCGTGCTGGCGCACGAGTTCGGCCACGCCGTCCAGTACCGGCTCGGCGACAAGGCCAACATGACCAAGAGCACCCCGACGGTGGTGAAGGAGCAGCAGGCCGACTGCTTCGCCGGCGGGTACTTCCGGTGGGTCGCCGAGGACAAGAGCAAGTACTACCGGGTGTCGACGTCCGAGGGCCTGAACCAGGTGATGGCGGCGATGTTCCTGATCCGCGACCAGGCGGGCACCAGCGGCGCCGACCGCGGCGCGCACGGCACGGCGTTCGACCGCACCTTCGCGTTCCAGACCGGGTTCGAGAAGGGCCCGAAGGAGTGCGCGGCGATGAACGCCGAGAACGTCAAGGCCCGGCTCACCGAGCGCCCGTTCGACAAGGGCGACACCGGCAAGGGCGACGCGAAGTTCAACGACCAGGCCGTCGAGCTGCTGAAGAAGAGCCTCGACGAGGCCTTCAAGGGCGCCGGGGTGGCCGCGCCGGAGATCAGCGACGGCGGCAGCTGCCAGACCACGCCGCCGGCGTCGTACTGCCCGAACGACAACACGGTGGCGATCGACCTGGCGAAGCTGTCGCAGCTGGCCCAGCCGATCGACCGCGAGGCCGAGATGAAGGGCGAGGACCCGGGCGGCATGGGTGACTTCGCGGCCTTCTCGGAGGTCGCGTCGCGGTACGCGCTGGGCATCCAGAAGGGCGTCGGCGCGTCGATCGACAACGCGAACGCGGGCCTGCGGACGGCCTGCCTGGTCGGTGCCTGGGCGGCGTTCACGAACCGGCCCGGCGACCTGCGGCTCTCGGCGGGCGACCTCGACGAAGCCATCGCGGACCTGCTGCAGCCGGAGAGCCTGATCTCGGCGGACGTCAACGGGAAGCGCCCGGACAGCGGTTTCGACCGGGTCGAGTCCCTGCGCCGGGGCTACCTCGAAGGCTCGTCGATCTGCTCGAAGCAGTACGCCTGACCGCATGAAAATGGCCCCCCACCCGCGGGTGGGGGGCCATTTCGTGCGGTCTAGAAGAGGGCGCTCGCCAGGTCGCGGCGGGCCTTCATGACGCGGTCGTCGGCCGGGTCGAACAGGTCGAACAGCGCCACCAGGTGCTCGCGGACCTTGTTGCGGTCCTCCCCCGCCGTGCGGCGGACCGTGTCGATCAGGCGCTTGAAGCCCGCCTCGACGTCGTTCGAGGCGATCTCCAGGTCGGCCGCGTCGAGCTGGGCCGCCAGGTCGGACGGGTCGGCGTCGGCCTTCGCGCGGGCGTCGGGGTCCGCCTTCTCCGCGCGGGCGGTGAACTTGACCTGGGCCAGCGCGTTCTTCGCCAGCTCGTTGGCCGGCTCGACGTCGAGGATGCGCTCGTACGCGGCCTGCGCCGCGGCGAAGTCGCCGCGTTCGAAGGCCTCTTCCGCCTCGGTGAAGCGCGGGTCTTCGGGCTCCTCGACCGGCGCGCCACCGGCCTCGGCCTCGGCGATCGCCGGCAGCTTGTCACGCAGCGCGTCGAGCAGGGCGTTGATCCACTTGCGGATCTCGGGCTCGGGCAGGGCGCCGGAGAAGGCGTCGACGGGCTGGCCGCCGGCGATGGCGACGATCGTCGGGATGGACTGCGCGCCGAACAGCTGCGCGATGCGCGGGTTCGCGTCGACGTCGACCTTCGCGACGACCCACGCGCCGCCGGACTCGCCCGCCATCCGCTCGAGCACCGGGGACAGCTGCTTGCACGGGCCGCACCACTCGGCCCACAGGTCGACGATCACCAGCTGGCGCAGGGACCGCTCGACGACCTCGGCCTGGAACGTGGCTTCGGTGACATCGATCACGGCGTTGCCCGAGGCGGGCTTCGGCGGGCCGTCCGCACCGGGCGGGCCGGCGGCCGGGGCCGGCTGCCTCTGCGCCGATTCGGCACGGGCCTTGAGCGCGGACAGGTCGACCGCGCCGGAGAGGGCGGCGGACAGGGCCGCTGACTTCGCTGCAGATCCGCGTGGCTGTGTCACGCCCTCCATCCTGGCACGCGCACCGGAGGAGTTTCACCGGGTGCCCCGGCCGGTCCGCTTGGCAGGACGGCGCCGCTGGGGCAGGCTCGGCCGGGTGCACATCCGGCGTGACGTGAAGGTGGGCCTCTCGATCGCGGCCGCCGTCGTCTGGGTCGGCGCCGTGACGCTGCTCATCGTCCACGAACCGGACCCGGGCGCGGCCTCGCCCGCCGAGCTGCGCGACCGGCTCGCCACCGCGCTCGGGCGGCACGACCCGGACGCGCTCGGCGACCTGCTCGACTACCCGGGCTCGGGCGGCGACGACTTCGCGAAGGACTACGTCGCGGTGCTGGCCGACCACGGCGTCCACGACGTCCACGTGGAGCTGGGCCCGGACGCGGCGGCCCCGGCCCGCGCGACGGTCACCGGCGCACTCGGCGACGGCAGGCCGTTCAGCTACCCGCTGACCGTGACGAGCGAAGACGGTCGCTGGACGGTCGCCTTCACCCCGCCACTGCCGTAGTCACCCTTCGCGCAGGTGCGCTTCCACGCGGTCCACCTTGGCCTCGAGCTGGCCGGTGAAACCGGGCCGGATGTCCGCTTTCAGGACCAGGCCGACGCGCGCCGAGCCCTCGCCCGCGGCCTCGACCGCGCGCTTCACGACGTCCATCACCTCGTCCCACTCGCCTTCGATGTTCGTGAACATCGCGTTGGTCGAGTTGGGCAGGCCCGATTCCCGGACCACCTTGACCGCCTTCGCGACGGCTTCGCTGACTCCGCCGTCGGGCTCTCCGCCGGACGGGCTCACGCTGAACGCGACGATCATGCTCGGAAGTCCCTTCTTCGGTGTTCTTTCCGCCGGTCGTGCGACACCCGCCGGTACCCGCTGGTAACTTCGCGTGTCATGAACCGTCCGCTGCCGTTCGACCCGATCGCCCGCGCGGCACAGCTCTGGGAAGCCCGGATCGGGCCCTCCGGCACCATGGCCGCGGTCACCGGCGTGATGCGCGTCCAGCAGATCATCCAGTCCGCGGTGGACGGCGCGCTCAAGCCGCACGGCCTGACCTTCGCCCGGTACGAAGCACTGGTGCTGCTCACCTTCGCCCGCAGCGCCAGCCTGCCGATGCGGGTGATGGGCGAACGGCTCCAGCTGCACCCCACCAGTGTCACCAACATAGTGGACCGGCTGGAGCGCGACGGGCTCGTCAAGCGCGTGCCGCACCCGACGGACCGGCGCACGACGCTCGTCGAGATCACCGACGAAGGCCGCAAGCGCCGCGAGTCCGCGACGGCGGCGGTGACGGAGATCGACTTCGGCCTCAACGGGCTGACCGACCGGCAGACCGAGCAGCTCACCGAACTGCTGACGAAGGTCCGCCGCGCGGCCGGCGACTTCACCGAATAAGCGGAAAGGCCCGCGCTCGGCGAGCGCGGGCCTTTCTCATGCACCGGGATCAGGCGGCGACGGGTTCCTTCACCTGGAACAGGCCGACACCACCGTGGGACAGCCGCTGCGGGCCGTCGAGCTTGCCGTTGCGCAGCGCCCACTTCTCGAACAGCCACGTGAACAGCGGCGGGATGCTCGCGAGCAGGGCGAGGACCAGCGTCTTCGGGCGCCAGCCGAGCGGCTTCGCCACGGACAGGGAGACGACCACGTAGAGGACGAAGATCACGCCGTGCACCATGCCGATGACGGGCACGCCGCCCTCGCCGGAGGAGTGGACGACGTACTTGAGGAACATCCCGACCAGCAGCGCGGCCCAGGAGAGGGCTTCGGCTACTGCGGCCACGCGGAACACGAGAGCGGCCTTGCTGGACACTGCTTCCTCCTGTGGGGTCTCACCACGTTGGTTCTAGACACAGAAAACGCCCGACGACACCGTCCAAGGCGGACTTGCCTCGAACGTCAACGGCGCTGTCGGACGTGCTGATACCAGTGTGAGGCGTGACGGCCCTCACGGGAACACCGGGGCCCGTGACGATGCTCACGGCCGTGGTCCACTGTGGTCTGGACCACGGCCGTGAGCGTCCTTCGGCTACTCCGCCGGCTACTCCGCGCAGGGCGAAGCCGGGGCGGACGCGGGTGACGTCCCCCACGTCGCCGCCGCGTCGGCGGTCAGGCGGAAGTCGAGCGTCGTGCCGCGCTTCAGCTGGTCCACGTTGACGTACACGCGGTCGCTGGCGCGCGAGTCCACCTTGAGGCCCGAGACGTACTGCAGCTTCGAGCCGTCCGCGCCGGGCGCCTTGATCGTGATGTCGCGCCCGTTCTCCAGGTGCAGCACGGACTTTTCGAACCGCGGCGCGTTCAGCACGAAGTTCCCAGTCCCCGGGACGGCCGGGTAGAGCCCGAGCGCGCTGAAGACGTACCAGGCCGACATGGTGCCGAGGTCGTCGTTCCCGGTGACGCCGTTGGGCGCGTTGGTGAACAGCGTGTGCGCCGCCCGCACGACCGTCGACGTCTTCGCCGGCTGCCCGGTGAGCGCGTACATCCACGGCGAGTGCAGGTCCGGCTCGTTGTTCGGGTTGTAGCGGAACTGGTCGTAGTAGTCGTACGGGCCGACGACCCAGTTCTCGCGGACCGCCGTCGCCGGGTTCTGCACCAGTTCGTCGTAGGCGAAGAAGTCGTCGAGGCGCTTGCCGGTGGCCGCCGGGCCGCCCATGCGCTGCACCAGCCCGGGCACGTCCTGCTGGACGAGCCACTGGTACTGCCACGCCGTGCCCTCGTGGAAGCCGTCCTGGCTCTGCGGGCTGTACGGCTTGTCGGCGGGCGAGAACCAGTCGCCGCCGAGGACCTTCGGCCGGAAAAAGCCCGTGAAGCCGCGGTCGGTCTGCGTCTCGTCCCAGAGCGTCCGGTAGGTCCGGCCCTTCTCCTTGAGCGCGGCGGCGTCGTCCTTCTTCCCGAGCGCGGCGGCCATGACCGACAGCGAACAGTCACCGAGCGCGTACTCCAGGGTGGCCGACGCGCCGTGGTTCGGGTCGGTGTCCTGCCCCTTCTTCGGGAAGTTCGGGTCGTACTGCACGAACCCGTCCGCCTGGTAGCTGGCGTTGCCCGAGCGGCCCTGGAACGGCGAGGACGCCGGCGGGATCTGCGTCGAGTTCTGCAGCAGCGCCTGGTAGGCGTGCAGCTCCTCGCCCGACAGCGCGCCGAACCGCCAGAGGTCCACCAGGAACGGCGTGACCGGGTCACCGGTCATCGTGTTCGTCTCCTGGCTCGCGTACGCCCACCGCGGCAGCCAGCCGCCCTGGTCGTGGATGGCGAGGATGCTCTTGGCGATGTCCTTGGCGCGGCTGGGCCGCAGCAGCGCCAGGAGCTGGTTCTGGGAGCGGTAGGTGTCCCACAGCGAGAAGAAGTCGTAGTACGTCCAGCCGACCGCGCGGTGGATCTTCTTGTCGAAGCCGTAGTAGCGGCCGTCGGCGTCGTTGGCCGTCAGCGGCTGCAGCAACGCGTGGTAAAGCGAGGTGTAGAAGACCGTCCGGTCGTCGGTCGTGCCGCCCTTGATGTCCACAGTGGACAATTCGTGGCGCCAGGCGCGCTGGACCGCGTCCTTGGCCGCGTCGAACGACCGGATCTTCTCCGACGCCAGGTTGACCCGCGCGCCCTGCGCGTCCACCTGGGAGATCGCGGTGGTCGCGGTGACCTGGCCGCCACCCGCGAAGGTCAGCCAACCGCCGCGCAGACCGGCACCGCCTTCGGAAGAGCGCGAGCCGGGGGTGCCGCCGGTCGGCGACCAGGTGCCGAACGCCTTGAACGGCTTGTCGAACTTCGTCGTGAAGTACGTCGTGTAGGCCTTGCCGCCGCAGAACGCCTGCGACTCCACGGTTCCTTCGACGGTCCGGTCGTCGACGATCCGGATGCTGCTGCCGGTGACCGGTTCCTTGTCGTTGGCCTGCCCGACGTTGACGAAGACGTTGGCGTCACCGGGCTTGGCGAACGTGTACCGCTCGACCCCGGCGCGGGTCGCCGCGGTCGTCTCGACGTCGACGCCGCCGTAGCCGGTCAGGTGGACCTTGTAGTAGCCGGGCTTGCCGGCTTCGCCGTCGTGGGTGAACGGCGCCGCGTACGACTTCTGGTCGAAAGTGGACGCTTTCGTCGTGTCGAACGCCTTGCCGGGACCCACTTCCCCGGTCGTCGGCAGGGTCGAGACGAGGCCGCCCTGCTCCCAGCAGCCCGCGCCGGACAGGAAGAAGTGCCCGAAGCCGCGGATGGCGGTGTCGGTGTAGCGGTAGCCGGCGTAGTGCGAGGTGATCGGGCTGACCTGCGTCATCCCGAACGGCGCCGAAGCGCCCGGGAACGTGTTGCCCTCGTCCTGCGTGCCGATGAACGTGTTGACGGCGTCTAGGGCGTCCCCGCCGGCCGCGGCCGCGGCGGGGCTGAGCCCCGTCGCGGCCGCGGCGAGCGTCAAGAAGCCCGCGAGGATGGTGCGCTTCACGAGCCGATGCCGATCGCGAACACGTGGAGCGCGCCGCCGCTGACGTTGCCCGGCAGCGTCACGCTCGCCACCGTCTTGCCCGCGGCGAGGGTGATCGGGTTGGTCCCGAACACCATCGTGCGGATCTGCTGCGGGTCGCCGCCCGAAGCGTTGCGGTACGGCGTGGACAGCACGATCCGGTTGCCGAACGCCGGCTGCGCGCCGCCGCCACCGAGGGTCCAGTCGGAGAACCCGATGGTCGCGGTGGACGTCGTGCCGTCGGTGTAGGTCACCGTCAGCGTGCCGGACGCGTTGCCGTTCGACGCCGAGCCGAGCAGCGCGAGCCGCCCGGACCCGGTGACGTTCACCGTCTGGCCGGACGCGATCACGTTGTCCGGGTCGCCCGCCGGGAACGACGGCCAGGTGAACTTCAGCCCGTCGCTGGTGATCGTCGCACCCGGGGTGGCGCCGGCCGCGGCCAGCGCGTCGGCCGAGTAGCTCCAGCCACCGCCGTCGAAGTTCGCCGCACCCGAGTTCGAGTCCGGGGAGATGCCCGCGTTGTTCACCGTGGCCAGCCAGCTGTTCGGCTGCGCCACCAACACGGTCAGGACCGCCTGCGACGAAGCCACGCCCGGCGCCGAGAACGTCACCGGGATGCGCCGCGCGCCGTCGGCCAGGCCCGCCGGGACGCTGACCGTCAGCTCGGCCTGGGCCTTGCCGGCGGCGGGCACCGCGATGCTGCCGGTCGCCGGGGTCAGCGTGATCCCGTCGACGCTGCCGGCGCTGTAGGTCCAGGTCCGGGCGACACCGGAGAGGTCCTGGACCCCGACCGACGCCTGGGACGTCGACCCCGCGGGCGTCACCGCGCGGGCCGGGTCCACAAAGGACAGGCTGGGCTTCTCCTGCTCGCGGAACGACGGCGGCGCGTCGGCCGTCGCGCTGCCCCACGAGGTCGCCGTGGCGGACCGCGTGTAGTCGAGCGTCCCACCACTGGAGATCAGCGCCTCCGGCAGCCACGCCTTCGCCGCCGCCCCGCCGTTGACCTTCAGGCTGCCCACGTAGTCGCCGGTGCCCGGCGCGTTGATCGTGATCTTCTTGCCCGCGCCGGTGGTGAGCACGGCGTGCTCGAAGCGCGGGGTGACGAGCAGCGTCTCGGCGCGGCCCGGGATCTCCGGGTAGATGCCGAGCGCCGACCAGACGTACCAGGCCGACATCTGGCCGAGGTCGTCGTTGCCGATCAGGCCTTCGGGACGCGGGTTGTACAGCTCGTCCATCGAGCGGTGCACGATCGCTTGCGTCTTGGCCGGCGCACCCGCGTACGAGTAGACGTACGGCGCGTTGGAGTTCGGTTCGTTGCCCATGAAGGCGTACGGCTCCTGCGTGCCCGCGTTCAGCTGCGTGAAGAAGGTGTCCAACCGGGACTGCGTCGCGGTGTTCCCGCCGAACGCCGTCACGACGCCGCCGAGGTCGTAGGGCACCATCCACTCGTACTGCGCGCCGTTGCCCTCGACCCAGCCCTGCGAGCTGGCGGGGTCGTAGGTGCCGGAGAACGAGCCGTCCGCGTTGCGCGGCTGCAGGTGCCCGGTCCCCGGGTTGTAGAGGTTCTGCCAGTTCTGCGCGCGCTTCATGAACGTCGTGTAGGTCGCGCTGTCGCCGAGCCGCTTGGCGAACTGGGCGATGGAGAAGTCGGCGCTGGTGTACTCGAGGGTGTCCGCGCCGGCGCCCGGCACGTACCCGAGCTTCTGGTAGTCCTCCAGGCCCGGCCGCTCGGTGTAGCCCTGCGTCGGCTGGGTGGCGCCCTTGATCATGAGCAGCAACGCCTTCTGGGCGTCGAAGTCCCGCGCCCCGAACGCGTACGCGCTGGAGACGATGATGTGGTACGGGTCGCCGTTCATGACACCGGTGTAGTCGTTGGCCACCGTCCAGCGGTCCCACGAACCGCCCTGCTCGGCGTAGGCCATCATCGACCGGACGATGTCGGACGTTTCGTGCGGCGCGATCGTCGCCAGCAGCGGGATCTCCGAGCGGTAGATGTCCCAGCCGGAGAAGTTGGTGTACATCGCGTGGCCCTTGTCGGCCGTGTGGATCCGGCCGTCGAAGCCGATGTACTGCCCGTTGACGTCGGAGAAGACGTTCGGCTGGATCAGCGAGTGGTACAGCGAGGTGTAGAACGTCGTCAGGTCGGCGTCGGAGCCGCCGGTGACGGCGATCTTGCCCAGCTGCGCGTTCCACGCCTTGCGCGCGCCCGCCGCGATCGTGTCGAAGGACTTGCCGGTGTTCTCCGCCTTCAGGTTGGCCTTCGCGCCGTCGACGGACACAAAGGACAGTCCGACCTGGACGTTCACCTGTGCCCCGTTGAGGTTGGCGAAGGTGACGTACCCGCCGCTGCCCGGGCCGGACACGGTGGTGTCCTGCTGCTTGGCCGTCGTCGTGCGCGCGATCGACGCGTTCACGCCGTTGGGCTGCGCGACCTTCGCCCTGGCGCCACCGGTTTCCGCGGCCTTGTTCGGCGTCACGGCGCCGTTCTTCCAGGTGCCGATCGACGCGAACGGCGTGTCGAACTTGGCCGAGAAGTAGACGCGGTAGCTGTTCTGCGCACCGCAGAAGCGGCCGCTCGTGGCCCAGCCGCTGATGGTGTCCTTGCCGATGGTGATCGACGCGTCGTCGGTGCCGTTGACCGAGCCGGACGTGTTCACCAGCAGCGTCGAGGACGCACCGGCCGGGTAGGTCAGCCGCGCGGAGCCGGTGCGCTGGGTCGCGCTCAGCTCGACCTTCGCTCCACTGTCGAGGGTGACGTCGTAGGCGCCCGCGGTCGCGTGTTCGTTGGCGTGCGAGAACTTCGACGTGTAGTGCGCGGGGTCGGTGGCCGGGGAAGTCGTCACTTCACCGACATAGGGGATGAACGGGATGTCCTCATAGGTCGAGCAGCCCGCGCCCGAAAGGTGCGTCAGGCTGAACCCGGTGAGGGCGTTGTCGTCGTAGAAGTACCCGCCCGGCTGGGACTTCACCGTGTCCGGGCTCCACTGGACCATGCCGAACGGCGCCACCGCGCCCGGGAACGTGTTGCCGGCACCGCCCCCGGTGCCGTGGTCGGCGCCACCCGGACGGGTACCGACGAAGGGGTTGACCCACTTCGCGAAATCCGTCGTCGTGGCCGCCGCGGCGGGGACAGCGGGAGCCACCGCTGCCGTCACCGCCATGGTCAGGAAAGCTAAACCGGCTCTGAAGCGCACACGCGCCATGGCCATCGCCTCTCCACCTCGTCAGCGCGACCGGAAACGGTGTCATGACAACCTTGTCGCGCAGTCGGTCGAACCGGGCCACCTTGGGCAGCGGCTCACCGGACAGTCAAGCGATCCGTCAAGTCCTGTCCACTTCGGGACAGCACCATCAGCCGTCTGCCCTACGACGTCGGTAGCCGAATCGGCACAATTCGCACGCGAAGCGTTGACAAGCCACCGGGACTTGGCGTTCAATCCCGGTCACTATGACAACGTTGTCTCCTCCCGGCCGGGACCGGGACGGTGCCCCGCGCACCGCCAGCAGACGCGCCACCATGAGCGACGTGGCGCGGCTGGCGGGCGTGAGCATCAAGACCGTCTCGCGCGTGGTCAACGACGAACCGGCGGTGCACCCGGACACCGCCGAGCGGGTCATGGCGGCCATCGAGCAGCTGGGGTTCCGGCGCAACCTGGGCGCGCGCAACCTGCGCCGCGGGTCGACGACCGGCACCATCGGGCTGATCGTCGAGGACGTCGGCAACCCCTTCTACTCCGAGCTGAACCGCGCGGTCGAACGCATCGCGACGTCGTTCGGCCGCCAGGTGCTCACCGGTTCGTCCGAGGAGAACTCCGACCGCGAGCGCGAGCTCGTGCTGGAGTTCTGCGCGCGGCGGGTGGACGGCATCCTCGTCGTCCCGGCCGGCCTGCAGCACGGCTACCTGGTGCCGGAGATGCGCGCGGGCACGCCGGTGGTGTTCATCGACCGGCCGGCCGGCGACATCGTGGCCGACACCGTGCTGGTCGACAACCTCGGCGGCACCATCGAGGCGGTCACCCACCTGGCGAAGCACGGCCACCGGCGGATCGCGTTCCTCGGCGACAGCCCCGACATCTTCACCGCGGCCGAGCGCCTGCGCGGGTTCCGCGAGGGCTGCGTCCGCAACGGCATCTCCTACGACGAGTCGCTGGTCTCCATGCGGACGCCGACGCAGGAGGGCATCGGCGACGCGGTGAAGCGGCTGCTGCACGGCCCGGACGCGGCGACCGCCGTGATCGCGGGCAACAACCGGGTCGCCGTGCACCTGCTGCGCGCGCTGGCCCACGCCGAGTACCGCCCGGCGATGGTCGGGTTCGACGACTTCGAGCTGGCGGACCTGCTCGACCCGCCGGTCACCGTCGTCGCGCACGACGTGAGCGCGCTCGGCCACGCCGCGGCGGAACTGCTTTTCGCGCGCGTCCAAGGAGATCAGTCCCCGCCCAGAAAGGTAGTCCTGCCCGTGCATCTCGTCGCCCGCGGTTCCGGTGAGGTCGCCCCGTGACCCTCGAACCCATCCGGCTCCCGGCCAACCAGCCGCCGCAGTTCTACCGCGGGGGCGACGCCATCGCCAATCTGCGCGGGGCGTCGTCGGACAAGAAGTTCGGCCCCGAGGACTGGGTCGCCTCGGCGACCACCATGTTCGGCCAGGACACCAACGGCCTGACCCGGCTCCCCGACGGCGCCTGGCTGCGCGACGCCGTCGTGGCGAACCCGAACGGCTGGCTCGGCGCGAAGCACGTCGAGGCGCTCGGGACGTCGACCGGGCTGCTGGTCAAGCTGCTCGACGCGGGCCAGCGGCTGCCCGTGCACTTTCACCCGGACGACGCCTTCGCGAAGCGGCACTTCGACTCGCACTTCGGCAAGACCGAGGCGTGGATCGTGGTCGGCACGTACGGCGACGACCCGCGCGTCTACCCGGGCTTCACGGAAACGCTGTCGAAGGACACCGTTTCCGAGTGGACGCGGGAGCAGGACGTGCCGTCGATGCTGGGCGCGCTGAACAGCGTCCCGGTGACCGCGGGCGACACCGTCTACATCCCGGCCGGCCTGCCGCACGCGATCGGCGAAGGCGTCTTCGTCGTCGAACTGCAGCAGCCGACCGACTTCTCGCTGACGATCGAGTGGCGGGACTTCCTCGCGTCCCCGGAGAAGGGCCACCTCGGCATCGGCTTCGACACCGCGATCGAAGCGCTGGACACGTCCGGCTGGGACGCCGAGCGGCTCGAGACCATCATCAAGCGCACCGCCGGGGACAGCGCGTCCACTGTGGACCTGCTGGCCGGCGGATCGGAGCGGTTCTTCCGAGCCGAGCAGCTGCGCACCGACAAGGTGACAACGTTGTCACTCGATCCGTCCTTCGCGGTCCTGGTCGTTCTGGACGGCGAAGGCACCCTGCGGACCGAGCACGGCGGCGAGCACGCGCTGGCGAAGGGCGACACCTACGTCGTCCCGTTCGACGCCGGCCAGACCGAGCTGTCCGGCACGGCGACGGTGATCCGCTGCCGGCCGCCGGCGCCGGAAGAGAGGAACGGATGAGCGAAATCCTCCTGGACGCGGTCGACCTGACCAAGCACTACGGATCCGTCGAAGCCCTGCGCGGCGCGTCGTTCCAGGCGCGCGCGGGCGAGGTGACGGCGCTGATCGGCGACAACGGCGCCGGCAAGTCCACCCTGGTCAAGTGCCTCTCCGGCGCCGAGCAGCCGACGTCGGGGAAGATCCTCCTCGACGGGTCCGAAGTGCACTTCGACTCCCCCACCACCGCGCGGCGGATGGGCATCGAGACCGTCTACCAGGACCTGGCCGTGGCGCCCGAGCTGGACCCGGCGGCCAACCTCTTCCTCGGCCGCGAGATCCACCGCAAGGGCATCCTCGGCAAGCTCGGCATGCTCGACAAGGCCGAGATGCGGCGCCAGGCCATCGAGGAGTTCCAGCGCCTCGGCGTGACGCTGCAGAGCACGGACGTCCCCATCGGCTCGCTGTCCGGCGGGCAGCGGCAGAGCGTCGCGGTCGCGCGTTCGGTCGTGTGGGCGTCGAAGGTCGTGTTCATGGACGAGCCGACGGCCGCGTTGGGTGTCGTGCAGCGGGAACGCGTCCTCGACGTCATCAAGAAGGTGCGCGACAAGGGCATCGCCGTCGTGCTGATCAGCCACAACATGCCCGAGGTGCTGTCGGTCGCCGACCGCGTCGAGGTGCTGCGGCTCGGCAAGCGCGTCGCCCGGTTCAGCGGACCGGACACGAGGCTCGAAGACCTCGTCGCCGCGATGACCGGCGCCCTCGTGCAGGAGGAGGCGGCATGAGCGTGTCGACACCCCCGAAGAAGGACATCCAGGAGTCGCCCGACGCCGGGTTCGGCAAGCGGCCCCTCGGCAAGCGCCTGGTCGAGGCCAACACCTTCTGGATCGGGCTGGTCCTGATCGCACTGGTCGTGCTGTTCAGCGTCATCGCGCCGGACAGCTTCCCGACGCTGTTCACCTTCCAGACCCTGTTCATCGAGTCGGCGGTCCTGCTGATCCTGTCGGTGGGCATGACGTTCGTGATCATCACCTCGGGCATCGACCTGTCGGTCGGCTCGGTGCTGATCCTCGCGGGCATGGTGGCGGGCAAGGTGATGGAGGCGATGTCGGGCGGCGACGCGTCCAGGGCCGGCTGGGGGATCATTCTCGTCGGGCTCGTCGTCGCCGTCGTCACGGGGACCGTCTGGGGCCTGATCAACGGCGTGCTCGTCGCCGTGGCGAAGATCCCGGCGCTGATCGTCACGCTCGGCACGATGGGTGCCGCGCTGGCCACGGCCTACCTGCTCAACGGCGGCTCCGATCTGCGCACCGTGCCGGCGGAGCTGACCAAGACCCTCGGCTACGGCACGTCCTTCGGCATCGTGCCCAACCTGGTGATCGTGGCCATCGTGATCACCGTGATCGGCGCGTGGCTGCTGCGGACCACGAAGTTCGGCCGGTACACCTTCGCCGTCGGGTCCAACGCCGAGGGCGCCCGCCGCGCCGGCATCGGCGTCACCGCGCACCTGATGAAGGTGTACACGCTGACCGGCTTCCTGGCCGGCATCGCCGGGTTCCTTTCGCTGGCCTACTACAACTCGACCACCATCTCCGGGCACACCACCGACAACCTCAACGCCATCGCCGCGGTCGTGATGGGCGGGACGAGCCTCTTCGGCGGTGTCGGCACGATCCTGGGCACGGTGATCGGGGTCTTCATCCCCGCGGTCCTGCGCAAGGGCTTCAACATCATCCACGTCCAGGACTTCTGGCAGATGTTCATCGTCAGCTGGGTCCTGGTCGCCGCGGTCTGGTTCGACCAGCGCCGCCGCCGTCGCCGCAACTCCCGCTGAGTTTCCCCGAGTACAGTCCCCCAAGTACAACGAGGTGCTTATGAAACTGACCAAGACTCTCACCGCCATGGGTGCCGTGGTCTCCGCCGCCGCGCTGCTGACCGCGTGCGGCTCCGGCACGGTCGGGCAGACCGGGTCCGGCGACTCCGCCAAGCCGACCGGCGGCAAGAAGCTGGCGCTGATCCCCGGCGTGCAGGCCGAGCCGTTCTACATCTCGCTGCAGTGCGGCGCGGAGGCCGAGGCGAAGAAGCTCGGCTACGAGCTGACCACGCAGGCGCCGCAGAAGTTCGACGCTCCCCTGCAGACCCAGCTGGTCAACGCCCTCGGCGCGAACCCGCCGGCGGCGCTGCTCATCGCCCCGACCGACGACACGGCGATGCTCGCGCCGATCCAGCAGGTGAAGGCGCGCGGCACGAAGATCGTCGAGGTCGACACCGCGCTCAAGGACACCAGCGTCGCCGAGTCGTCGATCTCGTCCGACAACACCGCGGGCGGCAAGCTCGCCGCCCAGACGATGGCCAAGCTGGCCGCCGGCAAGAGCGGCTCGGTGCTGGTGCTCGACACGATCGCGGGCACGTCCACGACCGCCGCGCGCGCCAAGGGCTTCGAGGACGAGCTGAAGAACACGCCGAACCTGAAGTCGATCGGCATCCAGTTCACCCAGAACGAGCCGGAGCAGGCCGCGGCCAAGGTGACGGCGGCCCTGTCGTCCACGCCCGACCTCATCGGCGTCTTCGCCACCAACCTCAACACCGGCGAGGGCGCGGCGACCGGCCTGCGCAACGCGGGCAAGGTCGGCGCGGTCAACCTGATCGGCTTCGACGCCAGCCCGTCGGAGGTCGAGGGCCTGAAGAACGGCCAGTACCAGGCGCTCATCGCCCAGGACCCGGCCTCGATCGGCACCCAGGGCGTCCAGCAGGCCGTCGCGGCCATCGAGGGCAAGCCGGTGACGCGGAACCTCACCGCGCAGCTGCACTCGATCACCAAGGCGGACATGGACGCCAACTCGCAGTACTTCTACAAGCAGTCCTGCTGACCCGTCCGTCAGAGCCCTGCGGGCGGTGTGCGCGCCGCCCGCGGGGTTCTGACCAGGTGTTTCACCGCCGGTGATCGGTCACCGCCGGTCACCGCGGCGGGGGAACCGCTCACCGCACGACCCGTTCCCCCGGACAGGTGGCCCCCGTCACACTCATCTGCACATGCATTGGCACATGCATGATCGCAGGGAGGGTGCGATGAACTACGAGCGGCCGGCCATGCACCGGACGATCTTCGCCGTGGACGTCGAGGGCTACGGCGATCAGCGCAGGACCACACCGGACCGCCTGGCGATGCGCGGAGGGCTCTACCGCGCGCTCGGCCGCGCGTTCGACGACGCGGGCGTCCCCTGGGCGGCCTGCCGGAGCGACGACTGCGGCGACGGCGTCTTCGTCCTCGCCCCACCGCAGATCCCGAAGGGGCTCTTCGTCGAGTTCCTGCCCAACGCGCTCGCCGTGGCGCTGCACCGGCACAACCTGACCCACCACGCCGGCGCCCGGATCCGGCTGCGGATGGCGCTGCACGCGGGCGAAGTCGCCTACGACGACCACGGCGTCACCGCACCGGCGATCAATCACGCGTTCCGGCTGCTGGACGCGGCGCCGCTGAAGAAGGCGCTCAAGACCTCGCCCGGTGTGCTGGGGCTGATCACGTCGGCGTGGTTCTTCGAGGAGGTCGTCCGGCACAGCGACGGGGTCGACCCGACGACGTTCCGGCCGGTGCCGGTCGCGGTCAAGGAGACCAGGACGACCGGCTGGATCGCGCTGCCCGACCGGCCGTACCCGGCGAACACGAGCCTGCTCGCCGACGTCACGGCGCTCGACGACTACCGGACCTGGCGCCGCGTCCGCCGCCACGCCCAGGTGCTGGCCGACCGGGACGGCCCCGCGTAGCCGTAGGATCTACTGCCCTGGACACCGTCGCCGAGGGGAGGCCCGTTGACCGTGCACCTGCGCGCGGCTTCCCGCGCCGACCCGCTGCCGGTGCTCGCCGCCGCCCGCCGGATCACCGACGACCTGCGCGACGGCCTCTCGGGCACCCGCGCGCGCCGCGCCGCGCACGGCCTGCGACGCCTGTTCGGCTTTCCCGGGCTCGGGCTCACCGACCTGTCCGGCTCGCTGCTGTGGTCAGGGCGGCCCGGGCCGGACGCGGTCGTCGCGACGGTGCTCGACGGGGTGCTCCACACCGAGGAACCCGGTTCCGCGCCGGACGTCCTGGCGCTGCCGCTGCACGTCCGCGACGAGCTGGCGGGTGCGCTGCTCGTCGTCGGCGACGTCCGGGAGGCCGCCGCGGCCCAGGCCGCGGACCTCGTCGTGCAGGCCCTCGAGCGCGGGCGGCTCGAGGCGTCCGCGGAGCAGGCGGCGCAGGCCGAGCTGCGGGCACTGCGGGCCGAGATGTCCCCGCACTTCGTCTACAACGCGCTGACCGTCATCGCGTCGCTGGTGCGCTCGGACCCCGACCGCGCCCGCGACCTGATGCTCGACTTCGCCGACTACACGCGTTACAGCCTCGCTCGCCACGGCGAGTACACCGTCGTCGCCGAGGAGTTCCGCGCGATCGAGACGTACCTGGCGCTGCAGCGGGCGGTGCTCGGCGAACGGCTGCGCGTCCAGGTGCGGGTCGCGCCGGAGATCCTCGCCGTCGCGGTGCCGTACCTGGTGCTGGAGCCGTTGGTGGAGAACGCGATCCGGCACGGCATCGAGCCGCGCTCGGGCACGGGCCTGGTCCAGGTGCACGGCCAGGCGGAAGGGAACGACTGCGTGATCTTCGTCGAAGACGACGGGGTCGGCATGGACCCGAAGCGCGCGGCCGACATCCTGGCCGGGCGCACCGGCGAGGACGACCCGGCCGGGCTCGGACTGGCCAATGTGGACAGACGGCTGCGGGACGTCTACGGCGCCTGGTACGGCCTGACCGTCGAGACCGAGGTCGGGGCGGGGACCCGGGTGATCGTGCGGGTGCCGCGGTTCCAGCCGGGGGTGCTGCCGTGACTCTGCGCGTCCTCGCCGTCGACGACCTCCCGCCCGCGCTGGACGAACTGTGCCGGCTGTTGCGCGAAGCACCCGAAGTCGGCGAAGTCGTCGGCGCGGGTGACGCGCTGAAGGCGTTGAAGCTGCTTCAGGCGGACCATTTCGACGCGGTGTTCCTGGACATCTCGATGCCCGGCCTCGACGGGCTCGAACTGGCGTCGCTGCTGGCGAAACTGAGCGAGCCGCCGGTGATCGTGTTCGTGACCGCCCACGACGGCCACGCCGTGACGGCGTACGGCATCGGCGCGGTCGACTACCTGCTCAAGCCGGTCCGCGCGGAACGGCTGTCGGCGGCGCTGGCGAAGGTGCTGCGGATGGCGACCCCGGCGTCGCGGCCGACCCCGGACGCGATGGCGGCGCTGCCGGTGGAGTCGGGCGGGCGCACGCGGTACGTCCGCCGCGACGACGTGCTGTTCGTCGAGGCCCACGGCGACTACGTCCGGCTGCACACGCGGGGCGGCGTCCACCTGGTGCGGATGCCGATCTCGCGGCTGGAGGAGTACTGGGAGGGCACGGGGTTCAGCCGGGTCCACCGCGGGTTCCTGCTGTCGGTGGGCGCGGTGCTGGAGCTGCGCAGCGACAGCGCGGGCGGGCTGCTGGCGCACACCGAGGCGGGTGACGTCCCGGTCAGCCGCCGGCACGCGCGGGACCTGCGCGACCGGCTGCTGGAGGCGGCCCAGCGCGGCCAGCTCGGGCCGGGCGCGCGATGAGCCACCGGACCGCGGCGCCGATGCCGCCCGCCACCCCGCTCCGGCGAGGCCCGCGATGAGCAGGATCCGGCGGGTCGCCGTCACCAGCCCGCAGACCCGCCTCGCCCACGCCCGCCGCCGGTCGCGCCACCGCTGGCGCCAGCCCCGGCTCCCGGCGAGCGACACCCAGCGCGCCACCGCTCTGTACCGCGCGCAACGCCGTCGCGGCATCCCCGCCCTGGTCCTGATGTTCGCCCTCCTCCTCGGCCTGCCCGGCGTCTTCGCCATCTTCCCGGGCCTGGACACCGTGCGGCTGCTCGGAATCCCGGTGTCCTGGCTGATGATCGCGGTCCTCCCCTACCCGGCGATGGCCGTCCTGGCCCGCTGGCAGCTGCGGCGCGCCGAACGCCTCGAGGACGACTAGTGGGTGTCGCGCTCGCCGTCGCGCCCGTCGTGCTCGTGACGCTGCTCATCGGCGTCCGCGGGGTCGCCGCGATGCGCACAACCTCGGACTTCCTCGTCGCGTCCCGGCGGATCTCGCCGCTGGTCAACTCCGCCGCGGTTTCCGGTGAATACCTCTCCGCGGCTTCTTTCCTCGGCGTCGCGGGGCTGGTCGTCAAGGACGGCATCGGTGCCCTCTGGTACCCGGTCGGCTTCACCGCCGGCTACATCGCGATGCTGGTCCTGGTCGCCGCGCCCATGCGCCGGTCGGGCGCGCTGACCGTCCCCGACTTCGCCGAAGCCCGCCTCAACTCCCCCGCCCTGCGCCGGCTGGCCGCGGTGGTCGTCCTGGTGATCGGCACGATCTACGTCGTCCCGCAGTTCCGCACCGCGGGCCTGGTGCTCACCGCGGTCGGCGGCACGCCGTACTGGGTCGGCGTGGTGCTGGCCGGTGCCGCGGTCAGCGTCACCCTCGCGCTCGGCGGGATGCGCGCGGCGACGTACGTGCAGGCGTTCCAGTTCGTGCTGAAGCTGCTGCTGTTCCTCATCCCCGCGATCTGGCTGGTGCTGCAGGCCGGCGCGGTCAACCGGGCCGACGCCCTGCACCCCGTCGAGTTCACGCACTTCGCCCGCGAGACGCCGGTGCGGTTCGAAGTCGACGTCACCATGGAGATCCGCGAACCGACCACCGTGCGCGTCAACGGCGTGCCGCGGACCCTGCCGCCGGGCGAGTTCACCGCGCACAGCCAGGACGACGTCGTGTTCGGGCCGGGTGCGGCGGTTCCGGCCGTCCGGGGCGGTGCCCCGCTCGGCGGCGCCGACTGGCAGCGGCCGCTGCTCGACCTCGGCGACGAGGGCTACCCGCTGCTCGGCACGTGGGCCGTGCTCATCGCGACCATGCTCGGCACGATGGGCCTGCCGCACGTGCTCATGCGCTTCCACACCAGCCCGGACGGCCGCGCCGCGCGCCGCACCGCCGCGATCACCGTCGCGCTGCTCGGCGTCTTCTACCTCTTCCCCGGCGTCTACGGGGTCCTCGGCCGCGTCCTCGTGCCCGGGCTCTACCTGTCCGGCGCGACGGACACCGTCGTCGTCGCGCTGCCGTACCAAGTGGACAGTGGCTGGGCCGGCGGCCTGTTCACGGCGCTGCTGACGGCGGGCGCGTTCGCCGCGTTCCTGGCGACGTCGCTCGGGCTGCTGCTGGTGATGTCCGGTGCGATCGCGCACGACCTCGTCCCCGGCGGGCTGCCCCGGCTGCGGATCGCGGTGTTCGGCGTCGCCGCGGTCATGGTGCTGCTCGCGCTGCGCTCGGCCGAGCTCGACGCCGGGGTGCTCGTCACGTGGGGCTTCACCGTCGCCGCGTCGACGTTCTGCCCGCTGCTCGTGCTCGGCATCTGGTGGCCGCGGCTGACGGCGGCCGGCGGGATCGCCGGGGTGCTGACCGGGCTCGTCGCCTCTTCCGGCTCGATCCTGTTCGCCCTCGCCGGCCCGGACCTGCACGGCTGGGTGGCGATCTTGGTGCAGCAACCGGCACCCTGGTCGGTGCCGCTGGCATTCGGCGTAATGGCGTTGGTCTCGCTGCGCGGCAGGCCACCCGCGTGGTCGACGGCGGCGATGCTCCGCCTGCACCTGGACGAACCCCGTTCGTCGGGACCGCGCGACCGTTCGTCAACCGTTCGTCGTCTGGCGAAGCTGTTGAACCGCTGAATCTTCACGCGAGACTCACACGTCCCTACGGTGTCGCACGTCACTTTCCGCAGCGTCGCGAGGAGAGCAGCGATGAGCACTACGGACACCGGCGGGCCTCCGGAGACGTCCGAGACCGTCTGGGAACACGCGCACGAAAGCACCGAGTTCCGTGAGCTGCGCAGCCGCCTGCGCCGGTTCGTCTTCCCGATGACGGCGATCTTCCTCCTCTGGTACCTGCTGTACGTGCTGCTCGCGGACTACGCGCACGGCTTCATGAGCACGAAGGTGTTCGGCAACATCAACGTCGGCCTGATCTTCGGCCTGCTGCAGTTCGTCTCGACGTTCGTCATCACCGGCCTCTACGTGCGGTACGCCAACCGGAAGCTGGACCCGGTCGCCGAGAAGATCCGCGAGGACATCGAAGGCACTGCGAAGGAGCACGAATGAACGCGACCCTCGCCGCGGGCGTTGAGGGCAGCAACCCGCTCCTCAACATCGGCATCTTCGCCCTGTTCGTGGTCATCACGCTGGTGATCGTGTTCCGGGCCAGCCGCAACACGAAGACGGCGTCGGACTACTACGCCGCCGGCCGCGCGTTCACCGGGCCGCAGAACGGCATCGCGATCTCGGGTGACTACCTGTCGGCCGCGTCGTTCCTCGGTATCGCGGGCGCCATCGCGATCAACGGCTACGACGGCTTCCTCTACTCCATCGGCTTCCTCGTGGCGTGGCTGGTCGCGCTGCTGCTGGTCGCGGAACTGCTGCGCAACACCGGCAAGTTCACGATGGGCGACGTCCTGGCGTTCCGCATGAAGCAGCGCCCGGTGCGGGCCGCGGCCGCGACGTCGACGCTGGCCGTGTCCTTCTTCTACCTGCTCGCCCAGATGGCCGGGGCCGGCGGTCTCGTCGCGCTGCTGCTCGGCGTCGAAGGCGGCGGCGCGCAGGCGCTCGTCATCGCGGTCGTCGGCGTGATCATGATCGCCTACGTCCTGATCGGCGGCATGAAGGGCACCACCTGGGTGCAGATCATCAAGGCCGCGCTGCTGATCGTCGGCGCGCTCGTGATCACCCTGTGGGTGCTGGGCAAGTACAACTTCAACTTCTCCAGCCTGCTGCAGGCCGCCGTGGACAAGGCGGGCAAGGCCGGCGAGTCGCTGCTCGGCCCGGGCAAGCAGTACGGCGCCACCGGAACGTCCAAACTGGACTTCTTCTCCCTCGGCATCGCGCTGGTGCTGGGCACCGCCGGGCTCCCGCACGTCCTGATGCGCTTCTACACCGTGCCGACCGCCCGCGACGCGCGTCGCTCGGTGGTCTGGGCGATCGTGCTGATCGGCGTGTTCTACCTGTTCACGCTGGTGCTGGGCTACGGCGCCGGTGCGCTGGTCGGGCCGGACACGATCAAGAAGGCGCCGGGCGGGGTCAACTCCGCGGCTCCGCTGCTGGCGTTGGAGCTGGGCGGACCGGTGCTGCTGGGCCTGATCTCCGCGGTCGCCTTCGCGACGATCCTCGCGGTGGTCGCCGGCCTGACGATCACGGCGTCGGCGTCGTTCGCGCACGACGTCTACGCGAACGTCGTCAAGCGCGGCAAGACGTCGCCGGACTCCGAGGTCAAGGTCGCCCGGATCACCGCGGTGGTCATCGGCGCCCTCGCCATCGGCGGCGGCATCCTGGCCAACGGGCAGAACGTCGCCTTCCTGGTGGCGCTGGCGTTCGCGGTCGCGGCGTCGGCCAACCTGCCGACGATCCTCTACTCGCTGTTCTGGAAGCGGTTCAACACCCAGGGCGCGCTGTGGTCGATCTACGGTGGCCTGGCCATCACGATCGTGCTGATCGTGTTCTCGCCGGCGGTGTCCGGCAAGAGCACGTCGATGATCAAGACCGCGGACTTCGCCTGGTTCCCGCTGAGCAACCCGGGCATCGTCTCGATCCCGGCCGCGTTCATCCTGGGCTGGCTGGGCACGGTCCTGTCCAAGGAGCACGACGAGAAGAAGTACGCCGAGATGGAGGTCCGCTCCCTCACCGGCGCGGGCGCCGAGAAGGCCGTCGTCCACTAACGGTCTTTCGGGGGTCCGGGTGGCGGAGCCCCCGGCCGGGGCGAAGCCCCGAATCGACACAGTTGCACCGACCCCGAAGGCCGCCGCGAGGGTGTTCCCGATCCCCTCGCGGCGGCCTTCGGCCATCAGTACGGCAGTTTTCCTTCGGCGACGCCCGCGAGCGTCGCTTCGAGCTGCTTCCGGACGTACTGCCACAACCCGCCGCCCAGCGAAATCCTCGCCACCCCCAGTTCGGCGAGACCGTCGATACCCGGGCTGCCCGGCCACGCCGGCGCGTTGACGGCGCCGCCGACACCCTGCACGAACTCCGCGATCAGCTCGGGGGTGCGCAGGTGGATCGGGTAGACGCAGTCCGCGCCCGCGTCGAGGTAGGCCTCCGCCCTGGCGATGCCGTCGGCGAGGTGCTCCTTCGGGTCGACGCCGCGGAAGGAGTCGACCCGGGCGTTGATCACCAGGCCGTCGCCCGCCGCATCGCGCAGGGCGGCGATGCGCTCCGCCTGCTCGGCGACCGGCCGGACCCCGCCGGTGGCGTGGTCGGTGTCCTCGAAGTTGCAGCCGACCGCGCCGGCGTCGGACAGCCGTCCGGCCAGCTCGGCGCCGGACAGGCCGTACCCCGACTCGGCGTCGACGGTTACCGGGATGCTCACGGCTTTCGCGATGCGTCTCGCCGCCGCGAACATCTCGTCGGCCGGCGCCTGCTCGCCGTCGGGGAAGCCGAGCGCTGCCGCCACGGCGACCGAGCTGGTCGCCACGACCGGGAACCCGGCGGCCTCGACGAGCTTGGCCGTGTCGGCGTCCCACGCGTTCGGCAGCACGAGCGGCTTGCCGGGGACGTGCAGCGCCTTGAGCGCGGCGGCCGTCACGAGTCGCGCTTCGGGAGCGGCGTGTGGCTGGTGATCGTCATCCGGTTCCAGCTGTTGATGGCGATGATCTCCCACGCGACCGCCTGGTACTGCTCCTCGGTGAACACCCGCGCCGCTTCTTCGTAGACGTCGTCGGGGATGGTCTGGGTCGCGGACAGCTTGGTCATCGCCTCGGTGAGGGCGAGGGCGGCCTGCTCCTGCTCGGTGAAGAGGTCCGTCTCGCGCCAGCCGTCGAGCACGAACAGCCGCCGCGGCGACTCGCCCAGCTCCAGGGCGTCGCGGGAGTGCATGTCGAGGCAGTACGCGCAGCCGTTGATCTGGGACGCGCGGGTCTTCACCAGTTCGAGGAGCTTCGGGTCGAGACCGGCGTTCGCCCCGGCCTTGTTGACCTCGGCCTGCAGGTTCGCCATCGCCTGGTAGAGCTCGGGCGCCTGCCCGAGTCCGATTCGCTTCGTCATGGTGTCCACGCTATCCCGAACTGGTCCACCGGTATGGTCCAGTGACATGGCAGATTCGTGGTCCAGTTCCGGCCTCGACTTCCACCTCGGCTGGGTGCCTTCGACCGGCCGGAGCGGCCTCGCCGACGCGATCCGGACGGCGATCCGGGAGGGCCGCTGGCAGCCGGGCGCGGCGGTGCCGTCGACCCGCGCGCTGGCGTCCGACCTGGGCATCGCGCGCGGCACGGTCACGCGGGTGTACGCCGACCTGGCCGCGGAGGGGTACCTGCGCACGGCCCAGGGCGCGCCGACCCGCGTGGCGACGGCGGGCTCGCTGCCCCAGTCCGCACCCCGGCAGGCGCCCCGCGACCCGGCGCCGCGCTGGGACCTGCGACCGGGCCGGCCGGACCTGACGGCGTTCCCCCGTCAGGCGTGGATCACCGCGACCCGCCGGGCCCTGCTGCGGACGCCGGCGTCGGCGCTCGGCTACGAGTCGGAGCTGGGCGCGCCCGAGCTGCGCGACACGCTCGCGGGGTACCTGGCCCGGGCCCGCGGGGTGGTCGCCGACCCGGCGCGGATCGTGGTGTGCCACGGGTATTCGCACGCGATCGCGGTGCTGTCCCGGGCCCTGTTCTCACTGGGCGTGGGCGAAATGGCGTTCGAGAACCCGTCGCTGGGCATGTACCGCTCGATCGCGGCGGCGCAGGGCCCGCGGGTGGTCGGGGTACCGGTGGACGAGCACGGCCTGGACGTGTCCGCGTTGGACAGTCCGGCGGTGGTCGTGACGGCGGCGCACCAGTACCCGACGGGAGTGACGCTGGCCCCGCACCGCCGAGCGGCCCTGACCCGCTCCGGCGCAATAGTGCTGGAGGACGACTACGACGGCGAGTTCCGCTTCGACCGCCAGCAGGTGGGGGCACTGCAGGCGCTGGCCCCGGAGCGGGTGGTGTACGCGGGCACGGCGAGCAAGACGCTGGCACCGGCCCTGCGGCTGGCATGGCTGGTGCTGCCGCGGAAGCTGGTGGAGCCGGTCCGCGCGGCGATGGCCGACAGCGGTTCCCGCCCGGCGCTGCTGAACCAGCTGGCGCTGGCGGAGCTGATCGACTCGGGTGCGTACGACCAGCACGTCCGCCGCAGCCGGGCGGAGTACCGCTCCCGCCGCACGCGGCTGCTGGCGGCGTTGCCGGCCTCGGTCCGCCCCCAGGGCATCGCGGCGGGGTTGCACCTGCTGTTGATGCTCCCGCCGGAAGGCCCGTCGGAGGCAACGGCCTTGGCGGCCTGCCGCCGCCGCGCGATCGGCATCGAGGGCCTGGACGGGTATTGGATGGGCGAGGACCGCCCGGGAGGCTTGATAGTCGGCTACGCGGCAACGCCGAAGCACGCGTTCGCGGGGGCGACGCGGACGTTGGTGGAAGCGTTGTGGGAGATCACTGCTTGACCAGGCGCCACCCACTTCCTGGCGCGGGTCACGCAAGCCACTGCGCCGACCGACGTGCGGCTTCCGCCATCCACCATCCCGGCCGCTCTGCCCGCGCCGGTCGCGCGAAGCCCT
This sequence comes from Amycolatopsis sp. NPDC049691, assembly GCF_040675005.1. Taxonomy (NCBI): domain Bacteria; kingdom Bacillati; phylum Actinomycetota; class Actinomycetes; order Pseudonocardiales; family Pseudonocardiaceae; genus Amycolatopsis; species Amycolatopsis sp. NPDC049691. The sequence goes on from NZ_JBFANX010000012.1 coordinate 219,270, forward strand.
CTCCCTCACCGCCCCTGCCCCGAGCCGCCGCTCAATCACATCGGGTGGCCGCAGGCCGCCGCCCCCGGCCGCGCCTGCCACTTCCACTCCCCGGCCCCCGCTGCCAACCACCACCCCACCAAGTCGTTCCCGCCCAGCCGCCGGCGGGCCACCCCCACCCGGAGCGGCCCGCGGGGTCACCATCAGAACCAGCAGCCAGGCCGGACCCGGATCAGCTCCGTCCGCAGCACCGGCGTCCCATCGACCGGCGCGGGATCCTCGGCCGTCGGCTGGATCCCGCCCGCGGCCACCTTGTCGAGCGTCTTCAGCCCCTCGGCCCCGACCGTCCCGAACACCGTGTAGTTCGGCCGCAGCGCGGAATCGCCGTACACGACGAAGAACTGCGAACCGTTCGTGTCCGGGCCCGCGTTGGCCATCGCCAGCAACCCACGCGCGTACACCCGCCGCGCGCCGGTCGGGTCGGTCGGCGCCGGCGGCAGGTCCACCGGCAGCTCGTCCTTGTACTTGTACCCCGGCCCGCCCTCGCCGGTCGCGGTCGGGTCGCCGCACTGCAGCACCTTCAACGTCGGGTACGCCGTCAGCCGGTGGCACACCGTGTGGTCGTAGAACCGGTGCCGCGCCAGGTGCAGGAAGCTCTGCACGGTGCACGGCGCCTTCGCGCGGTCGAGCGTCAGCGGCAGCGCGCCCTGGCTGGTCGGGACCGCGACGTCCACCTTCCCTCGGCTCGGCGTGTGCCGCGGGTCGGGCGGCAGCGGCACCGGCCGCGCGGCCGGCTCGTCCGGCGTTTCGGTGTACTGGCACGGCCCGTGCGTCGTCTTCGGCGGCGGCGCGTCGGCCGCGGCGGCGACGCCGTTGCCCGCCACGAACAACGCGCCGGCCGCCAGCGCGGTGACGAGTGTCTTCTTCATCCTGCACGCCCTCCCAGTGATCGCCCGGTTCCGGAGCGTCCCGCAGTCTAGGGCGCGGCACCGACAGGAATAACCGGCGAAAGTCGCCCATGTCAGCCCATCGAGTGAATCGAAGACCGGCACCCCGGAAATTGTCGGACCCCCCGCGCACGATGGGCAGCACGCGGCGAACCCGCCGCACCGAGAGGGGGAAAGTCATGGCACACCGTCGAAGAACCGTTGTGGTGGCTGCGTTTTCGACGCTGCTGGGGATCGCACTGGCACTCCGGAAGCGGCGACCGGCAGCCCCGCGACGACGCATCGGCGCCGCGAATCCGCGACAGCCCGCCGGCCGGCTCCGGCGCCGCGGAACCTCAGCTCCGCAGGTCGGCGATCAGCTCGTCGGCGGCAGCGAACGGATCGAGCTCCCGCGCCACCACCCGCTCGGCCACCCCGGCCAGCCGTCCGCCACCTCGCAGGTCGGCCAGCTCGGCCCGCAGCCGCCGCACGGCGATGGCCTCGACCTCGTCGCGCGCCCGCGCGATCCGGCGCCGGGCCAGCTCGTCGTGGGCGACCAGCCAGTCGTGGTGCGCGGCCAGCGCGGCCACCACCTCGTCGACGCCCTCGCCCTTCGCCGCGACGGTCCGCACGATCGGCTGGCGCCAGCTCGCGCCCCGGATCTCGCGGCGCGCCAGCGAAATCATCTGCTTGAGGTCGTGCACCGTCGCGTCGGCGCCCTCGCGGTCGGCCTTGTTCACGACGAAGACGTCGGCGATCTCCAGCACCCCGGCCTTCGCGGCCTGGATCCCGTCGCCCATCCCCGGCGCGAGCAGCACCACCGTGGTGTCGGCGAGCTTCACGACGTCCACTTCGGACTGTCCGACGCCGACGGTCTCGATGAGCACCACGTCGAAGCCGGCGGCGTCGAGCACGCGCACCGCCTGCGGCGTCGCCCACGACAGCCCGCCGAGGTGCCCGCGCGTGGCCATCGAGCGGATGAACACACCGGGGTCGGTGGCGTGCTCGGTCATCCGGATCCGGTCCCCGAGGAGGGCACCGCCCGAAAACGGCGAAGACGGGTCGATCGCGAGCACCCCGACCCGCTTGCCCTCCGCGCGCAACGCGGTGAGCAGCGCCGAGGTCGAGGTCGACTTCCCGACGCCGGGCGGACCGGTGAGCCCGACGACCCGGGCCCGCCCGGTGTGCGGGGTCAGCGCCCGCGCGATCTCGGCGACGCGGGGGTGGGCGTCCTCGACGAGCGACAGCAGCCGCGCGACGGCACGGGGCTGCCCGTCCCGCGCGCGGCCGACCAGGTCGTCGAGGTCGAGTGCACCGGCCACTTACGCCGACGGCACCCGCAGCAGGAGGGCGTCGCCCTGGCCGCCGCCACCGCACAGGGCGGCCGCGCCGAGCCCGCCACCGCGGCGGCGCAGCTCGTGGATGAGGTGCACGGCGAGCCGGGCACCGGAGGCGCCGATCGGGTGCCCGAGCGCGATGGCACCGCCGTTGACGTTGACCTTCTCCGGGTCGAGGCCGAGCTTCTCGGTCGAAACCAGCCCGACGGCGGCGAAGGCCTCGTTGATCTCGACGAGGTCGAGCGCGTCGGCGGTGAGGTTCGCCTTGGCCAGCGCGGCGAGGATGGCGTTCGACGGCTGCTCGTGCAGGCTCGCGTCCGGCCCGGAAACGACGCCGTGCGCGCCGATCTCGGCGAGCGGCGTCAGGCCGAGCTCCTCCGCCTTCGCCTTGCTGGCCACGACGACCGCGGCGGCGCCGTCGGAGATCTGCGACGCCGAGCCCGCGGTGATGGTGCCGTCGGAGGCGAAGGCGGGGCGCAGCTTCGCGAGGCCTTCGGCGGTGGTGTCGGCGCGGACGCCCTCGTCGGTGTCGAAGACGACCGGGTCGCCCTTGCGCTGCGGGATGGCGACCGGCGCGATCTCGTCGGCGAAGTAGCCGTTCTTGATCGCCTCGGCGGCGCGCTGGTGGGAGCGGGCGGAGAACGCGTCCTGCTGCTCGCGGGTGATGCCGTAGCGGGAGTTGTACTTCTCCGTCGAGGCGCCCATGGCGACCTGGTCGAAGGCGCAGAAGAGGCCGTCGTAGGCCATGTGGTCGACGAGGGTGGTGTCGCCGTACTTGAAGCCGGAGCGGGACTTCGGCAGCAGGTGCGGCGCCTGGGTCATCGACTCCTGGCCGCCGGCGACGACGAGGTCGAACTCGCCGGCCCGGATGAGCTGGTCGGCGAGCGCGATGGCGTCGAGGCCGGAGAGGCAGACCTTGTTGATCGTCAAGGCGGGCACGCTCATCGGGATGCCCGCGGCGACCGCGGCCTGGCGGGCCGGGATCTGGCCGGCGCCGGCGGTGAGCACCTGGCCCATGATCGTGTACTGCACCGCGTCCGGGGCGACCCCGGCGCGTTCGAGGGCCGCCTTGATGGCGACCCCGCCCAGCTGTGCCCCCGTGAAGTCCTTCAGGGATCCGAGCAGGCGCCCGATCGGCGTACGGGCGGCACCCAGGATCACGGAACCGGACACGGCGTCCTCCAAGCTTCGGCGCATGGGCAGTTTTTCCGACCATACCCGGAGGGTGGGCTTCTTGATGGAGCCAGTGTGAGGCGGGGCACGCGAACAATCGGGGTCGACGCCAGTGGGGAGCCCCCTATCCTGCCTCCATGAATGACGCCCTGCGGCCGTTCGTGACGGCCATCGACCACGTCGGCATCGCGGTCCCGGACCTGGACGCGGCCATCGAGTTCCACCGCACGCACTTCGGCCTGGAAGTGGCGCACGAGGAGGTGAACGAAGAGCAGGGAGTGCGCGAGGCGATGCTGCGCGCGCCCGGCACGGCGGGCACGGAGACGCAGATCCAGCTGCTGGCCCCGCTGCGCGACGACTCGGCGATCGGCAAGTTCCTGGCCAAGAGCGGCCCGGGCCTGCAGCAGCTGGCATACCGCGTGTCCGATGTGGACGCGGCGGCGGCCGCCCTGCGCGAGCAGGGCCTGCGCCTGCTGTACGAGGCGGCGAAGCGCGGAACATCCAACAGCCGGGTGAACTTCGTCCACCCGAAGGACGCGGGCGGCGTACTGGTCGAGCTGGTGGAGCCGGCCAAGGACGGCACCGCGCACTGAGCGCCAAACCCGTTCGGGCGCAACAACTCCGGCGCAAGCGAGGCGCACGTGGGTGACAGAAGCGCGCCGGGCCGCCTAAGCCGGTGCGGTCTTCGCAACGAGGGCGTCGGCGATGAAGGTCAACTCCCCGTCGAACTCAGCAGGCAGGTCGTCCTCCGAATGGCGGGCCGTAGCGTGCCGGTGGCTGACCGCGCGGGCCAGCAAACCCGACGCCCGGTCGACGTCGGCCGCGGGCAGGACGCCGCCCGTTGCCGCCAGGATCACCGCGCGGACCTGCCGCACCAGCACCTGGAAGCGCTCGTGGAGGGCGTCGCGGACGACGTGGTGGGTGTCGGCTTCGCGCCACAGCAGGTGCGAGAGCCCGAGCGATCGGCTGAAGCGGTGGTCGAGTTCGCGGACCAGCCGCCGCAGGCTGCCCGCGAGGTCGCCGGGGACGACGACCACGGACGGCTCGATGCGCTCGTCGGGCAGTCGCTCGACGAGCGCGGTGAGCAGGTCCGCCTTGTGCCGGAAGTAGTAGTGCACCAGCCCCTTCGGCACCCCGGCCTGCTCCGCGATGCGGGAGGTCGGGGTGGCGTCGAAGCCGGACTCGGCGAAGAGCGCCTCGGCGGCGCAGAGGATGCGCTCCTTCGCCGAATCCTCGGTCATGCGTGCCTCCTGCGGCGTCAGTGCTGGCCGGCGGTGCGGTGCGCGGCGTTCGCGACCGGCATGGCTGCCGCGCCGGCGATGACCGTCAGCACCCCGGCGATCCAGGACGTCCAGGAAGCGCCGTTGAACTCGGTGTAGCTCATCACCCACGGCGCGATGAACAGCAGCACGCCTAGCGCGATCTGGATGCCTTCGCCGTAGACCATGCCCGGCATCGCCAGGGAGACCAGGCCGTCGAGTGCGATCAAGGCGCCCAAGATGACCATCGTCCACATCGCGGTCGTGTCCGTGCTCAGCCAAAGGGGTGAAAGAGCGGCGACCACCCCGATGACGACCTCGGCCCAATCGTGCGGCCGGGTCCATGCGCGCGTAGAGACTTCACTCATTCGTGCTCACCTCCGTCGGTGAAACTGCTGGTCGGGTGGGTGTTCCCACGGCGGATGATCCGCTTGACTGGCCGGCCGGTCAAGACTGATCGGTCACAGTTCGACGTGTAATCGTGCCCTCCGTCTCGTACAGTTGTGTCCGCGAGTTACCGGCGAGTAATTTCTGCCGCCAACGCCGTTGACCCCCATCTCCGCGGAGGAACCGATGACGCAGCTCGGCGAGATCCAGCAGGCCATCCTGAACGGCGAGTCCGCCGCGGTCGGGTCCTTGCCCGTGCCCGAGAGCTACCGCGGGGTGACCGTGCACGCCGACGAGGTCGACATGTTCGAGGGCCTCGAAAGCCGGGACAAGGACCCGCGCAAGTCGCTGCACGTCGACGACGTCCCCGTCCCCGAGCTGGGCCCGGGCGAGGCGCTGGTCGCCGTGATGGCCAGCGCCATCAACTACAACACCGTGTGGACGTCGATCTTCGAACCGATCCCCACGTTCAAGTTCCTCAAGAAGTACGGCAAGCTCTCGCCGCTGGCCAAGCGGCACGACCTGCCCTACCACGTGGTCGGCTCGGACCTGTCCGGCGTCGTGCTGCGGACGGGCGTCGGCGTGCACAACTGGAAGCCGGGCGACGAGGTCGTCGCGCACTGCCTGAACGTCGAGCTCGAAGGCCCGGACGGCCACAACGACACGATGCTCGACACCGAGCAGCGGATCTGGGGCTTCGAGACGAACTTCGGCGGGCTCGCCGAGATCGCGCTGGTCAAGGCCAACCAGCTGATGCCGAAGCCGGACCACCTGACCTGGGAGGAAGCCGCCTCCCCCGGCCTGGTCAACTCCACCGCCTACCGCCAGCTCGTCTCGCGCAACGGCGCGGACATGAAGCAGGGTGACGTCGTCCTGATCTGGGGCGCTTCCGGCGGCCTCGGCTCCTACGCGACGCAGTACGCGCTGAACGGCGGCGCGATCCCCGTCTGCGTCGTCTCCAGCCCGGAGAAGGCGGCGATCTGCCGCAAGCTCGGCGCCGAGCTGATCATCGACCGCAGCGCCGAGGACTACCGGTTCTGGAAGAACGACACCGAGCAGGACCCGAAGGAGTGGCAGCGCTTCGGCGCGAAGATCCGCGAGCTGACCGGCGGCGACGACCCGGACATCGTGTTCGAGCACCCGGGCCGCGAGACGTTCGGCGCGTCCGTCTACGCCGCGCGCAAGGGCGGCACGATCGTCACCTGCGCGTCGACCTCCGGGTACCTGCACCAGTACGACAACCGCTACCTGTGGATGAACCTCAAGCGGATCATCGGCTCCCACTTCGCGAACTACCGCGAGTCCTGGGAGGCGAACCGGCTGATCGCGAAGGGCCTGATCCACCCGACGCTGTCGAAGACGTACGCGCTCGAGGAGACCGGGCAGGCCGCCCTCGACGTCCACCGCAACGCCCACCAGGGCAAGGTCGGCGTGCTCGCGCTCGCCCCGCAGGAGGGCCTCGGCGTCCGCGACGAAGAGAAGCGCGCGAAGCACATCGAGGGGATCAACGCCTTCCGCGGCGCCTGAGCCGAAAGCGGGCCGGATCCCGGTGTCGGAAAGCGCCGGGTTCCGGCCCGATCGGGCCAGTCCCTCCCGCCGCACCACACGGCACGTTCGGCGCACCGCACGGGTGCTCACCCTTCCGTGACCCGGCTGCGACTACGGTAGGCCCATGAGCCTTGGCGATGAACGGGAGCTTGTGCCGCTGGGAGCCGGCTTCGACGTGGCGAAGCGCGGGTACAGCCGAGCGCAGGTCGACGAGCACCTGGAACGGCTGGACGCCGACCTCAAGATGCTCACCGCCGACCGGGACGCGGCCATCGCGCAGGCCGGCGACCTGGCCCGGCAGCTGGAGATCGCGCGCGGCGAGATCGCGGACCTGCGCGGGCAGGTCGACCGCCTCGCCCAGCCGCCGACGAGCGTCGAAGGCCTGTCCGAACGGCTGCAGCGGATGCTGCGCCTCGCGCAGGACGAGTCCGCCGACACGCGGGCCCGCGCCGAGGCCGAAGCCGGGCACATCCGGGCCAAGGCCGAGACGGACGCGAGCGCGATGCGCGCCCGTTACGAGCAGCTGCTCACCGAGCTCGACCTGCGCCGCAAGGAGATGGAGGCGGAGCACCGCAAGGTGCTCGAGGACGCCCGCGCGGAGGCCAAGAAGATCACCGACGAGGCCGAGGCGGAGCGCAAGCGGCTCGACACCGAGTCGTCCGACCGCCGCACCAAGGTCGAAGAGGACTTCGAGATCGCCATGGCCGCGCGCCGCACCGAGGCGATGCGCGTGCTGGCCGAGCAGGAGGCCGCGAGCAAGGCCGAGGCCGCCCGCCGCGTCCAGGAGGCGACGCAGGACGCCGCCGACATCCGCGCGAAGGTCCTCGAAGAGGAGAAGGCCGCGAAGGCGGACATCGAACGCCGTCAGCGCGAGTCCGTCGCGGAGGCGAACAAGCGCCGTCAGGACTCGATCACCGAGGCGAACGCCCGGCTCGCGGAGGCCGCCGACGAGGCGCGGCGCCGCGTGACGACCGCGACCGAGGAGTCGAACCGGCGGATCACCCAGGCCAACGAGCGCGTCGACGCGCTGCGGAAGGTGCGCGGCGGCCTCGCCGAACAGGTCCGCGCGGCGCGGGCGGTGCTGGCCGAGGCGCACACCGTCCTCGGCGACGAGGTCAAGGTCCCCGCGGACGTCACGGCCGACCTGAAGGGCGAAGACCTGAAGCCGGCCGACACCGGGAAGACGGCGCCGGTGGGCGACGTCGAGGAGACGATCCGGATCAAGGCGTCCGACGTCCCGAAGCCGAAGCAGGCCCCCAAGCCGGCTCCGAAGCCCGCGCCGAAGCCGGCTCCGCGGGCGAGCGGAGCGCAGAAAGCGACTGGCGAGTAACCTTCCACCCGACACGGGCGCGGACGAGCCTGCACGGTCGGAACCGACCGGCTATCGTCCCTGCTCACGCGGGATCACCTGGAGGTTTTGCGCATGGGTGCGGCATATCGGACCGTGGTGGTGGGCACGGACGGCTCGGAGTCCTCGTTCGCGGCGGTGGACCGCGCGGCGGCGGTGGCCGGCGACGCGGGCGCCACGCTCGTCATCGCGTGTGCGTACTACCCGGCCAGCAAGTCCGACGTCGACAAGGCCCAGGACGTCCTCGGCGACGAGGCGTACCAGGTCGTCGGCTCGGCGCCGGCCGAGGACACGCTGCAGTCGGCGCGGGACCGCGCGACGAAGGCGGGCGCGGAGAAGATCGACACGGTCGCGGTGAAGGGCGACCCGGTCGACTCGCTGCGCAAGGTCGTGCACGAGCGCGAGGCCGACCTGCTGGTGGTCGGCAACCGCGGGCTGAACACGATCGCCGGGCGGATCCTGGGCTCGGTGCCGTCGGAGGTGGCGCGCAAGTCCGGCGTGGACGTGCTGATCGTCCACACGACCTGAGCCGGTGACCGACCCGAGCGAGGAGCTCCAGCAGCGGCTCGAGCGCGTCCTGCTCGGCGGCAGGCGGAAGTACACCCGGCTGGAAGTGGCCGAAAAGGCCGGCGTGCCCGACGAACGGTCACGCCGGCTCTGGCGTGCGCTGGGGTTCGCGACGGTCCGCGACGACGAGGTGGTCTTCACCGACGCCGACGTCGAGGCGATGCGGACGGCGGACGAGCTGGTCCAGTCCGGGCTGATCGACCCGAGCATCGAGGTGCCGGTGACGCGCGCGCTCGGCCAGCACCTGTCTCGGCTGGCCGAGTGGCAGGTCGACATGCTGTGGCAGCTGATCGAGGAGCAGCCGGAGCTGGGGCGCAGCGAGCGCCAGGTGGCTCGCCTGGTCGACCGGCTGCTGCCGGAGCTGGAGCGGGTCCAGAACTTCGTCTGGCGCCGTCACCTGGCGGCGTACGCGGGCCGGGCGTTCGCGGCCGCGGGTGACAACGTGGAGACGCGCACCGAGGTGGTCGGGTTCGTCGACATGGTGGGCTACACGCGCCTGACGCGCCAGATCGACGAGGAGGAGCTGAGCCGGGTCCTGGACGCGTTCGAGACGCTGGCGACGGAGGTGATCGCCGAGCACCACGGCCGCGTGGTGAAGATGATCGGCGACGAGGTCCTGTTCGTGGCCGACTCGGCGGTCGACGCGGCGGAGATTGCGTTGACGCTGACAGAGCGCACCTCGGCGGACGAGAGCCTGCCGGCGGTCCGGGCGGGGATGGCATCGGGCCGGATCCTGTCCCGCTTCGGCGACGTGTACGGGTCGGTGGTCAACCTGGCGGCCCGCCTGACGTCGGTGGCCCGCCCGGGGACGATCCTGGTGGACCGGGAGCTGGCTGCGCAGCTTTCGGAGGAGAAGGCGTACGAGCTGAGAATGCGCCGGCCGGTGACGGTCCGGGGCTACAACCGGTTGCGGCCGGCAGCGCTGCGGCGGGCGAGTGAGGCCCCGACGGGGATGTTCGCGAGTTCCCAGCAGCTGGCGGCGGAGATGCTGGGGTTGACGGACCCGGCGGCCCGGGTGCCGGAGAAGGCACCGGAGGACGAGGTAACCGAGCCACCCCCACCGCGCCGCCGACGCCGGCGCCGCATCCTCTAGCTCAGGCGTCGAAGTCGACCGTGACCGTCTCCGAGACCGGGTAGGACTGGCACGTCAGCACGAACCCCGCCGCCACCTCCGACTCCTCCAGTGCGAAGTTCCTCCGCAGGTCCACCTTGCCCTCCGTCACCCGGGCCCGGCACGTTCCGCACACCCCGCCCTTGCACGCGAACGGCAGGTCCGGCCGGAACTTCTGCGCCCCGTCCAGCACCGACGACTCCCGCGGCAACGTCATCGTCGACGAACGGCCGTCCAGCACCACCCGGACCTCGGACGACTCCCCCGCCACCGACGGGTCCACGTGCGAAACCGGCGCCGGCGGCGTGTCCACGTAGAACAGCTCCTGGTGGATCCGCGACCGTGGCACGTCCAGGGACGTCAGCAGCTCCTGGGCACCGGAAACCATCTCGAACGGGCCGCACAGCCACCAATGGTCCACTGAGGACACCGGTACCAGAGACGAGAACAACGAACGCAGCTTCGGCACGTCCAAGCGGCCCGTGAACAGCTCCGCCTCGCGAGGCTCGCGCGAGAGAACGTGGATCAGTTCCAAGCGGGAGGGCGCGCGGTCCTTCAGATCCGCCAGCTCGTCCGCGAACATCACCGTGTCCGTGCGGCGGTTCCCGTACACCACGGTGACCGTGGCCGTGGACTGGCTCAGCAGCGACGACACGATCGACAGCACCGGCGTGATGCCCGAGCCCGCCGCGATCAGCACGTGGTGACCGCCCTCGGACAGGTCCGGCGTGAACGACCCCGTCGGGGTCGCCACCTCGATCGTGTCGCCCGGGCGGACCTCGTTGACCAGCCACGACGAGAACAGCCCGTCCGGGACCAGGCGGACGCCCACGCGAGGCGCCGCGCCCGCCGGGGCGCAGATCGAGTACGAGCGGCGCTCGTCGCGGCCCTCGATCGAACGGCGCAACGTCAGCGACTGGCCCGGCTTGAAGTCGTACTCCGCCGACAAAGACGCAGGCACGTCGAACGTCACCGCGACCGCGTCGTCGCACAACCGCGCGACGTCCGCGACCTTCAACGGGTGAAACGCCACCTTAAATCTCCTTGACGTGTTCGAACGGCTCAAGACACGAACGGCAGCGCCGCAGCGCCTTGCACGCCGTCGCGCCGAAGCGGGACTGCTCCTCGGTGTCCGGCGATCCGCACAACGGGCAGGAAACCCGGGAAACCGGCGCCGACAACGTCAGCGGGATCGGCCCCGACCGCAGCGGCGCCGCACCCGGGGGCGCGATGCCCGCCGCGGCCAGCTTTTGGCGGCCCGCGGAAGAAATCCAGTCCGACGACCACGCCGGCGTCAGCTGCGTCCGGATCTCGACGTCCGGATAACCCGCCGACACCAGCGCGTGCTCCAGGTCGTCGCGCATGGTGTCCATCGCCGGGCAGCCCGTGTACGTCGGGGTGATCGCCACGACCACGCGACCGTCCTCTTCGGACACCGAACGCAGCACGCCCAGGTCGGCCAGCGTCAGCATCGGCAGCTCGGGGTCGGTGACCGTGGCCGCGACCGCTTCCGCCGTCACCATTTCGCGTCCGGCATCGCCCGGGCCACGCTCTGCAGCTCCGCCAGCAGGAACCCGAAAGACTCGGTGTGGACGCCGTCGCGGCCCGTCCGGCCCGAAACGCCGGCCAGTTCACCCGCGGTGGGCAAAACCAGCGTCGCCGCGGCGAGCGCCTGGTCCAGCACCGCGTCGAACTCGGGCCGCAGCGAGGCCGCGTCCACCAGCTCGAGCGGGTGCGTGCGGAACAGCTCCCCGACGTACGGCCAGACCGCGTCCAGTCCCTCCTGCATCCGTTCGTGAGACAACGGCGTCCCGTCACCGAGGCGGACCAGCCACTGCGCCGCGTAGTCGCGGTGGTAGGTCACCTCCTTGACGCCCTTGTCCGCGATGGCCGCCAGCACCGGGTCCACCGAGGACACCAGCCGCTGCAGCAGCGCCAGCCGCCACGTCGAGAACACGAACAGCCGCGCGATCAGGTGCCCGAAGTGGCCGCCGCCCAGCTCGGCGAGCCGGACGTTGCGGAACTCGTTCTCCGCCCGCTGGAACGCGAACGAGTCCTCCGAGCGATCGCTGCCGTCGGCCTTGCCCGCCCGGGCGAGCAGCAGCCGCGCCTGCCCCAGCAGGTCGAGGGCGATGTTGGCGATCGCCACCTCGTCCTCCAGCTCGGGCGCGTTCGTGCACCACTCCTGCAGCCGGTGGGAGAAGACCAGCGCGTCGTCGCCCAGCATCAGGCAGTAGGCGGCCAGCGCGGCACCGTCCACACCGGACGGAACCGAAGTGTCCACTCCGGACAGCGGATCCTCGAAGCCGGTGCCGAACGCCCAGCGGGCGTCGTTCTCCTCGGTCAGCGACTCGTAGACGTTGTCGAAACTCATATGTGCGGCACCTCCTCGGGGATGTCGTAGAACGTCGGGTGCCGGTAGACCTTGTCGCCGCTCGGTGCGAAGAACGGGTCCTTCTCGTCCGGCGACGACGCCGTGATGTCCGAGGCGCGAACGACCCAGATCGACACGCCTTCGTTGCGGCGGGTGTAGAGGTCGCGCGCGTGGTGCAGCGCCATCTGGTCGTCGGCCGCGTGCAGCGACCCGACGTGCACGTGGTTCAGCCCGCGCTTCCCGCGCACGAACACCTCGTACAGCGGCCAGTCGTGCTTGACCGGACCGGGCGCGGCCGGGACGCCCTCCAGCGGGACGGCGCCGTGGCCGCCTTCGGCAGTCAGGTCGCTCACTTGGACTCCTTCTTCGCAGCGTGCGCCACGGCGGCCTCACGCACCCACGCGCCGTCTTCGTGCGCGCGTCGCCGGTGCTCGATCCGCGACGCGTTGCACGGGCCGTTGCCCTTCAGCACGTTCTTGAACTCGTCCCAGTCGACCGCGCCGAAGTCGTAGTGGCCACGCTCGGCGTTCCACTTCAGGTCGGGGTCCGGGAAGGTGACGCCCAGCGCTTCGGCCTGCGGCACCGACATGTCGACGAACCGCTGCCGCAGCTCGTCGTTGGTGTGGCGCTTGATCTTCCACGCCATCGACTGCGCGGTGTTCGGCGAGTCGGCGTCCGGCGGGCCGAACATCATCAGCGACGGCCACCACCACCGGTTCACGGCCTCCTGGACCATTTCCCGCTGCTGATCGGTGCCCTTCATCATCGTCATCAGCAGCTCGTAGCCCTGCCGCTGGTGGAAGGACTCCTCCTTGCAGATCCGGATCATCGCCCGCGCGTACGGCCCGTACGACGACCGGCACAGCGGCACCTGGTTGCAGATCGCCGCGCCGTCGACCAGCCAGCCGATCACGCCGACGTCGGCGAAGGTCAGCGTCGGGTAGTTGAAGATCGACGAGTACTTCTGCTTGCCGTTGATCAGCTTGTCGGTCAGGTCCGCCCGGTCCGCGCCCAGCGTCGCCGCCGCGGAGTACAGGTAGAGCCCGTGGCCGGCCTCGTCCTGAACCTTGGCCAGCAGGATCGCCTTGCGCCGCAGCGACGGCGCCCGCGTGATCCAGTTGCCCTCGGGCTGCATGCCGATGATCTCCGAGTGCGCGTGCTGCGCGATCTGCCGGATCATCGTCTTGCGGTAGCCCTCGGGCACCCAGTCGCGCGGCTCGATGCGCTGGTCGCGTTCGATGGTGTGCTCGAAGTGTTCTTCCAGTGACACAGTGGCCGTCACGGCTGCTCCTTCGAAACCAGGGTCAGGACGTCGTACTTCGCGACGGACTCGCCCTCGGCGTTGGTGACGTCGGCGTCCCAGCGGACCTCGCCGTAGTCCTGGTCGATCCGCGGGGTGATCTGCTTGGCGGTCAACGTGACCGTCAGCGAGTCGCCGACCTTGACCGGGGTCAGGAACCGCAGGTTCTCCAGGCCGTAGTTGGCCAGCACCGGGCCCGGCTCCGGCGAGACGAACAACCCTGCCGCGAACGAGACGACCAGGTAGCCGTGCGCGACGATCCCGCCGAACAGCGGGTTCGCGGCGGCGGCCTCGGGATCGGTGTGGGCGTAGAACGTGTCGCCGGTGAACTCGGCGAAGTGGTCGACGTCCTCCTGCGTGACCGTGCGCGGCCCCGCCACCACCGAGTCGCCGATGCGCAGCTCGGCCAGGGACTTCCGGAACGGGTGGACGCCTTCGCTCCGCGGCGCGCCGGTCACCCAGCGGCCGGTGACCGCCGACAGCACCGCGGGCGAGCCCTGCACGGCGGTGCGCTGCATGTGGTGCAGCACGCCGCGGACGCCGCCCATCTCCTCGCCGCCGCCCGCGCGGCCGGGGCCGCCGTGGACCAGCTGCGGCATCGGTGAGCCGTGGCCGGTGGACTCCTTCGCGTCGTCGGCGTCCAGCACCAGCAGCCGGCCGTGGAACGGCGCCGCGCCGAGGACGACCTCGCGCACGAACTCCTTGTCCGCGCTGACCACGGACCCGGCCAGGCTGCCGCCGCCGCGCGCGGCGAACTCGACGACCTGCTCGGTGGACGTGTACGGCATCAGCGTCGAGACCGGGCCGAACGCCTCGACCTCGTGTGGCTCGGCGCGTTCGGGGTCGGCCTTGAGCAGCACCGGCGAGATGAACGCACCGCGCTCGGCGTCGGCGTCCACGACGTCGACCTGCTCCGGGTCGCCGAACACGACGCTCCCGGCGTCCAGCAGCGCCTTCAGCGAGCGCCGGACCTCCTCGCGCTGCTCCAGGCTGGCCAGCGCGCCCATCCGGACGCCTTCGCTCGTGGGATTGCCGACGGTCACCTTCGAGAGCCGCTCGGACGCGGCCGCGGCGACGTCGTCCAGCAGCGAAGCCGGGACGAACGCGCGGCGGATCGCGGTGCACTTCTGGCCCGCCTTGACCGTCATCTCCGTGGTCAGCTGCTTGACGAACAGGTCGAACTCGGTGGTCCCGCGCACCGCGTCGGGGCCGAGGATCGAGCAGTTCAGCGAGTCGGCCTCGGCGTTGAAGCGGACGGCGTTGCGGATGATCGCCGGGTGCGCCCGCAGCTTCTGCGCCGTCGACGCCGAGCCGGTGAAGGACACCAGGTCCTGGGCGGTGACGTGGTCGAGCAGGTCGCCGACGCTGCCGGCGACGAACTGCAGCGAGCCCTCGGGCAGGATGCCGGACTCGATGATCAGCTCGACCAGCCGCGCGGTCAGGTAGGCCGTCGAGCTGGCCGGCTTGACCAGGCTCGGTACGCCGGCGAGGAACGCGGGCGCGAACTTCTCCAGCGGACCCCACACCGGGAAGTTGAACGCGTTGATCTGGACGGCCACGCCCCGCAGCGGGCTCGCGATGTGCTGGGCCACGAACGTGCCGCCGCGCGACAGCGGCTCGACGTTGCCTTCGACGTAGACGGTGTCGTTCGGCAGCTCGCGCTTGCCCTTCGAGGCGTAGCTGAACAGGACGCCGATGCCGCCGTCGATGTCGAACTTCGAGTCACCGAGCGTGGCGCCGGTGCGCGCGGAGAGCGCGTACAGCTCCTCGCGGTGTTCGCGCAGGTGCGAGGCCAGCGCCTTGAGCAGGGCCGCGCGCTGGTGGAACGTCAGCTCCCGCAGCGCCGGGCCGCCGACCCGGCGGCCGTAGTCCAGCGCGTCCGCGAAGTCGACGCCCTTCGACGAGATCCGGGCGACCTCCTCGCCCGTGGCCGCGTCGTGCAGCGGGACGCCCTCGTCCGCCGCCGTGTGCCAGCTTCCGGAGACGTAGCTGCGCAGCAGTGCCATCAGGTCCCTCTCGCCGAATTACCTACCGGACGTTCAGTTAATCGCATGGTAGCCGCCGCGCCCGAAGATCGGAAGGGGCGACGCTTGACACCGGCCCCGACCACTGCCTTTACTGGGCGGCACCGCGAGGTGACCGTCCATTCGGTCAGTGGGGACGGAGAGCAGATGACCAACGCCGCGCACACCATGTTCGCCGCCGACGAGGCCTCGCGCGCGCTCGGCATCGAACTCGTCGAAGCGAGCGACGGGCACGCCGTGGCGACCATGACGATCACCCGCGCGATGGTCAACGGCCACGACATCGCCCACGGTGGGTACGTCTTCCTGCTCGCCGACACCGCGTTCGCCTGCGCGTGCAACACCCACGGCCCGGTGACGGTCGCCGCGGGCGCCGAGATCTCCTTCGTCGCCGCCGGCCGGCTCGGCGACCACCTCGTCGCGACGGCCACCGAGCGCACCCGCTACGGCCGCAACGGCATCTACGACGTCACGGTGCACCGGGAGACCCCCGGCGGGCCCGAGGTCGTCGCCGAATTCCGCGGCCGCAGCCGCGCCATCTCCGCGAAACGGGACTGACCATGATCGAGACGGACATCAGCGCGGACGAGCTGGCCGCCCTCCAGCTGGAACGTCTGCAGTGGACGCTCCGGCACGCGTACGCGAACGTGCCCGCCTACACGCGGAAGTTCGACGAGGCCGGCGTCCACCCCGACGACTGCAAGGAACCGGCCGACCTGGCGAAGTTCCCGTTCACGACTAAGCAGGACCTGCGCGAGAACTACCCGTTCGGGATGTTCGCCGTGCCGCAGGACCAGGTCCGGCGGATCCACGCCTCCAGCGGGACCACCGGCAAGGCCACCGTCGTCGGCTACACCGAGCAGGACATCGACACGTGGGCGACGGTGATGGCCCGGTCGATCCACGCGGCCGGCGGCCGGCCGGGGCACAAGGTGCACGTCGCCTACGGCTACGGCCTGTTCACCGGCGGCCTCGGCGCGCACTACGGCGCCGAAAAGCTCGGCTGCACGGTGATCCCGGCGTCCGGTGGCATGACCGCCCGGCAGGTCCAGCTGATCACCGACTTCCGGCCCGAGATCATCATGGTCACGCCGTCGTACATGCTGACGCTGCTCGACGAGTTCGAGCGCCAGGGCGTGGATCCTCGTTCGTCGTCGCTGAAGGTGGGCATCTTCGGCGCCGAGCCGTGGACCGAGCAGATGCGCGCCGAGATCGAGGAGCGGTTCGCGCTCGACGCCGTCGACATCTACGGGCTGTCGGAGGTGATGGGGCCGGGTGTCGCGCAGGAGTGCGTCGAGACGAAGGACGGCCTGCACATCTGGGAGGACCACTTCTACCCCGAGGTCATCGACCCGTACTCCGAGGAGGTCCTCGGCGACGGCGAGACCGGGGAGCTGGTGTTCACGTCGCTGACGAAGCAGGCGCTGCCGATCATCCGCTACCGCACCCGGGACCTGACGGCGCTTTCGCCGGGGACCGCGCGGCCGGCGTTCCGGCGGATGGCCAAGGTCACCGGCCGCACCGACGACCTGATCATCCTGCGCGGGGTCAACGTCTTCCCGACGCAGATCGAGGAGATCGTGCTGCGGACCGAAGGGCTGAGCCCGCACTTCCAGCTCGTCCGGTCCACGCGCGGGCGGCTCGACCACCTGACCGTCCGGGTGGAGGCGCGTCACGACGCTTCTTCGGGAGACCGTGACGCGGCCGCCGCTTCGCTGGTTTCGGGCGTGAAGGACGGCGTCGGCGTGACCGTCTCGGTGGAGGTCGTCGACCCGGACACCCTGGAGCGGTCGATGGGCAAGATGCGCCGGATCATCGACCAGCGGGAGCGGCCGTGACGGCCCCGCGGCGCGGGCGTCCGGGCTACGACCTGGAGTCGCTGCTGCAGGTGGCGGTGAAGCTGTTCAACGAGCGCGGCTACGACGGCACGAGCATGGAGGACCTGTCCCGCAAGCTCGGCATCACGAAGTCGGCGATCTACCACCACGTGCCGAGCAAGGAGGAGCTGCTGCGGCTGGCGGTGGACCGGGCACTGGACGGGTTGTTCGAGGTCGCGGCGTCGACCGACCAGCTGGACGGGCGCGCGATCGACCGGCTGGAGCACCTGGTGCGCGGCAGCGTACTGGTGCTGGCGGACCGGCTGCCGTTCGTGACGCTGCTGCTGCGCGTGCGGGGCAACACGAAGGTGGAGCGGGCGGCGTTGACGCGGCGTCGTGAGTTCGACCGGCTGGTGACGGACCTGGTGAAGCAGGCCGAGGCGGAGGGCGACATCCGGCCGGACGTCGACCCGTCGGTGACGGCGCGGCTGATCTTCGGCATGGTGAACTCGCTGATCGAGTGGTACAAGCCGCGCCGCGGCTCGGCGGCGACCGAAGTGGCGGACGCGGTGTGCAAGGTGGCTTTCGAAGGCCTGCGTACGGAGTCAGGACGGTGAGTCCCTCTTCGGAAGGAACGCTTCGGCACCCTCGATGTTGGCTGGATCGACCCCCTCGAAGTTGGCCCCTTGGGGAACTTTCGCGCGGTTAAAAAACGACTTGTCTCCAAATTCTGCCTGAGCAAAGTCCACGTCGGCTTCGAAATGACACTGCGCGAAGGAAGCGCCACCCGAAAACTTGGCACTACCGAACGAGGCTCGGCCTCGGAACCTGCACACGAAGAACCATGTTCGTTCCAGGAACGACGCGTCGCCGAAAAAAGCGTGATCGAACCGGGCATGCACAAAACTCGAAGAGCCGCCGAATACCACATCTTCGAACAAGGCCGTGTCGATGAATGTCGCCTGGCTGAAATCGGCGCTTCCGACGTGACAACCCTCGAAGTCGAACCCGACCAGGGTGGCCCCTCGCAAGTCAATGTCCGTCTCCGGCCAGAAACGCAGGGCAGTTGCACTCTCAGGAGCCGCTTCGTCCGGCTTCTTGAGGTGTTTCGTCAACAGCCGTTGCGCGGTGAGCCGTACTTCCAACTCAGCCAGAAACTCCTCGGCTCCCGCCTGGTGCACTCTCGGGCTCGGGCTCATCCTGCGCGCGACACCGGCCGGCTTCGCGCCGGAACGGGACGCTCCTCGCACCAGCTCCACGCGAGCAGCGTCGAAGGGTGCCCGAAGGTACGCGCAAAACACTTCGACGATGGTTTGCCGCTGCGTGACGTTGTCCTGAGCCACGCGTTCGAGGGCGTACATGCCGCCTTGCCGCACCGCCGCCTTGTCCGAACCCAGTTGCTCCACCGCCTTCACGTACAAGTCGGTCAAGCGGCGTTCCGCCGCATCATGCTCCGTGGCGGCGGCGACGCGGTCCAGGTGCAGTCGGTTCTGCTCGGCGAGCTGCCGCTGGAATTCGAACGCCCGGTCCGCCGCCTCCTGGTCGGCGTGCTTCTGGTTCAGGGCTATCTCCCCGGTCCGCTGACGGCGGGCGGCCAGCCAGAGGGCGGCCGCGCCACCTGTCCCGAGGACGATCGTTCCCGCCGTCTTGACCGCGTCGAGCTGGTCGGTGTGCTTGCCGTCGCCGAAGAGCAGCAGAAGGATCACAGCGAGGCCGATACCGAGGACGATCAGCCCGATCAAGAAGAGCGTGATGGCCCGGTTCGACAGCACGGGGTACGGCCGCTCGGAGCGTCGGCCTCCCTCCGACCCGGGCTCGGCATCTTGGCCGCGAGGAGGCATCACCCGGACAACTTAGCCGGAAGTGCCCGTCGGCGGGTCAGTCCCCGGCGGTCTGGGGCGGCCGGCCCGCTTGCCAAAGCAAGGCGTCGCGCAGCTGCTGGATCAGCCGCTCGTCGTCCGCTTCGGACGGGTCCACCCCCAGGGGGATCCAGCGCTCGGACACCTTCGCCCCCTCGTCGTAGCCCGTGATCACGATGCCGGAGTACGACAGCGATCCCTCGTCCGCGCAGTCGCCGTCCGGGAGGGGCTCGTCCGGCTCGAACTCCTCGTCGAAGCTGACGTGGCGATGCTGCAGGCGGACGCTCACCCAGCGTCCGGCCGGCCGGATCGGCGCGTCTTCTTCGGTCATCTGCTCCTGCCCCCGGTCGCGGGTCCCTGCCGTCTCGTCGCATCCGGGCGCCGGGGAGTTACCGGCCGGTTGTTCCGGTTGCGTAACGACGGTGTCCCACCCGAAACGAACCTTTTGACGAAGAGTCAACTACTTGTTGACAGCGTGCCGATCCCCGGCGAGGCTGGGCGGATGACCAGTGGGACCCGGCCGCGGCGGCGCCGCCTCGAACCGGCCGAACGGCGGGCGGAGATCCTCGCCGCCGCGCGGCACCTGTTCGGCGCCGGCAGCTACGCTTCGGTGTCCACTTCGGACATCGCCGAGGCCGCCGGGGTCGCGCGCCCGCTCATCAACCACTACTTCGGCGGCAAGCGCGAGCTCTACCTGGAAGTGGTGCGGCAGCTGATGATCGTGCCGGCGCCGGTCACCGAAGCGCTGCCGGACACCACGATGGAGGAGCGGCTGGCGATCGGCGTCGAACGCTGGATCGACGTCGTGGACCGCAACCGCGACGCCTGGCTGACCGTCATCGGCCCCGAGTCGGCGGGCCGCGACCCCGAAATCGAGCGGATCATGCTGGAGGCCGACGAGGTCGCCGCCGACCGCGTCCTGGAAGCCGCGCTGATGACCGACGTCACCGAAGGGCGCGACGAGCTGCGGGCGATGATCCGGTCGTTCGGCGGGATGCTGCGTGCGGCCTCGCGCGAGTGGCTGATCCGCGGCACGCTCGACCGCGCGGCGCTGCGCACCTTCCTCACCGATTCGATCCTCAACCTGCTGAAGCTCACCTACCCGGCGGTGCTTGCCGAGCGGCCCGGAAGCGCCGGGCGAACGCCGCCGGGGTCATCCCGGTCCACCGCTTGAACGCGTAGATGAAGCTCGACGCCTCGGCGTACCCGAGCCGGTACGCGACGTCCTCGACGGACAGGACACCGGTGTCGAGCAGCTCCTCGGCCAGCGTCTGGCGGACCTCGTCGACGAGCGCGCGGTAGCTCGTGCCGGCTTCGGTCAGCCGCCGCCGCAGCGTGCGCGTGCTGAGCGCCAGCTGGCGGGCGATCTCGTCCATGCCGGCGTCGACGCCGCCGAGCCGCACCAGGCGCTCGCGGACCTGCTGCGAGATTCCCGAGCGCCGGCGTTTGCGCGCGACGAGCGCTTCGCACTGCGCGGCGCACAGGGCGACGGTCTGCTCGTTGGCCTGCGGCAGCGGGCGGGCCAGCAGCGCCGGGTCGAGCGTCGCGCGGCAGGCGTCCGCGCCGAACCGCGGCACCACCCCGAACGCCGCCCGGTACGGGTCCACTGTGGACGACCGGTGCCGGAAGCCCAGGTCTTCCAGGGTGATCTCCGGCAGCAGGTCGCGCATGACCGAAAAGATCGCGGCCAGGTCGCGCAACACGAGGAACCGGGCGACGTCGGCGGGCACGCGGCTGTCGTCGAGCTCCAGCGTCAGCTTCCCGCCCGCCAGCTCGACGTGCGGGATGCAGAAGGCGAAGCTGAGGTCGAAGTAGCGCAGCGCGAACAGCATCGCGTCGCGCAGGGTCGGGCTGCTGATGCAGGCGAACCCGAAGATGCCGAAGGTGGTGACGCGGTAGCGGCGCCCGAGCTCCAGCGCCGTCGCGTCCGAACCGTCCAGCTCGGCCAGCGCCCGGACGACGGCCAGCTCCTGCCGCGCGTCGACCTGCACCGAGGGGTCGGCGAGCAGTTCCGGGGAGAGCGTCGTCGCGGCCAGGAGCTTCCCGGCGGGCAGGCCGCGGTCGGCGGCGAACCGGGTCATCAGCTCGATGCTCGCGGTGCCGCGCGGGAAGTCCCAGTCCCCGACGGCGGGCGCGGCGAGCTCGGCCATGGCCGGAATTATGGATGACGGCCGTTCGCGCGTCGAATCGAGGACCGGAACTGTCCGGGGTGATCGTTAGGGTGACGGCGTGGAGACCTTGAGCAGGCGGGCCCTGAACCGCGCGACGCTGGAGCGCCAGCTGCTGCTGCGCCGCGCGAAGATGTCCGCGTTCGACGCGGTGGAACACCTGGCCGGGCTGCAGGCACAGGCGCCGTTCCCGCCGTACTTCGCGCTGTGGTCGCGGCTGCACGGGTTCCGGCCGGCCGATCTCGCGGACCTGCTGGAGAGCAGGCAGGTCGTGCGGATCGCGCTGATGCGCGGCACGGTCCACCTGGTGACGGCGGCGGACGCCCTGGCGTGGCGGCCCGTCGTCCAGGTGCTCTACGAGCGCGACCTGAAGACGAACACCCAGCACGCGCCGGCACTGGCCGGGCTGGACCACGCCGCGGTCGCCTCCGCGGCGCGTGAACTGCTTTCGCGGTCGCCGTTGTCGAGCACGGCGCTGGGTGCGGCACTGGCGGAGAAGTGGGACGTCCCCGCGGCGTCCCTGACCCACCTGGCGCGGGCGCGGCTGCCGCTGGTGCAGACCCCACCGCGGGCGATCTGGGGCAAGGCCGGGCAGACGACGTACGCGTGCCTCGACGAGTGGGTCGGCGAGCCGCTCCCGCCGCCTTCGCCCGCTTCGCTCATCGCGCGGTACCTGCGCGCGTTCGGGCCGGCGTCGGTGGCGGACGTGCAGGCGTGGGCGGGCATCACCCGGTTGGGCGAAGTGGCCGCGTCGATGGACCTGAAGCGGTATCGCGACCCGGACGGCCGCGAGCTGCTGGACCTGCCGGAGCTGACCGTGCCGGACGAGGACGTGCCGGCGCCGCCAAGGCTGCTCGGGCCGTTCGACCAGATGATCCTGTCGTTCGCGGACCGGACGCGGGTGATTTCCGACGCCTACCGCAAGCGCGTGATCACGCAGAACGGCCTGGTCAAGGGCACCCTGCTGGTCGGCGGCCAGGTGCGGGGCTTCTGGGAACTGCGGAAGGAGCGCAAGGCGGCGGTGGTCGAGCTGTCGCCGTTCGAGAAGCTGCCGAAGCGCGACCTGGGTGCGCTGGAGAGCGCGGCCGGGCGGCTGGTGGAGTGGGCGGAGCCGGCCGCGGAGACCCGGGAGGTGCGGATCCTGGCTCCGGAGTGAGGCTGGCCGGAATTCTCGATTGGGTGACCGTTCGTGGCCTGTTGTCACAGGCTCCCGCTGCGTAGCTTTTTCCGCATGAGTAGTTCGGCGAAGGGGCCGTCGGTGCTGATCGTGGGCACCGGGTTCGGCGGCATCGGCACGGCGGTCGAGCTGAAGCGCGCCGGGTTCACCGACTTCACGATCCTGGAGAGCGCGGCCGAGGCCGGCGGCGTCTGGCGGGACAACACCTACCCCGGCGCCGCGTGCGACATCCCGTCGCCGCTGTATTCGTACTCCTTCGAGCCGAACCCGCGGTGGCCGAAGCGGTTCTCGCACCAGCCGGACATCCTGGCCTACCTGCGCGGCGTCATCGCCAAGTACGGCCTCGAGCCGCACATCCGGTACCGGACCGAGGTCACCGGGGCGGCGTTCGACGCCGACCGCGGCGTCTGGCGCGTCGAGACGCCGGACCGGACGTACGAGGCCACCGTCTTCGTGCCCGCCGTCGGTCAGCTGTCCCGGCCGGTGCTGCCGGACATCCCCGGCCGCGAGAGCTTCACCGGCGACGCCTTCCACTCCGCGCGGTGGGACCACGGCGTCGAGCTGACCGGCAAGCGCGTGGCCGTGATCGGCACCGGGGCCAGCGCCGTCCAGTTCGTGCCCGAGCTGCGCAAGTACGCCAAGCACGTCACGGTCTTCCAGCGCACGCCGCCGTACGTCATGGCGAAGTCCGATCCGTCCTACCGGCGGTGGCAGCACTGGCTGTTCGAGCACCTGCCGCCCACGCAGCTGCTCGGCCGGCTGCGGATCTTCCTGCTGGCCGAGTACGCCACGTACGCGATGACGAAGCACCCCGCGCTGGCGAAGATGTTCGAGCTGCGGACCGCGCAGCTGCGGCGCCGCCACATCAAGGACCCCGAGCTGCGCGCGAAGCTGAAGCCGTCCTATCCCCTGGGCTGCAAGCGGATCCTGTTCACCAACGACTACCTGCCGGCGCTGGCGCAGCCGAACGTCGACGTCGAGACGCGGCGGATCTCGTCGATCACCGCACGCGGAGTGCGCGTCGAAGACGGAACCGAACTGGAGGCGGACGTCCTGGTCTACGGCACCGGGTTCGCCGCGACGGAGTTCCTCGGCCGGATGAAGGTCACCGGCCTCGGCGGCCGGTCGCTGCAGGACGAGTGGGCCGGCGGCGCGCGGGCGTACCTGGGCATGGCGGTGCCCGGGTTCCCGAACATGTTCTGCGTCTACGGGCCCAACACCAACCTCGGCGCCGGGTCCATCATCTACATGATCGAGCGCCAGGCGCGCTACATCCGCCAGGCGGTGGAACAGCTCGCGCGGCCCGGGGTGTCCTATGTAGACGTCCGGGCCGACGTCGAGGAGCGGTACGACCGGGAGGTCCAGCGGCGGCTGGGCCGCAGCGTCTGGAGCGCGTGCACCAGCTGGTACCGCCAGGCCGACGGCCGGGTGACGACGAACTGGCCGGGCCTGGTCACCGAGTACGACCGCCGGACCCGGCGGCTCGACGTCGGCGACTACCGGGTGGTGGCGTGATGGACTACGACGTCCTGGTGATCGGGTCCGGGTTCGGCGGCAGCGTCACGGCGCTGCGGCTGACCGAGAAGGGCTACCGCGTCGGCGTGCTGGAGAGCGGCCGCCGGTTCGCCGACGACGAGTTCGCGAAGACGTCGTGGCGGCTGCGCAAGTACTTGTGGGCACCCGCGTTGGGGTGTTTCGGCATCCAGCGGCTGACCCTGCTGAAGAACACGTTCGTGATGAGCGGCTCCGGTGTCGGCGGCGGTTCGCTGGTGTACGCGAACACGCTGTACGAACCGCCGGACAAGTTCTACGAAGACCCGCAGTGGGCGCACATCACGGACTGGAAGGCCGAGCTGGCGCCGTACTACGACCAGGCGAAGCGGATGCTGGGCGTGGTCGAGAACCCGGCGACGACGCCCGCGGACCGGGTGCTGCGGGACGTCGCCGAGGACATGGGCATCGGGCACACGTACCGCCGCACGCCGGTCGGTGTCTACTTCGGACAGTCCGGAGTGGACCCGTTCTTCGGTGGCGCCGGCCCCCTGCGCTCTCCCTGCACCCTGTGCGGCGAATGCATGACCGGGTGCCGGGTCGGGGCGAAGAACACGACGGTGAAGAACTACCTGTACCTGGCGGAACAGGCGGGTGCGGTGGTGCACCCGCTGACCACCGCGGTGTCGGTACGGCCGATTCCCGGCGGGTACGCGGTCGGCACGCGGCGCACCGGCGGCCTTTCCCGCCGGACGTTCACGGCGTCGCAGGTCGTCTTTTCGGCGGCTTCATTGGGGACACAGCGGCTCCTGCACCGGATGCGCGACAACGGGACGCTGCCCGGGTTGTCGCCTCGGCTGGGACTGCTGGCCCGGACGAACTCGGAAGCCGTGCTGGCGGCGCGCTCGCTGCGGCCGGGCACGGACTACACGCGCGGGGTGGCGATCACGTCGTCGATCCACCCGGACTCCGTGACGCACGTGGAGCCGGTGCGTTATGGGCGCGGCAGCAACGTGCTGGGCTTGCTGGCGACGGTGCTGGTGGACGGCGAGCCGGGTCGTCGTCGCTGGGTGCTGGGCTTGCGGGAACTGTGGCGTGCTCGGCGCAACTTGCTGCGGATCCACAACCCGCGCCGGTGGTCCGAGCGGATGATCGGGCTGCTGGTGATGCAGACGCTGGACAATTCCGTGACGACGTACACGAAGCGTGGGTTGTTCGGCCGCCGGATGACGACGCGCCAGGGAACGGGAGCGCCGTCGCCGTCGTGGATCCCGGCGGGCCACGAGGTGACCCGCCGGGTGGCCGAGAAGATCGGCGGGCTCCCGCAGGGCGCGTGGACGGACCTGGCGAACATCCCGATCACGGGCCACTTCATCGGCGGCTGCACGATCGGCGATTCGCCTTCGTCGGGGGTGATCGACCCTTACCAGCGGGTGTACGGGTATCCGGGGCTGCACGTAGTGGACGGGTCGGCGATCACTGCGAACCTGGGGGTCAACCCGTCTTTGACGATCACCGCGCAGGCGGAGCGGGCGATGGCGTTTTGGCCCAATCGGGGGGAAGCGGATCCGCGGCCGGCGTTGGGGTCGCCGTATGAGCGGGTGGCTCCGGTGGCACCTTTGAAGCCGGTGGTGCCGGCGGAGGCACCGGGAGCGTTGAGGTTGCCGATCACGCCTCGCTGAGCGCGTGAAGAGGCCCTCCCGGCCGCGCTTCCGGGAGGGCCTTCCTCAGCGCACGGTCACGGCAGGCCCGCAAGCCCCGCCGAGACCGTGTTGGCGAACGCGTACCCGTTCGACGCGTCCCAGTTGATCGACCACGTCATCGCGCCGCGGATCGTCGGGTACGTCGTCGACGGCTTGAACGAGCCGCACGACGTTCCGCGGGCCAGGCAGTTCAGCGCCGACACCGTGTTCGACGGGGCCTGGTAGCCGCCGCCGGCCGCCTGGGACGACGCCGGGAGGCCCAGGCCCACCTGGTCCGCCCGCAGGCCGCCCTGGAGCTGGATGCACGCCAGTGCCGTCAGGAAGTCGACCGTGCCCTGTGCGTACACGCTGCCGTTGCAGCCGAGCATCGTGCCGGAGTTGTAGTACTGCATGTTGACGACCGTCAGGATGTCCTTGATGCCCAGCGCGAGCTGGAAGTAACCACCGGAAGTGGACTGCATGTCGATCGTCTGCGGCGCCATCGTGATGACCTTGCCGCCGCCGTTGTAGATGCTGCGCAACGCCTGGCCCATGTACGTCGCGTTGATGCCGTTCTCGAGGTCGATGTCGACGCCGTCGAAGCCGTAGGTCGAGATCAGCGACTTCACGCTGTTCGCGAAGTTGTTCGCCGACGTCGAGTCGGCGACGCTGATCGTGCCGTTCTGGCCGCCGACCGAGATGATCACCTTCTGGCCGCGCGCCTGCACCGTCTTCACGTCCGCCTTGAACTGCGCGTCCGTGTAGCCGCCGAGCTGCGACGACAACCCGGAGTCGAGCGTGAAGCTCACCGCGCCCGGCGTACCCGTCGCGTCCGCGAACGACACCGCGATGATGTTGTACTTCGCCGGGACGTCGGCCAGCTTCAGCGCCTTGGCGCCGTTGTAGAAGTTCTGCCAGTAGCCGGTCAGGACGTGCTTCGGCAGGTCACCCTGCGTGGGCGGCGGCGTGGTCGTCGTCGGCGGGGTCGTGGTGGTCGGCGGTGTGGTGGGCGTCGTCGGCGTGGTCGGTGTCGTCGGCGGCGGGGTGCCCGGGCCGTCGAGGTTGACGTCGTCGGCGTAGTACGTCGGCTGGCCGTACCAGCCGTGCAGGTACACCGTCAGCGACGTGCTCGCGCCGGTCGTGAAGCTCAGCGACAGCTGCTGGTAGCCGCTGGTGCCCGGCGTCCACGTGCTGGTCGTCGCCGAGCCGGAAACGCCCAGGTAGACGTAGCTGCCCTGGACCCACGCCGACAGCTTGTACGCCGTGTTCGCCGAGACGGTGAGCGTCTGCGAGCACTGCGCGTTGTCGGACGACGTCGGCGTCGCGCTCAGCGCGCGGCTGCCGCTGTGCACCGGGGTGCTCACCGCGGTCGGCGTGGCGGTGCACGTCCAGCCCGCGGTGCCGGACTCGAAGCCCGGGTTGGCCAGGATGTTCGCCGCCGCGGCGTTGCCGGAGAGGACGAACGTCACGCCGAGACTCAGCGCGACCACGGAAAGTAACGAAAGCAGTGCTAGCCGGACCTTGGGGACCACGGGCGACCTCCACGACGGTGGTGAGGCAGGTCACCACAAAATGGACTAGACCAATCTGATTGTCAAGGAGCCCCATCCGAAAGTCGGGGTGGCGGAAACGGCAGAATGAGACGATCGGAACCAGGCGAAGCAGGAGCGTGTAGCAGTGAGCGTGTCGGTCGAGCAGAAGATCGCCGAAGAACTGGGCGTGCGCGAAGGACAGGTCAAGGCCGCCGTCGAGCTGCTCGACGGCGGGTCGACCGTGCCGTTCATCGCGCGCTACCGCAAGGAAGTCACCGGCATGCTCGACGACGCGCAGCTGCGCACGCTCGAGGAGCGGCTGCGCTACCTGCGGGAACTCGACGAGCGACGGCTCGCCGTGCTCGAGTCGATCCGGAGCCAGGGCAAGCTCGACGACGCCCTCGAGGCCTCGATCCTCGCCGCGGACACGAAGTCACGGCTGGAGGACATCTACCTCCCGTACAAGCCGAAGCGCCGCACGAAGGCCATGATCGCGCGCGAAGCGGGTCTCGAGCCGCTGGCCGACGGCCTGCTGAACGACCCGACCACGGACCCGCAGGCGGCGGCCGCGGTGTTCGTCGACGCGGACAAGGGCGTCGCGGACGCGCAGGCGGCGCTCGACGGCGCCCGCGCGATCCTCGTCGAGCGCTTCGCCGAGGACGCCGATCTCATCGGTGACCTGCGCGAGAAGATGTGGGGCCAGGGCCACCTGGTCGCCAAGGTCCGCGCCGGCAAGGAGGAGGAAGGCGCGAAGTTCTCCGACTACTTCGACTTCTCCGAGCCCTACACCAAGCTCCCCTCGCACCGGATCCTCGCGATGCTGCGCGGCGAGAAGGAGGAGGTCCTCGACCTCACGATGGCGCCGGACGAGCCCAGCGACGAGCCGCAGGTCGGCCCGACGGAGTACGAGCAGCGCATCGCCGCGAAGTTCGGCATCACGCAGCAGGGGCGGCCGGCCGACAAGTGGCTCGGCGACACGGTGCGCTGGGCGTGGCGCACCAAGATCCTCCTGCACCTCGGCATCGACCTGCGGATGCGGCTGCGCCAGGCGGCCGAGGACGACGCCGTGCGCGTGTTCGCGTCGAACCTGCGTGACCTGCTGCTCGCGGCGCCGGCCGGCACCCGCGCCACGATGGGCCTCGACCCGGGCTTCCGCACCGGCGTCAAGGTGGCCGTCGTGGACGCGACCGGCAAGGTCGTCGACACCCACGTCATCTACCCGCACCAGCCGGCGAACAAGTGGGACCAGTCGATCGCCGAGCTCGCCGCGCTGTGCGCGCGGCACAAGGTGGACCTGATCTCGATCGGCAACGGGACGGCGTCGCGCGAGACGGACAAGCTGGCCCAGGAGCTGATCAAGAAGCACCCGTCGTTGAACTTGACGAAGGCCGTGGTGTCGGAGGCGGGCGCGTCGGTGTACTCGGCGTCGGCGTTCGCTTCGCAGGAGCTGCCGAACATGGACGTCTCGCTGCGCGGCGCGGTCTCGATCGCGCGCCGGCTGCAGGACCCGCTGGCCGAGCTGGTGAAGATCGACCCGAAGTCGATCGGCGTCGGGCAGTACCAGCACGACCTGTCCGAGGTGTCGCTGTCGCGCTCGCTGGACGCGGTGGTCGAGGACTGCGTGAACGCGGTCGGCGTCGACGTCAACACCGCGTCCGCTCCCCTGCTGACCCGGGTTTCGGGCATCACGACCGGGCTCGCCGAGAACATCGTCGCGCACCGCGACACGAACGGGCCGTTCCGCTCCCGGATGGCGCTGAAGGAGGTCGCGCGGCTGGGCCCGAAGGCGTTCGAGCAGTGCGCTGGCTTCCTGCGCATCCCGGACGGCGACGACCCGCTCGACTCGTCGGCGGTGCACCCGGAGGCGTACCCGGTGGTCCGGCGGATCCTGTCGAAGACGGGCACGGACATCCGCTCGCTGATCGGCAACACGCGGACGCTGTCGTCTCTTCGGCCCGCCGACTTCGTGGACGACACGTTCGGTCTCCCGACGGTGACGGACATCCTGGCCGAGCTGGACAAGCCGGGCCGCGACCCGCGCCCCGCCTTCAAGACGGCGACGTTCGCGGAGGGCGTGGACAAGATTTCCGACCTGAAGCCGGGGATGCGGCTCGAAGGTGTCG
Source organism: Amycolatopsis sp. NPDC049691 (assembly GCF_040675005.1). NCBI lineage: Bacteria > Bacillati > Actinomycetota > Actinomycetes > Pseudonocardiales > Pseudonocardiaceae > Amycolatopsis > Amycolatopsis sp. NPDC049691. The sequence continues at coordinate 248,452 of NZ_JBFANX010000012.1, forward strand.
TGACGAACGTGGCGGCGTTCGGCGCGTTCATCGACGTCGGCGTGCACCAGGACGGGCTCGCGCACGTTTCGGCTCTGTCGAAGAACTTCGTGAAGGATCCCCGCGAGGTCGTGAAGCCCGGGGACATCGTGAAGGTCAAGGTGCTCGACGTCGACGTGCCGCGGAAGCGGATTTCGCTGACGCTGCGGCTGGACGACGAGCCCGGGGCCGGCGCCTCGCGCGGCGGTGGCGGTGGTGGCGGTGGCCGTGATCGGGGCCAGCAGGGTGGCGGCGGTCAGCGTCGTGGTGGCGGCGATCGGCGTGGTGGCGGCGGCCGGGACCGTGGGGGCAACTCCGCGGCCAGTGGGTCCATGGCGGATGCCCTGCGGCGGGCGGGGTTCGGTAAGTAGAACTCCGGTTGTCCACAGGTAATTGGGGATGTGGACAACTTCTCCGGTCGGTGGCTTTCTGGCCGGGTTTGTCGGTGGGCGGGGATAGACTGGACCGGGGTCAGCCCCCTGGGAGTGGCGGGGCCACTCCTGGGGGGCTTCCTTGTCGGCATTGCGCCGGTTCGGCGCAATGCGGCCGGCCCACCGCGAACGGCGCCGCGGCTCGTTCTCCGCCGCGTCCCGCGTGGGTGCGGCGAGCCCGCTGACCTGCCGGTGCGGGCCTTCCCCGCGCCCGCTCAGCGCAACTCGACCAGCCCCACCGCCAACGACGCCGCGGCTCATTCACCGCCATGTCCCCCGCGGGTGCGGCGAACCCGCTGACCTGCCGGTGCGGGCCCTCCCCCGCGCCCGCTCAACGCAACGCAACATGACCAGCCCTACCGCGAACGACGCCGCGGCTCGTCCACCACCGCGTCCCGAACGGGTGCGGCGAACCCGCCAATTCGGTTGTGCGGGCCTTCCCATGCCACTGCCAGACGAGTTCGCCGAACAAGTCCCACCCGGAATCAGCGGAGCGCGAAGAGCCCCACGGCGAACAACACCGCCGGCACCACCGCCGCCGACCCGCTGATCAGCCACGTCCCGCCGCGCCAGCCTGCCGGGGACGCGTCGAGCACCAGCCTGCGCACCAGCGCCGCCTCGACCACCGCCGTCAGCAGGAATCCCAGGCCGACGCTGAAGATCGCCGCCGCGCCGACGAAGAACAAGCCTGATGTCGACGCCGCCGCCAGTGGGGCCGCGATCTCCCACCGCACCACGCCCGCGGCCGCCGCCAGCAGCGCCAGCAGCAGCACGAACGCCACCAGGAAGCCGATCCGTGCGGTCGTCCGGTGCTGGGCGTGCGCGAACCACCAGAACCCCGCGTCGAGCAGCAGGACGACCGCGGCGAGCACCAGGAACCCGGCACGGAACGTCAGCACCCGATCACCCTAGCGAGACCTGGCTCATGATCGCGGTGACGTGGCCGTCGGGGTCGGTGAAGAACGCCATCCACTCCTCCACCCCGGACTCGTGCCGGAAGATCAGGTGCGGCGCGCCGAGGAACTCGACGCCCTTCGCCCGCAGCGCGTCGTAGGCCGCGTCGATGTCCGGGACGCGGAAGTAGAGCACCGATTCGGTGCCCTTCGGCTCGCCGGCGGTCAGGAACAACCGGAGGCCGTCGCAGTCGAAGAACGCCAAGTCGCCGAACGTGTAGAGGTGCGGCAGGCCCAGGACGTCGCCGTAGAACGCCTTCGCGCGCTCGAGGTCGGTGACCGTCCGCGAAACCTGCCCGATCGGTCCCAGCATCGGTTCCTCCTCGGAAACCCGGCCGAGCGCGCTGTCCGCCGGGGCGCCGCGCCACGCGCGCAGCTCGGCCCGCCCGGCCAGGCCGAGCTTGCGGACGGCGTTGCCCACGTGGAACTTGACCGCGTCCCGGCTGGTGCCGCGCCGCCGCGCGATCTCGGCGTTGGACAGGCCGTGGCGGACCGCGTCGACCACCCGCCACTCGGCGGGGGTCAGCCGGTCCGGGTGCCGTGGCCTGCCGCGCTCGCCCACGCGCCGACGATAGCCCTCCGGCCGCCGAATTACCCTCCCCCGGCGAACCGCGCCTCGACGCTGCCCAGCGCGCCGAAGTCAGCGACGACGTGGCCGCCGGCGTGGATCGGGCACGGCGGGGTCGCCGTCCCGGTCGTCACGACGTCGCCCGGGCGCAGGGACCGGCCGTGGCGGCTCAGCTCCATCGCCAGCCAGTGCAGCGCCAGCCGCGGGTCGCCGAGCACCAGGCTCCCGCTGCCGCGCGAGAACTCCGCGCCGTCGGCATGCAGGACGACGCCCCGCCGCGGCAGGTCGAGGTCGCGCCAGCCCGGCACCGGCCGTCCTTCGACGAACCGGCCCGCGCAGGCGACGTCGGCCAGCAGCTGCGGGCCGCCCGCGTGCTGGTGGTCGGTGTAGCGGCTGTCCGGCAGTTCGAGCGCGAGGAACATCGTGTCGACGGCGTCGAGCACCGCGGTCAGCGACGGCGACGGCCCCGGGTCGGCCTTGAGCCGGAAGGCGAACTCAGGTTCGGCGACGCCCATGGTCATGGTGTCGGCGGGCACGGGCTCGCCCTCGGCGTGGCGAAACCGCTCGAACATCACGCCAGGCAGCGGGCCGGGGACGTCGAGGTACTGCCGCGCGTACGCGGTCGTCGCGGCGATCTTCCAGCCGGACACCGGCCCGGCCAGCTCGGCGAGCGCGGTCTGGGCGGCCATGCCTTCGGCGGCGTCGCGCGGGCGGGCGTCGTCCGGCAGGCCGTCGAGGCGTTTCCCGGTCTGCCACGCGTCCCAGATGAGTTCCGCCGCCCGCTCTCGGTTCACGCTCGTGATCTTGCCAATCGGACGACCGGGTGTCGATCGGCTTACGGGTTCATCGCGTAGACCCCGGAAAGCGCGCGGACGCGCGCCCAGACGTTCTCGAAGCGCTCGGCGTCCACCACCGGCTTGCGCAGCGCGGCCAGCGCGATCGCCTGCTGGGCGTCGGTCGAGCTCGCCTTGCCGTTGAGGTCCACCGCCGCCGCGCTGAAGTCCTGGACGAGCACCGCGAAGATCTGGTCGACGACCTCCTCGTCCAGGCCGGTGATCCGCGCCTGCTCCAGGACCAGCTGGCCGTACACGATGAGCGTGAACAGCTCGGTCAGCGCGAGCCCGAAGTCGAGGTCGGCCTGCTGGGCCTCGTCCGGCGCCGCCTCGGTGAGCAGCTTGACCAGGTAGCCCGCCTGCTCGGTGAACAGCGCGACGTTGGGGATGTGCGCGGCTTCGGCGTAGGCGGTCTTCCAGTCGTGGAACCGGATCTTCGACAGGCCGCGCGCGGGGCCCTGGCGGAAGAGGAACTCGTCGTCCGCGGCGTCGGTGCGCGTGCCGACCGGCGCGTACTCCTGCGGCGCGAACAGGTACGCGGGCATGAACTTCGCGATCAGCGCGAGGTTCACCGCCACCGTGCCTTCGAGCTTCGGGAGGCCGTCGATGTCGTTCTTGGACATCGCGAGGTAGGTGTCGGCCTCGAAACCCTTGGCCGCGACGACGTCGGCGACCAGGCCGATCACCTTCTGCGCCTCGGTCGTCACCTTCATCTTGGTGATCGGGTTGAACAGCAGGTAGCGGCGGTCTTCGGCGTTCGCGCTGCGGAAGTAGTCGACGGCGCGATCGGAGAACAGCTTCATCGCCGTCAGCCGCGCGTAGGCCTCGACGAACTCGCGGCGCACGTGCGGGAAGTCCGTGACGGGCTTGCCGTACAGGACGCGGTTGTGCGCGTGCGTGATGGCCTCGTACAGCGAGTGCGTCGCCATGCCGATGCCGCCGAAGCAGAGGTTGAACTTGCCGATGTTGACGGTGTTCAGCGCGGCGCTGAAGGCTTCGGCGCCGACGTGCAGGATGTCCTCGGCGCGCACCGGGTAGTCCTCGAGCCGGAACTCCGCGACGTACATCTGCGACGGCACCACGTTCTTCACGACGTGGTAGTTCGGGTGCTCGGAGTCGGCGTAGAAGAAGACGTACTGGTCCGGACCTTCGACGCCGTCGATGCGGCCGAACACCGACACCGTGCGCGCGCAGTTGCCGTTGCCGATGTAGTACTTGGAACCGGTCGCGCGGTAGCCGTCACCGTCCTTGGTGAGCACCATGTCGGACGAGTAGATGTCGGCGCCGTGGTCCTTTTCGGACAGTCCGAACGCGCCGACGCCGCCGGCGTCGAGGGCGGCCGCCGCGCGCTCGCGTGCTTTCGCGTTGCCGCTCTGCCACACCGGGCCGAGGCCGAGGATCGTGACCTGCCACGGGTACCAGTAATTCAGGCCGTAGAACCCGAGGATTTCCGACAGCGCGGCGATGCGGCTGGTGTCCCAGCGCTTGTCGGGGTTGCCGTCGGCGTTCGCGGCCGGGGTCAGGAACGTCGAGAACAGGCCTTCCTTGCCCGCGAACTCGAGGAAGTCCGCGTAGAAGGTGCGGTTGTGGTAGTCCTCGGTCAGCTTCGCCTTGCCGCGCTGCTCGAACCAGTCGATGGTGGCGCGCAGCAGGCGCCGCGTCTCGGCGTCGAAGTGCGCCGGGTCGTACTCGCGCGGGTTCAGCAGCATGGTCGTCCTCCTCGATTACCGACCGGTAACTTAGCAAGCCCCCTAGGTGCGGGCAATCTCACTAGGGGTACGTCACCCTCGTTCGGTACACTGATCATGCGGGCCGCTCAGTTCTGCCTCGGCCCGCTGCTGTTGTCGACTACCACGCGCCGCGGCCGTTGACCGGTCTGCGCCGGGCAGGACAACCCTTCTCAGGTAATGGAGATCAGGGCGTTTCGCGCGCCCGCACGTACTTATGAGCACTTTCGCCGAACTGGGCCTGCCGACTCCTCTCGTGGCCGCGCTGGCCACCCAGGGCGTCACCGAGCCCTTCCCCATCCAGGCGGCGACCCTGCCGCACACCCTCGCCGGGCGTGACGTGCTGGGGCGCGGCCGCACCGGCTCCGGCAAGACGTACGGCTTCGTGCTGCCCGTGCTGACCCGCCTCGCCGCGGGCCCGACGCGGCGCAAGCCCGGCCGTCCCCGCGCGCTGATCCTGGCGCCGACCCGCGAGCTGGCGACGCAGATCGAGGCGTCGATCCTGCCGCTGGCCAAGCCGCTGGGCCTGAAGACGACCACCATCTTCGGCGGCGTCAGCGCGAACCCGCAGATCACGAAGCTGCGTGACGGCGTCGACATCGTCGTCGCCTGCCCCGGCCGGCTCGCCGACCACATGCGCTCCGGGCACGTGAAGCTCGACGCCGTCGAAATCACCGTGCTGGACGAGGCCGACCACATGGCCGACCTGGGCTTCCTGCCCGAGGTGCGGCGGATCATGGACGCAACGCCGTCGCGCGGGCAGCGGCTGCTGTTCTCGGCGACGCTGGACAACGGCGTGGACGTGCTGGTCAAGCGGTTCATGGACGACCCGGTGCTGCACAGCGTCGACTCGGCGCAGTCGCCGGTGGCGACGATGGAGCACCACGTCCTGCACCTCGAGGAGACCCACCGGCTGCCGGTGCTGGTCGACCTGACGGCGGCGCCCGGACGCACGCTCGTGTTCACGCGGACGAAGAGCCGCGCGAAGGCGCTGACGCGCAAGCTCGTGGCGTCGGGCGTGCCGGCGGTGGAGCTGCACGGCAACCTGGGTCAGAACGCGCGGACGCGCAACCTCGAGGCATTCTCTTCCGGCACCGCGAAGACGCTGGTCGCGACGGACATCGCGGCGCGCGGCATCCACGTCGACGACGTCCGGCTGGTCATCCACGCGGACCCGCCGGTGGAGCACAAGGCGTACCTGCACCGCTCGGGCCGCACGGCGCGCGCGGGGGCGTCGGGCACGGTGGTGACGCTGATGACGGACGCGCAGGTCCGCGACGTGCGGGACCTCACGCGCAAGGCGGGCATCAAGCCGACCACCACCCAGCTCGGGCCGGGTCACCCCTTGCTGGCGGAGCTGGCACCGGGCGAGCGGACGTTTTCGAAGGCACCGGCGGTGGACAACCGGCCGAAGAAGGTGACGGCTTCGGGCGCGGCGCCGGGTGCGGGCCGCGGCCGCCGGGGTGGCGCGCCGAAGGAGAACCGCGGCGGGCAGCAGGCCCGGGCGCGACGCGAGGAGCAGCCCCGCTCCGGCCGTTCCGGTGGCGCTTCGGGTTCGCAGCGCTCCGGCGCTCCGGCTGCTTCGGGCGGGACACGGCGTTCCGGCGCTCCGGCTGCTTCGGAGGGCCCGCGTCGCTCCGGCGCTCCGGCTGTTTCGGAGGGCTCGCGTCGCTCCGGCACTCCGGCCGCTTCGGGCGGGGCACGGCGGTCCGGTGGTCAGGCTTCGGGTGGCTCGCGTCGCTCGGGTGCTCCGGCCGCTTCCGGTGGGGCGCCGAGGCGCTCCGGCGGTGCGGCGGCGTTCTCGTCCGGCACCCGGGCGGGGTCGCGGCGTAGCGGGCGCTGAGCCAGAGGGTTCGCGAAGGCCGCCTCGGATTCTCCGGGGCGGCCTTCGGCACGTCCGGGTCCTGTCCGGCCAGGCCGCGGCGACTCCGCCGCGGCCTTCCGCACGGCCCGGCGGCGTTCTCTTCGGGCACCCGAGGGCGCCCGGCGCGGCCGACTCGGGCAGCTTCTGCCGGGCCGGCCGCGGCTCCCCACGCACGTGAAGGCCGTCTCGGATTCGTCCGAGGCGGCCTTCGCCGTCGTCAGAGCGCCGGGAGACCTCGGGCGGCGGCTCGGGCAGCCGCGGCGTCGCGCCGCTCCTCGAAGCGCGCGGCCTGGGTGTTCAGCGTCTTGAGGAACGCCGCGAGCTCCTCGCGGGCCGTCTCGCCGACCTGGCCGAAGCCGGTCCGGTCGAACACCTTCCAGTACCGCAGCAGCGGCTGCACGACGTCGTCGTGGTGGATGCGCAGGTCGTAGATACCCGCCTTGGCGATCAGCGCCGCCTTGCGGGCGAAGCTCGGGATGACCGCGCCGGGCATCGCGAAGTCGAGGACCTCGTCGGTGATCGCGCGCATCGTCGCGTCCGGGGCGATCTCGAACGCCGCCTTCACCAGGTTGCGGTAGAAGACCATGTGCAGGTTCTCGTCCGTGGAGACGCGGGTCAGCAGCTTCTCCGCCAGCGGGTCCTGCGTGTAGCGGCCGGTGTTGCGGTGCGAAAGCCGCGTCGCCAGCTCCTGGAACGACACGTACGCGCAGACCCGCAGCAGCGGCTTGTCGCCGGTCTCGTAGCCGGCCTGCATGGTCTCCATGCGCATCCGCTCGAGCTCGACCGGGTCGACCGCCCGCGTCACGAGCAGGTAGTCGCGGATGCAGATGCCGTGCCTGCCCTCCTCGGCCGTCCAGCGGTGCACCCACGTGCCCCAGGCGCCGTCGCGGCCGAAGGCGCGCTCGATCTCCCGGTGGTAGCTCGGCAGGTTGTCCTCGGTGAGCAGGTTGACCTCGAGCGCGGTCCGCGCGATGGGCGACACCCGCGACTGCTCCGGGTCCCACGCCTCGCCGCCCAGGTCGGCGAAGTTCCGGCCTTCGCTCCACGGCACGTATTCGTGCGGCATCCACTCCTGGGCGGCGGCGAGGTGACGGTTGAGGTTCTCCTCGACCGTCCCCTCGAGCTCGTACATCAGCGCGGTGCTCTCGGAGACGGTCATGCGCGTCCTTCCGGGGGATCGGGGCTACGCGACCGTAAGTTACGGTGCCGTAGGTACCGACAACGAACGCCGGCCGGGCATCGTTCCGTGAGCGCCGTCACCGGCACGAAGATTTCTACAGCGAGGCCGTCAACCCACGCGCCCGCAGGACCGCCCGTTCCAGCGGCCGGAACACCAGCAGCTCGATCCCGATCCCGACCAGCAGGATCAGGAAGATCGCCGCGATCACCGTCTCGATGCTGTTCAGCGACGACCCCTGGTTGAGGTACGCGCCGAGCCCCACGCCCAGCTGCGGGGACAGCGCGATCAGCTCCGCCGCCATCAGCGAGCGCCACGAGAACGCCCAGCCCTGCTTCAACCCCGCCAAGAACCCCGGCAGCGCCGCCGGCAGCAGGATGTGGCGCGCCGAGGACAGCCGGTTCGCGCCCATCACCTGGCCGACGCGCGGCAGGATCGGCGGGATCTGGTCGATGCCCGACACCAGGCCGTTCGCGATCGACGGCACCGAGCCCAGCAGGACGACGAAGTAGATCGCGCCGTCGTTGATGCCGAACCACAGAATCGCCGCCGGCACCCACGCCACCGACGGCAGGCTCTGCAGCCCCGTCAGCAGCGGCCCGATCGCCGCCCGGACCACGCGGACCTTCGCCACCACCAGGCCCAGCGGCGTACCGATCAGCACCCCGGCGACGAAGCCGAGCGCCGCGCGGTGGACCGACGTCCAGACGAAGCCGAACACCTGGCCGTCGACGACGATGCCCCAGAACTCGTTCCACACCGCGATCGGCGCGGGCAGCTGCGCCTCCGACCAGAACGCCGCCGCCCAGAGGACCTGCCAGACGACGACCAGCAGGACGAGCGCGAGCACCGGCGGCAGGAAGCCCCAGGCGAAGCGTTTCCAGAACCCCGGACGGCGGTCACCGACCGGGGCGTCGAGCGAGTCCAGTCCGGCGCCTACCGCGTCGAGGTCCTCGACGTCCCCGGTGACGTCGGGCCGGTCAAGCTGCGGCATGGGTGCTGATCACCTCTCGCAGGTGCCCGGTGATTTCCTCGGTCAGCTCCTCGGCGTCGGCCAGCGGCACGTCCGTCCACTCGCGCACCACCCGGCCCGGCCGCGACGACAGGAGCACGACGCGCTGGCCGAGCCGGACGGCCTCGCGCACGTCGTGGGTCACGAACAGCACCGACGTGCCGGTGCTGCGGTAGACGCGCAGCAGCTCGCCCTGCAGGACGTCGCGGGTGATGGCGTCGAGCGCGGCGAACGGCTCGTCCATCAGCAGCAGCGCCTGCTCCGGGTCGCCGCCGACGCGCAGGGTCGCGGCCAGCGCGCGGGCCAGCGCGACGCGCTGCCGCATCCCGCCGGACAGCTCGTGCGGCCGCTTGCCGCCCGCGCCGTTCAGCCGGACGAGTTCCAGCAGCTCGGCGGCCTTTTCGCGGCGCTCGGCGCGCCCGAAGCCGGCCAGCCGCAGCGGCAGCTCCACGTTGCGGGCCGCGGTCAGCCACGGCATCAGCGCGGCCTCCTGGAACATGACCGCGGGCCGCGACGTGTTCAGCGTGATCTCCCCCGCCGACGGCGCGTCGAGCCCCGCCACCAGGTTCAGCAGCGTGCTCTTGCCGCAGCCGGACGCGCCGAGGAGGCAGACGAACTCGCCGGGCGCGACGGTGAGGTCGACGCCGTCGAGCGCGACGACCGCCCGGCCGGCCGGGCCGAACGTCTTGCGGACGCCGTCGAGCCGGACCGCGGTCGCGCCGGTGAAGCTGCTCCGGCCGGTCGGGAGGGTCGTGGTCATCGCTGGCTGCCTCTCGGGATCACTTGGCGAGTTCGGGCGCGTTCACGGCGGGCTGGTTCTTCTCCTTGAGCACCTCGTTCAGCGGGCCGAAGTCGGCGAAGCCCTTCAGCGCGACGGCCGACTTGACCACGCCCGCCGTCACCGAGTCCTGCGCGAGCTGCGGGAACTCGGCCGGGATCGGGTCGGTGGTCAGCTCGATGTTCGCGAACGCGCGGTCGATGACGCCCTGGCTCAGGCTACTGCCGGCCAGCTCCTTGAGCGCGCCGTTGACCACGGTCTTCGCGTCCGCCGGGTTGGCCTTCGCCCAGTCGATCGCGGCCAGCTGGCCCTTCAGGACCGCCTTGACGGTGTCCGGGTGCTGCTGCAGGAACTCGCTGCGCACGATGACGACGGTGGTCGGGAAGCGGCCGCCCGGCCACAGGGTCTTCTCGTCGACGAGGACTTTCGCGCCGGCGTCGAGCACCAGCCGCGACGACCACGGCTCCGGCAGCCAGCCGCCGTCGAGCTCGCCCTTCTTGAAGGCGTCGAGCGTCTTCGAGTTGTCCAGGTTGGTGATCTTGACCTGGTCGGTCAGCTGCTTGCCGGCCAGGAACTTCTTGAGCGCGACGTCCTGGGTGTTGGCCAGCTGCGGCGTGGCGATGGTCTTGCCCTTGAGCCCGTCGACGCTGGTGATGTCCGGCTTGACGACGAGCTGCGCGCCGCCCGAGACGGCGCCCGAGACCAGCTGGATGGTGCCCTTGGACTTGGTGAAGGCGTTGATCGCCGGGCCGGAGCCGATGAAGGCGATGTCGAGCGAGCCGCCGAGCAGCGCGTTGACCTCTTCGGGGCCGGCGTTGAAGGTCTGGGTGGTGAGCTTGGTCGAGCCGAGCTCGTTCTTGAAGAAGTCCTTCTTGACGCCGATCAGCGCGGGCGCGTGGGTGACGTTCGGGAAGAAGCCGAGCCGCACTTCGGCGGCGGTCCCCTGGTTGGCGGCCGGAGCGGCGGTGGTTTCCGCGGCGCGGGAGCAGCCCGCGAGCACGCCCACGGCGGTCAGGGCGGCCAGCGCCGAGGCCAGGAAGCGGGTTCTGTGGTGGGTGCGCACGTCGGCGTCGCCTTTCGGGGTCGGTGTCGGGGCGAGGTTCGCACGGTCACCCACTAAGGCGCATAGCCATCCGCATCCCGGGAAATCTTGTGAGATTCCTTGACATCGGCGGCTCGGGGGCCGTATGGGTCGCCGTCCTCGCTCTTTGGTGCCGGACGAGCATGCGGTAATCCCCGGAATCCGGGGGATGTTCCCGGCATCTGGACGTTTCTTCCCGGCGCGGGCAACCCGCCGCGTCACCCGGACGTGGTACGAGTGACCGACCGAAACGGGAGGAAACGTGACGAGCCGACGGGGCCAGGGAGCCACCGGCGTCCGCGTGGCGCTGGTCGTGCTGTTCATCGGAATGGGCCAGGCGACGTTCGAGTGGTTCCGGTCACTCGGCATGGACGCGGTGACGAGCCTGGTGGTGTGGGCGATCCCGGTGCTGACCGGGGCGGCGGTGACGCTGGTGCTGTGGGTGGCGTCGGACCGCGCGTTCGCGTTGCGGAACTGGCTGCCGGTGGCGGTGAGCATCCCGGTGTATCTGGGTGGGGTGTTCGGGTTGGCCACGGCTACCGCGAGTTTGGTGGCTTCGGTGGTGACCGGGATCGGGTTCGGGATCGCGGTGGTGGCGATCGCGGGGTTGCTGCGCGCGCGACGGCGGTCCGAGGTTCGGAACTAGCTGCCGGGTTGTCCACAGCCCGGGCGTGATGTGGACAAGCACGCCCGGGCCGGAGCTTCAGCCGGGTTTTCGTCGGACCGCCTCGATACGCTGGAAGCGGGCAGGCCCCCAGGGAGGGCGGGATCTTGTGTGGGGGCGCGGTGAGTCAGCGGCGCAACAACAACGACACGTCGCCGAACTCGTGCCACAGGTACCGGCGCTCCACCGCCGCGTCATACGCGCGCTGGACCAGGTCCCGGCCCGCCACCGCCTCCAGCAGCAACAGGTGCGACGCGTCCGGCGCGTGCAGCCCCGTCACGATCCCGTCCACCACCCTGGCCGGGCGGTCCGGGCCCAGCACCAAGTCGGTCCACCCGGAAGCCGCGCCGTCGGCAGCCGACTCCAACGCCCGGGCCGCCGTCGTTCCCACCGCGATCACCCGGCCGCCCTGCGAGCGGACCCACGACACCAGCGCCGACGTCGGAGCCGGTACCCGGTACCTCTCCGCCTGGGGTGGCTCGCCCGCTTCCGGGGACGACACCCCCGTGTGCAGCACCACCGGTGCGAACAACACCCCGTCCGTGACCAGCCGCGTCACCAACGACGCCGTGAACGGCCGCGCCGCCGAGGGCATCTCCGCGCTTCCCGGCTCTCGGGCGAACACCGTCTGGTAGTCCGAGAGCGGCCACTCACCCGGCACGTACCCGTAGCGGATCGGCCGACCGGCCGACGCCAGAAAGCCCGGGACCGGCACCGACACCGCCGCTCGCCACAGCCGGCGGGAACCCGGCGCGAACGGGGCCAGCAACGTCAGTGCCGCCCCGCCCGGCAGCGACACCGCCTCGCCCGCCCGGCCGTCCAGCAGCGGGCCGTCCGGGGCGCGCAACTCGATGATCCACGAGCCGTCGTCGAGCGGGGTCGAGAAGTGGACCGCGATCGGCTCTCCGCCGCGGACCGCGTCCACCGCCGCCGGCAGCGTTCCCGACGTGTTCACCACCAGCAGGTCGCCGGCGGACAGGAACGAGCCCACCGACGAGAACACCGAATGGTGGACTCCCGCGGGCGACGCGACCAGCAGGCGGACGCCGTCGCGCGCCACGCCCCGGGCCTCCGGCGGGGCCGATGCCGACAGCTCGGCAGGCAGGTCGAACCGGATGTTCATGCCGGCACCAGGAGGTCCGCCGCGCGGTAGCGGCCGCTCGGCGGGCGTTCGTCCAGCAGCCGCAGGAACGCCGGGACCGCCGACGACGGCAGCGGCCGGTCCGAGATGTCCTCGCCCGGGAACGCGCGCTGGTGCATCGCCGTGCGCAGGTCACCCGGATCGACCGCGTACACCGCCAGCTCCGGGTTCTCCACCCCCAGCACGGCCGTGACCTGGTCGAGCGCCGCCTTCGCCGAGCCGTAGCCGCCCCAGCCCTCGTACGCTTCGACGGCCGCGTCCGAGCTGATGTCGATGATCGTGCCGCGCGCGGACGTCAACGCGGGCAGCAGCAGCTGCGTCAGAGCCAGCGGCGCGAAAACGTTGACGCGGTAGACGTTTTCCAGTTCGGCCAAGGGATAGCGCGAAAGCGGCGGCAACGGGCTGACGCCCAGCGAACTGGCGTTGTTGACGAGCAGGTCAAGCGACGGACACGCGCCGGCCAGTGACGCGCGGTGGCCGGGGTCGGCGACGTCGCCGGGGATCGCCGTGAAGCCGATCTCCCCGGCGGCGGCCGAAAGCGCGGCGGCGTCCCGGCCGTCGCCGATGACCGTCCACTTGCGACTCACCAGTGCGGCGGCGAGGGCGCGGCCCAGGCCCGCGGAAGCTCCGGTGACGAGTGCGGTTGGCATGGTTCCTCCTTCGAGGGGTACCACACCATCGTTAAACCTCTACATTACTTGAGGTCAACGCGGCGACGCAGAACGAAATACGCCGCCAGCGAAACGACGAGCCCGACGTAGTAGGCGAGGTCCGCGCCGTGCAGCGCCGCCGCGACCGGTCCCGTGTAGAGGGACGTGTTCATGAACGGCACCGCCGCGCCGAAGCCCACGACGAACGCCACCAGCGCCGCCCACGGCCGCACGGACGTCGACGCCAGGACGTCCACGCGCCGGCCGCCGCGGGTGCGCGCGAGCCAGTCCGGGACGACGACGCCGAGGAACGGCGGGATCCAGTAGCTCACGAACAGCAGGACGTTCTCGAACTTCGCCGACAGGTCGCCGCTGTGCATCCAGAGGATCAGCGCGAACGCCAGCACCGTGACGACCACCGCCGACACCGGGCGCCGCAGGCGGACGCCGACGGTCTGCAGGGCGAGCGAGCCGCTGTAGTCGTTCATCGCGTTCGACGACACCGCCGCGAGCGCGATCACCGCCAGCGCCAGCGCGCCGAGGAACCCGCCGCCGAGCAGGTGCGCGACACCGGCGGCGGTCTGGTCGCCCAGCGACGACCCCAGCGCGAGCCCGAGACCCTCACCGATCGCGTACGACCCGACGAGACCCAGCAGCGTCGCCCAGAACACCGACCGCGACGACGTCGAAACCGGCAGGTAGCGGCTGAAGTCCGACGCGTACGGCGCCCAGGACACCGCCAGCGACAGGGTGATCGTCGTGAACAGCACGACCCCGCCGGCGAGGTCGGCACCCGAAGCCGTGTTCCCGGTGGCGATCGGGTGTCCGGAAAGGACCTTCACGGCGAGCGCGGCGAACGCGAGCACCAGCAGCACGCTCATCACCGCCTGCACGCGGTGGATCAGGGCGTAGCCGAACACGCCGAGCGCGCACTGCAGCACCAGCACGATCAGCACGGCGGCCCAGAACGGCAGCCCGGTCAGCTCGGCGAGCGCTTCGCCGCCGAACAGGCCGACCAGCGCGTCCCAGGCGATCGAGCCGAGCCACTGGACGAGCCCCGGCAGCACCACCCCGCCGCCGAAGGGCAGCCGGGCGAGCGGCAGCTGGCCGGTGCCGGTGCGCGGGCCCCACGTCGACAGGTACGCCACCGGCAGCGACCCCAGCACGGTGCCGGCGAGCATCGCGGCCAGGCCGGTCCAGAACCCGAGGCCGAGCGACGCGGCGAGCGTGCCGGTGAACACCGCCGTCATGGTCAGGTTCGGCGCGAACCACACGCTGAACAGCCGCCACGGCCGCCCGAACCGGTTGCCCTCCGGAACCGGCTTGATGCCGTGGGTTTCGATCGCCAGGTCACGGCCGCCGGCGGGCATCCGCCCGCCGAAGACCTCCGCACCCAGTCCGCTCATGTGCTGCCTCCTGTCCCGCGTCACCCTAAAGCGCGGCCGCGTGGTGTAACGCGACGGCCCGAACGGGCGAATCACGGTTAGCCGCTGCCGGACCGCTCCTCATAGCCGCCAGGATTGCCCGGCGAGGCACACCGGGAGGGTTGCGTGGTGCAGCATCCGCGGACACTGGCGATGACCGGCCTGCTGGCCGCCGGTTTCGCACTCGGCGTCACGGCGTTGACCCTGAAGGCGGGCGAGGGCAGCCACTCCGCGCTCGACACGGCGCTCAGCACCGCGACCGGGTTCCTGTTCCTGCTCGCCGGCGCCGTCGCGCACGTGCGGCGCCCGGCCAACCCGATCGGCGTGCTCATCGCGCTCGCCGGGGTCGCGGTGTTCCTCGAAGACCTGCAGTTCACGCGCAGCCCGGTGCTGTACACGATCGCCGTGCCGCTGCGCGCCGCGTCCAGCCCGGTGATCGCCCACCTCGTGCTCGCGTTCCCGCACGGCAGGCTCCGGTCGCGGTGGGAACGGCTGCTCGTCGCCGCGGCCTACCTGGTGGTGTTCGCGCTGGGCGTGCTCGGGCTCCTGGTCAGCGACGACCCGCGCGACCTGCTGGCCGTCTCGGCCGGCCCGGCGAGCGGCGGGTTCGCCGACCGCGTGCTCGAGCTCGCCGCCACGGTGATCAGCGCCGGCGTGATCGTCGTGCTCCTCTACCGGTGGCTGACCGGGCAGCTGCCGCAGCGGCGGCTGCTGTCGCCGGTGATCGCGATCGCGCTGTTCGGCGCGCTCGCCTCCGGTGCCGGCACCGCGCTCGGCGACGGGCACCCGTGGTCGGAGCCGCTGCTGCAGGTCTACCGGGTGCTGTTCTGCCTGTGGCCACTGGCGTTCCTGGCCGGTGTGCTGCGCGCCCGCGTCGGCAACGCGGAGATGATCCGGCTGCTGCTGGAGCGCGACGGCACCGGGTTGGCGGCGCTGGTGCAGGACGACGAGGTGTGGAAGGACAGCCGGTCGATCGACGCGCTCAACGCGGCCGCCGGGCTGGTGCTCGACAACCAGCGGCTCACCGCGGAGCTGGAGCAGCGGCTGGCCGAGGTGCGGGCGTCGCGGGCCCGGCTCGTCGCGGCCGGCGACGAGGAGCGCCGCCGGCTGGAGCGCGACCTGCACGACGGCGCCCAGCAGCGGCTGGTCAGCGTCGTGCTGCTGCTGCGGATGGCGGGCCGCCGGTACGGCGCGTCGCTGCCCACGGAGGTGCGGGCGCTGCTGTCCGGCACGGTCGACGAGCTGCAGACGGCGATCACCGAGCTGCGCGAGCTGGCCCGCGGCATCCGGCCGGCGATCCTGACGGAGGCGGGGCTGGTCGCGGCGGTGCGGTCGCTGGCCGACCGCATCCCGATGGAGGTGGCCCTGACGGTCGGCACGGTGCCCCGGCTGGACTCGGCGGTCGAGGCGACGGCGTACTTCGTGACGTCGGAGGCGCTGACGAACGCGATGAAGCACGCGCAGACCGACCACGTCCACGTGCGGATCGCGGTCGAGGGCACCGAGCTGCGGGTGGCGGTCACGGACACCGGCGTCGGCGGCGCCGACGTCGAGGGCGGCACCGGCCTCGCGGGCCTGCGGGACCGCGTCCAGGCGCTCGGCGGCGAACTCTCGGTCGTCAGCGACGCGGCGGGCACCGCGGTGAGCGCGGTCATCCCCCTGGCCACCGAAAAGCCGTGAGGGCCCCCGCACCGGCGGAAAAGCCGGTGCGGGGGCCCTCACGGAATCGACCTAGACGAGCAGCAGGAACAGCAGCCCGTTGGGCGTGCCGAGACCCGTCACGTCGTCGTAGCCGGGGGTGGTGTGGATGGTCAGGCCCTGGTAGTCGAGCGTGCGCACCGAGGTGAGCAGCCCGCCCGAAGCGTCGACCGAGTTCGCGTAGTCGACGCGCTCCACGGCGGCGTCCACGTGCTTCACGTCGCTGATCGCCGCGGTGCGGGAGGTCAGCTTGTAGATCACGGGGTTGATGAAGCCGTGGTGGAAGTGGTCGAAGCTGTCGGCCACCGCCATGATGCCGGCGAACACCGGCGACGCGAGGCTCGTGCCGCCGATCCGGTACTGGTCGTAGTAGACGCCGTCCGGGAAGGTCTGCGTCTGGCCGACCAGGAAGCCGGTGTTCGGGTCGCCGACCGCGGAGATGTCCGGGACGACCCGGCCCTTCTTGTGGCCGACCTGGTTCTTCGTCGACAGCGCGTCCGGCACGACGCCCTTCTGGTAGAAGGGCTGCTCGAACAGGCGGCTGGTGCCGCCGCCGGAACCGCTGGTGTAGTTGGCCGGGCCGTAGACGCCGTTGGTCAGCGTCGACTTGCTGGTCTCCCAGCCGGTCTCGAAGATCCGCTTGCCGTCCTTGCCGATCGCGACGGACGTGCCGCCGACCGCGGTGATCCACGGCGCCGAGGCGGAGAAGTCCGGCGACGGCGTGCCGAGGCGCGCGACCTCGTCACCGTTGTCGCCCGAGGAGAAGTAGACGCCGATGCCCTCGAGGACCGCCTGCAGCGAGATCTGGTTGAACACCTTGACCTCGTCGGCCGGGATGTCCTCGCCGGTGTCACCGTAGGAGTTCGACACGATGTCGGCCTTGTGGCCGGCGATCACGTAGTTGAGCGCCACGTCGAGGGCGTTGTCCTCGCAGGACTCCCCGCCGACGTACAGGATGTCGGCGCCCGGCGCGAGACCGTGGGCGGCCTCGACGTCGAGGGTCTCCTCGCCGTACCAGCCGGCCGCGTCGCACTGGTCCGGCGGCTCGAGGACCGGGTTCGCCGGGAAGACGTGCTGCTTGAACTGGCTCGCCTTCAGCGGGTGCGCCGGGTCGTTCTTCTTGGCGTACGTGCTCGCGTCGGAGTAGATGGTCGGCGAGGCGAACGCGTCCACGATGGCGATCGTGGTGCCCTTGCCGTCCGCGCCGACCTTGTCGACGCCGTAGGCCGACCGCAGCTGCGCCGGGGTGTAGCCGCAGGGGGCGTAGGGCAGGTGCTGGCCGTTGTAGGCGGGATCGGTGGTGTCGATCTTCTCGCCGTAGTAGGCGCTGCACGGCCGCGCGTTGCGGAACCCGGGGCCGGGCGCGACGTCGGACGGCGCCCCGGAACCGGTGGCGTGGTCCGGCTTGAACAGGTTGGTCGCCTGGTCGACGCCGACGACGCCGAGGACGTCGTTCGCCAGGTTCGCCGGCACCGACAGGTTCTTGTCGGCGGCCCGGAGGGTCTGGCCCTTGACCTTGTACTTGGCCAGCTTGACGTCGAACGCCTTCTGCGTCTGGTCGGCGGTGCCGGTGGCCTCGACGTAGGCGCGGTTCGAGGGCACGTCACCGATGCTGAAGCCGTTGCCGGTCAGCCACGCCTTGACGGCGTCGACCGTCGCGTCGCTGGCGGCGAAGCGGTCACGCACCTGGTCGGGGCTGAGGTACTGGCGGTAGGTCTTGCTGTCCGGGTCGGACACGGCCTGCGCCAGCGCTTCGGCTCCGGCGTTGTCGCGCTGGTTCAGGTAGACCCGGAAGCTCAGCTTCGACGCGGGCGCCGTGTCGGCGACCTTCGCCTGCGCGTTCGCCCACAACGGGTGCGACTGCGGAATGTCCTGACGCCCCTGCGCGGACGCCGTGGCCGGCAGGGCGCCGGTCAGGCCACCCACCACCGCGAGCGAAAGGAGCAGGGTGGAGCTTCTTCGCACAGAAATCTCCCTCTTCGAAAGCGGCCCCCAGGAAATGGGCCTGGAACACCGGACGAGACTAGATCGGTGTTCCGCTCGCGGGGAAGTACTTGCGGAACCGTTATCTGGTCGCGAATTCACACGTGGTACCGAAATCCGATTTGTCGGACGGAAAACGCGAGGAATGAGTTCGTATGCGAGGTAAGTCCGGTTCGTGTCCGTATCGCGGAACACGCGGGTTCCCCTTCTGCCACCTACCAAAGTAGGGTGCTCCGTCCACACCGGACAGTCCGGGGGTGACGGTAGTTCGGCCGTCAGGCGGGCGCGCCGAGCCGCTTGTCCACCGCCGCCGGGGAGAACACCGATTCCACGACCATCGCCACCGCGCCGCCGAGCGCCTCGCCGCGCCCGCCGATTTCGACGCGCAGGTTCCGCGTCGACCGCGGCAGCGCCCGCCGGTAGAGCACTTCCCGGACGCCGGCGACGAAATGCGGCTCGGCCAGGTCTCCCGCCACCACGAGCACGCCCGGGTTGACCACGCAGACCAGTGTCGCCAGGACTTCGCCCACCTGCCGCCCGGCTTCTTCGGCCAGGCGGACCGCGGCGGGCTCGCCGGCCAGGACCCGCTCGCGCACGCCCGATCCCGACGTCGTCGGCAGGCCCAGTTCGGTCAGCCGCGCGGCGAGCGCACCCCCGCCGGCGACCGCGGCGAGGCAGCCGGTCGAGCCGCACAGGCAGCGCGCCTCCGGGTGGTCCGGCAGGCGGACGTGCCCGATGTCGCCCGCCCCGCCGTCGATGCCGCGGTAGACCTCGCGGTCGATCACCAGGCCGGCGCCGATACCGGTGGACACCTTGACCACCACGAGCGCGGCGGAGTCCGGGTAGCGGGCGCGGTGCTCGCCGAGGGCCATGAGGTTCGCGTCGTTGTCGACGAGCACGGGAGCACCGAACCGGGGGCCCAGGTGCGTGTCGATGGGGTAGCCGTCCCAGCCGGGCATGATCGGTGGCTGGTTCACGCAGGCGCGGCCCGGCTCGACCGGGCCGGGCACGGAAACGCCGATGCCGCACACCGGCCGCCCGACCTCGGCGAGCATCGACTCGAACCACTCCGCGATCCGGTCGAGCACCACCTCCGGCCCGTCGGCGACCCGCGCCTCCCCCGCGCGGTGGGCCAGCCGGCGGCCCGCCAGGTCGGTCACCGCCGCCTCCGCGTGCATCGTGTCGATGCTCGCCGCCAGGACGACGGCGTGCCGGTCGTCGAACCGCAGCTGCCGCGCCGGGCGGCCGCCGGTCGAGTCCTCGCGGCCACCCTCGGTCAGCAGGCCCGCCTCCAGCAGCCGGTCCAGCCGGGCGGTGAGCGTCGTGCGCGACAGCCCCGTGCTGGTCAGGAGCGCTTTCCGGGTCGTCGCCCGCTCGCTCCGGACCAGCTGCAGCAGCTCCCCCGCACTCGTCGGCATCGCATCCCTCCGGACTTTTGTCCATTGACAATACACAAGTCGGAGATAGATTGGACATATGGATGTAACACGAGCCTCGGCGGTCCTGGACGGCAACTGGCTCGGCTCCTCGACCGTGCCGTCGCGCTCGCTCTACCCGCACCAGTGGAGCTGGGACTCGGCGTTCATCGCGATCGGCCTGCGCCACTCCGCACCCGCGCGGGCCCGGCGCGAGCTGCTGACGCTGTTTTCCGGGCAGTGGCGCGACGGCCGCGTCCCGCACATCCTCTTCAACCCGGACACGCCCGCCGAGGCGTACTTCCCCGGCCCGGCGTTCTGGCGCGCCGGCCGGACGTCGGGGCTGGTCCAGCCGCCGGTGCACGCGCGGGCGGCGCTCGCCGTGCACGAGGCCGACCCCGACCCCACGTTCCTCGCCACGCTGTACCCGAAGCTGCGGGCCTGGCACGAGTACCTGCGAACCCACCGGGACGCCGGGGGGCGCGGGCTGGTGGCGATCGTGCACCCGTGGGAGTCCGGGATGGACAACAGCCCGGCCTGGGACGGCCCGCTCGCGCGCGTCACGCCGTCGACCGGGTTCGTCCGCCGCGACCTGGAGCACGGCGCCGCCGCCGACCGCCCGAGCGACGAGGACTACGGCCGGTACGTCCGGCTCGCGACGGACTACCGCGACCGCGGCTACACGGGCTTCGGCGAGTTCGTCGTCGAAGACCCGGGCTTCAACGCGCTGCTGGCCGACGCCGAGCTGGCCCTGGCCGAGATCGCCGGTCTGCTCGGTCTGCCCGCGGCCGCCGCCGCGCACCGCGAGTCCGCCGCCCGCGTCGCGAAGGCGATGCAGGACACGCTGTGGGACAACGGCTTCTTCTTCGCCCGCGACGTCCGTACCGGCTCGCGGCTGCCGGAGTACACGTGCGCGGGCCTGCTGCCGCTGCTGCTGCCCGACCTGGCCGTCGCCCCGGCGCTGCTGGCGACGGCCACCGGGCCGCGGTTCCGGCTCGGGCACGTGCACGGCGTCCCCAGCCACGACCTGACCGCGCCGACGTTCGACCCGGGCCGCTACTGGCGCGGCCCGTCGTGGGCGAACGTCGGCTGGCTGGTCCGGCAGGGCCTGCTGCACCACGGCGAGCACGCCCTGGCCTCGCGGCTGGGCACCGACCTCGTCGAGACGGCGTCACGGACGGACTTCGCCGAGTACGTCGACCCGCTGACCGGCGCCGGGCACGGCGCCCGGTCGTTCGGCTGGACCGCCGCATTGACCCTCGACCTGCTGGCTCAGCCCGCCGCGGTGGCGTAGTCCGAACCCACCCAGGTCTCGTCGATCCGCAGGCGCTTGTACCGCGTGCTGTCGCTCGACGCCGCGTACGTGCTCGTCACCTGCAGGCGGACGTACCTCGCCGTCACCGCGGACAGGTCGACGAACTGGACGCCGCGGTGGCTCGGGAGCGTTCCGGACTTCACCGCGCTGCCCCAGTTCTTGCCGTCGTCCGACACGTACACCTTGTACGCCTTGATCCGCGCCGACTGCTCGCTGTCGGACCGGGCGTAGCTGACCGAGTCCTCGCGCTGGTTCAGGCCGAGGTACTGGACCTTCTTCGCCGACCCGAGGTCGTAGTCCAGGTTGACCGGCAGGGTCTTGCCGTTGTCGAAGTACGTCAGGTAGTCGCCGTCGCTCGCCGCCTGTCCACTGTGGCCACTGGCGGACGCGCTCGCCTTGAGCGTCACCGTCTTCGGGTCGTAGAAGCCCGTACGGCCGGCCGTTTCGACCTTGTAGACCGTGTCGTAGGTGTCCCAGCCGGACAGTCCCGACAGCGTCAGGCTGCCGCCGCCCTGGGTGAAGGAGATCGCCGCGCCGGTGCGCAGGTTCGTCACCTTCGAGACGCGGTAGCCGTTGTCGCGGATCTTCAGGGTGCTGCCCGACGGCTTGGTCAGGACGTGCACGTACTGCGTCGCGCCCTTGATGGTGATGACGCCGTGCGCGCCGTCGTTCCAGAAGCCGGGCTGCATGCCGCCGTACATGTACCCGGCGCCTTCGGTGCCGCCGAGCGACTCCCAGATCCCGTCGAGGTACCCGGCGGCGAAGTTGTTGAACGCTTCCTGGTTCGACGGGAACTTCCCGTTCACCATCGCCGTCTCGGCCATCAGGGACTTGATCGACGACCCCGAGTTCGTCACCAGACGTCCGATGTTCAGCGCCTTGTTGACCGCCGAGTTGGAGCCGCCGTACCACCAGGAGCCGGTGTCGGGCAGCTTGAAGCACGCCTCGGTCAGGCGCGGCATCGCCGTGTAGGTCGCCTGCGGGTAGTCGTACGCCGGCGTCATGCCGGTCTTCTGCTCGTTGCTGATCGTGTCCATGATCGGCGTGTCTTCGTTGTTGTTGCTCAGCAGGTAGTCCGGCCGCTGCTGGTAGATCTGCCGGTAGAGGTCGTGCGACTCCCAGTAGGCGTTGTCGTTGTCGATCCAGAACCCGCCGAGGTCCGGGTAGTTCTTCATGACCTCGAAGAAGTTGTCGTAGCTGAACTGGCCGAAGCCGTCCTGGCTGTCGAGGTTCACCGTCTTGCCCTTGTACTTCGAGTAGCCCGCCGAGTCGAGCCACTCGTGACCGCCCTCGTCGTGCCACTGGGCGTCGTTGGTCATGTAGAGGATGACCTTGAGCCCCTGGGGTTTCGCCGCCGCGATCAGCTCGCCGAGGAAGTCGCGCTTGGTGGTGCAGCTGCCCGGGATCTTCGACGGCCACGCCCGCGAGTAGCCGAGCCGGCTGTGGAACGACGCCAGCACGAGGTAGGACGCGTGCAGCTTCTTGGCTTCGGTGACCCAGTAGGCGGGACTCCACCCGCCGTCGGTGATCGCCTTTTCCCAGGCGCCGCAACTGGTGTAGCCGGGCGACGTGCGCATGCCCCAGTGCAGGAACAGGCCCGCCTGGCTGTCGCGCAGCCACTGCTGGGACGGCTTCTGCAGATCGGCCGACGCGGGCGCGGCGGCGAGTCCGGCCACCACCAGCAGGGAAGCGCACGCGGCGAGGACCCGGCGCAGGAACTTGGCTGACATGAACGACCTCCAGTGGTCTGGTCCACTCGGTGGTGTACTCCTGTCGCCGAGGGCCGGTCAAGGCTGAGATCCGACCTTTTCCCGGCGTCCCAGCGGCCGGTACATCGCGACTGCGGCCGATCGGGTTAAATATCTGATATATGACACGAGAGATCCGATCTCTCTTGACTCGGCCTCCCGGGGGCGAGTAGATGTTTCCCCAGAGAGCGCTTTCGCTCTCCCCCACCGCTCCGGCGACCAGGGCAGCACGCCGCGCCCCACCCCCTGAGCCGGTCGGGATGCCGACGGACGGCGGATCGGCATCCCGGCCACCTACTCCACGGGGGCACCTTCACCGAAGGTGCCCCCGCGGAACTGCCCGCTCACCGGGGCCCGTGCACGAAAGGACGTCGAATGTCCGAGCACCCCCTTCGCCCGACCCGGCGCGCGGTCCTGGCCGGCACCCTGGGCGCGCTGGGCGCCCTGGCCGCGGCGGGTCCCGTCGCGCGCGCGGCGGACCGGCTTCCCCCGATCGGCGGCGTGGAGGCGCCGCCGGACTGGTCGCGCGCCGTCATCGACTCCACGATGAAGCGCTACACTCCGGACAAGATCGGCGGCTGGGGCTACACCCTAGGGCTGTACCTCTACGGCCAGTACCTCTTCTACAAGCGCACCGGCGAGAAGAAGTACCTCGACTACATCGTCGCGTGGTACGACCGCTTCATCACCGACAGCGGGATCTCGAACAGCTTCACCAACCTGGACTCGATGCGCTCGTGCCAGATGCTGCCGCTGCTGTTCGCCGAAACCGGGCGCAAGAAGTACAAGACGGCGGCCGACCAGCTGCGCAAGCGCTTCCCCGGCTACCCCCGCACGTCCGACGGCGGCATGTTCCACGCGACCAGCAAGGTCGGCCAGCTGTGGGGCGACGGCGTCTACATGGCCCAGCCGTTCCTCGCGCTCTACGGCGCCGCGTTCGGCGACGGGGGTTACTGCTTCGAGGAGTCGGCGAAGAACCTGGTCGTCTACTTCAGCCACCTGCGCGAACCGGCGAAGGGCCTGCTGTACCACGCCTACGACGAGGACGGGTCCGAGTCCTGGGCGTCCGGCGCGGGCCACCACTCGAAGTACCACTGGGCCCGCGCGATCGGCTGGTTCGGGATGGCGGCGATCGACATCCTCGAGGTGCTGCCGGCGAACCACCCGCGGCGGCCCGCGCTGATCGAGATCGTCCAGTTCCTGGCGGCGGGCTACCAGCGGTACCAGGACCCCGCGACCGGCCGCTGGTACCAGGTCGTCGACCGCGGCGGCGACTCGAAGAACTGGCTGGAGACCTCGGCGTCGTCGATGTACACGTTCACGATGGCCCGCGGGGTGCAACGCGGCTACCTGCCCTCGTCGTACCAGGCGGTGGCGGACCGCGGGTACGCCGGCGTGCTGAAGAAGGTGTCCGTCGGCTCGGACGGGCTGACGAACATCACCGACATCTGCGAGGGCACGAACGTCGGCGACCTGTCCTACTACTACGCCCGGGCCCGCAAGACGAACGACTTCCACGGCCTGGGCGCGTTCCTGATCATGAACGAGCAGTACTCGCACTGACCACGCAGGCGCGCCGCAGAAGGGGCCCCGGCTCTCGAGCCGGGGCCCCTTCGTGTCAGCAGTTCGAGCTGGAGCCCGAGGTGTTCACCCGCAGGGCCGAACCCGACGTCGTCGCCGAGTCCTTGACGCAGTAGCCCGCCACCGTCTGGAAGCCGACGTCGAACGGGCTCTTGCTGCCCTTCTCCGCCGTGAAGTGGTCGAACGTCACGTCGGAGCTGTTGTTCACGATGCTCGCCGGGCGGCCGTCGTCCTTGGCGAACTCCACCGAGCTGTCCACGAACTTGATGCCCGACGCGTAGTGCACGTACCAGCCGTACGAGGGCCGCGTACCGATGCTCTTCGGGTTGTAGTCGGTCGAGTCGTTGCTCGGCACCCCGGTGCCCATGGTGCCGTTGCCGCCCGGGACGTTCAGGTGCACGCCGGTGAACGTCACGTCCGAGACCCGGTGGGAGCTGTCCGCGCCCCAGATCGTCGGGCTGAAGTTCGTGCCCGTGTGCGTGCCGGTGACGTTGTCGAAGGTGATGCCGCTGATCGAGCCGACACCCGGCTTGTTCCCGCACCGCTTGCGCGTGCCGATCTTCATCATGATCGGCGAGTACGTGCCCGACATCGTGATGTTGCGGTAGTGCACGTCGGAAATCTTCGCGCCGTCCATCGAAACGATCCCGAGTCCCGATTTGTGCGCGCCGGTGATCGTGATGTCCGAGAACTGGTAACCGGTGAAGTCACCGCACGTCTCGGAGCCGAACATCAGCGCGTTGCAGCACACCGCCGACAGTTTCGCGCCGGTCACCGTCACGTTCCCGTTCGGCAGTTTCGCGCCGAGCGCGTAGTCGCTCTTGAACACCAATGCGTCGTCGTTCGCCGCGATGGTCGCGTTGGTGATCGTGACGTTCGTGGTGCTGATGATGTTCCAGCCGTCGCGGTCGCTCGCCGTGTCGATCGTGAGGTGGTCGGAGACGACGTTCGTGCAGCCGTTGATCAGCGCCGCGAAGTGCCCGCCGCGGCGCAGCTTGATCCCGGACAGCGTGAGCCCGTCACAGCGGGTGAGCGACAGGATCTTGTCGGCCTCGCCGGACTTCGGGTTGCCGGTGATGAGGTTGCCGCCGCCGTCGATCGTGCCGGCGCCGGTGAACGCGATGTTCGTCAGCTTGTCGCCGAAGAACATCGCGTTGTGGAAGTGGCTGTGGCCGTAGTCCTGGTAGTCGTCGTTCGGGTTGGACTCGGGCTTGTCGTAACTGTCCGCACTGGACCCGGTGATCGTCGCGCCCGCGTCCAGCTGGATCGTCACGTTGCTCTTCAGGTGGACGGTGTTGGCCGACTTGTAGGTGCCGGAGGTGAAGCGGACCGTGCCGCCGCCCGCAGCGTTCGCGGCCGTGATCGCCTTGTCGATGGCGCCGGAATCGTTCGTCGACCCGTTTCCCTTGGCGCCGTAGTCCTTGACGTCGTAAACGCCGCCGGGTGCGGCGGTGGTGACGCCGGCACCGGCCACCACCAGTCCCGCCACCGCGCACGAGATCAGCAGGAATCTTTTCACGGGTAACCGCCTTGTCATGGATTCGAGAAAAGCTCGGCATGACGGCGGAGCACTCAGCCTACGAGCGCCGCGAGCGGGGTGTCAAGATCGCCGGGAAAGCATTCACCGTGAGGCCGGGGGGACCCGCGCCACCCCCAGTCGGACGCGGGTCCCCCCGGTGTTCGTGAGGCCGGAAAGCGGTCGGGACACCGGGGCCGGCTCCGGCGTCCTTTCAGGATTTCCGCAGTCTACCTTCGCGGGGCCCGGCGAAACCGTGCATTTGTCATGGTCCGGACCATGAATCCGGCATGATCCGGGTGGCTCAGGCGAACCCTAGGCCGGACGTCAGCAGGTGGAACGCCCGTTCGGCCGCCGCGACGGCTTCCGGGTGCCGCCGGGCCGCGGGGACGCCGGCGGCGACCGCGTCCATGTTGGCCGTCGCGAGGGTCCGGCGGACCGCCGCGATCTGCGCCGCGGCGAGCGCCGAGTCGAGCGGGGCGACCCCGGCCTCGGCGAGCGCGGCCGCCAGCGCCGCTTCCCCGGCGGAGGTGAACTCCGCCAGCCGCGCCAGCAGCGCCGGCGTGCCGGTGACCAGCCGGAACACCGCCAGGACCGCGGGTTCGTCGCAGAGGCCCGTGACCGGCGAACGCTCTTCCAGCCCCCGCAGGAACGCCTCCCGCAGGGCCGACAGCGCACCCTGCCCCGGCCGGCGCGCGCGGACCACGTCCGCCGCGTCGGTCTCGTGGTCGGCGAACCGGTGCAGCACCAGGTCCTCCTTCGTCGGGAAGTAGGCGAAGAGGGTCCGCTTGGACACCTCGGCCACCCGCGCCACCTCGGCGACCCCGACGGCGTCGAACCCGCGCTCGAGGAAGAGCCCGATCGCCGCCGCCGAGATCGCCGCCCGCGTGCGGAGCTTCTTGCGCTCCCGCAGGCCCAGTTCTTCAGTCACGTCACGCAGCGTAGCGTCCCGGCCTCAGACCTGCTGGAGCCCGGGCTTGCCTGCTTGCACTACGTAGCTGCGGTCGTTCTTGATCACGACCGACGCCGGGTCGTAGACGCTGGTGTCGGACGTCGTCATGAAGTCCGCCCGCGTCTGTGACGGCGTGGTCGTGACGCGGACGTAGCCGCGCTCGCCCTTGCAGTACTTGACGTGTGGGTTGTTCGCGTACCAGGTCGAGCTCGGCGCGGACGCGGTGTCGCTGTTGCTCGTGACCGACGTCGTGACCAGCTCGGAGCCGATGACCGGGTCGCTGTGGTCGAAGTAGTCCAGCCGCAGGTCGGCCGCCCAGTGCCGGTGGACGTCGCCGGTGAGCACGACCGGGTTGGCGACCTTGCGGTCGACCCAGCCCTGCTGGATCCGGTTGCGGGAGGCCTCGTAGCCCTGCCAGGAGTCGGGGCTTTCGCAGGTGGCCTTGTTGCCGTCGCCGTCGCGGGTGGCGAAGAAGACCTGCTGGCCGAGGAAGTCCCACGTGGTCGGGTGCGATTCGAACTGCTTGAGCAACCACGCTTCCTCGGTGCTGCCGAGGATGCTGCGCGAGGTGCTGCGCATGTCCGTGCAGGCCGGGCCGGCGTCACCGGACGGGTCGGGGACCTGGGCGCTGCGGTACTGCCGCGTGTCGAGCATGTGGAAGCGGGCCAGGTTGCCCCAGACGAACTGGCGGTACAGCTGGATCGACGAGCCGTTCGGCTTGGCCGTCGAGCGGATCGGGGTGTTCTCGTAGAACGCCTGGAACCCGGCGGCCTTGCGCGCGGCCGAAGCCGGCGAAGTGGTGCCGTTCCAGTTGTTCATCACCTCGTGGTCGTCGAACACCACGATCCACGGCGCGATCGCGTGCGCGGCCTGCAGGTCGGCGTCGGTCTTGTGCTGGGCGTGGCGGGCGCGGTACTGCGCGAGCGTGGTGACGTCCTCGGTGAAGGCCAGGCTGCGGGGATTGCGCTCCTGCGCGGCGCGCCCCGACTTCTTCTCGTAGATGTAGTCGCCGAGGAACAGCACCAGGTCGGGGTCGTCGGCCACGATGCCCTTGTACGCGTGGTAGTAGCCCTCCTCCCAATGCTGGCAGGAGCTGAAGCAGTACTTGAGCTGGTTGACCGCGGCGCCGGCGGCGGGCGCGGTGCGCGTCCGGCCGACCGGGGAGATGTAGCCGCCGGTCTTGAAGCGGTAGAAGTACTCCCGCGCGGGCTGCAGGCCGACGGGTTCGATGTGGACGCTGTGCGCGGCCGCGCGGACCGCGTCCACCGAACCGCTCTGCACGACCGAGGTGAACGCCTCGTCGTTCGCGATCTCCCAGGCGACCGGGTAGGTCGCGTCCGGCATGCCGCCGAAGCCGTCCGGGTTGAGCGGCGCCGGCGCGAGTCTCGTCCACAGCACCACGCTGTCGGGGAGCGGATCGCCGGAGGCGACGCCGAGCTGGAAGGGGTCGTGGATGGCCGGTGCGGCCGCGGCGGTGCGGGCGTTCGCCCAGGACGGCAGCGCGGCCGACGCCGCGGTGGCGGTGACCGCGGCGAGCCCGCCGAGCAGCACCTTGCGCCGGGTGAGGTCAACCATGTCGGAAAGCCTTTCGGGGGACGCGGTCAGGCCGCGAAGTCGGTGATGCCGTCGCTGCAGGACAGCAGCGCGGGCTTGGCGGTGGTGTAGTTGGCGACGCAGACCTTGTAGAAGACCCAGCCGCCGTGCGGGACGCTCACGGCCTTGTCCACCGAGGAGCCCTCGCCACCGGAGTTCCAGACGTAGAACGGCCCGGCGCCGCCCTTGAGCCAGTAGGCGACGACGGCCGAGTAGCCGTCGGCGTTCTTGTCGTAGACGAGGAAGTGCGAGTCGGACGAGCGGTACGTCGCCTCGCCCGCGCAGGCGCCGGCGCACTGGCCGCTGCCCGAGCCGACCCCGCAGTCGGGGGCGACCCGCTGGTCGGAGCCGGTGTAGACGTAGGTGTCCGAGATGTACCCGCCGAGCGCGGGCACGTAGTCCCACAACGTGCTCGTGCCGTAGGTCCCGGTCACCGACGTGCCGGTGGTCTGGCAGTCGATGGTCACGGACGCGCCGTTCGCGACGGTCTTGACGGCCGTCGCGCTCGCGGTGGGCGCCCGGCGGACGTTGAGGGGGTCGCCCGCGGTCTTCACGGTGCCGGTCGCGGCGGCCGACGCTTCGAGCGCGCCGCCCACCGCGAGCGCGCCGACCGTCGCGAGCACGACCCCTAGGCCGGCCATACGCCGGAGGTTCGAACGCTTCATGGCGGGAGCGTGACCGGGGCTCGTACACGACTCGTACAAAGCGCCCACGGCGTGCGCAGACACTCCGAATGGATCTAGCCCATGGGGTCGAACGGGCCATAGCATCCGGCTATGGGGGAACTCATCGGGCAGGTTGAGGCCACCTCGCTGAACATCCGTGTCCTCGGTCCGCTGGAGGTCACCGCTTCCGGGCGGGTGATCCCGCTCGGCGGGCCGAAGCCCCGGCTGCTGCTGGCCGCGCTGGCGCTGCAGCCGAACGTCGTCGTGTCCGCCGACGTGCTGGTCGAGGTCCTGTGGCCGGACTCGGCGCCGCGGTCCGCCGCGGCGAACATCCGCACCTACGTCCATTCGCTCCGAAGACGGTTCGCCGAGATCGACCCCGACCTCGGCGAACGGATCAGCAGCCGCGCCTCCGGCTACCTGCTGACCGCGTCGCCGGAAGAACTGGACCACCTCGCTTTCACGGCCTTGGCCGGCGAAGCGCAGGAAGCGCTCGACCGCGCCGACGCCGAAAGCGCTCTCAAGCTCCTCGACCGGGCCGATGCCCTGTGGCGCGGCGAAGTCCTCGAAGGACTGCCGCACGACCACAGCTGGGGCGCGACCGTCGCCCGGCTCGCCGAACTCCGCCTGTCCGTGCAGGAACAGCGCCTGCGGGCGCGGATCGACCTCGGCCGCTGCGGCGAGGCCGTCGCCGAGCTGCGCGGCCTGGTCACCGAGCACCCGCTGCGCGAAGAGCTGTGGGCGCAGCTGATCGTCGCGTTGCGCGCGGCCGGGCGGACCGCGGACGCCGTCGAGGCGTACGAATCCGCCGAGCGCGTCCTGCGCGAAGAGCTCGCCGCCGAACCCGGCGCGCGGCTGCGCGAACTGCGCGCGACCCTGGTCTCCGAAACCGCGCCCGCCGTGCGCCCGGCGGAGTTCGTCCCGGTCTGCCAGCTGCCGCTGGACCTGCCGGACTTCACCGGCCGCGACGAGGTGCTCCGCCAGGTCGTCGGCCTGCTCCGCGAGCGCGCGGACTCCGGCACGCCCGCCGTCGTCGTGCTTTCCGGCGCGCCCGGCGTCGGGAAGTCGGCGGTCGCCGTGCGGGTCGCGCACGCGGTCCGCGACGACTTCCCCGACGGGCAGCTGCACGTCGACCTGGCCGGCACGTCGTCGTCGCCGCGCGCGCCGATGGGTGTGCTCGCGGAACTGCTGCGCGCGCTGGGCGTCCCGGACGCCGGCCTGCCGCGCGAACCGGCGGAACGCTCGGCGCTGCTGCGGTCGCGGCTGGCCGGGCGGCGGATGTGCATCGTGCTCGACGACGCCGGCAGCGCCGCCCAGGTGCGTCCGCTGCTACCGGGTGCCGGGGCGTGCGCGGTGCTGGTGACCAGCCGGATCCGGCTGCCCGGACTGGCCGGGGCGCAGCCGGTCGACGTCGACCTGCTGCCCGAGGCCGAGGCCGCGCGGCTGCTGCAGGGCATCGTCGGCGCCGAGCGGGTGGCCGCCGAACCCGAGAGCGCGGCGGCGATCCTGCGCCAGTGCGGGCACCTGCCGCTGGCGATCCGGGTGGCCGGCGCGAAGCTGACACACCGGCCGGGCTGGACGCTGCGGCTGCTGGCCGACCGGCTGCGCGACGAGCACCGGCGGCTCGACGAGCTGCGCGTCGGCGACCTCGCCGTCCGCGCGAGCGTGACGCTGTCCTACGACCTGCTGCCGATGTCGGCGGCGACGGCGTTCCGCGGGCTCGGCCTGCTGGGGCCGGTCCAGTTCCCGGCGTGGGCGGTCGCGGCCGTGCTGGGCCGCCGGGACGCCGAAGACGTCCTCGACGTGCTGGTCGACGGCCACCTCGTGGAGCTCGTCGGCTCGGATCCGGCCGGGCAGCCGCGCTACCGGCTGCACGACTTGCTGCGCGTGTACGCCGTGGAACTGGCGGAGCAGAGCGACGCGGCGAAGACGCGCGCCGCGCTTCGCCGGGTGCTGGAGGGATACCTGGCGCTGGCGTTGGAAGCCGCGCGGCGGATGCCGCTGCACTTCTTCGGCATGTACCGCGACGACGAGCTGCCGCGGCCGGAGGTGCCGGCGGACGTGCTGCCGGACGACCCGGCGGCGTGGTTCGCGGCCGAGCGGCACACCAGCGTCGCAGCGGTTTCGCTGGCCGCTTCGCACGGCTTCGACGACCTCGCGTGGCAGCTGGCGTCGGCGCTGACGCCGTACTTCGACCTGCGCGGCCACCAGGACGACTGGCACAGCACGCACACGATCGCGCTGGCGGCGGCCCGCCGGACCGGTTCGCTGCGCGCGGAGGCGATCGTGCAGCGCAACCTCGCGCAGTACCTGCTCTACCAGGACGAATACGCCGAATCGCGCGTGGCGTTCGAAGAGTCGAAGGCGCTGTTCGAGCGGGTCGGCGACGCGCAGGGCGTGGCGATCGCGCTCACCGGGCTGGCCACGATCCTGCGCATCGACGGCGAGGACGGCCTGGCGCTCGACCACTGCCACGAGGCGCTGAAGCTGTTCGCGGAGGAAGGCGACCCGAACGGCGAAGCGGTGGCCCGGCTGGGCGCGGGCGCGGTCTGGATGTCGCGAGGCTGCTACGCGGCAGCGAAGCGCTGGTTCACCGACGCGTTGGAACTGTCGGCGGCGATCGGCGACCGCCACCGCGAGGCCCACGCGTACAAGCGGCTGGGGTTGCTGTTCCAGCACCAGGGCAACCTGGCGGCGGCCCGCGAGCACGTCGACCAGGCGATCGCGATCTTCACCGAGCTGGGCGACGACCACTGCGTGGGGTACGCCAACCAGAACCTCGGGGAGCTGTGCCTGCACAGCGGGGACTTCGCGCACGCCCAGCTGCTGCTGGTGAACTCGTTGTCGGTGCACCGGCGCAACGGCGACCGGCGGTCCGAGGCCGAGGTTTCGCAGCTGCTCGGCGAGCTGCACCGGGCGCTTTCGCAGCCGGAGCGGTCCCGGGACTATTCGGAGCGGGCGTTGGCCATCTGGCGGGAGCTTTCCGCCTGACCCCCAGCGCACAAGCACGTCGTGTCCTGCTTGTACGGATCATGTACGCCACCCCGTCAATCTTTCGCCACGTTCGAGTGAACGAGTGCGAGAGGAGAACCGGGGATGATCCGGATCATGAAGGCCGGCCGCGTGACCGCGGCGGTCCTGGCCGCCGGGGCGGTGACGGCGCTGGCCGGAGCCCCCGCCCAGGCCGCGACCGGCGCGAGCTGGACGGCCGACCTGTCCACTGTGGACAGTGACGACGTCAACGTCACCGGCGCGGGCGGAACGCTGACCCTGGCCGACGCCGCGTGGCACAGAACGGCGCGGGTCTTCGCGGGCAGCGAGGGCAGCCTCGTCACCGCCGAGCACGCACTCGGCACGCCGGCGAACCGCGTCGACGCGCAGCTGACCGCCGACACGCCGAAGGGCACCGCGGTCGAGGTCGACGTCCGCGGCCGCACCGGCGCGGACGACTGGACCGAGTGGACGCCCGCCGGGACGGCGTTCAAGACCAGCGTCAGCTCCGTGCAGGTGCGCATCGGCCTGCACAGCGACACCGACGGCGTCCGCCCGTCCGTCAGCGGTGTCTCGCTGAGCGCCGCCGGCGCGCCGCAGGTGAACGCGCTCGCCGCCACGGCCGCGCTGACCTACAAGGTCTACGGGACCCGCGAAGGCCTCGTCGGGGGCACCACCGCCAACGGCCACGTCATCACCAGCCACGACCACTTCGTCTCCTTCCCCTCCGGGAAGTCCGTGTCCCCCAAGGGAACCGGCAACTACACCGCCCGCGTGTGCCGCACCGACGGCAGCCGCTGCGAGTACGCGCCGGTGTGGGAAATCGGCCCGTGGAACGAGCGCGACGACTACTGGAACCCGGCGTCGGTCCGCTCGGAGTTCAAGGACCTGCCGCAGGGCACGCCCGAAGCGCAGGCCGCGTACCTGCAGGGCTACAACAACAAGAAGGACGACTCCGGCCGCACCGTGCAGAACCCGGCGGGCATCGACCTCGCCGACGGCGTCTTCTGGGACGGCCTCGGCATGTCCGACAACGGCTACGTGAACGTCACCTACCTGTGGACCGGCACCGGCCCGACCGGCACGGTGAAGACCGCCGGCGACCCGATGAACGTCCGGGCGAGCGCCAGCACCTCCGCCGCCATCAAGGGCTTCGCGGCGAACTACGCCAAGGTGACCATCGAGTGCTACGTCGACGGCGACAGCGTCACCGGCACGTTCGGCACCAGCACCATCTGGGACCGGATCGGCCCCGGCCACTACGTGTCGGACACCTACCTGCAGACGGGCTCGGACCTCCCGGTCGCGCCCCACTGCTGAACCGCGGCTCGAGCGAGCCCCCGAGCATCGCGAGGGTGACTGCCCTCATCCCCGCGATGACGCGAAGGCCCGGCGTCCCCCGCCGGGCCTTCGCCCCTTTCGTGGGGACGCGGGCATTCCGGTCGGCGCCGGTTTCCCCCACAATGCGAATATCCCGCTTATCGGGACAGGAATTCACAAGCATGAACGACTATCCGCCGGGTGTACAACTGCCAGTCCGCTGTGGAAAACTTCCGGGAACCTGGAGCATTTCCCCACACGGAATGGCGGTCACCTGTGAGCGTTACCCGGAGAACCCTGCTGACCACCGCGGCCGGTGCCGCGGTGGCGGCGAGCACCAGCACCCCCACGGTCGCCGCGGCGGCCGGCCTCGATGCCTCCGACCAGGCATCGGTCACCCGGACGCTCCGCCAAGCGGCCGATTACGCGGTTTCGAAGCTCCGCGCGGTGGCGCCCGGCGTCACCGGGTTTCCGGTCGGCACGAAGTTCGAGAAATGGACCTATTCGCAGAACGGCGACTGGGTCGGCGGATTCTGGCCCGGCCAGTTGTGGCTGGCCTGGCTGCACAGCGGCGACGAACAATTCAAGAACCTCGCGCTGGCGTCCGCGGAGAAACTCGCGCCGCGGCAGAACGACACGAGCACGCACGACCTCGGTTTCCTGTTCTACCCGTCGTGGGTGACCGCGTACCGGCTCACCGGCGACGACAAGTGGGCGGCGGGCGCGGTGCAGGCCGCGTCGTCGCTGATCAAGCGGTACAACCCGGCTGGGAAGTTCATCCGCGCCTGGGGCGCGCTGAACGACCCGAACAACGCGGGCCGCGTCATCATGGACACGATGATGAACCTGGACCTGCTGGCGTTCGCGAGCAAGCAGACCCGGGACCCGCAGTACCTCGAGATCGCCGTCGCGCACGCGAAGACCGCGCAGAAGAACTTCGTCCGCCCGGACGGGTCGACCCCGCACGTCTTCGACTTCGACCCGGTCACCGGCGCGCCGATCGGGCCGAACACGGTGCAGGGCTACAGCCCCGCGTCGTGCTGGTCGCGCGGGCAGGCGTGGGGCATCTACGGGTTCACGACGATCCACCGCCGCACCGGGGACGAGGAGTTCCTGACGACCGCCCGACGCCTGGCGGACTTCGCGCTGGCGCACCTGACGTCGGACCACGTGCCGGTGTGGGACTACCTCGCGCCGCAGGCACCGAACGACGTCAAGGACGCCTCCGCCGGGGTGATCATGGCGTGCGGCCTGCTCGACCTCGCGGAGCTCACGCACCGCGCGCAGTACCGCGACGCCGCGCTGCGGATCCTCTCGGCGATCTCGCGGACGTGCCTGACGACGAAGTCGGCGCGGGCCGAGGCGAGCGTCGCGCGCTGCACGCGCAACCGGCCGGCCGAGGACGGCATCGAGGTGTCGCTCCCCTACGCCGACTACTACCTGCTGGAAGGAATCCTGCGGGTGCTCGACCGGCCGAAGGTGGACCGCGCCGTCGACCTGTCGAGCGTCTGACCGCCGGGGGAGGCCGCCACCTCCCCTAGTGGTGGTGCGCGTGCACCTTCGCGTGGCCGAGGCCGCGCCCGATCATCCACTTGTTCACCGGCACGGTGACGACGAACGCGACCGCCAGTGAAACCGCCAGCGCCAGCCAGAAGAGGAAACTGGCCAGGCCGGCGTCCATCGCCCCCGGGATCGCCACGACGACCGTGTTGTCGATCAGCTCCATGACGGCGATCGACACGGTGTCCGCGGCCAGCGCGACCTTGAACGCCGCGGCCGGGGCCAGCCCCGACTTCAGCACCCCGCGCATGGTCAGGCCGTAGCCGAAGACGAACGCGAGGACGATCGACAGGACGACGGTCGCGGCGTTGTGCAGGCCGAACGCCGTGCCGAGGACCTCACCGATCGCACAGCCCGTCAGGCAGTGCAGGGTCGCCTGGATCGCTGTCGCCCACGAAGCTCCGTGCTGTTCGTTCATGCCGCGAACTATACCCCCTGGGGGTAACTACGCCGGTGTCTCGCACGCCACAGGCGACGCAGTGTGCCGACGATGGTCGCTTACCGTGACCGACAGCGCCGGACCAGCGAATTCCCGCCAAAAATCCACGAGGTAGAACTCACTTCCGTAACCCTTTGCGCACATCCCGTTGACCAGCGTTACGCGGGGCCCTACCTTGCCCCTTGGTCTCCACCGTGCGCAGACCGATCGGAAGTCCTGAGGAATGGGTGGGGATGCGAGGGCCGACGAAGACGTTCCGGCTGGTCGCGACGCTGCTGCTGGGTGCGGCGCTCGCGCTCGGGGGCTGCTCCGAACAGCTGGGCACCGAGCCCGCGTCGGCGCCGACGCGGATCGCCTTCGTGCCGAAGGTCGAGGGCATCCCGTACTTCCAGGCCATGAACACCGGCGGTCTCGAAGCGGCCAAGCAGCTCGGCGTGCAGTGGTCCACGGTCGGTCCCAAGACCGTCGACCCCGACGCCCAGGTCGCCATCGTGCGCGACCTGATCGCCAAGAAGGTCGACGTCATCGTCGTCGCGCCGAACGACCCCGCCGCGCTGGCGCCGGTGATCGCCGAGGCCCGCGCGAAGGGCATCCACGTGCTCACCTCGGACACCGACGCGCCGGGCACGCAGCGCGAAGTGTTCGTCAACCAGGCCAGCGCCGAGGGGATCGGCGCCGCGCTCACCGACGCGCTGATGAAGCGGACCGGCGGCACCGGCGAGTACGCGATCGTCTCGTGCGGGCCGGCCGCGGCGAACCTCAACACCTGGATCGCGGTCCAGAAGGAGTACGCGGCCCGGCACTACCCGAAGGCCCAGCTCGTCGAGACGCTGTACGCGGGTGAGGACCAGGACACGGCGACGAGCCTCGCCAAGGAGCTGATGGTGCGCCACCCGGCCCTCACCGGCCTGGTCGGCGAGTGCACGACGTCCGCGCCCGGCGTCGCGAAGGCCGTGCGCGAGCAGCAGAAGATCGGGCAGGTGTTCACCGTCGGCGTCGGGACGCCGCAGGCGATCAAGCCGTACCTGCTCGACGGCTCGTGCTCGCAGTCGGTGCTGTGGAACGTCGAGTCGCTGGGCTACCTGACCGCGTGGACGGCGAAGCAGGTCGCCGACGGCAAGCCGCTCCAGCCGGTCAACAAGGTGAGCCTGGAGCTGCCGGCGGTGAAGTACGACGCCGCGTCGAAGACCGTCCTGCTGGGCGATCCGCTGCTCATCACCGCCGACAACGTCGACCAGTTCAAGTACTAGCGCACGTCGATCGTCACCGTCGCGGTGCTCGTCGCCGCCGGGAGCCTGGTCGTGTCGACCGCGAGGTACTCGCCGTCGTCCTGGCGCCCGTCCGGCAGCGTCTTCGGGTGCAGCGCGTACGGCGGGGCCGCGGTCGTGACGCCGTCGATGCCGAAGTCGTTGTCGTTGCTGATGACCAGCGTCCGGCCGCCGTCGGTCGTCGCCACGCCTTCGACCTTGTCGTGCCCGAAGAAGCCGCCACTCGGGTCCAGGCCGGTGACGAGGGCGCCGAGGTCCAGGTACAGCTTCTTGCCGACCGGCGTGATCCCGGCGGCGGCGAGGTCCTTCGTCGCGTCGGCGGTGGTGTCCTTGCCGACGTAGGCGTCGATGCTCCTGCCGCCGATCAGCACGCCGCCCTTGGCGGCGTCGTACCCCGCGGCCCGCGGGCCGACGTCGGTGGCGCCGGTCAGGTCGACCTCGTACAGCTTCTTGTACGCGCCCGGTTCCGGCTTGCCGTCACGCTCGTCGACGAGGAAGCGCGTGGCCGAGAGCGCGGTGATCTCGCTGACCGCGGTGCCCGTGGTGTCCGGGTTGTCGAGCAGGTAGAGGTACTCGTGGGTGGCGCGCGTGCGCAGGTCGACGGTGACGATCCGCAGCGTGGTGACGTTGCCCGGCTTCTTCGTCAGGTCCGGCTGCTGCAGTGCCGACTGCATGATCCCGACGAGCGTCCGGCCGTCCGGGGTCAGCGCGAGGCCTTCCATGCCCTTGTTCGGCACGCGGTACTTCAGCTCGCCCGGCAGGGAGCCGTCGTACGGCGAGAGGCGCTCGAGCGCGCGGCCGTCGCGGCCGAAGCGGGTGATGAAGGGGCCGTACTCGTCGGAGACCCAGAAGGTGCCGTCCTGCTGCGCGACGAGGCCTTCGGAGTCGTAGCCGTTCACGGACTTCGGCAGGACGTTCCCGTTCAGGTCGACGATCGTCTCGCCGGTGTCGGCGAGCGGGCTGACCCGGCCGTCGTACGGGGTGCCGTCCGCGGCGCGCAGCGGGATGGTCCGCTCCAGCACGGCTTTCCCGTCGCGGAGCCGGAACTTCCCGATGGCCGGGGTGAAGGCGGGCAGTGGTTCGATCTTGCCGCCGCCGGGCGCGTCGACGTTGGGGCCGCGGTCGGTGAGGCCGTAGAACGAGTCGCGTTCGCCGGGGACCGGGGTGAGCGCGGAGCCGTACGCACCGCCCTTGATCTCCACGCCGCCGATGGTGGCGAGCGGCTTCAGGTGGGTCGGGTAGAGCTTCACGGCGTCGGAAACGGTGTAGGTGAAGGAATCCCGGCCGGTGAAGCCGGGCGCGGGGGTGTAGCGGAGGGTGCCGTCGGGGCCGAGGTCGACGGTGCCGTGCGCGGCGGCGGTGTGCCGGACGACGGCGGTGCCCCGGTCGTTGCGGAGCAGGTCCGCGGCGACAGTCCACCCGGAGCGCGCGTGCAGGTGGTCGTCCTTGGCCCGCGGCCCGTGGTCGTGCGCTTCCGCCGGCCAGGCGGCCAGTGGCAGGGCCAGCACCCCGGCGACCAGGGCGATCGTTACCCGCTTCATCCCGTTTCTCCTCCTCCGGCGCGTGGACCCGCGCCGGAGGAGGAGTCTCCGTGGCCGAAGTGGACAGTGGACGGCTTCGAGAAGGCCAGGACGTTAACGGTGCCGGCGGACGTGGGCCACGGCCGCGCCACTGCCCAGGACCAGGATCAACGCCGTCAGGCCCCACCGGCGTTTCTCCTGCGTGCGCACTCCCGTGTCCTGGACCACCGGCTCCGGTTTCTCCGTCGGCTGCGCGTGCCGCTTCGACGACGGCGGTGGGGGCGGCGGAAGCTCCACGGCTTTCGGCGCCGTAGTGGCCACCGTGGTCGGGGTGGGCGTCGGGGCCGGGGCGACGGCCGCCGGTTGCTCCACCGGCGGCGGCTGCGACGGCGGGGGCGGCTCGGGCGACGGCGTGCTCGACGAAGACGGCGGCGGAGACGGCGTAGTAGTCGGAGTCGGCGACGCCGAACTGGTGGTGGGCGGCGGAGCCTGCTCGGCGAAGCACCCCGCGGCGTCCCCGCTGACCAGCGCCGGCCCGGTCGACAGCTCGACCGCCGGGCCCGAGCCGTCCCGGGGCAGCCCGTACGTCACGCTCCGGTGCCCGTCCCGGTTGGCCGTCGCGTAGATCGCGTCCGGCGCCAGCACCACCGACCCGTACGCTCCCCCGCGCGGGAACCGCAGTCCCGGTACCACCGCGACCTTCCCGGTCGCCGGGTCCAGCGTCACCACCGAGCCGTCCCCGCGCGACGTCGTCGAGACCCCGTACAGCAGGCCGGAAGCCGGGTCGTACGCGAAGTCGTCCACGCCCACCGCGAGCGACACCGGCCGCAGGGCCGTCCGGCGCACCACCCGCACGTAGTCCGCCGACGCCGGATCGATGTCCACTGTGTACAGATCGCTGTCCTGCCGCACGTACCAGCGGTTCCCGTCGATCGCACCCGCGGTCGCGCCCGTGACCTGGCTCCACACCGGCCGCCGCGCGCCCGCGCGGCCGACCACCCCGAGGTCCGTCACCGCCCCCGACGCGTCGATCCGCACCGCGTGCGCGCCGTGGTCGTAGCGCCCCTGGCGCGTTCCGTCCGCGACGCCGTAGACGACCCCCTGCGCCGCCGAATACCCCATCGCGTTGATCCAGTACCCGGCCTGCGTCAGGCGTTTCGTGGTCCCGTCGGGCAGGGACAGCAGCCGGAGCGTCGTCGGCGCGCCCTCGCGTTCGTTCTCCGCCTGCAGGATCGTGCAGGTGTCCGTGCCCTGGGCCGCGGGACGCTTCGAGGACGACGACGGCGGCGCGAGCCAGCCCGTCGCCGCCAGTACCGCCGAGACCGCCGCCGCCACGCCGAGCATCGCCGCCCAGCGGGCGCGCGTGCCGGTCAAGCCAGCCGGTCCAGTGCGCTGGTGAACGCCTCCGACGGCACCTTCGCGCCGCCGCTGAACGGGTTCTGCAGCTGGTAGATCGCGAACAGCAGCAACGTGATCGTGCCGGCCAGCGTCGAGACGATGATGACGTGCGCCGCCAGCCGCGTGCCGCCGAACAGGTTGGGCAGCAGGATCGCGGTGATCAGGCTGCCGAGGATCAGCGCGAACCAGACGACCGCGCCGACCCCGCCGCCGCCCGCGTTGTTCAGCCGCTGCGTGCGGGCCTGGTAGACCGACCAGAGCTGGTTGCTCGCCTCGGTCTTGCGGTCGATCGCCCAGTCGCCGTCGACGTCGGCGGCCGCGACGGCCTGGCGCATCTGGTCCAGCTGCGTCCAGCCCGTGGCGGCGATCTCACCGCCGTCGGCCAGCCGCGGCCACTCCTGCTCCTCGACGGTGCGCGCGTACGCGACGGCGAGCTGGTGCACGCGGTCCTTCGTCTCGGCCGGCAGCGCGTCGGCCGCCCACGTCGCCGCGACCAGGCTGTCCGCCTCGGTCTGCGCGTCCTGGCTCGCCGAGCCGACCGAGTCGAAGAGCGAGATGAGCACGAACGCGACCAGCACCGCGTGCAGCCCGCCGACGATGGTGAACACCTGGCCCGCCGCGTCGTTGTTGTCGGGCCGCCCCTCGTCCCAGCCGAACCGGCGGACCAGGTACGCGATCACGCCCCCGACGAGGGCCGCGCCGGCCACCCAGAGCCCGCCGGCCACGAAGATGTTCATCCACGTCCTTTCCCACCCGGCGCATTCACGCCGGGATGGTCAAGTTAGTCCACCCATTTCCGGCCGGACAACCGGGTATTGTTCGATTCATCCGAGTGGCCGCACTCCGGCCGGCGCAATCGCTGATTCGGCCCAGCTCACCACCGGTCCGGCGCCCGGCACCGCTCCCTGGAGCGACCGTGGATTCCCCTTACGAGCTGCGAATTTCCCGACCGGGTGACGCGCGCGAACGGCGCGTGACGAACACGGTGAACGCGGTGTCCGAAATGGCCGGGTGTCGAACAGGTGGTTCTCCCCCGGGACCCGATCGTGTCATTGTGCGCGTGCGGGCCGTTGCTATGTTGAATCTTCGTCGCAACCCGGTTTTCCGAATGATGGGGTGGTTTTCGCTGTGACCGTCACCGACCCGGTGGACACCGACCAGGCACCGCTGAGCCTCGGCCGGGCCGCTGCCCGGACCCTGGCCACCACGACCAAGTCGGTCCCCCAGATGCAGGGCATCTCCTCCCGCTGGCTGCTGAAGGTCCTGCCCTGGGTCGAAGTGTC
>NZ_JBFANX010000013.1:0-280070 GCF_040675005.1 Amycolatopsis sp. NPDC049691
GTGGGAAACAGTGTTCTAACCCTGTTTCCCACTCACGACCGCCGGTCAGAAGCCCGTCAGGCCGTTCGGGACGCCGACGCCGGTCGGGGCGTCATAGCCCGGGCCCGCGACGCAGAGGTAGTCGCCGCCGCACTTCTTGCCGCCGCCCGCCGGGTCGTTGTCGCCCGTCGTGACGTCGGTGAACCGGGCCGCCTTCGCGTACAGGTCCGCCGGCGCGGTCGCGTGGCCGGAGCGGGCGATGAGTCCCGCGACGAACGGCGCCGACGCGCTCGTGCCGTTCACCGGGAGCCAGCCGCCCGCGTCCGCGTAGTGGATCGCTATCCCGTCCGCCGCCGCGGCGACGTCCGCCACCGTGCGCTTGCCGCAGTGGGTGTCCTGCTGCCACGACGGCTTCGCGATGTATGCCGAGCACCCGCTTCCGCCGTACTGCCAGGCCGATTCCGCCCAGCCGCGGGCCGAGGACGGGTCCCGGGCCAGCGACGTCCCGCCGACCGCGATCGTCGTCGCCAGGACCGCCGGGTAGCTCGCCGCCGTGAAGCCCGCGTCACCCGAGGACGCCACCACCGCCACGCCCGGGTGCTGGTAGTGACTCGCGAACGCCAGCGGCGCACCGCCTTCGCGGGCGCCGTAGCTGTTCGACACCACCGTCGCGCCCAGGCGGACCGCCGTGTCCTCCGTCTCCGCTAAGTCGGCGAAGCCCGGCGAGTTCCCTTCGACGACCAGCAGCCGGCACGACGGGCAGGCCGCCGACACCATCGAGACGTCCAAAGTGGACTCCAGCGCCCAGCCGAAGGACGCCTCGGGCAGCGGTGCGGAAAGCCCCTGCTGGTTCACCTTGCGGAAGCAGCCGTTCGCCGTCGTGCACGG
Source organism: Amycolatopsis sp. NPDC049691 (assembly GCF_040675005.1). NCBI lineage: Bacteria > Bacillati > Actinomycetota > Actinomycetes > Pseudonocardiales > Pseudonocardiaceae > Amycolatopsis > Amycolatopsis sp. NPDC049691. Next base: position 868 of record NZ_JBFANX010000013.1, read on the forward strand.
CGGCAGGCCGTACTGGGCCCGGTAGGCCGCGAGGTCGGCTTCCAGGTTCGGTGCGTCGTAGGCGATCGAGATGCCGACGACCGTTTCCGGGCCCGGCGAAGCCGGCAGCCCGTAGGCCGACGCGAGGTCGTCGGCACCCCAGCCGGCCGGACCGTCCGCCAAGGCGCGCACCGGTGGGTAGCTGGTGAGGCAACGCGCCATCCCGGGCCGCTCGGGACACGCCGCGCGCGGTGCCGGAGCGGCGGTCGCGGCCGGCGCGAACGCGACGACCAGGACGGCGCTCAGCACGCCGATCAGTGATCTGTGCACAGTGGACACTCCCGTCAGGACGCGTAGACGTGGTAGGCGGCGGTGATCGTCTCGGCCACGGTCGCCCCGGCCGCGTCGGAAGCCGTCACCCGCAGCGAGACGTCCGTGCCGTGGAAGGCGTCGGTGACCGCGGTGAAGTCCGCGTGGAAGACCCCGCCGCCGCGGGTGGTGACCGCCGCGTCGTGCCAGGTCGTGCCGTCGGCCGAATACTGCACGGTCGCTGCCGTGACCGGCGAAGCCGTGCTCTGCTGCAGGTGCCCGACCGTGAGGTCGAGGCTCTGCGGACCGGACACCGTGGAGCCGTCCGGCCGCAGCCCGCCGACGGCGTACCCGAGGGTCAGCATCGGCTCGACCGCGCACGACCGGTCGACGCCGCCCCGCAGGCGCAGGCAGACCAGCGCCGCCGGCAGCTCCGCGCCCTCGACGTGCTGGGACGGCCACGTCCATTCGGTGTGGGTCGCGGTGCTCTGGCGGTACATCGGACCGGTGCGCCCGGCGTCGAGCGTCAGCCCCAGTGTCGACGGCCCGGCCGCCACCGGCTGCTCCAATGTGAGTTCGGTGCTCCCGGACGGCGGGCTGCCCTCGGCGATCGTGGCGCCGTCCTGGGTCAGCGTGTAGTGCCCGGTGATGGTGTCGCGGGCCTCGCCGTAGAAGCCCAGCCCGGTGTGCCCCGGCTGGTTGTCGCTGAACGGCGTGATCGACAGCCGCAGCAGGTCCCCGGCCCTCGTCGCGGCGGGCGCCACCGGCGCGCTGCCGTCGGCCGGCGGCAGCAGCGCGACCTCGCCCGCCGGGTGCAGCGGGAACTTGTTCCACTCCTCGGTGACCGCCGAACCGCCCTGGTAGGCGTGGAACGGTTCGTACTGGCCGCCGGCCCAGCCGGGGAACGGCCCGGGCAGCACGTACTTCGAGAACCCGCCGAACCAGCGCAGGTCCGGCGCCGCCGAGACGTACTCGACCTGCCTGCGCGGCAGCTGGATCGGGTGCGAGACGCGGCCGCCGACGTCCTCGAAGGAGAACATCCCGCTGCGCTGCCGCAAGCCCAGTGACGAGTACTCGCTGAAGTACGTCGAGTCGACCGCGGCGACGTCTTTCGCCGTGATCACGTACCGCTGTCGCGGAATCGTGCCGGTGCTCGCCTTCTGCAGCACGTATTCGTACGGCGTGCCCGGCCCGGGCGGGGACACCAGCCTGCTGTACGGGTACGTCTGCAGCGCGCCCGTCCGCACCGGGACGGCCGTCGGCGACACCGCGATCGGCACGCCGGGCCCGGCGTCGAAGTCCACGAGCAGCGCCGGGCCGGTCTTGGCCGCCCGGCGGAACAGGAACCCGGTGTCGTCGAGCAGCGCCGGCCGCGGCGTCACCCACGTCAGCTTGCTCGAAGCGCGGGACGCGTCGACGCGGACGGTCTTGTCCGCCTTGACCGCGAACTCGGGCTGCGCGCTGAACCGCACCTCCGTCGGGTTGCCGTCGGCGTCGGCCGTCCAGAAGAGGCCGAGCGCGCTGTAGTTCCCCTCGGGTGCGCTGAACTTCGCCGTGCCGCCCGAGAAGTAGTTGACGCTCTCGTCCGGGTCGAGCAGGTTCCCGTCGTCGGTGTTGTAGAGGAACGCGACGCCGGTGTCGGCCGGCTCGCCGGCGATGTCGGTGGCGTCGACCGACACCGTCCGCATCACCGACCGCGGCCGGGCGGCCGGGCGCGCCCCGGGAAGCGCGAAGCGGGCGCCACCGGCGAAGAGCCCTTGCCCGCCGAAGTGCCCGCGCGCGTTGTCCTCTTTGAACTGCTTGGCCAGCGCGGGTCCGAACGTCGCCGGGTCGGCGGGCAGCGGCGCGCCGGCCAGCAGCGCGCCGACGTCGAACAGGCTCAGGTCGAGTCCGCGCCCGAGGTAGGGGAGCGCGGTGCCGGGGACCTCGTAGTCGCGGTCGCCGAGCCGCAGGTGCACCAGCGCTCGCGCCATTCCCTTTTCCACGACCGGCCGGACGTCGAACAGGGACCGGCCGTCGGCCGTGGTCCGGACGCCGACGTGCTCGCCGGTGATCAAGGTGGCGGACGTCGAGGGCACCGCGGCGCCGGCGGGCGGGGGAGTGAGTCCTCCGAGCCCGGCGAGCACGACCCCCAGGACGGACAAAGTTCTTCGCACTGGCACCTCCGTGTGGTGGTTGATCACCACTACGGACGGGCCGGCCGTTCCGGGCGTTGAGCCCGGGCCGCGATCTTCCCGGAATTACCTCGAACGGCTCAACGACGCACAGTCTCCGAGTGCGCGGCGGGAACCGGGCGCGCGACGCCGAAACCCCCGTACGGACCCGCTTTCGCGCGCTTGCGGACCTCGTCGAAGTGCCGGTGCACGGCCTCGGCGGCGGCGTCCGCGTCGCGCAGCAGGAGCGCGTCGACGATCGCCTGGTGCCGCTTCGCCGTGGCCGTCGGGGACGACGCGGGGCCGCCCAGCTCGCTTTCGGCGATCCGGTAGACGTCCCAGAACAGCCCGGTGAGCTCGCGGGCGAGGTCGAACCCGGCCTCGGCGCAGATGAGGTCGTGGAACTCGCGGTCGGCCTCCGCGGCGTCGGGGCCCTTGCGCTTCATCCGCGCGACGCAGGCCTGCAGCTGTTCGACCAGGTCGGGCCGGTGGTCGGTGGCAACGCGGCGGGTCAGCTCGGTCTCGAGCATCTCCCGCACCTCCAGGAGGTCGCGCAGCCGTCCGACGTCGGTGGCGCCGCGGGCGCGGGTGCGGAACAGCAGCCACGTCTGCAGCGACTCCGAACCGGCCGAGCCGACGAACGTGCCGTAGCCGTGGCGGATCTCGACGATGCCGAGGGCCTGCAGGGCCTTGATCGCCTCCCGGATGGAGTTGCGGCTGACGCCGATGTCCTCCATCAGGCTGAGCTCGGTCGGCATGGGCGCCCCCGGCGGGAGCTCCCGCTCGACGATCAGGTCGATGATGCGCTTGGTGATCTCTTCGCTGCGCTGCGGACGGGCCACTGCTGTCCTCCCCGGGTGCGTCATGAGGGGACATCCTACGTCATACGTCCAGAAGGGTTGACCGCCACGCGAAGCCATCCTAGGCTCACGCCGGTCATAGGACGTCCCATGTCCTACCGTTCGAGGCCAGCCGGAGACACCGATGTCCCAGAGCCCGTCGCTCAGCCGCCGCCAGTTGCTGCGCTACACCACCTTCGCCGGGGCGGCCTTGGCGTTCCCCACCGTCCTCGCCGCGTGCGGCGGGCCCGCGTCCACCAACAAGACCGGCAGCTCGGCGGGCTCGCTGACCGCCGTGATCGGCTACGGCAACAACCAGACGTGGGACCCGCTGCAGACGGCGTCCGCGTTCTCGATGGCCGCGATCCTGCACTGCTACGAGTCCCTCGTGGAGGGTGACCCGATCACCCGCGCCCCCTTCCCCGGCCTGGCCAAGGCGCTGCCCGCCGACACGAGCGGCACCAGCCTGAAGTTCGAGCTGCGCGACGGCGCCAAGTGGCACGACGGGCAGCCCGTCACCGCCGACGACGTCGTCTTCACCTACGCCCGCGCGCTCGACGAGAAGGAGAACGTGCTGATCCACAGCTTCTTCTCGCACTGGCTCCAGGAGGTCCGCAAGACCGGCGACCGCGCGGTCGAGTTCGTCCTCAAGTTCCCGTTCCCGTACGCGCTGCAGCGGATCCAGTGCTGCAAGATCGTGCCGAAGCACGTCTACGACGGCAAGTGGGACGACGCCAAGGGCGGCAAGGTCGTCGGCTCCGGCCCGTACCGGGTCGTCGAGCAGGCGCCGCTGTCGCACACCAGCTTCGAGAAGTTCGACGGCTACAACGGCCCGCGCCCGGCCGCCTACGACAAGATGCTGTGGAAGTCCATCGTGGACGCCGCCCCGCGGGTCGCCGCGATCTCCGGTGCCAAGCCGGACGCGCAGATCGCCGAGAACATCCCGGCCGCCAACGCCGACCAGCTCCGCAAGGCCGGCCGCACGGTCGAGTTCGCCGACGGCGGCAACAACCTCTTCCTGCTCTTCAACACCGCGCACGCGCCGTTCGACAAGAACCTCGTGCGCCAGGCGCTGCACTACGCCATCGACAAGCAGAAGATGATCGACATCGGGCTGAAGGGCGCCGGCTCGCCGGGGACGTCGTTCATCAACCCGAAGCTGCCGTCGTCGCAGCCCGCGTCGCAGGACTTCGGGTACAACCCCGAGAAGGCCAAGCAGCTGCTGCAGCAGGCCGGCGTGAGCAACCTCGAGGTCACGCTGTCCACTTCGAACACCTCGCTGGTCGCCGACTGCGTCAAGGTGATCAAGGAGGGCTGGGACGCGATCGGCGTCCGGACCACTTTGGACTCCCAGGACACCAAGGCGCTGTTCTCGAAGCTCGACGCGGGCGCCGACTTCCAGGTCGTCGCGACGACGAACAACCCCCTGCAGTTCGGCAACGACCCCGACCTGATGATCCGGTACTACTACGACGCGAAGTCCATCCTCACGAGCAAGTACGCCCGGTTCACCGGCGCCGAAGCGCAGTCGCTGCTCGCCCTGCGCGACCAGGCCGCGGCCGAGGCCGACGAAGCCAAGCGGACCGCGCTCACCAAGCAGCTGCTCGACCGGATCTCCGAGCAGGCCGTCATCTACCCGGTGGTGTTCACCCAGCTCGGCACGGCCTGGGACCCGAGGGCGATCACCGGCGTGCACGCCCAGGGCTACCCGGGCATCTACCTGAACCAGGCCAAGCCGGTCTAGGAGGAGAAACCCGTGGCCGTCGTCGCCCGGATGCTGCTCAGCCGCATCCTCGCCCTGATCCCGCTGCTGCTCGGCGTGATCCTCTTCGTGTTCATCGTGATGCGGTTCGCGCCGACCGACCCGGCGCTGGCCGCGTTCGACGGCGCGAACGCCACCGCCGAGCAGCTCCAGCAGTTCCGGCTCGAGAACGGGCTGCTGGACCCGCTGCCGCTGCAGTACGTCCACTTCGTCTGGCACCTGGTCCAGGGCGACTTCGGTACCAGCGTGATCACCAAGCAGCCGGTCGCCGAGACCATCGCGACCGCGTTGCCGCTGACCGTCCAGCTGACCCTGCTCGGCCTGCTCATCGCCCTGGTGACGGCGCTGGTGCTCGGCGTGACGTCGGCGCTGTTCCGCGACCGCTGGCCGGACAAGGTGATCCGCGTGGTCACCCTGGGCGGCGTCGCCGCGCCGGCGTTCTGGGTGGCGCTGCTGCTGGTCCAGTGGCTCGCGGTCGGGCAGGGCCTGTTCCCGACCAGCGGGTACGTCAGCCCGGCCGACTCCTTCGGCGGCTGGCTCAACTCGCTGACGCTGCCCGCGGTCTCGCTCGCGTTGCCGGTGGCCGCCCAGCTGACCCGGGTGATCCGGACGTCGATGGTCGAGGAGCTGGACAAGGACTACGTCCGCACCGCGCGCGGCGGCGGCCTGCCACCGGTGGTCGTGGTCGGGCGCAACGTGCTGCGCAACGCGCTCGTCACCCCGCTCACCGTGCTCGGCCTGCGGGTCGGCTACCTGCTGGGCGGCGCGGTCGTCATCGAGACGATGTTCGCGCTGCCCGGGATGGGGCAGAACATGATCCAGGCCGTCACCGACGGCGACACCGCGAAGGTGCAGGGCTTCGTCATCACGATCGCGATCGGGTTCGTCCTGGTCAACCTGATCGTCGACGTCCTCTACCTGATCGCGAACCCGCGCCTGCGGAGCCACGCGTGAAGCGGCTGCGCGGGGGCTGGCCCGCGCTCGCGATCCTCGGCGTGCTGCTCCTGGTCGCCGTGCTCGGCACGCTCGTGGCGACGCACAACCCGGACGCGCTCAGCACCGACACCGGCGGGCCCAGCGGGGCCCACTGGTTCGGCACGGACACCTCCGGCCGCGACATCTTCTCCCGGCTCGTCGCCGGCACGCGCTGGTCGCTCGCCATCGGCCTGGGGGCGGTGGCGCTCGCGCTCGTGTCGGGCGCGGTGATCGGGGCGTTCGCCGCGACGTCGCACCGCCGGGTGGACGCGGTGATCATGCGCGTCCTGGACGTCGTCATGGCGTTCCCCGGCATCGCGCTGGCCGCGGTGCTGGTCGCGGTGTTCGGCCACGGCATCCTCGTGCTGATCCTGGCCATCGGGTTCCTCAACACGCCGCCGGTGGCCCGGGTGATCCGGGCGAACGTCCTGGCCCAGTACGGCGAAGACTACGTCGCGGCCGAGCGCGTCATCGGGGCGAAGCGGTTCTTCGTGCTGACCCGGCACGTCGCGATCAACTGCGCCGCGCCGGTGCTCGTCTACTGCACGGTCACGGTGGCCGACGCGATCGTCTTCGAGGCGTCGCTGTCGTTCATCGGCGCGGGCATCCAGCCGCCGGACCCGTCGTGGGGCTCGGTGCTCGCCGACGGCAAGGACCTGGTGCTGACCGGCGGCTGGTGGGCCACGCTGTTCCCCGGCCTGCTGATCCTGATCACCGTGCTGGCGCTGAACATCCTGTCCGAGCGGATCTCCGACGCCTGGGCGGCGCCGTCGTCCCGCGCGGTCAAGGCGGCGGAAGTCGCGAAGGCCGTCGAAGCCCGCGACGACACCGACACCGCGCCCGTCCTGCCGATCGCCGGGCTGCGGGAGGCGGGGGAGCGGCTCGCCCGCACCGCGAGATCCCTCGACCACCGCGAGCCGGTCCTGGAGGTCGACCGGCTCCGGATCGCGTTCCCCGGCCGCCACGAAGGCGTCGACGTCGTCGACGGCGTGTCGTTCAGCGTCCGCGCCGGGGAGGTCCTGGGGCTCATCGGCGAGTCCGGCTGCGGCAAGACGCTCACGGCGTTGTCGATCCTCGGCCTCCAGCCCGCGGCCGCGCGGGTGTCGGGTCAGATCCGGTTCGCCCAGCGCGATCTGCTGGCCCTGCGCCCGGGCGAACGACGGCGGCACCTCGGCCACGACATCGCGATGATCTACCAGGACGCGCTCAGTTCGCTCAACCCGGCGATGACGATCCGCGCCCAGCTCAAGCAGTTCACCCGCCGAGGCGGCACGCGCACCCCGGCCGAGCTCCTGGAACTGGTCAACCTGGACCCGGACCGCACGCTGCGCGCGTACCCGCACGAGCTGTCCGGCGGCCAGCGCCAGCGCGTGCTGATCGCGATGGCGCTCTCGCGGGACCCGAAGCTGATCGTCGCCGACGAGCCCACCACCGCGCTCGACGTGACCGTGCAGGCGCAGATCATGGCGCTGCTGCTGCGGCTGCAGGAGGAACTCGGGTTCGCGCTCGTCCTCGTCTCGCACGACCTCGCGCTGGTGTCCGAGATCGCCGACCGGGTCGTCGTCATGTACGGCGGGCAGGTCGCGGAGCTGGGCGCGACCGCCGAGGTGGTCGGCTCGCCGCGGCACCACTACACGCGCGGCCTGCTCAGCGCAGTGCTGTCGCTGGAGGAGGACGAGGCTCGCCTCACGCAGATCAAGGGCGTCGTCCCGGCGCCCGCCGAATTCCCGGCCGGCTGCCGCTTCGCCGACCGCTGCCCGGCGGCCCGCGCCAAGTGCCACGAAGAAACGCCGGTCCGCTTCGGGGAGCCGGTGGACCACCTCGTCGCCTGCCACTTCCCGGCGGTCGACATCGCGCGCGAGAAGGAGGCGACGGCGTGAACCTCCTGGAGGTCGACGGCGTCCACGTCGTCCACAAGATCCGCGGCCGCGGCCTGTTCGGCCACCAGCACGTGTACGCCCTGACCGACGCGCACCTCGTGGTGAACCCCGGCGAGACGATCGGCGTCGTCGGCGAGTCCGGCTGCGGCAAGTCGACCCTGGCCAAGGTGATCGTCGGGCTGCAGCGGCCGACCGCGGGAGCCGTGCGCTTCCGCGGGGAACCGGACGTCTCGGGACGCGAGGTCGGCATGGTCTTCCAGGACCCGTCGACCGCGCTGAACCGGCGCCTGGCCGTCGCCAAGATCATCCGCGACCCCCTCGACGTGCACCGCGTCGGGACGCCTGCCGAGCGCGACGACCGCGTCCGGGAGCTGATGTCCCTGGTCGGGCTGCCGGCGAGCGTCGCCGACGCCGTGCCCGGTCAGCTGTCCGGCGGGCAGCGCCAGCGGGTCGCCATCGCCCGCGCGTTGGCACTGCGGCCCGCGTTGCTGGTCGCCGACGAACCGACGTCCGCCCTCGACGTCTCCGTCCGCGCCCAGATCCTCAACCTGCTGCTCGACCTGCGCGAACAGCTGGAGCTGGCGATGGTGTTCGTCTCCCACGACATCCAGACGGTGGCGAAGATGAGCGACCGGATCGTCACGATGTACCTGGGCCGGATCGTCGAGGAAGCGCCGGTGGGGGCGCAGGCCCGCCACCCGTACACGCGGGCGCTGTTCTCCGCGACGCCGAGCCTGTTGCACCCCGTCGAGCCGATCGTCCTGACCGGCCCGGTGCCCTCGGCGACGAACCCGCCGAGCGGCTGTCCGTTCCGCACCCGCTGCCCCAAGGCCACCGACGAGTGCGCGGCCGAGCTGCCGCCGCTCGCCGCGGCCGAGGGCGGCCACACCTACCGCTGCATCCACCCAGAGATCCCGACCGGAGTGAGCGCCTGATGCCGAAGTTCGCCGGAATCGTCCCGCCGCTGTGCACGCCGTTCCACGACGACTTCAGCGTGGACACCGACTCGCTGCGGCGCCACGTCGAGTTCCAGCTCGACGCCGGCGTGCACGGCGTCTTCGTCCTCGGCTCCTCCAGCGAGGTCGCCTTCCTGCCCGACGCCCAGCGCCGCGTCGTCGTCGAAACGACGGTCGACCAGGTCGCCGGCCGCGTCCCGGTGCTCGCCGGCTGTATCGACATGACGACCCTGCGGGTCGCCGAGCACATCAAGGCCGCCGAAGCCGCCGGGGCCGACGCCGTCGTCGTCACCGCGCCGTACTACACGCGCACGCACGTCGCCGAGATCGACCGGCACTTCCGCCTGCTGCGGGAACGCACCGCGCTGCCGATCGTCGCCTACGACATCCCGGTGGCGGTGCACACGAAGCTCGACGGGCCGATGGTGCTCGACCTGGCCGCCGACGGTGTCCTCGCCGGCCTCAAGGACTCCAGCGGCGACGAGGCGTCCTTCCGCGCCCTGCTGCTCGGCAAGCGCGACCGCGGCCTCGACTCCTTCGCGGTGTTCACCGGCTCCGAGCTGGTCGTGGACGCGGCGCTGGCGATGGGCGCCGACGGCGCGGTGCCGGGCCTCGGCAACGTCGACCCCGTCGGGTACGTGCTCGTCCACGACCACTTCAAGTCCGGCAACCTCGCCGCGGCCCGCCGCGAGCAGGAGCGGCTGCTGAAGCTGTTCTCGATCACGGCCGTGGCGCCGCCGAGCCGGATGGGCCGCGGCTCGGCCGGGCTCGGCGCCTTCAAGGCCGCGATGAAGATGCGCGGGTTCATCGACAACGCGGTCATGGCGCCGCCGCAGCTCCCGCTGGACGACGAGGAACTGCTGCGGATCAAGGAAAAGCTCGCCGAAGCCGGGCTGCTGTAGATGATCCACTACGGCGCCGACTACAACCCCGAGCACTGGGCCGAAGAGGTCCGCCGGGAAGACCTGAAGCTGATGGCCGAAGCCGGTGTCACGATGGTGACCGCGGGGATCTACTCGTGGGCCGGCGTCGAACCACGGCCGGGGGAGTACGACTTCGGCTGGTTCGACGACGTCCTGGACGGCCTGGCCGGCGCGGGCGTCAAGGTGTGCCTCGCGACGATGACCGCGTCACCGCCGCCGTGGCTGACGCACGCGCACCCCGAAATCCTGCCGGTGCGCGCCGACGGCGTCCGGCTCTCCCCGGGGGCCCGGCAGCAGTTCTGCCCGTCCAGCCCGGTCTACCTCGCGCACGCCGCCCGGCTGGTCACGGAGCTGGCGACCCGGTACGCCGGCCACCCGGCGCTGGCGATGTGGCACGTCGGCAACGAGTACGGCTGCCACGTCCGCGCCTGCTACTGCGACGAGTCCGCCTCGGACTTCCGGGTCTGGCTCGAGCAGCGGTACGGCACGATCGACGCGCTCAACGCGGCGTGGACGACGACCTTCTGGGCCCAGCGCTACGACGACTGGGCCGAGATCCTGCCGCCCCGGGTGGCGCCGACGTTCCCGAACCCCGCGCAGCAGCTGGACTTCCACCGGTTCTCCTCCGACGCCGCGCTCGGGTGTTTCCTGACCGAGCAGCGCGTGCTGCGCCGGCTCACCGCTGACGTCCCGATCACGACCAACTTCGTCGGCCTGGTCCAGAAGGCCCTCGACTGGCACACGTGGACGCCGCACGAGGACGTCGTCAGCCTCGACTCCTACCCCGACCCCGCCGACCCGCGGGCCCACGTCGAGGCCGCGTTCGCCTACGACCTGGTGCGGTCCACCAAGGACCAGCCGTGGCTGCTGCTCGAACAGGCGCCGAGCGCGGTGAACTGGCGGCCCCGCAACAGTCCCAAGCCGCCGGGGGCGATGCGGCTCGGCAGCTGGCAGGCCATCGCACAGGGCGCTGACGCCGTCCTGTTCTTCCAGTGGCGCCAGACCAGCGGCGGCGCCGAGAAGTTCCACTCGGCGATGGTGCCGCACGGCGGCCGCGACACGCGGACGTTCCGCGAGACCGCCGCTTTGGGGCAGGAACTGGCTCGCGTGCCGGAGCTGGCCGGGACGCGCGTGCGTGCCGACGTCGCCCTGCTGCACGACTGGCCGAGCTGGTGGGGCCTCGAACTCGACTCGCACCCCGCCCGGCTGGAGTACCTGGAGACGCAGCTGGCGCACTACGCGCCGCTGTTCGACGCCAACGTCACCTGCGACGTCGTCCACCCGTCGCGGGACCTCACACGGTACAAGCTGGTCGTCGTCCCGAACCTGTACCTGCTGGAGCCGTCGGCCGCGGACAACCTGCGCGCGTACGTCGCCGGCGGCGGGCACCTCGTGGTGTCGTACTTCTCCGGCATCGTCGACGGCTGCGACCGCGCGTACCTCGGCGGCCATCCCGCGCCGCTGCGGGACATCCTCGGCCTGCGGGTCGCCGAGTTCTGGCCCCTGAACGAGCCCGTCGACCTGAGTTTCGCCGACGGGACAACGGATTCCGGGTCGGTCTGGGCCGACTGGATCGAACCGGAGGGCGCCGAGGTCGTCGCGTCGTTCGCTTCGGGGGAGCTGGCCGGGCGCCCGGCGATCACGCGGCACGCCTTCGGGGACGGTGTCGCCTGGTACCTCGGCACCCGGCCCGAGTTGGCTCCGGTGCTCGGCCGCGTGTGTTCGGAAGCCGGTGTGACACCGGTGGTGGAGACTCCGCCCGGCGTTCAGGCCGTCGTCCGGCACGGCGGGGAAAGCGCTTACCTGATCCTGCTCAACCACGGCACCGAGGCGGTCACCGTCGACCTGCCGCGCGTCATGCCGGACCTGCTCGCCGACCCGTCGCGGCCGGTGCGCGAGGTGCGGCTCGCGCCGCGAGGTGTCGCCGTCCTGAAGGGATGAGAATGAGAACACCGGGGAGATGGGCCGCTTTGGTGGCCCTGGCCGGCTCGCTGCTCGCGGCGAGCCCGGCGCAGGCCGCGCCGCAGTTCGACCAGCAAGTCCTGTTCAAGGCCGCGCAGGATCCCGGGTACAGCTGTTTCCGGATCCCGGCGATCGTCGAGTCCACCCACGGCACCCTCCTGGCCTTCGCCGAAGGCCGCATCGACAACTGCGGCGACACCGGCGACATCGACCTCGTGCTCAAGCGCTCCACCGACGGCGGGAAGACGTGGTCGCCGCTGCAGGTGGTCAACCGCGGCGGCGAGGACACGCACGGCAACCCGGTGCCGATCGTGGACAGCCGCACCGGCCGGATCGTCTTGATCACGACGTACAACAAGGGCCGCACCGACGACAAGGCCTGCGACGTCCCCTGCCCGCGCACGCCGCACTCGCAGTACAGCGACGACGACGGGCTGACCTGGTCGGCCCCCGTCGACATCAGCGCGCAGGCGAAGCTGCCCAACTGGGACTCCTGGTACGCGTCCGGTCCGGTGCACGGCATCCAGCTGACCCGCGGCCGCCATGCCGGACGTCTGGTGTTCGGCGTCAACGCGGAGACCAGCGACGGCACGCACTCGATCGAGAACCACGCCGGGCTGGTCTACAGCGACGACGGCGGGCGCAGCTGGCACGTCGGCGCGGTGGACAGCTACCCGCACCCGGTCGGCGGAACATATACGCAGAAGCCGTCCGAAGTCACCGTCGTCGAGCTGCCCGACGGCTCGATCTACGCCGGCGGCCGCGAGCAGGGCGGTACCGACATCGGCAACCGCGACTACGCCGTCAGCCGTGACGGCGGTGAGACGTTCACCAGGTCCTTCACCGCCATCCCCGACCTGGTGACCCCGATGGTGCAGGGCTCGGTCCTGCGCGTCGGCAACCGGCTGCTGTTCTCGTCGCCGTCGGACACCGACCGGCGGCGCTGGATGATGATCCGCTCGTCGTACGACAACGGGCGGACGTGGGAGAACGCCGAGCAGGGCACGCGGATCACTTCCGATTGGTCCGGGTACTCGGACCTCGTCCGGATCGGCGGCTCGGAAATCGGGCTGATGTACGAAGGCGGCGCGGTCGACGCGCGGGACGAGATCCGGTTCGCGCGCTTCGACGAATCCTATTTGGGCCGGCGGAATTCCGCGGGACCGTCCACACCGGACGTTTCCGGGCACGCGGACGCCCGGGTGCTCGGCGGTGCTTCCGTCGCGGCGGGCCGGTTCGGCGGCGCGGTGACGCTCGACGGCGTCGACGACTACGTCCGCGTGCCCTACGACCCGGCGCAGCCCCCGGGCGACGGCGACCTCACCTGGACGGGCTGGTTCCGGTACGGCGCCACGAAGGGCAACCAGGTGCTGTTCTGGCTGGGCGGGATGGGCACCACCGCGCCGCAGCTGTGGTTGCGCGGTGAGCCGGCCAACCACCGGCTGATCGCGATGATGACGACGGCGGCCGGCAGCGCGTCGATCACGTCCGCGCAGGCGTACGACGACCAGGCCTGGCACCACGTGGCGCTCGAGCGGACCGGCGGGAAACTGCTGCTGTGGGTCGACGGCGTCCAGGTCGCTTCGGGGGCCGCGGCCGCGGGGTCGGTGAGCCAGACGGTGTCGTTCCAGCTGCAGCTCGGGCAGCGGCTGGACAACCAGTTCCGCTGGAACGGCGGCTTCGACGAGGTCCGCTTCTACCGCCGGGCGTTGCCGACGTCGGAACTCGACGCGATCCGCGTCGCGAACGCCCCGGTGCCGGCGGGCCAGGTCCTCCGCCTGCCCTTCGACCGCATCCACGGCTAGCCGCTCGTGAGTGGTTGGGGTGGTTGGAACCGCCCCAACCACTCACGACCTCCTTATGGCCCTTATCCGGCGGGCCGCGAGTTGGTTGACTTCCCCGCGTGAGGATCCTGGGTGCGCTGCTCACCGTCCTGCTCGCCACCGCCGGCCTGGCGGTTCCCGTGACCGTGGCCGCGGCCGACCCGCCGTCGTGGACCGGCCCGCTCAGCACCCGTGGCCGGTACATCGTCGACGCGCACGGCGACCGCTTCAAGCTGAAGGCCGCCAACTGGCACGGCGCGAGCGGCACGTGGACCGGCTCCGGCGACGTCGACGACCCGGCGAACCACCACGCCGGCGAGATCGCCTACCAGACGCCGCTCGGGCTGGACCGCGCGTCGATCGACACCGTCATCGACGGCCTCGCGCAGCTCGGCCTCACCGGCGTCCGCCTGCAGTTCTCCAACGCGATGCTCCACGACACCCGGCCCGTCCCGGACCTGGCCGCCAACCCGGACCTGCACGGCCTGACCCCGCTGCAGGTCTACGACCGCGTCGTCGACCGGCTGACCGCGCGCGGGTTCGCCGTCATCCTCAACAACCACACCACGACCTCGCGCTGGTGCTGCGGGCTCGACGGCAACGAGCGCTGGAACACCGCGCAGTCCGAGCAGCAGTGGCAGGACGACTGGCTGTTCATGGCGCGCCGCTACGCCGCGAACAAGCGCGTCGTCGGCGCCGACCTGTACAACGAGGTCCGCCGCAACACCTTCGACGACCCGAACTGGGGCTGGGGCAACGGCACCGACTGGCAACGCGCGAGCCAGCAGGTGGCCGACCGCATCCTGACCGAGGCGAACCGGGACCTGCTGATCTTCGTCGAGGGCATCAACTGGACCGGCCTGCCGATCGACGGCTTCCCGCACGGCAGGCCGACGCTGGAACCCGCCCGGACGCTGTCGCACACGCTCGTGGACTCGGGCAAGCTCGTCTATTCGGCGCACTTCTACGGCTACACCGGGCCGAACCACTCCGGCGCCACCGGCATCGGCGAGACCCACGACCCGCGCTACCGCGACCTCTCGCCCCAGGAACTGCGGGACACCCTGTACCGGCAGGCGTTCTTCGTCTCGGCCGACACCGGCAAGCACTACACCGCGCCGCTGTGGATCAGCGAGTTCGGCGAAGGCCGCAACACGACCGACCCGGCGTCGCGCGCGTTCTTCGAGAACTTCGTGAACTACCTGGCCGAGACCGACACCGACTTCGCCTACTGGCCCGCGGTCGGCTTCCAGGCCAACGGCTCCGGCGACGGCTGGGCCCTGCTCGAATACGACTCCGCGGGCCGGCGCATCGACGTCCTCGACGGCACGGACTGGCGCGGCCCGGCGTGGCGGCGGCTGATCTCCGCGCCGTCGCGGACCGGGCAGATCCCGGCCGCCGAGCGGTGGTCGATGCTGAACCTCGACCACGCCGACTTCCCGGAGTCGCGCCAGGTTCGCGCGCTGCCGGACTGGAACCCCGGCGCCCGCAAGGGCGTCTGCCCCGACGGTCAGCGGCTCGCGGGCCTGGCCCACACCGGCAACCGCGGCCTGTGCACCGGGACGCTCGCCGCGCCGGCCGGGTACGTGGTCGTGCGCGACGAGACCTACGTCGACACCGACTGGGCGTCCGGCTACACCAAGACGCAGTGCCCGCCCGACCACGCGGTCGTCGGGTACAGCGTGCAGGGCGCGGCCTTCTCCGCCGTGCTGTGCGGGCGGTCCGCGACGCCGCTGGGCCGCACGGGCCGGACGGTGTGGTTCGACCGCGGCGACAACCGGCCGGCCGGCGATCCCGGCGGCGACTTCGCGACCGGCAACTACAAGGGCCAGTGCGCGCCGGGGGAGTACGTCGCCGGCGTCGCCTACACCGGCCGGATCGGGTCGAGCCGGACGCCGGACGCGCTGCTCTGCCGGTCCTAGACGGTCCGGCAGGTCAGTTCCGGCCGGCTCAGGGCGTTTCCGGTGCCGGTCAGGGCGATGAAGCCGAACGTCGTCGAGCCGCCGGCGTCGAGCTTCGCGTTCCAGGCCGCGTTGTCGACCGTGACGGTGTCGCCCTCGACGGTGAAGGTGCCGTTCCACAGGCCGGTGATGTGGTGGCCGCCCGGCAGGGACCAGCGGACGCTCCAGCCGGAGAGGTCGTCCGTGCGGTCGTTGCGGACCGTCACCTCGACCTGGTAGCCGCCCGGCCAGGTGTTCGTCACCTGGTAATTGGCGGCGCAGCCCAGGTCCGGCGGAGCGCTGCTGCTGGTGGTGGTCGGCGGCGGCGGGGTCGCCGAGGGCGCCGGTGCGGCGACCGGGGTGGCGCCCGGGACGAGCGTGATCCCGATCAGCACGCCGGCGGCGAGCAGGACGGCTCCGGCGGCGCCCGCCAGCACGACCCGGCGGCGGGGGCGGTGGACGCGCAGCAGCCGCGTTTCGGTGCGGGGCCGCGGGCGCGGTGGCGGCAACGGACGGCCGTCGGTGACGGCTTCGAACAGCTCCTGGACCTCGGCCATCGACGGACGCTGCGTGGGGTCACGCTGCAGGAGCCGGCCGAGCACCTCGGCGAGGGGCCCGCGGTGCCGCGGCGGGATCGGCTCCTCGCGGGCGACCCGCAGCAGAAGGGCGATCGGGTTGTCGTCGTTGCCGAACGGGGGTTGGCCTTCGAGGGCGCGGTAGAGCGTCGCGCCGAGGGAGAAGACGTCGGCCGGGAAGCCCGCTTCCCCGCCGCCGGCGACTTCGGGGGACAGGTAGGCGGGGGTGCCCGCGATGAAGCCGCCGCCGGTCACGGTGCCTTCGCCGGTGGCGCGGGAGATGCCGAAGTCGGCGATCTTGGCGAGACCGCCGTCGGCGAGCAGGACGTTGGCGGGCGTGACATCCCGGTGCACGATGCCTTCGGCGTGCGCGGCGGCCAGCGCGGAGGAGACCTGCACGCCGATGCGCGCGACCTCGTCGGCGGGCAGGCGCTCGCGGTCGAGCAGGACGTCGGCGAGGCTGCGCGAGGGCAGGTACTCCATGACCAGGTACGGCTCGCCGGCTTCCTCGACGACGTCGTGCACGGTGACGGCGTGCGGGTGCCGCAGCCGCGCGGTCAGCCGGGCTTCGCGCAGCGCGCGCTGGGCGGCCTGCTCGCCGGCGGCCTCCCCGATGGCGGGGTCGTAGCCCAGCTGCTTGACGGCGACGACGCGGTCGAGCCGCTCGTCACGCGCCCGCCAGACGACGCCCATCGCGCCCTGGCCGACCCGGTCGGCAAGGCGGTACCGCCCGGCGATCAGCTGTCCTTCGTCGGTCACGACGACCTCCCGGCCTTCCCCGGAACACACGGATGCGGGGGACGATCGGTTCGAGCTTAACGACGGGCGGCCCGCCTCGCCGACGGGCGCCTCAAGCGGCGAGTGCGTGCAGCTGGTCCCACGTCGGGACGTACGGGGCGAACCGCAGCTTCATCCCCGCCTCGGCCGGCAGCTTGTCCGCCTTGCGGGCGTTGCAGCTGCGGGACGTCCCGCCGCACGCCGCCACCGTGTTGAGCCACGACGTCCGCGCGCCGCCGCGGCTCAGCGGGGTCACGTGGTCGATCGTCGTCGCGCGGCCGCCGCAGTACGCGCAGCGGTGGCCGTCACGGGTCAGCACCCCGCGGCGGGACCAGCGCGGCGGCTGCGTATATCGCCACTTCATCACTACGTACCGCAGCAACCGCACGATCTTCGGGCGCGGGAACAGCCCGTACGCGAGACCGTCCTCGGCCTCGTGGATCTCCGCGACGTGCCGCACCAGCATCCGGATGGCGTGCGGCACCGAAACCGTTTGCAGCGGCTCGTAACCGGCGTTCAGGACGAGCACCTTCACAACGCACCTCTTTCCTCTCGGCGGAAATCGTCGCCGAGGGGAAAGAGGTGCGTCAATCGTGTTTCAGCGCAGCGGATGCGCGCGGAAGAAGCGCCAGATGACCGGCGTGGCGTCGATGACCGTCGGGGTGGCCGAGTCGTTGTTCGGCTTCGTGCTCGGCCAGACGTGCCCGGCGCCCTCGACGCGGTAGTGCTCCAGCGCGCAGCCCAGCCACTTCTGGACCACGACGCCGTCGACCGGCGACCACGACACGGGCCCGGCGAAGCAACCGTCCCTTGTGGACCACGCCGCCAGCCAGTCCGGGATCGCCGGCAGGCCCTTGGCCGGGTTGCCGGTGTAGGGGATCGTCGTGTCGGCCGTCCCGTGGAAGTCGAGGATCGGCGCCGGACGGCTCGGGTCGCACGCGCCGCCCTGCGGGTAGAACGCGCCGGACACCGGGGCGAACGCCGCGATCCGGCCGGGCAGCCGGCAGGCCAGCACGCCGACGAACCCGCCGCCGTTGGACTTCCCGGCCGCGAAGATCCGCTTCTCGTCGACGCAGAGCGCGCGCTGCAGCGAGGTCAGCAGGTCGCTGGTGAACAGGACGTCGTCCGCGGCGGCCGAGTAGGGCGCGCCGGTCCACGCCGATTCGCCGTCGGTGCCGATCAGGCCCTGCGGGTACACCGAGATCGCGTCGAGCGCCGAGAAGCCCGACAGCTCCTCCTGGTACTGCGACGTGCGCTTGTGCCCGTGGAACGACAGCACCAGCGGGTACGCCCGGTGCGGGTCGTAGTGCGCCGGCAGGTGGACGGTGTAGGTGCGGTCGACCCCGCCGGAGACGACGTGCCGGGTGGTCGTGACGCCGGCCGGGACGGGCGCCGCGCGCCCGCAGCCGGTGGTGCGGACGGGGTGGTCCACGACGCCCGCCGCGGCGGCGGGAGCGGCGAAGGCGGTGGTCAGGGCAGCGGTCGCGGCGAACGCGGCGGCCCACCGGGGAAGGCGTCCGGGCACTCGATCCTCCTTGATCGGCAGCGGGGCGTGGCCAGCATCACCCCGGCGGCCGGGGGCGTCTGCATTGCGTTCATAAAGTGCGCGGCGGGGACTGTCGGACGCACTCGGTAGGATCGACCCAACGAAGGCCGCCCGCACCCGGAAAGGAACGGAAGTGACCACCCCGATCGAGACGCTGGAGTTCCAGTCGGAAGCGCGTCAGCTCCTGCAGCTGATGATCCATTCGATCTACTCGAACAAGGACACCTTCCTGCGCGAGCTCGTGTCCAACGCCTCCGACGCGCTCGACAAGCTGCGGCTGGAGTCCTACCGCGACAAGGACCTCGGCGCGGACACCTCCGACCTGCACATCGCGCTCGAGGCGGACCCGGCGGCGCGGACCCTGACCGTGCGCGACAACGGCATCGGCATGACGCGTGACGAGGTGGTCGCGCTCATCGGCACCATCGCCAAGTCCGGCACCGCCGACTTCCTGGCCAAGCTGAAGGAGGCCAAGGACGCCGCGGCGTCGCAGGACCTCATCGGCCAGTTCGGCGTCGGGTTCTACGCAAGCTTCATGGTCGCGGACAAGGTCACGCTCGTGACGCGCAAGGCCGGCACCGGCGAGGGCGTGCGCTGGGAGTCGACCGGCGAGGGCACCTACACGATCGAGCCGGTCGAGGACGCGCCGCAGGGCACGGCGGTGACCCTGCACCTCAAGCCCGAGGACGCCGAGGACCACCTCTACGACTACACCTCCCCGGCGAAGATCCGGGAGATCGTCAAGAAGTACTCCGACTTCATCACCTGGCCCATCCGGATGAAGGGCGAGGGCGACGACGCGGAGGTCGAGACCGTCAACTCGATGAAGGCGCTGTGGGCGCGCTCGTCGACCGAGGTCACCGAAGACGAGTACCACGAGTTCTACAAGCACGTCAGCCACGACTGGCAGGACCCGCTGGAGACGATCCGGCTGCAGGCCGAGGGCACGTTCGAGTACCAGGCGCTGCTGTTCCTGCCGTCGCACGCGCCGATGGACCTGTTCCTGCGCGAGCGCAAGCGCGGCGTCCAGCTCTACGTGAAGCGCGTTTTCATCATGGACGACTGCGAGTCGCTCGTCCCCGAGTACCTGCGGTTCGTCAAGGGCGTCGTCGACGCGCAGGACCTCTCGCTCAACGTGTCGCGCGAGATCCTCCAGCAGGACCGGCAGATCCAGCTGATCCGCCGTCGCCTGGTGAAGAAGGTCCTCTCGACGGTCAAGACGATGATGACCGCCGACGCGGAGAAGTACGCGACGTTCTGGCGCGAGTTCGGCCGGGCGGTCAAGGAGGGCCTGCTCGACGACTTCGAGAACCGCGACGCCATCCTCGAGATCTCGTCGTTCGCCTCGACGCACGACGCGGAGAAGCCGACTTCGCTGCGCGACTACGTCTCGCGGATGAAGGACGGCCAGGAGCACATCTACTTCATGACCGGCGAGTCGCGTGCGGCCATCGAGAACTCCCCGCACATGGAGGCGTTCCGGGCCAAGGGCTACGAGGTGCTGGTCCTGACCGACCCGATCGACGAGATGTGGGTCGACGCGGTCCCGGCCTTCGACGGCAAGCAGTTCCAGTCCATCGCCAAGGGCCAGGTCGACCTGGAGTCGGACGAGGACAAGAAGGCCACCGAAGTCGCGCGCGAGCAGCAGAAGAAGGACTTCGAGAGCCTGCTGACGTGGATGGGCACGGCGCTGGGCGAAAACGTCAAGGAGGTCCGCCTGTCGTCGCGGCTGACGACGTCGCCGGCGTGCATCGTCGGGGACACCCACGACCTGACCCCGACGCTGGAGAAGATGTACCGCGCGATGGGGCAGGAGCTGCCGCCGATCAAGCGGATCCTGGAGCTGAACCCCGAGCACGGCCTGGTCACCGGCCTGCGCGAAGCCCACGCGGCGCGGCCGGACGACGAGGGGCTGGCCGAGACCGCCGAACTGCTCTACGGCATGGCGCTGCTGGCCGAGGGCGGCGAGCTGGCCGACCCGTCGCGGTTCATCAAGCTGCTGGCCGGCCGCCTGGAGAAGACCCTCTGAGCCGTGGTCGTGAGTGTTCAGGGCGGGGTGGATTCAAGCGGTCGTCGCAACGGGCTCCTGTCCGGACAGTAACACCGCGAGGCGCTCGGCTGGGGTGTCCCAGCCGAGCGTCTTGCGCGGACGACCGTTGAGCTCCGCGGGCACGTTCGCCAGATCCGCCGCCGTGTGCACCGACAGGTCGGTGCCTTTCGGGAAGTACTGCCGCAGCAGACCGTTGGTGTTCTCATTCGAACCGCGCTGCCAAGGCGAATGCGGATCACAGAAGTAGATCGCCATCTCGGTAGCCATCGTGATCTTCGCGTGCTGGGCCATCTCGATGCCCTGATCCCAGGCCAGCGACCGGCGCAACTGCTCCGGCAACCCCCGGATGACCGTGATCATCGCCTCGGCGACCGCCGCGGCGTCCTTGCCTTCCGACAGATGCAACAGCAGACAGAACCGGGTCGTGCGCTCCACCAAGGTCCCGATCACCGAACGACCGTCCTTGCCCACGATCAGATCACCCTCCCAGTGCCCGGGCACCGCCCGGTCGGCAGCCTCGGCCGGGCGCTGGGAAATCGGCACCATCCCGACGATCTTGCCGTGGCGGGCCCGGCGCCCGTCCGGCATCCGCTGGGGCTTGCGGATCGCCCGTCCGGTGCGCAGACAGGCGGCCAGCTCACGCCGCAGCGCACCGCGGCCTTGGACGTAAAGGGCCTGGTAGATCGTTTCGTGGGTCACGTGCATCCTCGGCAGCTCGGGGAAGTCCCGTCTCGGCCTGGCAGCGATCTGCTCCGGCGACCACCGCGCCCACAGGTCCCGCTGGACCCGCTCGTGCAGGACCGGGTCAGCGGCCAGTTTCGCCGGTTTCGGTCGTCTCGCGCGGTGCTCGGCGGTGTGCTGGGCGCTGCTGGCCCGATATCCGGTGGTGGTGCTGTTGCGGGCCAGTTCCCGCCCGATCGTGCAGCGGTGCCGGCCCAGCCGCCGCGCGATCTCCGCGTTCGCCAGCCCATGGGCGTGCAGGACCATGATCTCTTCCCGCTCGGACAACGAGAGATAGCGGCCCGAGCCGGCCGACGGCGCGTTGCTGATCACACCGCCAGCGTGGTCGAACAACCGTCTCCCGCTGGCCCGCGACACGCCCGCGGTTATCGCGGCCTGTTCCACGGGCAGACCCGCCCGCAGCCGGTCCCAGAACGCCACCCGGACCTCCCGGGACAACCACCGACGGCGACCGTTTTCGGTCATCGGCAACACCTCCTAGATCAGGTGTTGCGACGACCCCTAGAACCCAAGCCGCCCTGAACACTCACGACCCGGTCAGGGGGCCGCGTTCATCAGGTCGAGCGCGCTCTGCTGGCGGGCCGCGTCGGCCTGGTCGAACGGCCCGGCCCACAGCAGGCCGTACGCTTCCGCGCTGTTCCGGTCGTTCGCGTACGCCGAGTTCGCCTGGCGCTGCAGGTACCCCGTGTACGGGTGGTCCGACAGCGCCGCGTTCAGCACCGCCAAGTCCCTCGCGTACACGCCCTTGAACGTCGGGCCGTCCGCCCCGCCACCACCCGCGCTCTCGCCCGGGTCGCGGAGGATGCCGCCGGGGTTGAGCGAACCGTTCGTCGTCGAGGCGTTCGCCAGCGTCCGGGCCTTCGTCAGCAGGCCCGCGTCGCCCGTGGCCCGGGACAGCTCGGTCAGCGCCGCCAACGGCACGCCCTGGTTGTACGACCACACCGCCTGGCCGTTGTTCGCGCACGTCGACGTGGTCAGCCCGTCGTTCACCAGGTTCGAGCCGTTGATCATCCCGCTGCCGGCGAACCAGCTCCAGCCCGCCCGCGCTCGCGCCAGGTACACCGTGTCACCCGGGATGCGGTTGTGGAGGGCCGCGTTCAACTGGATGTACAGCGAGTTCGGGATGGCGTTCTTGTAGGTGCGGCTCGTGCTCCACCAGACCCCGCCGCCGCAGACGCCGTCCCAGTAGGCGTACATGTGGTCGGCGTCGGCGCGGGCGGTGTTCAGGTACTTGCCGTCGCCCGTCAGGTCGTACGCGTCCACCCACGCCAGGCCCCACCAGCCCGTGTCGTCGAGGTAGTCGTTGCGGAACTGGCCGCCCTGGGCCGCGAGGTTCTTCGTGTACGTCGTGTCGATCGCGTACCGGTAGCTGCCCATGCCGCTGATCCGGGCGTTGTCGATGATCGCCGTGAGCGCGTTGGCCGAGTTCCACCAGCCGGTGGTGTCGAACAGGCCGGTGCCCTGGTTGTAGCGCTCCATCAACGCCGTCGCGGCCGCGGTCCGGCGGTCCCACGCGTTCCACGTCGTACGGGCCCAGCCGGTGCAGGCGATCGTGCCCGAACCGGCGGGCTGCCCGCACGCCCGCAGCAGGCCGACGCCCCGGTTGGTCCAGTCGTCGACGTTGTACATCAGCGTCCGCCAGCCGGTGCCGCCCGACGGCGTCGCCGTGTCGCCGAGCTTGCTGCCCGACGCCCACGTGCGCCCGGCGTCGAACGAGCGGTCCAGCCAGACGTGGTCGCCGGCCGCACCCCCGGTGATCGCCGCCCAGCCCATGTCGTCGCCGTCGTCGAGGTGCAGGGAGAGCCGGCGGCCGCTGACGGTCGCCGAAGCGCCTTCGCGATCGCCGGGGGAGAGGGCCGGATCCCGGGCGTCGCAGTACTTGTCGCAGATCGCCGCGAGCGTGGCGGCGGGTGCCGGGGCCGGCGTCGGGGTGGGGCTGGCCGCCATGACGACGGCGAGCAGGGGAGTCAGGAGGTTCATCGGTCACCTTCCGCGCTGAAGGGCGATGACTCCATTCTCGGGAGCTAATAATATTGGTCCAGTCCTCACCGGGACAGGTTTCGGACAGGAATTCACTCCCGGCGCGAGCTGAGCAGCAGCAGGCACAGCACGGCGACCCCGGTGACGAGCCCGGCGACCAGCAGCATCGGGCTCAACGTGGGCGGGCTCGCGGCCGTCGCCTGCTGCACGGCGGGCGCCTCGGTGGCGGGAGCCGCGGCAGGCGCGCTCGTGACCGGGCTGCTCGTGACCGGCGGAGCGGCTGCCGACGGCGCCGCGGCCGCCGCGGTCGTCGTCCGCGCGGGCGCGGGTTTGGCCGGCGCCGGGGTGCTCGCCGGTTTCGGGGGCGCTGTCGTGGGCGCGGGCAGGACCGTCACCGAAGCCCGCATGTCGGGGTGCACCGAGCAGTAGTAGGAGTACGTGCCGGGCTGCCGGAACGTGTAGCTCCAGCTCTGCCCGGCCGACAGCCGCGGGCTCCGGAACGCGACCGGCGCGCTCGTCGTGACGACGTCGTGGGGGGCGTCGTCGTGCTGCATCCAGGTGACCGTGTCGCCGACCCGGACGGTCAGCGTGGCGGGGGAGAAGGCGTAGTCCTGCATCATGACCACCTGCGTGGCCGCGGCCGCGGGCGCGGCGAACGGCGCGGTCAAGAACAGCAGCAGACCGGCCACGGCGAAGGCGGCGCGCCTCATCGGACGAACTCGATCGCGATCTCGGCGTGCAGCCGGCGCCCGGCCAGGAACCGCGCGACCCGGCCGCGCCGGGGTTTGCGGCGGGCCGGGAGGACCGGTCCGGCGGCCCAGATCACGACGCCGTGTTCGTCGCGGTGCCGGACGTCCCCGCGCAGCCGCACCGCCCGGCCGGCGACGCCGCCGTCGATCACCAGGGGCTCGTCGGCGACTTCTTCGGCCGTGAAGACGACCTCGGGGCTCCGCAGGGTGACGGCGAGCGCGGCACCGGGCGTCCAGTGCCCGTCCGTCGCGGTGAGCCGGCGGCGCAGCAGCGGGATCCCCAGCACGCGCAGGGAGAGCTCGATGACGCACCGGTCGCGGCGCAGGGTGTAGCCGGTCCGCGGCAGGACGGCGGTGTCGGGCATTTCGGGAAGACCTCCGGGAAAAGGGCGGGGTGGCCCGGCGGGGGAACCGGGCCACCCGCGGCGGGTCAGCAGCTCGCCTGGTCCAGCAGCGGGGTCAGGACCGTTTCGAGCCACACGGTGTGGGTCTTGATGTACTGGTCGAGGTTCAGCAGGTCGGTCACCTGCTGGCCCAGCGACGTCTCGAGGTGCGCGCTCTTGATGTGGGCGACGATCGGCGCGAGCGTGTCGGTGACGACCTTGTCCGCCGACCCGTCGAAAGCCGGCGCGAGCACGGTTTCCAGCCAGACCGTGTGGGTCTTGATGTACTGGTCGAGGTTGAGGATGTCCTGCACCTGCTGACCCGGTGAGGTCTCCAGGTGCGCGCTCTTGATGTGGTCGATGATCGGCTGCAGGACCGACTTCGGCACGCACGAGCCGCCGCCCGCCGGGGTGGTGGGCATCGGCATCGAGTGGGTCGGGGCCGAGGTCGGCGCGGACGTCGGGGCCGAGGTCGGCGGGGCGCTGGTCGGCGCCGAGCCGGTGACCGTGACCGTCGCCTTCATGTCCGGGTGGATGGCGCAGTAGTAGGAGTAGGTCCCGGCCTTCGTGAAGGTGTGGCTGAAGGTCTGCCCGGTCTGCAGCGTCGGGGACGTGAACTTCTCCGGCCCGTCGGTGACGACGATGTTGTGCGGCGCGGTGTCGTGGTTGGTCCACGTCACCGTGTCGCCGACCGAGATGGTCAGGCTCGCCGGGCTGAACTTGTAGCCCATCGCCTCGACGGACTTCGCCGACGGCGCGGCGGCCGCGGCCGCGCCACCGGCCTGTTCCTGCTCGAGCCCCTGGTACAGCGGGACGGCCAGCGGGCTCTGCTTCGCGAGTGCGGCGAGGTCGACGCTCGCCGACGCGGCCGGGGCGGCCTGCTCGCTCCCGCCGCGCAGCGTGGCGAGGCTGACCAACGCGGCGGCCAGTGCGAGGATCGCGACGGCGACGGGCCAGTTCCGTCGTCGGCGCACCGCCTCCGGCTGCTCGGGGGTGGCGGGGGTGGGCTTGTCCACTGAGGACTCCTTTCGGGGGGTGATCAGCGGCCGGGACTGGCCGTGACGAGGAAGCTCGCCGCGAGGAGGACCACGATGACGAGGGTGGTCTCGGCGGCGACGGAGTAGACGAACGGGCGGACGGTGCCGGCGTCCCCGCGCAGGACGACGGCGAAGTCGAGCCGGCGGCCGACCCAGCCGCGGCTGGCCTGCGCGGCGAGCAGCACGACGGCGAGCACCGCGAGCTTGACCAGCATGGTACGGCCGTAGGCGGTGCCGAAGACCCGCCCGACGCTGCCGACGGTCTGCCAGGCGAGCACGACGCCCGCGGCGACCACGACGGCGACCGACGTCATGGCGAGTTTCGAATACCGCGGGATCACCGACGCGAGCTCGCCGGGATCGCGGCGGGCCAGGACACCGAAGAGGAGCACGGCCAGGCCGCCGATCCACGCGCAGGCCCCGGCGAGGTGGGCGAAGTCCGCGATTTGGGTGAGCCACGGCGAGGTGCTTTCCACCGCGTGGCCGGTGAGCCCGGTGGTCCGCAGCAGCCCGAGCAGGATCGCCCCGGTGCCGGCGCGCCAGGGCAACGCGGTCGCGGCGGCGGGGCCGCGTTGCAGCAGCCAGGCGAGCACCACCCCGCCGAGCAGCCACAACAGCGCCCTGGCGAACCAGATCCGGCCGAACTGGCTGTCCAGTGCCTGGCCGAGCAGGTCCCAGGCCAGGAAGTCACCGGCCGGGCGCTGCGCGGCCCACGCCGCCTGCAGGCCGAGCCCGGCGAGGGTGCCGAGCAGGCCCAGCAGCCAGCCCGCCACCACCACCGACCGGGCGCCGCGGTGGCCGGCGCCCGCCGGCCAGAGCACGGCCAGGAACAGCAGCCCGCCGGCGAACAGGGTCAGGCCGGTGTAGTCGACGGTGCGCGCGAACACGTACCACGCCTTGACGTCGTCCATCCGTCACCGTCCACCCGCGACGGTGGGGGCCGGGACGCCGACGGACTCCGCCGGGACCATCGCGGGTTCGAGGCCGCCGTCCGCGGTGCGGCAGTAGCCGAGGACGAGCGCGCCGAGCCCGTCCGGGCCGGTGACGCCGAGACCGGTGGTCACGGCGCCGACGAGCGGCAGCCCGCCCACCGTGTCCAGGACCTGTTGCGCCGCACCGGGTTGGCAGGTGGGCACCTCGGTTCCGGGCGGCGGGGGTGCCGGTTCCGGCGGGGAGGTCGGCGCGGGCGGGTCCGGAACCGGCGTCGGCGTCGGCGTCGCGACGACGCCGTCGCCGGGTACCGTCGGTATCGTCTCGGCGGGCTGGTCGCCGACGGGGACCGCGGGCAGCGGCGAAACCGGGACGGCCGACGGCGGCAACGCGGACGGAAGGGGTTGCGCGCCCGGTGTTTCCGGCGCGGCGGAGTGCCCGCCGTCCGCGACCGCGGGCGGGGTGGCCGCGTCCGCGGCGCCGCCGGGCCGCAGGCCGATGCCGGACGCGTAGCCGACGACGACCACGACCGCGCCGGCCAGGCTCGCGGCGATGACGTGGTCTCGGCGCAGTGCGGGTCCTCGCACGGTGTGGTCCTCCAAGGAAAGGGATCTCCGCCCGGGAAAGGAATAACCCGGAATGACGGGAGCGGCGGGGAAACAACGGGATGTGGGGAGCAGAAAACCAGCTGTCGCGTTACGGGGCGTGATCCTCACATGAAGGCCGCGTTAAGTCCGGCGGGCGCCGGAGGCCGTCGGGCGGTGAGATGCTCCGCCGGACGCCGGTTCGCCTGGGCCGTTCGGGTGACTCGGGGAGCGAGCCGAAGGAGTAGCCGCCCGATTTGACCGGTTCCCGGGGTCGGGTGCGGCCGGTCGGTGAGAATTGCTTAACGCAGCCGTTTCCGAACGGCCGCCCGTGTTCCCGCGGTGCTCGCTACGGTTCGCGCAGTCCCGAATTCGCGAGAACGCGAGGAAACCATGGCCTCCCGCTTGTCTTTTCCCGTCCGGATCGCCGCCGCGCTGGCGGCCGCGTGCTGCGCGGTCCTGCTCGGCGCGCCCGCGGCGGACGCGCACAGCGTCCTGGTGTCCAGCTCACCCGCCGAGGGCGCGGCGATCGCCACCTCGCCGGCCGAGGCGGTGCTCGAGTTCAACGAGCCCGTGGAGAACCGGTTCACCGAACTCGCGGTCCTCGGCCCGGACGGCGCGTCGCACTGGGAAGCGGGTCCGGTGTCCGTTGTGGACGGACGGGTCTCGGTGCCGCTGCGCCCGCTGGGCCCGGCCGGGGCCTACGCGATCCGGTACCGCGTCACCTCCGCCGACGGTCACCCGGTGTCCGGCACCGTGCCCTTCCGGCTCACCGTCGCGGGTCCGGGGGCGGTGGTGCCGGCCGCCGCGACGGCGGCGAGCCCGGCCGGCGACGCCGGGGTGCCGCTCTGGCCGTGGATCACCGGCGGCGCGATCCTGCTCGGTACCGGGTTCGCGGTCGCCCGCCGGCTGGCGCGCGCCGACGCCTGAGCCGCGGGCGTGTGTGCGCCCGCGCCGGCGCGGGTAACCCCCGGCCATGACGAACCTCGACGACACCCCGGCCGTGACGCTGGACGAGTTCGTGCTCGCCCGGCTCGCGGAGGACGAAGAGCGCGTCCGCGACGGCGAACTGCCGCTGCTCGACGAGGCCGAACGCCGGGGCAGGCTGCGGATCATGTACGCCGACGATCGCGACGGGCTCATCCTCGCCGGCGGGCCGGTCGAAGCGATGGAGGACCGGCATCCGGTGCCGTTCGCCGAAAAGGCCGAGTTCCTGCGCCGCGAGATCCGGGACGTCCACGACGACGCCTCCGTGAAACTGATCGCTTCGGTGTACGAAGCGCACCCCGACTGGCAGGACGGCTGGCGGCCCTGAGGGTTTCGCGGCCCCGCGGAAGGGGAACGTGCGAAGTATGTCCGGAACCGTGCTCACCGACGTGACGGCGATCCGCGAAGCGGCGACGGCCCTGCGCAGCCCGCAGGACCTCGACCCGCTCGTCCGGCGGATCGGGCGCGCCCGGATCGTCCTGCTCGGCGAGGCGACCCACGGAACGGCCGAGTTCCACCGCTGGCGCTCCGAGCTCACGAAACGGCTGCTGGCCGAGCGGGACTTCTCGTTCGTCGCCGTCGAAGGCGACCAGGCGGAGTGCCACCGGGTGCACTGCTGCGTCGCCGGGGCGCCCGGCGCGCCGAACGACGCCGGCCAGGCGCTGTGGGGGTTCCGCCGCTGGCCGACCTGGCGGTGGGCGAACGAGGAGGTCGCAGAGTTCGCCGGCTGGCTGCGCTCGTTCAACGCCACCGGTGACGGCGTCCCGTGCGGCTTCCACGGTCTCGACGTCCACAGCCTTTGGGCCGCCCTGCGCGGCTTCGTCCGCGAGGACGCGCCTGATCGGATGGACGCCACGGTCCGGGCGTGGAACGCCCGCGACACCCACCTGGCCGACAGCCTCGACCGGTTGCTGCGCGCGTACGGCCCGCGGTCCAAAGCCGTGGTGTGGGCGCACGATTCGCACGTCGGGGACGCGCGGGCGACGGACCTGGCCGCCGCCGGCATGGTCAACCTCGGCCGGCTGATGCGGGAGCGGCACGCGGCCGACGGTGTCGTCGCGGTCGGGTTCGGCACCCACCGCGGCTCGGTGATGGCCGCCGGCCACTGGGGCGGGCCGGTGCGCCGGATGACGGTCGAGCCGGCCCGCCCGGACAGCTTCGAGGGCGTGCTGCACGACGCGGTGCCCGGCGGGGACAGCCTGTTCGTCTTCGGCGACGACGACGCGTGGGCGCACGAACTGCGCGGCCAGCGCACGATCGGCGTCGTCCACCGCGGCGGCGGGTACGTCCCGGCGGTCCCGGCGGCCCGCTTCGACGCGTTCGTCCACTGCGACGAGACCACCGCGATCACCCCGCTGCACCACTGGGAACCGGAGGAGGACACCCCGTTCGTCCCGGCGCAGGCGTTTCCGCGTGGTGGCTGACGGGCGGCTCGTCTTCGCCGATCGCGAGGACGGCGGACGGCGCCTCGCCGGCGAGCTGCTGCGCCGGCGCTGGGTGTCCCCGCTGGTGCTCGGCCTCGCCCGGGGCGGCGTGCCGGTGGCCGCGGTCGTCGCCCGGCGGCTCGGCGCCGAGCTGGACGTCGCGGTGGCGCGCAAGATCGGCGCGCCCGGGCGGCGCGAGTTCGGCGTCGGTGCGGTCACCCCGGACGGCCCGGCGATCTACGACGAAGCGATCCTGCGCCGGCTGAAGCTCACCGCGGCCCGGATGGCGCGGGCCGAGCAGCGGGAACGCGCGGAAGCGCGCCGCCGGCTCGAGCGGTACCGGGACGGCCGCCCGCCGGCCGGGCTCGAGGGCCGCGACGTCATCCTCGTCGACGACGGGCTCGCCACCGGCGTCACCGCGACGGCGGCCCTGCGCGACGTCCGGACGGGGAACCCGCGGACGGTGGTGTTCGCGGCACCGGTCGGCGCCCCGGGCGCGGCGGCGGGGTTGCTGCGCGAAGCCGACGACGTCGTCTGCGTGACCGAACCGCCGGACTTTCGCGCGGTAGGCCAGTGGTACGCCGACTTCCATCAGACGAGTGACGAGGACGTGCTGCTCCACCTGGGGGAACACCGCGGTTGACCGGATGGGTGACGGGGTATCACCCGGCGGGGGTACCGACCGGATGGGCAGGCGCGGGATGATCGAACGGGACGGGCTCGGCGCCGCGGCGCGCGGGCTGAGGCAGTACCTGCTGGCCGTGGCGGCCGAGCTGGACGCGCCCGCTTGGTTCTGCGAGGTGGACGTGCCCGCGACGGCGTACCTGGCGCTGGAGCGGCGGCTCCCGCGCTTCCCGGACCACGAGACGGCGCTGCTGTGGGACGAGCGGGACGGCTGGGCCGCCGCCGTCGAGTCGGCCACCGGCGAGGACGTCGTGGTGCTCTCGTACCTCGGTTCGGACGTGCTGCCGAGGCCGGAAGCGGTGGTGGCGTTCGTGCGCGGCCTCTACGACGACGGTTTCCCCGGCCAGCCGGAGCCCCCGGACTTCCGGAGACCCGGGGCCCCGGACGGCTTCGACGAGCGCCTCGCCGCGTACGCGAGTGACGATCCCGTCTGCCTGCCCGAGGGCCGGCCCTGAGTCAGCGGGCCGGGAGGACGCAGAACTCGTTGCCCTCCGGGTCCGCGAGCACGATCCACGGATCGCCGGGCGGATCGTCGAGGACCTTCGCGCCCAGCATCACCAGCCGCTCGACCTCCGCGCGCTGGTCGCCTTCGGCCGGGGCCAGGTCGAGGTGCAGGCGGTTCTTCACCGCCTTCTCCTCCGGCACCGGCTGGAACAGCAGCGCCGGCCCGTCGGCGAAGTCCACCTGCCGGTACGTCAGGCCATGCGAGTCGGTCCAGGTCCGGGTTTTCCCGTTCCCCAGTGCCTTTCCCCAGAACTCCGCCAGCAGGTCGGGCTGCCGGCAGTCGACGGCGACGGCCAGGATCCTCGTCACGCCCGCGCCACCACCCGGTTGATCGCCTCGGCGACCAGGTCCGGTTCGCAGACCGTGACCGTCAGGCCGGGGTGGCGGATCAGGCCCCACGGGTCGATGCCGCGGACCGGCTCCCGGAATCGCAGGCAAACACCGCCTTCGGTGGTCGTGCCGAACGTCAGGCCGCGGTCGGCCGGTGACAGCCGGACGCCCAGCGCGCGCAGCGGGCTGAACGGCCCGCTGACCTCGGCGCCGGCGATGTTGGCCAAGGGAGTCGTGACGAGCCACGGCCCGAACCGCACGCGCAGACCGTCGGCGTCCAGTTCCAGGCCGCTGCCGGCGCCCAGCGCGCGGCGCAGCTTGGGGAACCGCACGCAGAAGTCGGCGTGCAGGCGGTAATGCACGACGACAGTGGGTTCCGCTACCTCGGGCACGGCGACCTCCTTCACGCGGCGTCCTCCCCGGCCGCCCGGCGCTCGCGCGCCGAAATCGAGCGGGCCCCGGCGATCCCGAGCACCAGCCCGGCGATCGCGGTGAGCCCGTGCAGCACGTTGTCGGCCCAGTTGACGTTGATCGGGTCCTCCGGCGTGCTGAACGCCGTGGCGAGCACGCCGTACGCGGTCATGCCGGCGAAGCCCACGAACAGGACCCAGCAGTAGATGATCGCCCCGGCACCGCGGGTGGCGGCGAGCAGCCCGAGGACGCCGACCGCGGTGTGGACGAGGTTCAGGAGCACGCTCGCGCTGAACAGTCCCACCACCTGCCCGGCGGTCACGTGGCCGACCGTCGCCGTTTCCGGCGTCAGCCACCCGGCGATCCCCAGCGCGAGGTAGAGCAGCCCGAGCACGGCGACCACCGGGCGGAGCCAGGCCGGGCCGGTCCGGGAACGGGTCTCGGCGGACGTCATGAAAAGCCTCCTTTTCCCTTCCCGGCCGGATACCCGGCGAACCGGACCGGAAACCGGCGGAGTGGAAGGGGCCGGACGGCGGGCTGGGGGTCCGCCGTCCGGCCCGCGGCCGGGACCCGCGCCGGTCCCTGCAGCCACGGCGCGGGTCCCTGGTCTCAGGGGGAACGCCAGTCGTTCCCGTCGTGGGCGGTGCCGTGCTGGGCGCCCATCAGGAGCAGTCCGCCGTCGACGACCAGCGACGTCCCGGTGATGTAGCCGGCCGCGGGGGTCGCGAGGAACGCGACGGCGGCGGCCACCTCGTCGGCGTGCCCGGTGCGGCCGAGTGGGATGCCGGGGCGCCGCTGCTCGCGCGGGTCCGCGTCGGTCTGCCCGGTCATCGGCGTCGAGATCTCGCCCGGCGCCACGGAGTTCACGGTGATGGCGTGCTCGGCCAGCTCCATGGCGAGCACCTGGGTCAGCGCGCCCGCCCCGGCCTTGGCGGCGCAGTAGGGCGCGGCGCCGACGCGGGGCGTGTGCTCGTGGACGCTGGTGATGGTGATGATCCGGCCGCCGTGGCCGGCGTCGATCATGTGCCGGGCCGCGCGCTGCGACAGGAGGAAGACCCCGTCGAGGTCGACGTCGAGGACTTCGCGCCACTTCTCGTAGCTGATCTCGAGTGCCCGCCGGCTGCTTCCGGTGCCGGAGCAGTTGACCAGGACGTCGATCCCGCCGAGGTCCTCCGCGAACGCGTCGACGACGTCGGCGGCCTCCGGCAGCCGCGTCAGGTCGAGCTGCCGGACGTGCGCCTTGGCTCCGCGCGAGCGGGCTTCGGCGGCGGTCTCCTCGGCACCGTCGGCGTCGGAGTGGTAGGTGATGCCCACGTCCAGGCCGCCGCCGGCGAGAGCGACCGCGACCGCGCGGCCGATGCCGGAGTCCGCGCCGGTCACGACCGCGCGGCGCGGCGAAGCGGCATCGGCCGGAAGTGGCGCCGGGAGGGACACGGGCTGCTCCTTTCGTTCCGGGTCGGCTACCACGTCCTCAGGGGACTAAACCCGGACGGCACCGGGTAATCCGTCCGGATGAGATTGGCCGTGCTGGACATCGGGTCGAATTCCGCTCAGCTGCAGGTGGTGGACGTGTCCGCCGGGGCGCCACCGCTCCCGGCGCACGCGGTGAAGGAACCGACGCTGCTGGCCGAGGAGCTGCTGCCCGACGGGACGCTGAGCGAGGCCGGCGTCGAGCGCGTGGCTGGCGCCGTGAGCCGGTCGGTCGACGCGGCGGTCCGGCTCGGCGTCGACCACCTGTACCCGTTCGTGACGGCGGCGGTGCGCGACGCGGTGAACCGCGAGGACGTCATCGACCGCATCCAGGCGGACTCGGGGATCCGGCCGCAGTTCCTGTCCGGCGAAGAAGAAGCACGGCTGACGTACTTCGCCGCGCGCCGCTGGTACGGCTGGTCGGCGGGACGGCTGCTGCTGATCGACATCGGCGGCGGGTCGATGGAGCTGGTCCTCGGCCGCGACGAGCACCCCGAGCTGGCGATTTCCCTCCCGCTGGGCGCGGGCCGGCTGACGCGCGAGTTCCTGACGGCCGACCCGCCGACGCGCACGCAGCTGAAGGCGGTGCGCCGCCACGTCCGCGACACGCTGTCCGAGGTGGTGGACCGCCTGCGCTGGGAGGGCCCGCCGCGCCGGGTGGTGGCGACGTCGAAGACGTTCAAGCAGCTGGCCCGGCTGACGGGAGCGTCCCCGCAGCGCAAGGGCCCGTTCGTGACGCGCGAGCTGACGGTGGCGGACCTCCGCAAGTGGATCCCGAGGCTGGCCCGCATCCCGGCGGCCGAGCGAGCGGGGCTGCGAGGAATTTCCCGCCCGCGGGCGCGCCAGGTCGTGGCCGGAGCGCTCGGGGCGGAGGTGACGCTGGCGGCGTTGGACGTGCCACGGGTGGAGATCTGCCCGTGGGCGCTGCGGGAGGGCATCCTGCTGCGGCACCTGGAGCGGGTGGCGGACAAGCCGGAGCTGCCGTTGCAGCCGTTGACGAGACATCCGGACGCCGTGGTGCGGCAGTTGCGTCCGGCGGAGGAACAACCGGCGCCGAGTTGAGCGTGTGTCCGGGCGTCGGCCGGGTAACCGCCCCGTTCCCCGAACGGAAGGAGACTCCCGTGAGCAAGCCGAACCCGATCGAGCTGCAGAAGTACCTCTCCGGTGTCGACTACCCGGCCCAGCGCGACGATCTCGTGCGCGCCGCCGAGCGGAACGGGGCCGATGACGGCACCCTCGACGTCGTGCGGAACCTGCCCGACCGGACCTATGACGGGCCCAGCGGTGTGAGCAAGGAGATCGGCGGCTGACCCCCCGGCGCGGCCCGGGCGGGGTGCCGCTCGCCCGGGCCGTCACAGCCACGGACGCAGCACCCGCGTCACCGCCGGCATCACCACGTACGTCATCGTCGTCAGCAGCACCACCGGGAACAGCGCCGCCCGGGCCGGTAGCGGCCAGGACGCCGTCAGCGGGACCACCCACGCCTGGAAGCCCAGCACCAGCGGGTAGACCGCGACCAGCGAAATCAGCCACATCTTCCAGCGCGGCGGGGGCTTCATCGTCGCGATCGCCTCGGACGGGACGTGGAACCACGTCTCCAGGCCCGTCCGGTGCTGCTGCGCCGTCTTGGTCGCGGCCAGCGTGCGCGCGTGGCGCAGCCACTTCTCGCGCTCCGGGGACTCCAGCCAGTTGCGCAGGTCGCGGCGGGTGGCGAACTGGTGGACGACGTGGAAGTCGCGACTGTCCTCGTTGTGCACCACCGTCGCCGCCAGGTTGCCCGGGTAGTGGGCCGCCTCGGCCGTCGCGCCGCGGGCCCACTCCGCGAACTCGGCCACGCGGTCCGGTTTGGCGCGCCAGCTGTACACCGTGGTCACCGGCTCGGTGTCCGATGTGGACATAACTCTCCTACAGCAGGGAACTGATCGCCGCCGGGGCCACCGCGCCGAGCTCGGCCACCGCGCGGCACACCTCCGCCGGGTCGATCTCCTCCAGGCACGGGTGGCCCGGCACCGGGCACACGCGGGCCCGGCTGTCTCGGCACGGCGCGCGCTGGTCGCCCAGCAGCACCACCGGGACGCCGTACGGGGCCCAGCGCGCGGCCGGCACCACCGGGGCGAACAGCGACACCACCGGGGTCCCCGCCGCCGCGGCCAGGTGGGCCGGGCCCGTGTTGGGCGCGACGACGACCTGCGCGCCCGACAGCACCGCCGCCAGCTCGGCCAGGGACGTCCGGCCGCCGAGGTTCACCGCCGACGTCCCCGCCACGCCCGCCGTCAGGTGCGCCTCGCCCGGCGCGCCCGTCACGAGCACGCGGTGCCCCTCGGCCGCCAGCGCCCGCACCACCCGGTGGCTCCAGGCCGGCGACGGCTGCCGCGCCGGTACCGACGCGGCCGGGTGCACCACGACGTACGCGCCGCCGCCCGTCAGCCGCGTGATCGGGGGCAGCGGGCGCCGCAGGGCCAGGGCGCCGTGGTCGTCCGGCGGCAGCGCGTACCCCGCCGCCTCGGCGAGCGACAGCATCCGGACCGGTTCCGGCGGGTCGCCGTCGACGCGGTGGCGCAGGTCGAGCAGGCTGCCCGGGTAGTCCTCGGAGATCGCGCCGATCCACGGGACGCCGGCTTGGCGCAACAACAACGCCAGGGGCAGCGGCGACTGGTGGAACGACGTCAGGATCAGCGCCCGGTCGAACGCCTTGGACCGGATCAGCGCGACGAACTCGCCGGTGTCCTCGGCGGTGACCGGCGGCGGCTCGGGGTCGATCCACGGTGCCGTCCAGGTGAGCACCTCGTCGACGCCTGGCAGCAGCTCGGCCGCGGCGCGCCCGTGCGGCCCGGCCAGCAGCGTCACGTGCGACGCCCGCGCGGCCACGGCGCGGACGCACGGCCCGGCCAGCAGGACGTCCCCGAGGTTGTCCTGGCGGGCGACGAGCACCCGGCTCATCCGGCGACCCCGGCGACGCGCAGCGCTTCGGACAGGTCCTTCGCGACGGCGGCGTGCCGGCGCGCGCGGGCGATCTCGGGTTCGAGCGTGCGGGCCGTCGGCACCAGCACCGCGCGCGCCCCGGCGGCCAGCGCGGCGTCGACGTCGGCGCCGGTGTCGCCGATGACCACGCAGGACGCGGGATCGACCCCTAGTTCGTCCGCCGCGCGCAGCACCATGCCCGGCCGCGGTTTGCGGCAGTCGCAGCCGTCGCCGTCGTCGTGGACGCAGACCTGCCAGGTGCCGAACGGGCCGAACAGCTCCCGGACGCGGTCGTTCACCGCCGCGAGCTGGTCCGGGCTGATCAGTCCTTTCGCGACACCCGACTGGTTGCTGACAACGCCGACCGGCACGCCCCGGTCCCGCAGCCCACGAACCAGCTCGACGGCGCCGGGCACCGGGCGGACCCCGGCCGGGTCGTTGAGGTACGGGACGTCGACGATCAGCGTGTCGTCGCGGTCGAACAGCACCGCGACCGGCGGCTTCGGGCGCCGCGCCGCGATTTCTCCGCGGAGGCGGTGGTAGCACGCGGCGGGCGGGATCAGCGCGCTCGTCACGGCCATCCGGGCGATCTCGCCGGGGGTGCGGGGGCCGGGCAGGATCCGGCGGGTGGTGAACTCCGCCGTCAGCCCGGCCCAGATCCCGGCGGCGAGCACGGCTTTCCCGCGCTGCCGGAACACCGGCAGCGCCAGCGCGGCCAGACCGGCCACTGTGGACAGTGCGTGCAGTCCGAGCCGGCCCTGGCCCGCGCCGGTGCGCTGGCGCCAGAGAACGCCGTGCTTGGCGCGCATCAGCGCGTTGTCCGCGTTGCCGCGCTGGGCTTTGACGCTGTAGAAGAACCCGGCACGGCGGGCGGGATGCGTCGTCACCCGCTCGCCCTGGTCGATCCGGTGCCCGGCTTCGGCGACGCGCAGCGCGAGGTCGGAGTCCTCGCGAAACGCGCGCGGGAACCGCTCGTCGAACCCGCCCGCTTCGACGAGCGCGGCGCGCCGGTAGGCCATGTCCGCGGTGATCCACCGGGCGGTTTCGAGGCCCGCCGTACCGCGTTCGTCGTCGGTCGGACGGCGATCCGCCGGCAGCGGGACGGTGATCCGGCCCTGGGAGGCGGCGACCTCGGGCGGCAGCGACCGCAGGTCTTCGGCGAGCTGCCGCGGCCAGTCCGGCGCGAGCACGACGTCGTCGTCGACGAACGCGATCCACTCGCTTTCCGCCGTGCGCCAGCCGAGGTTCCGCGCGGCCGCCGGGCCGCGCCCGCCCGAGCGCAGGACGCGGACGCCGTCCGGAACGTCCAGTTCGGACCCGCCGGGGCGGTCGTCGACGACGAGGATCTCCGCCGGTCGCGGGCCTTCGCCGCCCAGCAGGGTCGCCAGCAGTGGCCGAAGCGTCTCCCGGCCCGTCGTGGGGATCACCACGGTGTAGTCGAGCGAAGCAGTCACCGGACCGGGCTACCCGCGTGCCGCCCGGTCAAACGGCGTGTCGATCGCGGGCGCGCGGGTAACCGGGCAGGGACACGAAGGAGGTGCGGATGACCGCGGGGACGATCGAAATCCGGAACCCGGCCGACGGCAGCGTGGTGGGCAGCGTGCCGACCGCGGGCGAAGACGAGATCGACGCCGCCCTGTCGCTGGCGAACGAGACCCGGGCCGCCTGGGCGCGGACGCCGGCCGCCGAGCGCGGCGCGCTGCTGCACACCGCGGCCGAGCGGCTGCGGGCCCAGGCGGACGAACTGGCCGCCGCCAACGAGGCCGAAACGGGCCGGCCGCGCGACGAAGCCCGCGAAGGCGTGCTCGCCGGCGCCGGCACCCTGGACCAGTACGCCGAGCTCGGCCCGGTCCACCGCGGGCGCAGCCTGCTCGGCGACCCGGGCGCGACCGACCTGATGGTGCCCGAGCCGCGGGGCGTGGTCGTCGCGCTGACGCCGTGGAACGACCCGGTCGCGGTCGCCTGCGGCCTGCTCGGCGCGGCCCTGGTCACCGGGAACACCGTGGTGCACAAGCCGAGCGAGCGCGCGCCGCACACCGGGCAGCTGCTCGGCGAGATCCTGATCGGGGTGCTGCCCGGCGGCGTGCTGCAGACCCTGCAGGGGGACGGCGGGGTCGGCGCGGTCCTGGCGATGCGCGACGACGTCGACGTCCTCGCGCACGTCGGCAGCACCGCGACCGGCCGGTCGATCGCCGCGAGCGCGGCCGCGACCGGGGCGAAGACGCTGCTGGAGAACGGCGGCAACGACCCGCTGGTGATCGACGCGGAAGTCGACCCGGCGTGGGCGGCGGGCCAGGCGGCGCTCGGCGCGTTCGCCAACTCGGGCCAGATCTGCGTCGCCGTCGAACGGATCTACGTCCACGAGGCCGTCGCCGACGCCTTCCTCGCCGCGCTGGTCAAGGAGGCCGAAGCGCGGACCCTCGCGCCGCTGGTCGACCGGCGCCACCGCGACCACGTGCACTCGCACGTCGCGGACGCGGTCGAGCGCGGGGCCCGGGTGCTGACCGGGGGAGCGGTGCCGGACGGCCCCGGCGCGCACTACCCGGCGACCGTCCTCACCGGCTGCGCCCCGGACCTGCGGGTGATGACCGAGGAAACGTTCGGCCCGGTGGCGCCGGTGCGGGTGGTCGCGAGCTTCGACGACGGACTCGCCGAGGCGGCGAAGGGCGACTACGGGCTCGCGGCGACCGTGCTCACGGCGTCGATGGCGAACGCCCAGCGCGCGTGGCGGGAGCTGCCGGCCGGGACGGTGAAGGTCAACAACGTCTTCGGCGGCGCACCCGGCGGCGCGGCGCATCCCCGCGGCCGCAGCGGCAACGGCTACGGCTACGGGCCGGAACTGCTCGACGAGCTGACCCAGACGAAGCTCGTGCACGTGGCGCCGCCCGGATGACCGACCGGGACGGGCGATCCGTCCGGCTGAAGGCGGGGGACGAGGTCCGGCGGGGCCTCGCCGCCGCGTTCGGCACGGACGCCGAACGCCACGACCGGACGCCGGTGGGCTGGTTCGCCCGCGCGCTGCGGGTGCCCGGCCGCGAACGGCGGATCCTCGTCCAGACGGCGAAGGCCACGCTGGCGGCGACCGCGGCGTGGCTGCTGGCGACGCTGGTGCTGAAGCTGCCGCAGCCGTTCCTCGCGCCGTACGCGGCCATCTTCCTGGTGGAGGCGACCGTGTACCGGTCGCTGCGCGGGTGGCTCCAGCAGGTCGGCTCGGTGGCCACCGGGGTGCTGCTGGCCGCGGTGGCCGGCCAGCTGATCCCGGTGCAGGCGGTCGCGCTGGCCGTCGTCGTGTTCGTGGGCCTGCTCGCCGGGAACTGGCGGCGGTTCGGCGACTCCGGGGTCTGGGTCGGTGTCACCGGCATGCTGCTGATCTCCTACGGCACGGCCCGCGACCCGGCGCTGCTGGGCGACCGGCTCCTGGAGACGGCGCTGGGCGCGGCCATCGGCGTCGCGGTCAACACGCTGATCTTCCCGCCGCTGTACGGCGAACGGCTGGTCACGGCGACCGGCCGGCTCGCGACGGCGCTGGCGGGCCTGCTGGAGTCGCTGTCGGACCTGGTCCGCCACGACGAGCCGGGTGACCTCGACGAAGTGCTGGCACAGGCCCAGGACGCCCGCAGCCAGGTACTGGCGGCCGAGGAGGCGGTCGGCCTGACGCGCGAGGGGCGGAAGCTGAACCTGCGCCGCGGCCGTCCGACGGCGGGCGCGGACCATGAACGTCCACTTCGGACACTCAGCGAGTTGTGGCCGGCGGTGTCCCAGCTGATCGCGGCGGTCCGCACGACGACCCGGGCACACGACCGGCACCCGTTCGAGTACCCGTGGGCGGACGCGCGGGACTCGCTGGCCGACCTGGTGCACCACCTGGCGGGCGCGGTGCAGGCGGTGGCGGTCGTGGGGGAGCCGGTCGACCTGGAGGAGTGCCGGGCGCTGCTGCGGAAGCTGGAGGACCGGCTGGTGACGGCGGACGAGGACGGCGTACCGGCCCGGCTGGGCCTGGGCACGATGATCCTCCCCGCGCGGCTGCTGCTCGAGAAGCTGGAGAACCGCTGACACACGGGAAGGC
This sequence comes from Amycolatopsis sp. NPDC049691, assembly GCF_040675005.1. Classification (NCBI taxonomy): domain Bacteria; kingdom Bacillati; phylum Actinomycetota; class Actinomycetes; order Pseudonocardiales; family Pseudonocardiaceae; genus Amycolatopsis; species Amycolatopsis sp. NPDC049691. The sequence goes on from NZ_JBFANX010000013.1 coordinate 40,558, forward strand.
CACCTCGAGGTGGCCTTCCCGCGGCGCTAGTGGACGGCGACGGCCTCGGCTTCCGAACGGTGCCGGCGGCAGGCCGTGCAGACCATCGTCTGGCCCAGCAGCGAGCCGTCGCCGGCGACCAGCCGGGCGACGTACAACGACGGCAAGCCGCACTCTTCGCACGGGATGGGCTTGCTGTCGCGGCTGATCACGACTCGGTTCGGCATGGTGGAGCCCCCTGTGGGATCGAAGGTCCCATCCGGCTACCCAGTGGCGTGCGCCACACTCGTCCGGCGCAGCGACACCACTCGAACGGAGTAATGGTCAGGACGCGGGGTACTGCTGGGCGCCGAGCAGGGTCGCCAGGTGGACGGCGTTGCGGACGAGCGTCGCGTTCGTCGAGGCCACGGCCTTCGGGGTTTCGTCGAGGTCCTGGTAGTCGCCGCCCTGCATGGCCTCGCCGTTCCAGTAGGTCGCGCCCTGGGCCGGAATCGTGAAGCCGACGTCGTCGAGCGCCTGGAACAGGTCCGCGATGATCTTGTGGGCGCCGTCCTCGTTGCCGACGACGGCGGCCACCCCGACCTTGCCGAACATCGACGGCCGGCCCTCGTCGTCGGTTTCGGACAGTTCCGCGTCCAGCCGCTCGAGGACCCGCTGCGCGACGCTCGACATGTGGCCGACCCACGTCGGGGTGGCGATCAGCAGGATGTCGGCGGCCGCGATCTTGCGGCGGATCTCCGGCCACTCGTCGCCGTCGCCCATGTCGGCTTCGACGCCCGGGCGGACGTCGTGGTCGACCACGCGGACCACCTCGCCGGTGACGCCGCGCTCGGCGAAGAGGTCGAGCAGCTGGCGCGCGATCAGGTCGCTGCTCGACTTCGCCGGCGACGGCTTGAGCGTGCAGGTCAGCGCGAGGACGCGCAGGGTCATGACTGCCTCCTGGGTGGGGTTCCGACGCCCACGTGCGTGAAGCCCGCGACGGCGCCGGGATCGAGCAGGTTGCGGGTGTCGACGACGATCGGCTGCGCGGCCGACGCGGCCAGCCGGGCCCAGTCGAGGTCCCGGAACTCCGGCCATTCGGTGAGCACGACCAGCGCGGCGGCGTCCTTGGCCACCAGGTACGGGTCGTCGACGACCTGGACGGCGTCCAGACCGGGCACGGCGCTCACGGCCGGGTCGTGGGCGGCCAGCTCCGCGCCCGCCCGGGCGAGATCGGCCGCCACGGCGAGAGCGGGCGAGTCGCGCAGGTCGCCGGTGCCGGCCTTGAACGCCAGGCCCAGCAGGCCGATCCGCGTGCCGGCGAGGGAGCCCGCCGGCGACCCGGTGACGGCCTGGCGCACGGCTCGCACGACCCGAGCGCGCTGCCGCGCGTTGACGCGGACCGCGTCGCGCAGGATGCCGAACTCGACCCCGGCGGACTCGGCCGCGTGCAGCAGCGCCGAGGTGTCCTTCGGCAGGCACGAGCCGCCCCAGCCGGGGCCGGGGGCGAGGAACTCCGGGCCGATCCGCGCGTCCATGCCCATCGTGCGCGCGACTTCGCGGACGTCGGCGCCGAATCGTTCGCACAGTTCGGCGAGGACGTTCACGTAGGACAGCTTCACCGCGAGGAACGCGTTGCTCGCGTACTTCGCGAGTTCGGCGCTGGCCGAGTCGGTCGCCACCACGGGCGCGCCGGTCGGCTCGTACAGCCGCGCCACGCGCGAGGCCGCGGGCGACTCCGGCGGGTCGGTGCCCACCACGACCCGGTCGGGGTGCAGGAAGTCCTCGACGGCGTGCCCTTCGCGCAGGAACTCCGGGTTGGCCACGACCGGCAGGTCGTCTCGGCCCAGCAGCCCGGGCAGCCGGGCCGCGGTGCCGACCGGGACCGTGGACTTCGTGACCACCACGCAGCCGGGCCGCAGCAGGCGCCCCAGCTGCGGCACGACCTGTTCGAGCACGCCGAGGTCGGGCCGCCCGTCCTCGGCGGGCGGCGTCGGCAGGCACAGGAAGACCAGGTCGGCGCCGTACAGCTCGGCCTGGGCGTCGGTGAAGGTGAGCGTGCCGTCCGCGATGCCCTGTGCGACCAGCTCCGGCAGGCCGGGTTCGGCGATGGCGACTTCACCGCGGCTCAGTGCGTCCACTTTGGACTCGTCGGCGTCCACGCAGGTCACCCGGTGCCCGAGCCGCGCGAAGCAGGCGGCACTCGTCAGGCCGACGTAGCCCGCGCCGACGATCCCGATGTGCTCAGCCATGCGCCACCCTCATTTCCAGGGCCGAGCGCGTGGCGGCGAGCACGCGCTCCTCGCCGAGGAGCAGCAGCCCGCCGTCGGGCTCTTCGCCGTGCGGGTCGCCGACGTTCCCGGCCCACAGCACGACGTGCTGCCGCGCGTCCGGCGGCGGTCCCCACAGCCGCGGCGGGGTCGGGCCGAACAGCAGCACCGACGGCGTGCCGAACGCGGTCGCGAGGTGGCCGACACCGGTGTCGCCGCAGACGACCAGCGCGGCGCCGGCGACCAGCGCGGCCAGTTCCGCCAGGTCCGTCCGCCCGGCCAGCACGGCGTCTTCGCCGAGCCCGGCGCGGTCGGCGATCGACGTCGCGAGCTCGCGTTCGCTCGCGCTGCCGGTGAGCACCACGCGGTGCCCGGCCGCGGCGAGCGCCCGCACCACGCCGGCGAACCGCGCCGGCGGCCAGCGGCGCGCGGGAAAGGCCGCGCCCGGGTGCACCACGACGGCGTCCGGTGCGGGGCTCGGGCCCGGCGGCACCGGCAGCCGCAGCGCCGTGCGGTCCGCTTCCAGGTGGGCGTATTCGACGAGCCGGCACCAGCGGTCGACTTCGTGGACGTCGTCGCGCCACTCGAGGCCGGGCACGTCGGGGAAGTCGGGGTGGTGGTGGGTCAGCAGCTCGCCGGGGTCGGTGGCCAGCAGGTCGTGGAGGCTCTCCGGGCCGCTGCCGTGCAGGTTGACTGCCAGCCTCGGCGGCGGTCCGGGCCAGGCGAGGTCGCCGAGGCCCGCGGTCGGCAGCAGCTCGTCGACCGCGTCGATCAGCTCGACGAGGTCGCGCAGCCCCTCCGGCGCGGCCAGGACCAGGCGGTCGTCCGGGTACGCCGCGCGCAGCGCCCGGAGCGCGGGGACGCCGGTCAGCAGGTCGCCGAGCCCGAGCGCGCGCAGCACGAGGACCGCGGAGCTCACGGCCACGACCCCTCCTCCGACGCGCACACGACGAGTTCGCGCACCTCCGAGCCGGGCGGCTGCCGCAGCGCGAAGACGACGGTGTCCGCGACGTTCTCGGGCTGGTTGAGCTTCGCGTCCGGCGGCGGCTTGTACTGGTCGGTGCGGCCGTCGAAGAAGTGCGTCCACATCCCGCCGGGGATGAGCAGCGTGACGCCGACGCGCCCGGCCAGCTCCGCTGCCAGCGCGCGGGTGAACCCGACGACGCCGAACTTCGAAGCGCAGTAGGCGGTCGCGTCGCTGACGGCCTTGATGCCCAGGGTGGACGCCACGGTGACGACCGTGCCGTGCGAACGCTCCAGGTAGGGGAGGGCGGCGCGGACGACGGCGGCGGTGCCGAGCAGGTTCACCTTCACGACCCGCTCCCAGTCCTCTGTGGACACTTCGCCGAGCGGGCCGCAGGCGTCGGTCCCGGCGGCGGTGAAGACGCCGTCGAGGCCACCGGCGCGCTCGGCGAGCTCGCGCACCGCGGCTTCGGTCGCCGCGGTGTCGGTCAGGTCGGCTTCGACGTATTCGGCCGGGTCCTCGGGGCGGACGCGGTCGAGGACGTAGGGGGTGCCGCCCGCCTTGCGGACGGCGTCGACGGTGGCGGCGCCGAGGCCGGAGGCACCACCGGTGATCAGGACGTTGCCGAGGGGTCGCATCGCACTCCTTCGGGAGTCGTCGGAAGGGAGATCAGGCACTCGCCGCCGCGGCGACCAGCCGGGACGTCGAGTAGCCGGGGACGGTCGGGACGAGCACGACCTCGCCGCCGTGGCGTTCGACGACCTCGCGTTCGGGCAGGTCGGCGGCGGCGTAGTCGCCGCCCTTGACCCACACGTGCGGGCGCAGCCGCTCCAGCACGGCGGCGGGGGAGTCCTCGTCGAACACGGCGACGGCGTCCACAAAGGACAGTGCGGTCAGCAGCCGCGCCCGGTCGCGGTCCCGCACGAGCGGGCGGCCGGGTCCCTTGAGGGCCCGCACCGACGCGTCGGAGTTGAGGCAGACGACGAGGGCGTCGCCGAGGGCGCGGGCCTGCCGCAGCAGGCTCACGTGCCCGGGGTGCAGCAGGTCGAAGCAGCCGCCGGTGGCGATGAGCCGGCCCCCGCGGTCCCGGACGCGCTCGGCGAGCCCGAAGGCGTCGGTGGCCGGCTGCGGGTCCGCCACCGGACCGTCGTTCGTGGACAGCGCCGTGGCCCCGCCGTCGGCTACGAACCGGGCCGCCGCCTCGACCGCGGTCGTCACGGCTTCCCCCGCGTCGGCGCCGTCGAGCAGGGCGGCGGTCGCGGCGGCGGCGAACCGGTCGCCCGCGCCGCACGTGTCGGGCGCCGCGTGCCCCGGTGCCCGGGCCGCGGCGGGGATCGGCACCGCCGTTTCGCCGAGCCCGTCGGACAGCACGGCACCGCGCGAGCCGACCGTCACCGCGACGGCGTCGGCGTGCCAGTGCCCGCGCAGCAGCTTGGCCAGCTCGGCGGGCTCTTCGTGCCCGGCGAGCACCGCGCGGGCCTCGGCGAGGTTCGGCGTGACCAGCGCGATCCCGGGCACCGGCTGGGCGCCGCGCGGGTGCGGGTCCCAGACGACGGGGATCCGCTCGGCCCGGTCGCGCAGCAGCCGGCGGACGTGCGGGTTGCGCGTCAGGCCGCGCCCGTAGTCGGCGACGAGGATCGCGCCGGCGTCTTCGAGGACCTCGCGCACCGGGGCGGGCAGCGGGCCGGCGGTGGCCGTGCCGTCGCCGGAATCCAGGCGCAGCAACGACTGCCCGCCCGCGCGGACGCGGGTCTTGCACACCGTCGTGCCGCGCAGCGGCAGCGGCAGCACGGTGACGTCGGGTTCGAGCAGGCCGGTGAGCGCGTGCCCGCCTTCGTCGTCGCCCAGCGGCGTCACCAGCACGACCTCCGCCGCGGACCGCGCCGCCAGCAGCGCGGCGAGGCCGGCGCCACCCGGGCGGCGGCGCCGTGCGGTCAGGTCGACCACCGGCACCGGCGCTTCCGGGCACAGCCGCTCGGCGGTGCCTTCGGCGTCGACGTCGAGCAGCGTGTCGCCGAGGACGACCAGCGGCTTCACGCGGTCACCCCGAGCGCGTCGTCGAGCGCCGCGCACAGGCCGTGCACCAGCGCCAGGTGCATCTCCTGGACGGTCGCGACGGTCGGCGCTTCGACCGTCACGGCGTCGTCGCACAACGCCGCGAGGGGGTTCGGCGCGGGCCCGGTCAGCGCCCACGTCGTGACGCCCAGCTCGTGCGCGGCCTTCGCCGCGGCGACGACGTTTTGGCTGGTTCCGCTGGTGGACAGGCAGACCAGCACATCGCCCGGCCGCCCGTGCGCGCGCACCTGGCGGGCGAAGACCTCGTGGTCGCCGTAGTCGTTGACGATGGCGGTGGTCGCGGAGGTGTCCGCGTGCAGCGCGATGGCCGACAGCGGCTGCCGTTCGTGGCGGAACCGCCCGACCAGCTCGCCGGTCAGGTGCTGGGCTTCGGCCGCGCTGCCGCCGTTGCCGCAGGCGAGCAGCCGGCCCCCGGCTTCGAAGACCCCGGCCAGGTGCCGGCCCCAGCCGGTGATCTTGGGGGCGGATTCGCGGGTTCGCCGGGCGGCTTCGGCCAGAGCGGCGAGATGGTCTTCCATCACGGCACCTCCTTCTCCTCCGGCGACGCCGCGCCGGGTCGGGTGGGACGGGGACGCCGGAGCACGAACGGCCCCAGCGCCAGCAGGTCGATCGGCGCCGAGCCGAAGCACTCCAGTGCGTCACGAGGCGAGTCGACCATCGGGCGGCCCGCGGTGTTGAGGCTGGTGTTGATCACGACCGGCAGGCCGGTCCGCCGTTCGAACCCGGCCAGCATCCGCGCCAGCACGGGGTTTTCGCGGTCTTCGACGGTCTGGACCCGGGCGGTGCCGTCGACGTGCGTGACGGCCGGGATCTTCTCCCGCCACTCTTCGGCGACGTCGTGCACGAACAGCATGTAGGGGCTCGGCAGCGGGCCGCGGGTGAAGATGTCGCCCGCGCGCTCGGCGCGCACCATCGGCGCCACCGGGCGGAACTGCTCGCGGCCCTTGACGTCGTTGAGGCGTTCGAGGTTCGCCCGGTGCCCAGGGTGGGCCAGCAGCGACCGGTGACCCAGCGCCCGCGGGCCGAACTCGGCGCGGCCCTGGAACCAGGCGATCACTTCGTCGTTCGCCAGTGCTTCGGCGACGGTCTCGGCGACGTCGTCTGGACGCTCGTAAGGCAGCTTCGCCTTGACGAGGATCTCTTCGAGCTGCTCGTCGGTCCACTCGCGACCCAGGCCGGCGTCGCCCATCGGCGCGCCGCGTTCCCCGGCGTCGGCGGCCAGTTGCAGGGCCGCGCCGAGCGCCGTGCCGGCGTCGCCCGCCGCGGGCTGCACCCAGACCCGGTCGAACGGGCCCTCGGCGTGCAGCCTGCTGTTGGCGACGCAGTTCAGCGCGATCCCGCCCGCGAGGGCGAGGTCGCGGTGGCCGGTGCGGTCGTGCAGCCAGTCGGTCAGCTCCAGCAGGATGTCCTCGAGGACCTTTTGGACGCTCGAGGCCAGATCGGCGTGCCGCCGGGTCAGGTCCTCGCCCGCTTCCCGGCGCGGGGCCAGGGCCGCCAGGTCCACGCCGGAAGCGTGGAAGCCGCCGTCGCCGGTGACGTGGACGTGCTCGCACAACTCGTCGAGGAACTCCGGCTTGCCGTAGGAAGCCAGCGCCATGACCTTGTATTCGTCGCTGGAGCGCGCGAACCCGAGGTGCTCGGTCAGGTCTTCGTAGAGCAGCCCGAGCGAGTGCGGGAGCTTTTGCGCGGCCAGTTCCTTGAACCGGCCGTCGCGGTACTCACCGGCCAGGTAGGACGTGCTTTCGCCGCGGCCGTCGGCCACGAGCACGGCGCAGTCGCCGAACGGCGCGGCCAGCGCGGCCGACGCGGCGTGCGCGACGTGGTGGCGGACGAACTTGACGATGCCCGGGTCCAGGCCGGGCAACGCGGACTTGAGGAACAGCGGCGCCCGTTTCGCGAACTCCGTCCGCAGTTCCTCGCCACTGGGGTCGTGGCCGGCCAGGCCCGGTTCGACCAGCGCGGGGTCGTAGGAGTAGCCGACGGCGTCGAGGTCCTTCGCGGACAGCCCGGCCCGCTCCAGGCACCAGGCCGCGGCCTGCGCGGGCTGTTCCCACGTGGAGAACGGGACGGCCTGCTTACCGTGCTTGCGGCGGCTGAAGCGTTCTTCTTCGGCCGCGGCGACGATCTCGCCGTCCACCACCAGCGCGGCGGCCGGGTCGTGGAAGACGGCGTTGATCCCGAGGATGCGCATCGACCTGCCTCTGGCGTTCCGGTGCGGACTCCATCGCCGGTCCGCTCTCGCCTATAGCGCTACCCGGCGAAGTCGGCGATAAACGATGGCGCGCAAAAGCCCTGGGCGTCGCTACTCAGCGCAGCGGTGCTCGGCGGAACCACGCCGCGGTGCGCCGGAGGCCGTCGTCGGCGTCGATCTTCGGTTCCCAGCCGAGGACGTCGCGGGCGAGCGAGATGTCGGGGCAGCGGCGCTTCGGGTCGTCGACGACGGCGTCGATCTCCACGAGGGGGGAGTCCGAGCCGGTGATCTCCTTGATCCGCTCGGCCACCTGGCGCACCGTCAGCTCGTACGGGTTGCCGATGTTCACCGGCCCCGGGTGGTCCGAGCGCGCGAGCGCCAGGAGACCGCGGACGGTGTCCTCGACGTAGCAGATGGACCGCGTCTGCTCGCCGGTGCCGGTGACCGTGATCGGTTCGCCCTTGAGGGCCTGGTCGAGGAACGCGGGGATCATCCGGCCGTCGTGGGCGCGCATGCCGGGGCCGTAGGTGTTGAAGATCCGCGCGATCCCGGTGTCGACGCCGTGTTCGCGGCGGTAGGCGGAGGTGAGGGCTTCGGCGAAGCGCTTGGCCTCGTCGTAGACGCTGCGGGGGCCGATCGGGTTGACGTTGCCCCAGTACTCCTCGCGCTGCGGGTGCTCCAGGGGGTCGCCGTAGACCTCGCTGGTGGAGGCGAGCACGAACCGGGCGCCGTCGCGGCGGGCGAGCTCGAGCGCGTGCTCGGTGCCGTGGGAGCCGGCGCGCAGCGTCTCCAGCGGCAGGGCGAGGTAGTCCCGCGGCGACGCGGCCGACGCCAGGTGGAACACGACGTCGGCCCGGCAGCTCGGCGGCATCGGCTGGGTGACGTCGTGGCGCACGAACCGGAACCCCTCGTGGCGGCGCAGCTCGTCGAGGGTGTCCGCCGAGGACGTCACGAGGTTGTCCACGGCGATCACTTCGATGTCCTCTTCGAGCAGCAGCTCGCACAGGTGCGCGCCGACGAAGCCGGCACCCCCGGTCACCACCGCACGCTCGAACCGCCTGGTCACTCCCGGATCCGTCATGTCGTGGCGGCTACCCGGGCGCGGCCGGCGCAAACGCCGTGTAAGGCCACCGCGAGCGGGTACGCCGCGACCATGCGAGTTCTGCTCACCGGATGGGCCAGTTTCCTGCACGGCGAAGCGACCGCGGGTGACGTCCTCAGCTTGCGCGCGGTGGGGGCCGCGCTCGGGCAGGCGGGGATCGACCACGACGTCGTCTGGAGCCCCGGTTTCCGCCCCGGCACCCGGCACCTGCCCGACGCGCCGCCCGGGGACTACACGCACGTGGTGTTCGCCTGCGGCCCGGTGCACGGGCCGCAGGTGCGTTCCCTGCACGAGCGGTACGCGTCCTGCCGCCGGATCGCGGCCGGGGTGACCGTGCCCGACCCGGAAGACCCGGCGGTGACCGGGTTCCACCGGGTCTTCCCACGCGACGTCTTCCCGCGTGACGACGGGGCCACCCCGGACCTCTCCCTGGCCGCGCCGGTCGCGAAGACGCCGGTGCTCGGCGTGGTGCTCGCGCCGCATCAGCCCGAGTACGGCGGCACCGGGCGGCACGACGAGGTCCACGACGCGCTGACCGGCTGGGTCGCCGGCCTGGACTGCGCGCGGGTGCCGCTGGACACGCGGCTGGCGCACGAGGACTGGCAGCGGTGCGCCACGCCGGACCAGTTCGTCTCACTGGTGTCCAAAGTGGACGCAGTCGTCACCACGCGGCTGCACGGGCTGGTGCTCGGGCTGAAGGCGGGGGTACCGGTGGTCGCCGTCGACCCGGTGGCCGGCGGCGGAAAGGTGACCGCGCAGGCGAAAGCGCTGGGCTGGCCGGTCGTCGCGGCCGAGGACGCCGGGGACGCGGCGCTGCTCGACGCCCGCCTGAAGTGGTGCCTGTCCACCGCGGTCGCGCCACCGCCGGCACCGTCCCTGACCGGGTTGCTCGACGAGCTGGCGGGTTCGCGGTGAGCGCGCGCACGACCGTCGTCATCGCCACCCACAACCGCGCCGCGGAGCTGGCGCGCACCCTCACACAGTTGTCCTCTTTGGACCCCCGACCGCCGGTCGTGGTGCTGGACAACGCCTCCGAGGACGACACGCCCGGCGTCGCCGCGCGGTTCCCCGGCGTCCGGCTGATCCGGCTGCCGCACAACCTCGGTGCCGCCGCCCGCACGCTCGGGGTGCTCGTCGCCGAGACCCCGTACGTGGCGTTCAGCGACGACGATTCGTGGTGGGCTCCCGGCACCCTGCCCGAAGCCGAACGGATCTTCGACGAGCACCCGCGGGCCGGCCTCCTCGCCGCGCGCACCCTCGTCGGCCCGGAGTGCCGGGACGACCCGGTGACGCCCGACATGGAACGCAGCCCGCTCGGCCGCCCCGACGGTGCGCCCGGGCCGCTGGTGCTCGGGTTCCTGGCCTGTTCCGCGATCGTCCGCCGGACGGCGTACCTGCAGGTGGGCGGCTTCAGCCCGCTGCTGCACTTCGGGGCCGAGGAGCAGCTGCTCGCCTACGACCTGGCCGCGCGCGGCTGGGACGTCTGCTACGTCGGGCACCTGCGCGCCCACCACCACCCGTCGCGGTCGCGGCCGCCGTCGTCGTGGCGCCGCCGGGCCGAGCTGCGCAACCGGCTGCTCATCGCCGTGCTGCGCCGTCCGCCGCGCGTCTGCCGCCGGGAGGTGGCCCGGACGCTCGTCGCCGCGCCGGGCGCCGTGCTCGGCGCGGTCGCCCGGCTGCCCCGGGCGCTCGGCTCCCGCCGCGTCCTGCCCGCCCACGTCGAAGACCAGGCCCGGACTCTGGAAAGGACCGCCGAATGGCGCGCATCTCGGTCGTGATCATCACCTGCAACCGCCGTGAGCAGCTGCGGGAGACCCTGGCGCACATGACGTCCCTGCCGGACGATCCGCCGATCTTCGTCGCGGACAACGGGTCCGCCGACGGCACGGCCGCCATGGTCGCGCGCGAGTTCCCCGGCGTCCGGCTGTTCGCCTTGGCGGACAACCTCGGCGCGGTGGCGCGCAACATCGCCGTCGAGGAGGTCGCGACGCCGTACGTGGCGTTCTGCGACGACGACACGACCTGGCAGCCGGGCGCGCTGACCCGGGCGGCGGACATCCTGGACGCCCACCCCGGCCTGGGCTCGGTGACCGGGCGCTGCCTGGTCGAGCCGGGCCTGGCCGAGGACCCGATCACGCCGGAGCTGCGCGGATCGCCGGTGCCGGGCCCGTCGTGGCTGCCGGGACCGGCGCTGCTGGGCATCATGGCCGGGCTGACCGCGGTGCGCGTCAGCGCGTTCCGCGAGGTCGGCGGCTTCTCGACGCGGATGTGGCTGGGCGGCGAGGAGGAGCTGTTCGCGCTGGACCTCGCCGCGCGCGGCTGGTGGATGTGCTGGGCCGAGGACGTGGTGATCCACCACGCGCCGTCGAAGCTGCGCGACCCGCGCCACCGCCGCCGCCTCGGTATCCGCAACACACTGTGGACACTCCTGCTGCGCCGGCCGTGGCCGGCGGTGTTCCGCCGCGGCCGCGAGGTGCTGCGCACGGCCCCTCGCGACCGCGCGACGGCCGCGGCCCTGCTGGACGTGCTCCGCGGCCTGCCCTGGGTCCTGGCGGACCGCAAGGTCGTCCCGCCGCACGTCGAGCACGGCCTGTACCTGCTGGAAGAGCCCCAGCGGAACTCGAAGGCCCGCCGTTACGTGGGCTGACGCCGTCGTGAGTGGTCAGGACGGTTCTGACCGTCCTGACCACTCACGAGGCGGTCAGCGGGCTTCGGCGGTGGCCGCCTGCTGCGGGACGAGCTTGTGGTACGCCCGGAGCGTGTCGGCCGCGACGCGGTCCCACGAGTAGCGGGCCACCGCGCGGTCGTGGCCGGCGGTGCCGTAGGCGTGGCAGAGCGCCGGGTCCTCGAGCAGCCGCCGGACCCGGGACGCGAGCTCCTTCGGCTGGTGCGGCCGGACCAGCAGTCCGGTGACGCCGTCGACGACGGTGTCGGTCAGCCCGCCGACCGCGGCCGCGACCACCGGGACCCCGCAGGCCATCGCTTCCAGCGGCACGATCCCGAACGGCTCGTACCACGGCGTGCACACGACGGCGTCGGCCGAGCGCAGCAGGGCCGGCATGTCCTCACGGGACACCTGGCCGGGCCACCGGACGCGCTCGCCGACCCCGAGCCGGTCGGCCAGCTCCCGCAGGCGCCGGGCCTCCGGGTCCTGCGACAACCGCCCGCGCTCGGGACCGCCCGCGATCACCAGTTCGGTGTCCGGCAGCTGGGCGAGCGCGGTGATCGCGATGTCGAACCCCTTGCGCGGCACCAGCCGGCCGACGGCCACCAGCCGGTGGGCTTCGCGGCGGCGGGCGACGGGCCCGTCGGTGGAGAAGCGCTTGAGGTCGACGCCGCAGGGCACGATCGAAATCCGCGACCGCGGCACGCCGAGGCGCGAGAGCTCGAACACCTCGTCGGAGCAGGTGGCGATGACGCGCCCGGCCTGCCTGCCGATGATCCGCTCCAGCCGGATCCGGTCGGCCGGGCTGGTGTCCTGGTCACCCTGGTAGCGCTTCTTGACGACGCCGAGGGCGTGGAACGTCTGCGCGACGGGCGTCCCGGTCGCGCTCGCCGCCAGGGCGGTCGCCAGGCCGGACATCCAGAAGTGCGCATGTGCCACGTCCGGCCGGTCGGCGGCCCACCGGTCCCGCAGGAAGCTGCCGAACTCGCCCATGTACGGCAGCAGGTGGTCCTTCGGCTCCTTCCGCGGTGGCCCGGCGGGCACGTGCACGACGTGGTACCCCTGCGGCGTCCGGACCTCGGCCGGCTCGTCGAGGCTCTCCCGGCGCGTGTAGACGGTGACTTGGTGGCCGGCGCGCGTGAGGGCCGCCGACAGCTCGGCGACGTGCACGTTCTGTCCGCCGGCGTCGGCTTCGCCCAACGCGGCCAGTGGGTTGGCGTGCTCGGACACCATCGCGATCTTCATCGGTGAGGCGTTCCCTTCGGGGTCAGCGGGCCGTCTCGGCGAGGAGGTGGTCCCAAGCGGTCAGGAAGGCGTCCAGCCCGTGGTGTTTCAGGGCGTGTTCGCGGGCGTTCTTGCCGGCCAGCGCGGCGAAGTCGGGTTCGTGCACCAGCTCGCGGAAGCCCCGGGCCAGCACCGAAACGTCGGTGGAGAGCACGCCCGCGTCGGGCGGCACGGCCTCGATCGCCTCGGTGGCGGCGAAGACGACCACCGGCATCGCCAGGTGCATCGCCTCCAGAAGGGACAGTCCCAGCGAGGTCCAGCGGGCGGTGTGCAGGTAGACGCGGCGGCGGGCGATCTCGTCGTGCAGTGCCGGCGCGGGGACGTCGCCGCGGCCGCCGACCTCCTCGGTCCCGATGCCGAACAGGTCGACCGGCGCGGCCTCGGCCAGCGTCTCCAGCAGGTCGGCGCCGGTCACGCGGCGGCGGCGCACCGGCTCGTTGATCATCGACACGCCGGCGGCGAGCTCGCCGGTGTAGCGCGCGCCCGGATCGGGGATGCCGTGCGGGACGACGGTGGTGGGCGCGCGGCCGCAGTCCCACATCGCCTCGTTGAAGTGGGTCACGTGCGCGACGGTGACGTCCGACCGCCCGGCCAGGGGGTGCTCGCTCGAAGCGGCGTACGGCCGCGGCGCGTTGTGTTCGACGTAGACGGCCGGTGCACCCAGGCGCGCCACGAGCTCGAGCTCCTCGGGACGCTGCACCACGACGACGTCCGGCTCGGCCTCGGCCAGGCGGTCGAGCGGCACCTCGGTGACCGACGGCCAGTCGCGGCCCGCCTTCCCGAGGCCCCAGGGCGCTCCTTCGGCAGACACCGGCAGCAGGTACTGGTGCCGTCCGCGCACGAAGGCGTCGGTCCACGAGCCGTGCACGTGCCAGAGCAGTACTCTCAGGCGCCGGGATCCGGGTTCGGTCATGGCCACCTGGTTTCCCGGAGATCGCCCGTTAAACGTGCCCCACGAGGGGGTACCCGGCTCACGGCGGTTGCGTCGACGAAGGGACGGCCATCCATGCGGTTCACCCCACGGGGTACCCGGTTCTTCGACCTGCTCACGGATGCGGCGAGAAACCTGGTGACCGCCACCGCGGTGCTGCGCGAGCTCGTCGCCGCCGAGCCCGGCGAGCGGGAGCCCCTCGCCAAGCGCCTGCACGAGGTCGAGCACCACGGCGACGAGCTGCTGCACACGATCATGGTCGAGCTGAACAGCTCGTTCGTGACGCCGTTCGACCGCGAGGACATCCAGGCGCTGGCCGGGAAGATCGACGACGTGCTCGACTTCATGGACACCGCGGCGGACCTGGCCGTGCTGTACCGCATCGAGGCGTTCCCGCCGGGCACGGACCTGCTGGTCCGGGTGCTGTGCCGGTGCGCCGAGCTGACCGCGAACTCGATGCCGGGGCTGGCGAAGGTGGGCGAGCTCGAGCCGTACTGGATCGAGATCAACGAGCTGGAGAACGAGGCCGACCGCGTCTACCGGCGCGTGCTGGCCCACCTGTTCGAACCCGGCGGGGACGCGCTCGAGGTGCTGAAGACCAAGGAGGTCGTCGAGCAGTTCGAGCTGGCGGCCGACGCGTTCGAGCACGTTGCCGACGTGGTGCAGACCATCGCCGTCAAGGAGTCCTGAGTGACGGGCACGGCCGCCCTGGTCGTCGTGATCGTCCTGACGCTGTTCTTCGACTACACCAACGGGTTCCACGACGCGGCGAACGCGATCGCGAGCGCGGTGTCGACGCGGGCGCTGACCCTGCGCGCCGCGCTGCTGCTGGCGGCGGTGATGAACCTGGCGGGCGCGCTGCTGTCGACGGGCATCGCCGCGACGGTGGCGAAGGGCATCATCGACGTCCCGGCGGGCCCGGACGCGCTGACGGTGGTGTTCGCGGCGCTCGCCGGGGCGATCACGTGGAACCTGGTCACCTGGTACTTCGGGCTGCCGTCGTCGTCCTCGCACTCGCTGATCGGCGGGATGGTGGGCGCGGCACTGGCCGCGGCGAGCACCGTGCACTGGGCGGGGATCGCGGAGAAGGTGCTGATCCCGATGGTGGCGTCGCCGCTGCTCGGGCTGGGGCTGGGTTACGTGGCGATGGTGGCGGCGCTGTGGCTGCTGCGCCGCGCGAACCCGCACCGCAGCGGCCGGGTGTTCCGCCGGTTCCAGATCCTCTCGGCGTCGGCGCTCGCGCTGGGCCACGGGCTGCAGGACGCCCAGAAGGGCATGGGCGTGATCGTCCTGGCACTGGTGGCGGCGGGCGAGCAGGCGACGTTCGCGGTGCCGTTGTGGGTGACCCTGCTGTGCGCGGCGGCGTTGTCGCTGGGCACCTATTCGGGTGGTCTCCGGATCATGCGCACCCTCGGGCGCCGGGTGTTCCCGCTGGACCCGCCGCACGGGTTCGTGGCGGAGTCGGTGGCCTCGTCGGTGCTGTACGTGACGGCGTTCGCGGTGAAGGCCCCGATCTCGACGACCCACGTGATCACGGCGGCGATCATGGGCGTCGGCGCGACCCGCCGGCTCTCGGCGGTGCGGTGGGGGATCGCCCGGGACATCGTGCTCGGCTGGGTACTGACGTTCCCGGCGGCGGCAGCCGTGGCGGCGGCGGTGTACCTGGTGGCGGACGCGCTCACCTGAGCGGCGGGGCGGGGCGCTGACCTGAGCCGCGTTTGCCACTTCCTCCTGCGGGAAACCGGGCCCCGAGACCCGTACCCGGAAAGGGAGAGCCATGAAGGCAGTGACCTGGCACGGCAAGCGCGACGTCCGCGTCGAGGACGTACCGGACCCCAAGATCGAGGAGTCCACCGACGCCGTCATCCGCGTCACCTCGACCGGGATCTGCGGCTCGGATCTGCACCTCTACGAGGTCCTGGGCGCGTTCATGACCGAGGGCGACATCCTCGGCCACGAGCCGATGGGCATCGTCGAGGAGGTCGGGGACGCCGTGCCGAACCTCAAGCCCGGCGACCGCGTCGTCATCCCCTTCAACATCTCCTGCGGCCACTGCTGGATGTGCGAACGCGGCCTGCAGTCGCAGTGCGAGACCACCCAGGTCAAGGAGCACGGCAAGGGCGCCTCGCTGTTCGGCTACACCAAGCTCTACGGCCAGGTCCCCGGCGGCCAGGCCGAGTACCTGCGCGTGCCGCAGGCGCAGTACGGCCCGATCAAGGTGCCGGACGGCCCGCCGGACGAGCGGTTCGTCTACCTCTCCGACGTCGTCCCGACGGCTTGGCAGGCCGTCGAGTACGCGAGCGTTCCCCGGGACGGCACCGTCGTCGTCTTCGGGCTCGGGCCGATCGGGCAGATGTGCTGCCGGATCGCGCGGCACCGCGGGGCCGCCCAGGTGATCGGCGTCGACCTCGTGCCCGAGCGGCTCGCCCGGGCCCGCGAGCACGGCGCCACCGCCCTCGACACCCGCGACCACAAGGACATCGGCGACGCCGTCCGGCAGCTGACGAACGGCCGTGGCGCCGACTCCGTCGTCGACGCCGTCGGCATGGAGGCCCACGGCGCCCCGGTCGGGAAGCTCGCGCACACGCTCGTCGGCCTGCTGCCGCAGCCGCTGGGCGAGAAGATCACCGAGAAGGCCGGCATCGACCGCCTGAGCGTGCTCTACGCCGCGATCGACGCCGTCCGCCGCGGCGGCACCATCTCGCTGTCCGGCGTCTACGGCGGCATGGTCGACCCGATGCCGATGATGGAGCTGTTCGACAAGCAGGTGCAGCTGCGGATGGGCCAGGCCAACGTCCGGCACTGGCTCGACGACGTCATGCCGGTGCTCACCGGCGACGGCGACCCGCTCGGCGTCGAGGGCTTCGCCACCCACAAGCTGCCCCTCGCCGACGCGCCCCGCGCGTACGAGATCTTCCAGAAGAAGCTCGACGGCGCGCAGAAGATCCTGTTGCAGCCCAACGCATAACCCCGGGAGGGAACTGACTCTTGCGAGCCGTCACCTCGCTGCCGTACGAAATCACTGTTGAGGACCACGTCCGGATTCCGGCGTCCGACGGAACCGTGCTGTCCGCCCGCATCTGGCGGCCGGTCTCCTCGGACGCCGAGCCCGTCCCGGCGATCCTCGAATACATCCCGTACCGCAAACGCGACCTGACCGCCCCGCGCGACTCGATCCACCACCCCTACCTTGCCGGCCACGGCTACGCGTGCGTGCGCGTCGACATCCGCGGCACCGGCGAGTCCGAGGGCGTCCTGGCCGACGAGTACCTCGAACGCGAGCAGCTCGACGCCGAGGACGTCCTGGAGTGGATCGCCACGCAGCCGTGGTGCACCGGAGACACCGGGATGATGGGGATCTCCTGGGGCGCGTTCGCCGCCCTGCAGGTCGCGGCGCGGAAGCCGCCGAGCCTGCGCGCCATCGTGATCTCCTCGTTCACCGACGACCGCTTCGCCGACGACATGCACTACATGGGCGGCTGCCTGCTGTCGGACAACGTCGCCGAGTCGGGCACCATGTTCGCCTACGCCACGCTGCCGCCCGACCCGGCGGTCGTCGGCGACCGGTGGCGCGAGATGTGGCTGGAGCGGCTGGAGAACTGCAGCCTGTGGATCGAGAACTGGCTCGGCCACCAGCGCCGGGACGACTACTGGCGGCACGCCTCGGTGTCGGAGAACTACAGCGACGTCCAGGTCCCGGTGCTGGCCTCCAGCGGCTGGGCCGACGGCTACTCCAACGCCGTCATCCGGCTGCTGGCCCACCTCGACGTCCCGCGGCGCGGGCTGATCGGGCCGTGGTCGCACAAGTACCCGCACCTCGGGGAGCCGGGCCCGGCCATCGGCTACCTCCAGGAAGTCGTGACCTGGTGGGACCACTGGCTGCGCGGCGCCGACAACGAGGCCATGGACGGGCCGATGCTGCGGACGTGGATGCAGGAGAGCGTCCCGCCGTCGACGTCCTACGAGGACCGGCCCGGCCGGTGGGTCGGCGAGGCCACCTGGCCCTCGCCGCACGTGCGGCCGCAGGAGCTGCCGCTGGCGCGCCACCGGCTCGCGCGGCCGGGGGAGACCGTGGCCGACGAGGCGCTGACGGTGTCCTCGCCGCTGTCGGTCGGCCAGTTCTCCGGCAAGTGGGCGTCCTACAGCGCCCCGCCGGACCTGCCCTACGACCAGCGCGAAGAAGACGGCGGCTCGCTCGTCTTCGACACCGACGTGCTCACCGAGCGCTGCGAAATCCTCGGCTCGCCGGTCGTCCGGCTGGAGGTGTCGGCCGACCGGCCGGTCGCGATGGTCGCGGCCCGGCTGTCCGACGTCGCCCCGGACGGGCGCGCCACGCGTGTCACCTACGGCCTGCTCAACCTGACCCACCGCGACGGCCACGACGAGCCGGCGCCGATGGAACCCGGGCAGCGGTGCGCGGTCGAGATCGAGCTGAACGCCGTCGCCCAGGCTTTCCCGGCGGGGCACCGGATCCGGCTGTCACTGTCCACTTCGTACTGGCCGCTGGCGTGGCCGCCGCCGGAGCCGGTGCTGCTGAGTGTCCACACCGGACACAGCGCGCTGGAGCTGCCGGTCCGGCCGGTCGCCGAACCGGACGAGCTGCCCGCCCGGCCGTTCGGCGAACCCGAAGGCGCGCCGCCGATGCCGGTGACCGCGCTGACGCCGGGGGAGCAGCGCTGGACCGTCTCGCGGGACCTCGTCGACTACCACTCCGCGCTCGACATCGTGAAGAACGCCGGCACCGTGCGCTTCGACGACCTCGACTTGGAGGTGAGCCGGGACGTCCGGGAGCGCTACACCTGGGAGGCCGACGACTTCTGCTCGCCGGTCGCCGAAACCGAGTGGCTCGTGACCTTCTCGCGAGGCGAGTGGCTGGCGCGCAGCGAGACGCGGACCCGGGTGTCCTGCACGGACACCGAGTTCGTGATCGACGCCCAGCTCGACGGCTACGACGGCGCCCGCCGGATCGTCTCGCGCAACTGGCACCGGCGGATCCCGCGGGACCTCGTCTGAGTTTCGCTTTCGCGTGACGGGGTACGCACTCCCAGTGCGGATAGTGATCACCGGGGCCACCGGCAACGTCGGGACGGCGCTGCTGGACGCCCTCGACCCTGCCCACGACGTCGTCGGCCTGGCGCGCCGGCTGCCCGACACCACGGCGGAGCCGTACCGCCGGGCCGGCTGGCGCGCCGCCGACATCGGGGTCCGGGGTGCCGAGCAGGAGCTGACCCGGTTGTTCGACGGAGCGGACGCCGTCGTCCACCTCGCCTGGGCGATCTCGCCGGTGCGCGGCGACCCGCCGATGTGGCGCACCAACGACCACGGCACCCGGCACGTCCTCGCCGCGGCCGCGGCGGCCGGGGTGCCGCACGTGGTGGCCGCGTCGTCGGTCGCCGCCTACGGGCCCGCGCCGCGCTGGGAGAAGGTGCCGGAAACCCATGCCTGCACCGGGATCCCGCACAGCGCCTACAGCCGCGGCAAGGCCGCGCTGGAAACCCTGCTCGACCGGTTCGAGCAGCGGCACCCCGAGGTCGCGGTGGCCCGGATCCGGCCGTGCGCGATCGTCCAGCGGCGCGCCGCCGGCGAGTTCGCGCGCTGGCTGCTCGACCCGGTGGTGCCCGCGCGGATCGTCGGCGGCCGGCGGCTGCCGGTTCCGCTGTGGACCGGCCTGCGCGCCCAGGCGGTGCACACCGCCGACGTCGCCGAAGCGATCCGGCTGATCCTCGACCGCCGGTTCGCCGGCGCGGTCAACCTCGCCGCGCCCGAAGTCCTCGACTCCGACGCGCTCGCCGAAGTCCTCGGCGGCCGGCGCGTCCCGGTCCCGAAGCCGCTGGCGCTGGTGGCCGTCCGGGCGGCCTGGGCGGCCGGCGCGCTGCCGGTGCACCCGGGCTGGCTGGAACTGGCCGACCGCGCGGCCCTCGCGGACCCGGCGCTGGCGGAGACCGCGCTGGGCTGGCAACCTCGGTACGACGCCGCGTCCGCGGTCGCCGAGCTGGTCGCCGGGCTCCGGTCGGGCGAGGGGGCGGCGAGCCCGCCCCTGGCGCCGCCGCGCCGCGGCGGGGTCGTGTCCAGGCTGCGCTCGCTCACGCGGGTGGGGCCGAGCCACCAGTCGCAAGCCTGAACGGGAGGCCGCCAGTGAGCACCGAAGCCGCCGACGCCGTGGTGATCGGCGCCGGCCACAACGGACTGGTGGCGGCGAACCTGCTGGCCGACGCGGGCTGGTCGGTGCTCGTGCTGGAGGCGACCGAGCACGTGGGCGGCGCGGTCCGCACCGCCGAAGTGACCGAGCCGGGCTTCCGCAACGACCTGTTCAGCGCGTTCTACCCGCTCTCGGCCGTCTCGCCGGTGATCCGGGGGCTGAGGCTGGACGAGCACGGCCTGCGCTGGCGGCACGCGCCCGACGTCCTCGCGCACGTGCTGCCCGACGACCGGTGCGCGGTGCTGTCGCGGGACGTGGACCGTACGGCGGCGTCGGCCGACGAGTTCGCCCCGGGCGACGGCGACGCGTGGCGGCGGCTGTTCGAGCAGTGGCGGGAGATCCGCGAGCCGCTGCTGAACGCGCTGTTCACGCCGTTCCCGCCGGTCCGCCCGGCGCTGAAGCTGCTGCGGCGCACCGGAACCGGCGACGCGCTGCGCCTGGCGCGGATGCTGACCCTGCCGGCCCGCCGGTTCGGCGACGAGCTGTTCACCGGCGAGGGCGCGAAGCTGCTCGTGGCGGGGAATTCCGCGCACAGCGACCTTTCCGTGGACAACGCGGGCAGCGCGGTCTTCGGCTGGCTGCTCGCGATGATCGGCCAGGACGTCGGGTTCCCGGTGCCCGAAGGCGGGGCGGGGGAGCTGATCGCGGCGCTGGTGCGCCGGCTGGAGTCCCGCGGCGGGAAAGTCCACTGTGGACGTCCGGTGCGCGAGGTGCTCGTCGGCGACGGCCGGGCGCTCGGCGTCCGGGACGGCTCCGGGGTCGCGGTGCGGGCGCACAAGGCCGTCCTCGCCGACGTGCCCGCGCCGGTGCTGTACCGCAAGCTGGTGGGGGAGGAGTGGCTGCCGTCGCGGCTGCTCGAAGACCTCGGCAGGTTCGAATGGGACAGCGCGACGGTGAAGGTGGACTGGGCGCTGTCCGGCCCGATCCCGTGGACGGCCTCGGAGGCGCGCGGCGCCGGCACGATCCACTTGGGGACGGACCTGGACGGGCTGTCGGCGTTCGGCGGCGAACTGGCCCGCGGCCGGACCCCGCGCCGCCCGTTCCTGTTGCTGGGCCAGATGACCACGACCGACCCGACGCGCTCGCCGTCGGGCACGGAGGCGGCGTGGGCGTACACGCACGTGCCGCGCGGGACGATGGAGAACCGGACGGCGCTGGAGCGGCGGGTCAGGCGCATCGAGGAGACGGTCGAGGCGAACGCGCCGGGCTTCACCGGCCTGATCAAGGCGCGGTACGTGCAGGGGCCGGCGGAGCTGGCGGACCACAACCCGGGCCTGGTCGGCGGTGCGATCAACGCGGGGACGACGGCGATCCACCAGCAGCTGTTCTTCCGGCCGGTCCCGGGAACGGGCCGCGCGGACACACCGGTGGACCGGTTGTTCCTGGCGGGAGCCTCGGCCCACCCGGGCGGCGCGGTCCACGGCGGCCCGGGCGCGAACGCGGCCAAGGCGGCGCTGGCCCGGGCAGGTGCGCTGGGCGGGGGATACGCGGCGGTGATCAGAGCGGCCCACCGCGCGATCTACGGCTGAGGAACGGCCGGGTGGGCCACGGCTGAGGAGGGGGCGGGGTGCCGGTGCCGGCTGCCGGGTGAGCCGTGGGGCGCGTGGTGTGCTGGGCGGTCTCCGCCCCGCGAGCCGGCGTCGCCCGCCGGGTGGGCGGAGCTGAGCCGGGGCCGCGTGGTCTCCGCCCCGCAGCCGCCGCCAGCCACCCGCCGAGCCTGGCGACCTTTCCCGGTGTGCGACACCCGCGGGCGGGCAGTTGTTGCCACGCCGGCTATTTCGGTTGCGGCCGCTCCCTGCCTGCCGGATACTCGGCCGCCGATGGCGGGACCTGCGGAAACGGAGCTTCGTGTTCGATGTGATCATCGCCGGGTGCGGGCCCGCCGGTGCGATGCTGGCCGCCGAACTGCGGCTGCACGACGTGCGCGTCCTCGTCCTGGAACGGGAACCCGAGCCCGCGTCGTCGTTCGTGCGCGTCGTGAGCCTGCACGTCCGGAGCCTCGAACTCATGGCCATGCGCGGACTCCTGGACCGCCTCCTCGCCCACGGGCGGCAGCGCCCGGTCGGCGGGGTCTTCGCCGGCATCCCGAAGCCGGCGCCCGAGGGCCTGGAATCCGCGTTCCTGCTGGGCATCCCGCAACCGGTCGTCGACCGGCTGCTCGGCGACCACGCGGCCGGCCTGGGCGCGGAGATCCGGCGCGGGTGCGCGGTCACCGGGTTCGCGCAGGACGACGACGGCGTGACCGTCGAAACGGCCGGCGGCGAGCGGCTGCGGTCGCGGTACCTCGTCGGCTGCGACGGCGCGCGCAGCACCGTCCGCAAGCTCCTCGGCGTCGGCTTCCCCGGCGAGCCCGCGCGCACCTTCACGCTCATGGGCGAACTGGCAGCCGGTGCGCCGCCCGGGGAAATCGCCGCGAAGGCGGCCGAAGTCCGCGAGACGACCAGGTCCTTCGACTTCCGGCCCTTCGGCGAAGGCGTCTACCGCGTCGTGGTCCCGGACGCCGGAGCCGGCACGGAACCGCCCACCGTCGACGACTTCCGGCGGGCGCTGCACGCCGTCGCCGGCACCGACTTCGGCGTGCACTCCCCGCGCTGGATGTCCCGCTTCGGCGACGCCACCCGGCTCGTCGACCGGTACCGGGTCGGGCGCGTGCTGCTCGCCGGCGACGCCGCGCACATCCACCCGCCCGCCGGCGGGCAGGGCCTGAACCTGGGCGTCCAGGACGCGGTCAACCTCGGCTGGAAGCTCGCCGCGCAGGTCCGGGGCTGGGCGCCGGACACTCTGCTGGACAGCTACCACGCCGAGCGCCACCCGGTCGCCGCGGACGTGCTGGCCAACACCCGCGCCCAAGGGGAACTGCAGTCCGGCGGCCCGGGACCGCGGGCGGTGCGCGCGCTGCTCACCGAGCTGATGGACTTCCCCGACGTGCACCGGTTCCTGCTCGAAAAGATCATCGCGACCGGTATCCGCTACGACTTCGGCGCGGGCCCGGAGCCGGTCGGGCGCCGCCTGCGCGACGTCGAGCTGAAGCGGGGCAGCCTCTACGACCGGTTGCGCCGGGGCCGCGGCCTGGTGCTCGACCGCACCGAACGGCTGAGCGCCGGGGGCTGGGCGGACCGGGTCGACGTCGTGGCGGATCCCACCGCGACCGTGGACGTGCCGGCCCTCCTGCTCCGCCCCGACGGGTACGTCGCCTGGATCGGCGACCGGCAGCAGGAGCTGGACGGTCAGCTGGCCCGCTGGTTCGGCGAGCCCGCCTGAGGGAGCTACGGGCGGCTCTTCGCCCGGGCGTGCTTGCCGGTCGCCAGATCCGCCAGCCGGGCCAGGGACTCGGTGTTCCGCGGCTTCACCAGCAGCGCCTGCACGGCCGCCGGCAGCACCTTCCCCGGGCCGCGGACGATGTGCTCGGTCATCCGGACCAGCGTCCGGCCCTCGCCGTGCGGCACGAGCGTCAGCCCGACCGCCGCGGCACCCAGCGGCCAGCCGCGGGCCTCCAGGGACAGCGACTGCCCCGGCTCGACCGCCGTCACGACCGTCTCGTCCTGGATGTGCACCGGCCACGGGCCGACGCTGTGGTGGATCCGCGAGCCCACCGCGGGCCACTCCGGTTCGACGTCGCGGATGTGCGAGCTGCCGACCACCCAGCCGGCGTAGAGCCAGCCGTCGGCGAGGACGTCGAACACGGCGTCGGGCGGTACGTCGATCACGCGGCTGACCTCGGTCACGGCTTCCTCCTGCTGGTCGGGACGAACCAGGAGTACCCCGTCCCGGACGGGGTATGCCCAGCGCCGAAGCAGGAGGTGGCGAATGGCAGCCGATCGGCGCAAGGCGCCCGAAGGCCCGGGCGAGCTGACCAAGCGGACGTGGGGCGGGGTGCTCAAGCGCACCTTCAAGCAGTTCAACCGCGACAACCTGACCGACTGGGCCGCGGCGCTCACGTACTACGGCGTGCTGTCGCTGTTCCCCGGCATCATCGTCCTCACGGCGATCCTCGGCCTGCTGGGCCCGAGCGCGATCCAGACGGTGATCGACAACATCAACCAGGTGGTTCCGGGACAGGGCAAGGACATCCTCGTCGGCGCGGTCAAGGAGCTGGCCGGCTCGCGCGGCCTGGCGGGGCCGCTGGCGATCATCGGCCTGCTCGGCGCGCTGTGGTCGGCGTCCGGCTACGTCGGGGCGTTCATGCGCGCGTCGAACGCGATCTACGGCATGCCGGAGGGACGGCCGGTCTGGAAGACGATCCCGCTGCGGGTCGGGCTGACGGTCGGGATCGTGGTGCTGCTGGCGGCCTGCGCGCTGGGCGTGGTGGCGACGGGTTCGGTGGCCCGCCGGCTCGGCGACCTGATCGGGCTCGGTTCGACCGGCGTGCTGGTGTGGGAGATCGCGAAGTGGCCGGTGATCGCGCTGCTCGTCAGCCTGGCGTTCGCGCTGCTGTACTGGGTGGGGCCGAACGTGCGGCTGCCGGGGTTCAAGTGGCTCACGCCGGGCGGGCTGCTGGCGGTGGTGCTGTGGGTGCTGGCGTCGGCCGGGTTCGCGTTGTACGTGGCGAACTTCGGGTCGTACAACAAGACCTACGGTTCCCTGGCCGGGGTGATCGTGTTCCTTGTATGGTTGTGGATCTCGAACGTCGCGGTGCTGCTGGGTGCGGAGCTGGACGCCGAGCTGGCCCGCGGGCGCGCGATCGAGGCGGGCCACGAGGACGACCAGGCGGAGCCGTTCCTGCCCCCGCGCGACACGAAGGCGATGGACGCGGACGAAGCCGCGAGCGTGGCGAAGGAAACCGAACGGAGCTGAGCGGATGGCCTGCCGGATCACGGAACTGGTGCTGGACTGCCACGACCCGGACCGGCTGGCCGAGTTCTGGTGCGCGGTGCTCGGCTACGAGGTGATCGGCCACGAGCCGGACGGCCTGGAGCTGGGCCCGCCCGGCGGCCGGTTCGGCGCGGGGCCGCCGACGCTGATCCTGGCGCGGACGGAGCACCCGAAGCGCGGCAAGCTGCCGTTGCACCTGGACGTGAGCCCGGCGGGGACGGACCACGAGACGGAACTGGCGCGGCTGCTGGCGCTGGGCGCCCGGCGGGCGGACGTGGGCCAGGACGGCAGCGAGTCCTGGGAGGTGCTGCAGGACCCGGAGGGCAACGAGTTCTGCTTGCTGCGCAAGGACGTGGGGGAGGCCTGACGCGTCAGCTGTCCGCGGGCTCCGCGGCGCAGCGACGCCACCGGACCTGATCCCCGGCCGGATCGGCATGCCACACGGCCGTGCCCTCGGACTCCCACGTGGGCACCAGCCGCCCGGTCACGACCCGCCCCCGGGCCACGCGCCCGAACAGTTCGACCCCGTCCGCCCGCCGGGCCGCGGGAATCCACGCCGGGAACCGGGTGCGCGGCAGCTTCCGCTCGACCCACTCCCGCGCCGACCCCTCGCTGCCGTGCTCGGACTCGACGATGCTCGACACCGGCCCGCCGCCGCCGACCGTCAGGCCGATCGACGCGCGCCAGCGCACGGGGGAAGCGTCGGGGTTCATCGGTCCCAGGTTCCCGGAGGAACGGGTCTGCGGGCCAGTACACGGACGGGTGGATCGACGCTCACTCACCGTGTCTCCTGTCACTCGCCGGGGTAACAGCCACTCCGGTGTTCCCCGCCGTGGCGATCTTCAATCACGCGCGGCTGAGCAGCCGCGCGCACGCCTTCTCCAGCACCGCGCGGGCGTCGTCGCCGTCGAGCTTGCCCGCGCGCTTCAGCGCCGCCGAGATCGTGCGCTCGTCGCGGTAGGCCTCCACCAGCCGGGGGTCCACATAGGACGACCGGCACACCGCCGGGGTGTTGCCGAGCGCCTTCGAGACCTCCTTCATCACCCCGGCCTCCGCGCGCTTGGCCGCGGCCTTCGACGCCGGCGCCTCCGCCGCGGCGAACGCGGCCGCCGCGAGCACCGTCGCGTTCCACGTCCGCAGGTCCTTGGCCGTGCAGTCCTCACCCGCCAGCTCCTTGAACCGCTCGTTGACGTCGGCCGCGTGCACCTCGTGCCAGGTCCGGCCCTCGCGGTAGACCAGCAGCCGGTCGCTGCCGGACTTGCTGCGCAGCAGCGACTTCACCACCGAAGCCAGCGCGGCGTCGCGGATCGCCACTTCGCGGTCGATACCGCCCTTGGCGACGTAGCAGAACCGGCACTCGTCCCCGCGGACCGAGGCGTGCGAACGCAGGAGCGTCGCGACGCCGTGGGTGCCGTTCTCCTCCGCGTACTCCTCGCCGCCGGTGCGGAAGATCCCGCGGTCGAGCATCCGCAGCGCCGCCGCGAGCACCCGCTTGCGGGTGAGGCCGGACCCGGCCAGGTCCTCCTCGACCGCCGCGCGCCACGCCGGCAGCCGGCGCGCCATCGCCAGCACACGGTCGTGCTTCTCCTCGTCGCGGTCCCGGCGCCACTGCTCGTGGTAGAGGTACTGGCGCCGCCCCGCGTCGTCGGTGCCGACGGCCTGGACGTGCCCGTTCGGGTAGGGGCAGATCCAGACGTTCCGCCAGGCGGGCGGGATGACCAGGCCCTTGATCCGGTCGAGCAGCTCCGGGTCGGTGACCGGCGAGCCATCGGGCATGGCGTAGGAGAAGCCCCGGCCGCGGCGGATCCGCCGGATGCCGGGGCCGCGCAGGTCACTGCGGCGGAGTCGGGTGCGTCCCATCGCCGCGAAATACCCGCCCGGACCACCGGGAAACCATGATTGCCCGTCGGCGGGCCGGGTACGCCGGGGGAAGTCAACCGGAAGGGAGCACCTCGTATGACCACCGCCACCAAGCCGCTGGCCGTCGTCACCGGCGCGTCCAGCGGTATCGGGCTCGAGCTGGCGAAACAGTTCGCCCGGCACGACTTCGACCTCGTGCTCGCCGCCGAAGACGCCGAACTGGCCGCGGCCGCCGACCAGGTCCGTGCCTGCGGCGCCCGGGTCGAGGCGGTCCGGACCGACCTCGCCGCCGCCGAAGGCGTCGAGGAGCTCGTCCGGCACCTCGAGGGCCGCCCGGTGGAGGCGCTGGCGGTCAACGCCGGCGTCGGCATCAACGGCGAGTTCGCCGGCGACACCCGGCTGGAGGACCAGCTGACGGTCGTCGACCTCAACGTGCGCTCGGCCGTGCACCTGACCAAGCGGGTCGTGCCCGGCATGGTCGATCGCGGGCGCGGGCGGGTGCTGTTCACCTCGTCGATCGCGGGCACGTCCCCGGCGCCGTACCAGGCGGTCTACGCCGCTTCGAAGGCGTTCCTGACGTCGTTCTCCGAAGGCCTGCGTGCCGAGGTGAAGGACAAGGGCGTCACCGTGACGGCGATGCTGCCCGGCCCGGTCGACACCGAGTTCTTCGAGCGCGCGGACATGGAGGACACGAAGCTCGCCGCCGGCGACAAGGACTCGCCCGCGGAGATCGCCGAGGCCGGCTACGAAGCCCTCATGAAGGGCGACGACAAGATCGTGCCCGGCGCGGCGAAGAACAAGGTCCAGGCGGCCGCGTCCCGCGTGCTGCCGGACCCGGCCAAGGCGAAGCAGCAGGGCAAGATGATGCAGCCCGGATCGGCGGACGGATGAGCGTCGTCAAGGAGAGGGCGAAGCAGGTGCAGCGCGGCTACGCCGGTGACGCCGACCGCCCGCTGGCCGGGTACGCCGGGGTGATGGGGGCCTACGCCACCCTCGTCGGCGGGCTGACGGCACTGGGCCGCGTCCTCGGCAAGCGGCTGCCCAGCCGGTTCGGTGTGGGCGACACGGTGCTGCTGGGCACGGCCACGTTCAAGGCCAGCCGGCTGCTCGCCAAGGACGCGGTGACGAGCCCGCTGCGCGCGCCGTTCACGCGCTACGAAGAGCCGGCGGGCGACGACGAGCTGAACGAGTCCGTGCCCGGGAAGGGCCACGTCGAGCACGCGCTGGGCGAGCTGCTGTCCTGCCCGTTCTGCCTGAACGTGTGGATCGGCACGGGGCTGGCGGCCGGCCTGGTCATCGCACCGCGCCCGACCCGGCTGGCGGCCACGGTCCTGACCGCGGTCGGTGTCGCCGACGCGCTGCACCTGCTCTACGACGCCGGCAAGAAGCTCGCCTCCGGCTAGTCCGGCCACGCGCCCGGCGGGTGCGGCGGGAGGGCCAGCTCGGCGAAGACGCCGTAGTGGTCGCTCGCCTGGACGCCGTCGATCGGGTCCACCAGCACCCGCCGGCACGCGGCGACCGCCAGCGGCGGTCCCCACGGGCCGCCGCGGACCAGCACGTAGTCGATCCGGCGGCCGGTCTCCAAGGGCATGTCCCCGGCGCGGACCAGCGCGTTCTCCGGGGTGAAGGTGTGCCCCGGCTCCGACGGGTAGCAACTCGCCCACGCGTCGGTGTAGCAGACGCTCGTGCCGTTCAGCGCCTGCTTGCCGGTCAGGAACCGGATGCTCCCCGAGTCCGGCGGTGCGTCGAGGTCGCCGAGCAGCACCACGTGCTCCTCGGGCCGGGGGAGCAGCTCCTCGACGAACCGGGCCGTCCGCAGCGCCTGCACCTCGCGTTCGGCTTCGTAGCCGTACGGCCAGCTCGGCTTGTGGTGGACCATCCACAGTGGACCCCACGGCGGCGGCGCCAGCACCTGGGCGACGACCGTGGCGCACCACGCCGGCCGGATCGGCCGCCCGGCGGGCCGCTGGTCGATCTCGTGGGTCTCGCCGACCGGCCACCGGCTCGCCAGCGCCGCCCCGACGCCGCCGTCGACGCCGGAGTGCGCGACGACGTGCCAGCCGTCGCCGAGCAGCTCGGCCACCCCGTCCGGGGCGATCTCCTGCAGCGCCACGACGTCCGGCTCCAGGGCCCGCAGGCGGCCGGCGAGCAACCTCCGGCGCTCCGGCCAGCACGCGTACTCCGGTGCCAGCACGTTCATCGTGAGGACGCGCAGGCGGCTCATGCGGGCCCGCGGCGCAGCGGGCGGACCGCGGGCCCCTGCACGACCTCGCCGTCCACGCCGAACCGCGAGCCGTGGCAGGGGCAGTCCCAGGTCTTCTCGGCGTCGTTGAACGAGACGAGGCAGCCCAGGTGCGTGCAGTGCGCGCCGACGGTGTGCAGCTGCCCGGCTTCGTCGCGGTGCGCGGCGACGAGCTCGCCGCCGACCCGCACGACCTCGGCGTCCCCCGGTGCGAGGTCGTCGAGCTTCTCCGAGCGCCACAGCGCCGCCACGTGGTCGCCGATCAGGTACTTCGCGACGGTCAGGTTGTCCTCGGCCACGCCGAGCACCGAGCGGGCGTCGAAGCGGTTGGGGTCGAACAGGTCCGCCGCCGGGTGCGGCTCGCCGAGGATCCGGGCGGCGAGCACGTGGCCCGCGGCGGTGCCGCCGGTCATGCCCCACTGGCCGAACCCGGTGGCCACCCACAGGTTCTTCGTGCCCGGCAGGTACCGGCCGACGTACGGCAGGAGGTCCACAGTGGACATGTCGTGCGCGGACCAGCGGTGGGTGACCCGGTGCAGGCCCGCGTGCGCGTCCGCCCAGTCCGCGAGCCGCCGGTACCGGCGCTCGACGTGCACGTGCGCCCCCACGCGGTAGTGCTCGCCGCCGGCGATCACCAGCGGCGTGCCCGCCTCGACGTACCCGCGCACGGAGTGGTGCGTGTCGGCGTCGAGGAACATCCCCGGCGGCGGGGCGTTCCCGGCCGCCGGACCCGCCACGACCAGGTCGCGGATCGGCTCGAGCCGCGCGAAGTACAGGCCGCGGTCGAGGACGGGGTAGTGGGTCGCGACGACGACCTCGCCCGCCACGACGTCGCCGCGCGAGGTGCGGACGGTCTGCCCGTTCAGCGCGGTCGCCCGGGCGTTCTCGACGACGGTCCCGCCGGCCCGCTCGACTTCGGCGGCCAGCCCGAGCAGCCACCGGCGCGGGTGGAAGTGCGCCTGCCCGGTGGTCCGGACCGCGCCGAGCGCGGGCACGTCGAGGGCGACGTCGGTGGTGAACGAGGCGGGCAGGCCCGCCGCGGCCGCGGCTTCCGCCTCGCGCTTCAGCGAGTCGACGGTCTTCTCCCGCGTCGTGTACACGTAGCTGTCCGCGCGGGTGAAGCCGCAGTCGATCCCGAGGTCGGCCGCGGTGGCGGCGATCCATTCGAGAGCGGCGGTCTGCGTCATCGCGTAGGTCCGCGCCGCCTTCTCGCCGTGGCGGGACGTCAGGTCCGCGTACTTGGCCCCGTGCTGGGCGCTGACCTTCGCGGTGGTGTGGCCGGACACCCCGGCGGCGACCCGGTCGGCTTCCAGCACGACGACCGAGCGGCCGCCGCGGGCGAGCAGCAGGGCCGTGGTGAGGCCGGCGATGCCCGCGCCCAGCACCGCGACGTCGGCCGACTCCGGGACCGGCACCCCGGTGCGGTCGGGCGCGGGAGCGGTCTCGACCCAGAGGGACAGCGGTTCGGGCAGTGCGGTCATGCGCGCGGGGTTCCCGCTTGCGGTGAACCGAAACTCGGCCGTCCGGACCGTTTCGGCCCGGGGGTGCCGGGTAGGCCTCGGGGCATGGGTACCAACATTTTCGTGATCGGCCTGGACGAGGAGAACCAGCGCGTTCTGGAGAGACTGCCATGGGCCGGGGCCTACGAGTTCCACGGTCTGCTGACCCCCGAAGACCTGCAACACGGCGAGATCGACTTCGAAGCGCTGCTGAAGACGGCGCAGCACCAGCTGGACGCCTTCGACGGCGACGTCGGCGCGATCGTCACCTACTGGGACTTCCCGGCGGCGACGCTCGTCCCGATCCTGTGCGCCCGCTACGGCCTCCCGAGCCTGTCGCTGGAGGCGGTGCTCAAGTGCGAACACAAGTACTGGAGCCGGCTGGAGCAGCGCAAGGTGATCGACGAGCTGCCGAACTTCGGCATCGTGGACCTCGACGACGAGCACCCGGCCCCGCCCCGGGGCGTGAACTTCCCGATGTGGCTCAAGCCGGTCAAGTCGTTCTCCTCCGAACTCGCGTTCAAGGCCGGGAACGAGGCCGAGTTCGCCGACGCGGTGGCCGAGATCCGCGCCGGCGTCGGCCGGGTGGGCGAACCGTTCGGGTACGTGCTCGACCAGGTGCAGCTGCCGCCGGAGATCGCCCGGGTGGGCGGGGCGGCCTGCCTGGCCGAAGAGGCCCTGCACGGCGTGCAGGCGGCCGTGGAGGGCTACGTGTACCACGGCGAGGTCGTCGTCTACGGCGCCCTCGACTCGGTCAACTACCCCGACAGCTCGTCGTTCCTGCGCCACCAGTACCCGTCCCAGCTCGCCGAGGAGCCCGTGCGGCGGATGCGCGAGGTGGCCGAGCGGGTGATGCGGCAGATCGGCTACGACAACGGCACCTTCAGCATCGAGTTCTTCTGCGACCCCGAGTCGGGTCAGGTCGCCCTGCTGGAGATCAACCCGCGGCACTCGCAGTCGCACGCCGAGCTGTTCGAGTTCGTCGACGGCGTCGCCAACCACGAGATCATGGTGCGCCTCGGCCTCGGCCAGGACCCCGGGCGCCGGCCCAGCAAGGGCAGGTACCAGATCGCCGGCAAGTGGTACCTGCGCCGCTTCGAAGACGGCGTCGTCACGCGCGTGCCGACCCCGGATGAGGTCGCGGCGATCGAGGACCGGATCGACGGCACGCAGATCGAGATCGTGCCGGCGGCCGGGCAGCGGCTTTCGGAGCTGCCGGAACAGGACAGCTACAGCTTCGAGCTGGCGCAGCTGTTCGTGGCGGGACACACCGAACACGAGATGACGCAGAAGTACCAGGCGTGCGTGGACGCGTTGCGGTTCGAGTTCGACGAAGGGTGACGGCCGGGTTTCGA
The DNA here is from genome assembly GCF_040675005.1 of Amycolatopsis sp. NPDC049691. Classification (NCBI taxonomy): domain Bacteria; kingdom Bacillati; phylum Actinomycetota; class Actinomycetes; order Pseudonocardiales; family Pseudonocardiaceae; genus Amycolatopsis; species Amycolatopsis sp. NPDC049691. Next base: position 71,966 of record NZ_JBFANX010000013.1, read on the forward strand.
TGAGCACCGGGTGGGCTACCCGGGGACCGGGGTGAGGTCTACCGTGGTTCGCGAGGAGGTGGTCACCGTGCCCGCAGCCCGGCGGGACGTCGTGGTCGCCGGGGCATCGGCCGGCGGGGTCGAAGCGCTGCGCGCGCTGGCCCGGTCGCTGCCCGCCGACTTCCCCGCCACGCTGCTGGTGGTCATGCACCTCCCACCCGGTGCGCGCAGCGCGCTGCCGATGATCCTCGACCGGGCGGGCCCGCTGCCGGCCCTGCCCGCCACCCACGGCGCGCCGCTGCGGCCGGGCGTCATCTACGTGGCGCCCCCGGACCGGCACCTGCTGACCGACGACGGTTCGGTGGTCCTGACGCGCGGACCGACGGAGAACGGCCACCGGCCGGCGATCAACGCCACCTTCCGGTCGGCGGCGGTGACGGCGGGCGCGCGCACGATCGGCGTCGTCCTCTCGGGCACCCTCGACGACGGGGCCGCCGGGCTGCGCGCGATCGTCGACCGCGGGGGCCTGGCCGTCGTGCAGGACCCCGCGGACGCGCTGTACCCGGGCATGCCGGAAAGCGCGCTGGCCGCGGTGGACGCGGAGTTCGTCCTCCCGGCGAGCGAGCTCGGCGCGGCGCTGGACAAGCTGGCCCGGGTCCCGCTGGACCCGGCGGACGCGCCGCCGTCGTCGCCCGCGCTGCTGCTCGAAGACCGGATCGCCCGCGACGGCGTGCGGGTCGGCGCCGTGCCGCCGAACGACCTGCCGCCGTCCGGGTACACCTGCCCGGACTGCCAGGGCACCCTGCTCGAAGTCGACCGGCCCGGGCAGTACCGCTGCCGGATCGGGCACGCCTGGACGGCCGAGGCGCTGCTGGGCGCCCACGACACCGAGTTCCAGCGGGCGCTGTGGACGGCACTGCGCTCGCTCGACGAGAAGGCCGGGCTGGCGGAGCGCCTGTACCGGGAATCGAAGCCGCAACCACGGCCTGCTCGCCGAGCGCTACGCCGGCACGGCGCGAGAGTGCACCACGGCCGCGGAGACCCTGCGCAAGTTCCTGCTGTCGCTGTCGGCGGAGGAGGAACCGGGAGGGGCCGCCTCGTGAGCGCCACGACCGGACGGGTGCACCTCGACCCGCGATACGGGGTCAAGGCGACGACCGCGCTCGTCACGGGAACCCTCGACGTGCAGTCCTACCCCCAACTGCGCGACGGCCTGCTCAAGATCGCCGCGGAGTCCCCCGACGGGCTCATCGCGGACATCGACGAGCTGGTCATCCACGACCCCGCGCTGGTGACGCTGTTCTCGCTGGTCGCCATGCGGATCGGCGACTGGCCCGGCATCCCGTTCAGCGTCGTCACCAGCCGTTCGGAACACCGGACGATGTTCACCGACCGGACCGTCGACCGGTTCGTGCCGGTGCACGGCGACCTCGAGACGGCCGAAAGCCGGCTCTTCTCGCCCCCGCGCCGCCGTGCCGCGCAGCTGCTGGCGCGATCGGCGAACTCGTCGGCGCTCGCGCGGGACTTCGTGCGCCGCGTCTGTGCCGAGTGGACCGTGCCGGACCTGACCGACGACGCCCTGCTGGTGGTGACCGAATTCGTCGAGAACGTCATCCGGCACACCGAGTGCACCCCGCGGGTGCGGCTGGAGCTGCGGCGCGGCATGCTGAGCGTCGCGATGAGCGACGACGACCCGAGGCAGGCGGTCCTGCTCGAACGGCTCGGCGCCCTCGAACCGGGCCTGGGCCTGCGGATGGTGGCCCAGGTGGCGAAGGTGTGGGGCTGCAACCGGTCGTGGTCCGGCGGCAAGGTCGTCTGGGCGGTGCTCACCACGCGTGCCGCTCCGCCCGGTGACCGCGGCGGCGGGTAGCGTGTCGGACCGTGACCGAGCCCAAGGAGCAGAACGGCGAATTCGAGTCGGTGCTCGCCTACCTGAAGGAGTCCCGGGGCTTCGACTTCACCGGGTACAAGCGGAGCAGCCTGATGCGGCGGGTCCGCAGGCGGATGACCCAGATCGGCGTCGACAACTACATCGACTACATCGACCAGCTCCAGGTCAACTCCGAGGAGTTCGTGTCGCTGTTCAACACGATCCTCATCAACGTCACCGGGTTCTTCCGCGACCCCGACGCCTGGGACTACCTGCGTGAGCACGTGCTGCCCGGCCTGCTGGCCGAGCGCAGCCCGGAGGAGCCGATCCGCGTGTGGAGCGCCGGCTGCGCGGGCGGCCAGGAGGCCTACAGCCTCGCCATGCTCTTCGCCGACGCCATATCGGCATCGACGCGTTCCGCCAGCGGGTCAAGATCTACGCCACCGACGTCGACGACGAAGCACTGGCGCAGGCGCGGCACGCGGCCTACACCCCCGCCGAGGTCGAGGGCCTGACCGAAGACCAGCTGGAGCAGTACTTCGAGCTGCAGGGCAGCCGGTACTGCTTCCGCAAGGACCTGCGCCGCTCGGTGATCTTCGGCCGCAACGACCTGGTGCAGGACGCGCCGATCTCGCGGATCGACCTGCTGGTCTGCCGCAACACGCTGATGTACTTCAACGCCGAGACGCAGACGAAGATCCTCGAGCGGTTCCACTTCGCGCTGGCGCCGAAGGGCATGCTGTTCCTCGGCAAGGCCGAGATGCTGCTGTCGCACGCCCGGATCTTCGAGCCCCTCGACCTCAAGCGGCGGGTGTTCCGCAAGGCCGTCAACGCTCCGGTCAGCTACAACCACTTCGTCTCGACGGGCTTCCCGCAGCGCCGGACCCGCGACATCTCCGGGCTGGACGAGCTGCGCGAGCACGCCTTCTCGGCGAGCCCGGTGGCGCAGATCGTGGTCACCGACGACGAGGTCACCGCGCTCGTCAACGCGCAGGCGGAAGTCGCGTTCGGACTGTCCGAACGCGACATCGGCCGCCCGCTGCGCGACCTCGACGTGTCGTACCGGCCGGTGGCCCTGCGCGCGTACGTCGAGCAGGCGCGGCTGGAGCGCCGGTCCCTGCGGATCAAGGACGTCGAATGGCGCCGGGCCGGCGAGGTCGTCTGGTACGAGGTGCACGTCAACCCGCTGGTGGGCAAGGAGAAGAAGCTCCTCGGCGTGTCCGTGGTGTTCCACGACGTCAGCTGGGCGCGGCAGCTGCTCACCGAGCTGGAGCACACGAACCGCCAGCTGGAGTCGGCCTACGAAGAGCTGCAGTCGACGAACGAGGAGCTGGAGACCACCAACGAGGAGCTCCAGTCCACGGTGGAGGAACTGGAGACCACGAACGAAGAGCTCCAGTCCACCAACGAAGAGCTGGAGACGATGAACGAGGAGCTCCAGTCGACCAACGACGAGCTCCAGACGATCAACGACGCCCTGCGGGAGCGCAGTCTCGACCTCGACGAGGTCAACGAGTTCTTCGAGTCGGTGCTGACGTCGGTCCAGGCGGGCATCGTGGTGGTGGACCGCGAGATGCGGGTCAAGGCGTGGAACCGCGGTGCCGAGGACCTGTGGGGCGTGCGCCGGGAAGAAGCCGAGGGTACGCACCTGCTCAACCTGGACATCGGGCTCTCGCTGACGGACCTGCGCCCGGCGGTCCGCGACGCGCTGGCGGACGCGGGCTTCCACACGGAGGTCACCTTGGAGGCGATCAACCGCCGCGGCCGGGCGACGGTGGTGCGCCTGCGCTGCAGCGCGCTGCGGAGCGCGAACGGCGAGAGCCAGGGCGCGCTGCTGATGATGGAGGAGACCCCGCCGGCGGCGTAGGTCCCCGGGCCGGGTGGAGTGGCGGGAACTCGGCCGTCCCGGGGTGGCCGGAACCCACGTCAGCCGGACTGCGGGTCGCTGTCGTCGTGCTGGTCGCCGCTAGACGTGCCCTGTTCGCCGCGCAGCGTTTCGCGCTGGGCCTCGGGGGTGTCGCCGTGCGGGTCGTCGCCCTCGGCCGGGTCGGTCGGGTGCTGCGTGCGGTCCTGGGACGTCATCTCGAATCCTCCTCCGGGGTCCGTTCCACGGGCGGTTACCCCGCTCGGTCGCGTTCAACCACCCGCGGCTGATCCGTTTGCGCCGATCATCGCCGGGTAGCCGGGGGCGACGCGGTTGTCCGCCGGCGAGTGCGCGCCGGGCCGCGGCGAGGTGAAGGAGACCGAGATGACCACGTCGGCGGAACCCGTCCGCCCGGGCCCCTTGGCCGCCCGGCCCGTCGTCCTCCGGCCCGCCCCGCGGCTGCTGCGGCTGCCCGGCGTCTACCGCCCCCAGGAGGACACCGCCCTGCTCGCCGCGGCGATCGACGACCTGGCGATCCCGCCCGGCGCGCGGGCCCTCGACCTCTGCACGGGTACCGGCGCCCAGGCGCTCACGCTCGCCCGTCGCGGCGCGGAAACCGTGCTGGCACTGGACCTTTCCCGTCGCGCGCTCGCGTCGGTCCGGCTCAACGCCCTCACCCGCGGCCTGCGGATCCGGCCCCGCCGCGGCGACCTCACGACCGCGCTGGGGGAGGGGCCGTTCGACGTCGTCGTCGCGAATCCGCCGTACGTGCCGTCCCCGGCCGCCACGGTCCGCTCGACCCGCGGCTGGGACGCGGGCCCCGACGGCCGCGCCGTCCTCGACCCGATCTGCGCGCGGGCACGTACCCTGCTCCGGCCCGGCGGGACGATGCTGATCGTCCACTCCGCACTGTCCGATGTGGACAAATCGCTGGAACTACTGGCCGAGCAGGGACTTCGGGCGGCGGTGGACCGGACCGCGCGCATCCCGTTCGGCCCGGTCCTGGCCGGACGGACGGAGTTCCTGGAGGCCGCCGGCCTGATCGAGCCGGGGCAGCGGATGGAGGAACTGGTGGTGCTGCGTGCCGACCGCTGACCGTCCCCGCCGCGTCACCGTCGTCCCGGGTGGACCGGTCCTCGTCGAAGGGCCGGTCGAGCTGTGCACCCCGGACGGCGAGGTCGTCACGTCCGACCGGTTCGTCGTCGCGGTGTGCGCGTGCCGCCGGAGCAAGCGGTTCCCCTTCTGCGACACGAGCCACCGCAAACGCGTCCGGACTCAGCCCACCGGCTGAAGCAGCGACGACCGCCCGGCGCGCCAGCTCTCCAGCAAGCCGGCCCCGAAGCGGCCCTCCAGGAACTCCGTCGCCTGGATCCCGAACACGACGTCGGCGGCCAGCCCGGGCTCCTGCTCGAGCAGGTCGCCGAGCACGTCGTGGCGCATCACCTGTTCGTGGACGGCGTCCGCCTCGATGTGCTCGGTGTAGAAGAACCGGCACGCCTCGGGCGCGTCCAGGCGCCGCAGCGCCTGGTCCAGCCGGGTCGCGGACGGTGCCGTCGTGATCTCCGCCGCCGCGAAGTGGCCGCACAGCGCACCCCGGAGCGACCGGTGCAGGCCGAACAACGACATCATGTTGACCACCGCGAGCATCGTGCCCGGCACGTGGTCGATCAGCTCGAGGTAGCCGTCCGGCAGGCCCGCCGCGCGCAGCAGGTCCGCGTAGAGCCGGGCGTGCACGAGCTCCGCGCGGCCGCCGCCGAACTCGTCGAACTCCACCGCCACCAGCGCCGCCTTGGCCCGGCCGCGCAGCCGCGGGATCACCCACGCGTGCGGGTCGGCCTCCTTGTGGTGGTAGACCGAGCGGTGCGTGAAGTACTCGCGCACCTGGTCCCAGCTGCCGTGGTCGCGCAGGAAGTGCGAGACGCCCTCGGCGTCGATCGGTTCGACGAGCAGCGCGTCGAGTTCGGCGGTGACGTCGTCGCCGCCCGGCACGTTTTCCCGCAGCGTGGCCAGGAACCGCGCCTCGAGCGCCCCGCGCAGGCGCAGCAGCTCCGGGTCCCACTCCCAGTCGGGCGAAACGCCGGGCAGGCCCTGGTAGTGCAGCTCGTAGCAGAGGTGCAGGGCGAGCTGGAGGTCGTCGCCGAGCGGGTCGGCGTCGGCCAGGCCGCCGAAGCTCAGGTCCGCGCGCGGCTGCTCGCGGAGCAGCGTCTGCCGCACGGATTCCGAAAGCGGCCCGCGGGAGGCCGGCAGGGTGGCGGCGGTGAAGGTCGTCATGGCCGGGGTTTACCCGGTCAGCCGGGTTCCATGCCCCGGCGGCACGGTCCGCGCGGTGAGCCACCGCACCGCCTCCGCCACCCCGCGCCCGGCGACCGCGCGTTGCTGCACCGAACCGGTCCCGTCGGCCCGCAGCGCCGCGACGAGCGCCTGGACCTCGGTCAGGTCCCCGGAGTCTTCGAGCGCCGGGCGGACGTGCTCCAGCAACGCCTCGACCCGCGACCACGCCGGCCGCCGCGTCTCTTCGAGCGGATCGACCAACGGGCCGGCCAGCCCGTGGCGCGCCGCGGCCCACACGGCCGCCGCGGCCACCTGCGGGGACAGCGGCGCGGCTTCGCGCCCGGCGGCGAGGTCGGCCAGCGCCCGCCGCACCAGCGCCCGGCCGAGCAGAGCCTGGAGCACGGCGTGGTCGACGGTCAGCGCGGTGTCGGCGACGCGGAACTCGACCGTCGGGAACCGGCCGGACGGGCGGGCGAGCCAGAACGTCTGGTCCGGGTCGACGAGCGCGCCGCAGTCGACGAGCGTGTCGACCGCCCGCCGGTATTCGGCGTGGTCGCGGAAGTTCGGCGCGACGCCGGAGCCCGGGAACCGGGACTGCAGGACCATCCGCCAGCTGTGGTAGCCGGTGTCGCGGCCGTGGTCGAACGGCGCGTTGGCCGAGAGCGCGAGCAGGGTGGGCAGCCAGCGGCCGAGGTGGTTGACGACCGCGACCGCGGTGTCGGGGTCGCCCACCCCGACGTGGACGTGGCAGCCGCAGGCCTCGTAGTCGGCGACCACCGCGCCGTAGGCGGCATCGATGTCGGCGTAGCGGCCGGTGGCCGCGGGCGGCGGCGCGGCCGGTCCGGGGCCGACCGGCGTCCCGGTGGCCAGCAGCGCGCAGTCCTCGGCCGCGGCCGCGCCCGCCAGCACCCGCCGGGCCGCCGTCAGCTGGTCGCGCAGCTCGCCGGCGGTGGTGCAGACGCCGCTCGCGGCCTCGATCTGCGTGAGCCGCAGCTCGCGGTGCACGCGGACACCGTCCGGCAGCGGGCCGTGGTGGCGGTACCGCGCCAGCACCGGCTCCGCGCACGCCGACGCGTGCCCGGTGCGCGGGTTGACCAGCAAGAACTCCTCTTCGACGCCCATCGTGGGCGGGCCGACGGACATGGGCGGGCTCCTTCCGCGCGGGCGCTGGGCGGTGGTTACCCGCTCGGGTGCCGGAAATGCGCCTGGGCCCGGCCTTTGTTTGGCCGTCGACGCGCGACGGGTACCTCGGACCCATGACAACTCACGAGCGTTCGCGCGTGGCCGGCACCGATCCGCCGCTGACGCACCGGCTGCCGTCACCCCGGGCCCCGGTGGAAGGAGACCTCCGGAGCAGGCTCCGGTGGAAGTCGCCCGACGCGATCGTCGTGCAGGTCGGCGGCGAGATCGACCTGTGCACCGCGGGGACGCTCGAAGCCACCCTGGCCGAGCACGTCCGCGCCCACCCCGGCGTCCTGCGGGTCGACCTGAGCGAGGTCCGGTTCTTCGGCGCCGCGGGCCTGCGGGTTCTCGTCCGCGCCCACCGGCACGCGGAAGCGGCCGGTGTCCACCTCGTCGTCGACCCCGGCCGTTCCCGCGCCGCCGTCCGCGCCCTCGAACTACTGGACGAACTCGGACCGCTTCCGCTCTAGTCGCCGGTCAGCAGGTCCACGACGGCCTCCGCCCGGTTCTTCTCCGCGAAGACGCGCCGTTGCCGGTCGGCACCGCCGCCCTCGGCCGCCAGGCGGGCCGTTCCCTCCCGCGCGAAGTCCAGGTCACCCGCCGCCTCCAGCGCGGGTGCGGTCAGCGCGATCAAGTCGTCGAGCACCGCTTTCGCCGGTTCGAGATCCCCCGTCCGCGGGTGCGGGCAGCAGCCGGTCACGCCTTCCTTCGACGCCCGCCACATCCGGCCGCGCAGCACCTCGTTGGACAGCTCCGGCGCCGGCCCGCCGTCGGCCAGCGCGGTCGCGACGAGCCCGCGGGCCAGCACCGCCAGCAGCACCGCCTCCTGCGGGGTCGCGGCGACGTCGGCGATGCGGAACTCCAGCGTCGGCTGCTTTTCCGACAGCCGGACGTCCCAGTAGATCATCCCGCGGTCGAGGATCGCGCCGCTGCGCAGCCAGCCGTCGACGATGCTTTCGTACTCGTCGAGGGAGGCGAACCGCGGCGGCGGCCCGGCCGAGGGCCACCGGCTCCACTGGTGGTAGCGCCAGCTGGCGTAGCCGGTGTCGTAGCCGTCGGCGATCGCCGAGTTCGCGGTGATCGTCAGCAGCGCGGGCAGCCACGGCCGGACGTGGTCGAGGACGTCGATCCCGCGTGCCTTGTCGGGGATCGCGACGTGCACGTGGCAGCCGCAGGTGAGCGATCGCCACGCGGTGGCGCCGAAGTGCTCGGCCATCCGCTGGTACCGCGGGTTCGGCGTGATCTGCGGCGGCTGCGTTTCGGGCAGCGGGGGCGCACCGGCGGGGAGCAACCGGTAGCCGCGGGCCCGGGCCGCCTTGTCGAGGTCTTCGCGCAGCCCGCCCAGCTGGCGCAGTGCCTCGGCGTGCGTGCTGCAGACGTCGGTGGCGGCTTCGGCCTGGGACAGGTTCAGCTCGTGTTGCAGCTCGCCTTGGACGTCGTCGGCCGCTTCGGCGGCGTCGACGACGTCGTCGCCGGCCTGAGAGAGATGACCACGGCGGTCGACGACGAAGAACTCCTCTTCGATGCCGAAGGTCAGCACGTCCGGTTTCACCGATGTTCTCCTGCTGGTCGGGGAGCCGGGGGAATACCCGGCCGCTGCCCTGCGCAAACGGCGTTTTCCCGGGCGGTGAGCGGGTAACCGGGCGGTCATGAACGCCTCCACACCGTCGCTGCTGGCCGCCGACGCCGGGGCCACCGTGCGACGGCTGGCCCGCTGCGTCGGTGACGGCGAGCTCGACTCACCCGCCGAGATGTACCGCGTGCTGGGCGCCCTGCGGCTGCTCGCGGACGACCTGACCCACCTGCTGCCGGCCCTGCAGTCCCGGCTGGAGGAGGGCCTGCTGGCCGGCCGGGTGACCGGCCACGGCGGCGGCGACGCCGTCGCGGCGACGTGGGACTCGGTGGGGGACGTCGGCCGGGCACTGGCCCACGCCCGGACCGTGGCTCTGCTGATGACGAAGGAACTGGAGAACGCCCAGGTCACCCTGCGGGACCTGGCCGCACCGTGAGGACACCGATGTCGACCGACGCGATCGTGCTGCTCAAGAACGACCACAAGACCGTGGAGAAGCTCTTCAAGGAGTTCGAGAAGGCGGGTGAAGAGGCGTACGACGAGAAGCGCCGGATCGCCGACTCGATCATCGAAGAGCTGACCGTCCACGCCTACATCGAGGAGGAGATCTTCTACCCGGCCGCCCGCGAAGCCGTGCCGGAGACGAAGGACCACGTCCTGGAGAGCGTGGAGGAGCACCACGTCGTCGTGTGGATGCTGTCCGAGCTGCTCGGCATGGACCCGAAGGACGAGACCTTCGACGCGAAGGTGACGGTGCTGACCGAGAACGTGCGCCACCACGTCGAAGAGGAAGAAGACGAGTGGTTCCCGGAGGTCCGCTCCGCGATGGGCCGCAAGAAGCTGCAGGAGCTGGGGCAGCGGATGATCGACGCCCGCGGCGATGCGCCCAAGAACCCCTTGGAACTCAAGAGCGCCAAGGCCTGACCGCGACACGAAGGCGCCACTTCCACCGTGGAAGTGGCGCCTTCGCCGTCACTGCTTCGCGACTACCCGGACGGACTTCAGCTCGGAGTCGGCGGGGTCCGGCAGCTGCATCCCCGCTTCGAGCCCGCTGCGCAGGTAGTCGAGGATCGGCCGGGTGAGCACTTCGCCCGGCAGGACACCGGGAGCGCCCGGGGGATAGGGCGTGATCATCTCCGCCGCGATCCGGCCGGGTGCCTCGGCCACCGGCACTTGTTCGGCCGGGCCGAAGAAGGCGTCTCGCGGCAGCATCGCCGTTTCCAGCTCGAACTCGTGCGGCGGCGGGATCTCGACGGCAGGCGGCGTCTCGAACGACGGCGCGGCCTTGACCAGAGCGTCGAGCGCGTCGATGAGCGCGCCGGCCGTCTCCTCGTCGTCCGAATGGTTGAACTGGGCCACGATCCGGCGGTGGTCGGACAGGCCGACGGTGACGTGCTGGTGCTCGCGCAGCCAGTCGGCGGCCTGGTAGCCGCTGATGCCCAGCGGGGCCAGGTCGAGCACGACCTTGAGCGGGTCGAGGGAGTCGGCGAGGTCCGGGCCGAGGAACTCTTCGTGCAACACGGTCAGCCCGAGGCCGGTCAGCCTGCCGCGCACCGAGGTCACCAGCCGCAGCGCGCCGTCGAGCAGCTGCTTGCCCTGTTCGGCCATCTGCCGCCGCCACCCGTCGAGGGCCGCGTACACCAGCGAGCTGGGGCTGGTCGTGCCGAGCAGGTCTTCGCGCGCCTTCAGCACGTTCGGGTCGACGCGGTCGCCCTGCAGGTGGAACACCGAGCTCTGTTCGACCGCGGCGCCCATCTTGTGCACGCTCGTGACGCACACGTCGGCGCCCGCGTCCATGCCCCAGGGCGGCAGGCCGTCGTGGAAGGGCAGGTGCGCACCCCACGCCTCGTCCACGATCAGCGGGATCCCCTGCTCGTGGCACCAGTCGGCGACCGCGCGGATGTCGCCGCACGTGCCGTAGTCGGTGGGGGTCACCAGCAGCGCGCCCTTGACCTCGGGGTCGCGCTCGTACGCCTCCGCGAACTCCTCGACGCCCGGTGGGTGGGTCATCCGCTGCTCGGCGTCCCAGTGCGGCCGCACCCACACCGGCTGCACGCCGCTGACGATCAGCCCGGAGATGACCGACTTGTGGACGTGCCGCGGCACCAGCAGCTTCTCGTGCGGACCGGCGACCGCGAGCATCGCGCTCTTCACCGACAACGAGCTGCCGCAGGTGGAGAAGAACGTGTGCTCGGCGCCGACCGCGTCGGCCATCAGCTCCTGGGCCTCGGCGAGCACACCCCGGCGCATCAGCCGGTCGTCGAGGCCGTTGAGCGCGATGACGTCGGACTTGAACACGTCGGCGCCGACCACGTCGATGACGCGCGGGTCGATACCCCGGCCCTGCTTGTGGCCGGGCGCGTTGAACGGGACGTACCCGATCCGGTGGTAGTCGCGCAGTGCGTCGAGCACCGGTGCCTTGCTGTGGTCCATTCCGCGCGGGTAGCCCGAAGCCGGCCGGGTGAAACACCCCCGGTGGTGTGACGGTCCGTGGTAGGGGTATTCCGGTGGGCATGGAGTGGCACGAAGAGCTGCACGAGCGGGCCGACGAGCGGATCGGCGCGCTGGCGGACCGGCTGTGGGCGGTCGCGACCGCGCTGCACGAGCGGCCGGAACTGTCCTATGAGGAGCACGCGGCCGCCGAGCGGCTGACCGGGGAGCTGGCCGCGGACGGGTTCGCCGTGGAGACCGGCGTCGCCGGGCTGCCCACGGCGTTCGTCGCGCGGGCGGGCAGCGGCCGTCCGTGCGTGGCGCTGCTGATGGAGTACGACGCGCTGCCCGGGCTGGGCCACGCGTGCGGGCACAACCTGATCGCCGCGGCCGGGCTCGGTGCCGCGCTGGCGGCGCGCGAGGTGCTGGCGGACGAGCCGGGATCGCTGCTCGCCGTCGGCTGCCCGGCCGAGGAACGCGGCGGCGGCAAGGTGGCGCTGGCCGAGGCGGGCGTCTTCGACGACGTCGACGCGGCCCTGATGGTCCACCCCGGCGTGCACTCGTGGTCGTGGGCCCCGCTGACCGCGCAGGTCGAGCTCAAGGTGACCTTCCACGGCCGCGCGGCGCACCCGACCGGCGACCCCGAAGCCGGCATCGACGCACTCGCCGCGCTGATCCAGATGTTCGGCGCGGTCTCGGCGCTGCGCCAGCGGCTCCCGGCGGGCTCGCACGTGCAGGGCATCGTCACCCACGGCGGCGAGGCCACGAACATCGTCCCCGACCGGGCCGAAGGCCGCTTCGGCCTCCGCGCGCTGACGACCGACGCGCTGGACCGCCTGGCCGAGGACGTCGCGACGTGCGCGCAGGGCGCGGCTTTGGCGACGGGCGCGAAGGTCGACGTCGAACGCCTCGGGCGCGGTTACGCGCACTTCCGAGACAACCCCGTGCTGTCGGAACGGTTCACCGAGCACTTGGCGGCGTGCGGGATCCACGCGACCCCGCCGGCGCCGGGGGTGTTCCTGGGGTCGTCCGACATCGGCGACGTGAGCGTCCGGGTCCCGGCGATCCACCCGTTCGTGGCGATCACGGCCGAGGAGTACTCCGACCACACGGCGGAGTTCGCGGCGGCCGCGGCGAGCCCGCGCGGCCGGTCGGCGATGCTGGCCTCGGCGGCGGCGCTGGCCCGCACGGCGATCGACCTGCGCACGCACCCGGCGCTGGTCAGCCGGGCGTGGGACTGCTTCCGGGACCTGGAGCGCTCCGGCCGCTGACCGGGCGGCGGCGCAGCAGCCGCTCGACGTGGTTCATCGCTTCCACGCCTTCCGGGATCGCCTGCATGAGCCAGTTGTGGAACATCCCGCTGTACTCCCGGTAGTCCAGTTCGGTCCCGGCCTCCCGCGCGCGTTCGCGGAACCGGCGGCAGTCCGGCAGCAGGACGTCCCGCGTCCCGATGAACAGCGTGATCGGCGCGAGCCCGCTCAAGTCTGCGTGGATCGGGCTGACCAGGGGATCGTGCGGATCGGTCCCTTCGGCGTACATCCGGCCCGCTTCGCGCAGCCCGGCGATGCCGAGCATCGGGTCGGTCTCGTCCAGCAGCTCCGAAACCGGGTCCTCGAGCAGGACGTCCAGCCACGGCGAGTAGAGGATCAGCCGTTCGGGCTGCGGCCGGCCGTCCGCCCGCAGGTTCTGCGCGATCGCCAGCGCCAGCGCGCCGCCCGCCGAGTCACCGGAGACGACGACGCGCTCCGCCTCGATGCCGTCGTAGGCCGCCTGCACCATCGGGATCGTCGCCGTGTGGTCGTGGTGCGGCACGAGGGGGTACACCGGGAGCGTCACCGCGCAGCCGAGCCGCGCCACCAGGTCGGCCGCGTACTTCCAGTGGTGCTTCTCGACCTGCTCGACGTAGCCGCCGCCGTGCAGGTGCAGGACGTGCGGGTCGCCTGCCGCACCCCCGCGCGGCCGGAACGTGAAGCAGGGGAAGCCGTGCACTTCGTGCTGCTCCACGTCGCAGCGCCGCCGGATCCTGCGCGGCGGCCGGGCCATCGACGGCTTCTGGTGCCGGGGCAGCCGGTGGTGCAGCGCCGAGGCGTTGTCGTAGAACCGTTTCTGGCCCGACGCCCGCAGCAGTCCCATCCTGACCTTCGCCTGCACACTGACCACCACGTACTCCTTCCCGTCCGGGCCCGGGTACCCGAGCCCGGACGGGACCTAACTAGGCGACGGAGGTGTAGTGCGACGCGTCACCTTCGAGCGACTCGCTCGCCCGCCCGTCGACGCCCACCGGGACGTCGCCGGCCACCGTGACGCGGTTGAGCCGCCGGGGGAGGCCGTCGTAGTTGTCGATGGCGTAGTGCTGGGTGATCCGGTTGTCGAACAGCACCAGCTGGTTCGGCTCCCACGCCACGCGCACGACGTTCTCCGGCCGCGTGACGTAGGACTGCAGCAGCCGCAGCAGATCGCGCGACTCGCTCACCGACAGCCCCTCGATCCGCTGTGCGAACCCGCCGATGAACAGGCCGCGCTCACCGGTCACCGGGTGCACCCGCACCACCGGGTGCACGGTCCGGTACTTGCGCGAGACGAACTGGGCCCGGCGGGCCTGCTCCTTCTCGTCCACCGTCTCCGGCGGCTGGACGTAGTCGTAGTCGTTGGTGTGTACCGCCCGCAGCGTGTCGGCGAACTCGCGCAACGGCTCCGGCAGGTCCCGGTAGGCCGCGGCCGCGTTCGCGATCAGCGTCTCCCCGCCGTAGGGCGGCACGACCAGGCTGCGGAGCGTGCTGGCCTTCGGCGGGTTGAGCACGAACGTGACGTCGGTGTGCCAGTGGTTGGCCCGGCCCAGTTCGCTGTCCACCGGCAGGATCGTCGGCGCGCCGTCGGCCGCGGGCACGGTCGGGTGCGCCTTGGTCAGCTCGCCGAAGCGCGCGGCGAACCGCTGCTGGCCCTCGTCGTCCAGCTCGGTGTTCCGGAACACCAGGGCCTTGTGCTCGTGCAGGGCGTCGGCCAGGAACGCCACCTGGGACGCGTCGAGGTCGCCGGCGGGGTCGAGGCCGATGATCTCGGCGCCGATGGTGCCGGTGATCTTGCGGACGTCGGTGCTGATCGCGGTCATGCGGGTTCCTTCACTCGGTTGCGGTTGACGGGACGCGCGAGGCCGTAGTGCTCGCGCAGGGTGGTGCCGGAGTACTCGGTGCGGAAGAGGCCGCGCCGCTGCAGTTCCGGGACGACGAGGTCGACGAAGTCGTCGAGCCCGCCGGGCAGGGTGGGCGGCATGACGTTGAAGCCGTCGGCGGCGCCGCCGGTGAACCAGGCCTCCAGCTCGTCGGCGACCTGACCGGGCGTGCCGGCGAAGACGCGGTGCCCCCGGCCGCCTGCCAGCCTTTCGAGGAGCTGCCGGATGGTGAGGTCTTCGCGCCGGGCGAGGCCGACGACCAGCTCGAACCGGCTCTGGCCGCCTTCGGTGAAGCTGCCGACGTCCGGCAGCGGACCGTCGAGCGGGTAGCCGGTGACGTCGTGGTCGAGCATCTTCGACAGCTGCCGCAGCCCGTAGTCCGGGGTGATCAGCGCGTTCAGCTCGGCTTCGCGCGCCCGGGCCTCGGCTTCGGTGCGGCCGAGGATCGGCGAGATGCCCGGCAGGATCTTGATCTCCTCCGGCATGCGGCCGTACTTCGCCAGCCGCCCCTTGACGTCGTCGTAGAAGGCCTTGCCTTCGGCGAAGGTCTGCTGTGCCGTGAACACCGCCTCGGCGTGCCGGGCCGCGTACTCCTTGCCGGTTTCCGACGACCCGGCCTGCACGAGCAGCGGGTGGCCCTGCACCGGCCGTTCGATGTTGAGCGGCCCCCGCACCTGGAAGTGCGGCCCGTCGTGGGAGATCGCGCGGATCCGGTCGGTGTCGGCGTAGACGCCGGTCTCCCGGTCGACGACCGCGGCGTCGTCGTCCCAGCTGTCCCACAGCTTCTTGACGACCTCGACGAACTCCTCGGCCCGGTCGTACCGCGCGTCGTGCGACGGGCGCTTGGCCAGGTTGAAGTTCCGGGCCTCGTCGATGCCCGCGGAGGTGACGATGTTCCAGCCCGCGCGGCCGCCGGAGAGGTGGTCGAGCGAGGCGAACTTCCGGGCCAGGTGGTAGGGCTCGTTGTAGGTGGTCGACGCCGTCGCGATGAGTCCGATGTGGACCGTCGAGGCGGCGAGCGCCGAGAGCAGCGTCAGCGGTTCGAAGTGGCTGTGGGAATTGTGCTTGACGTTGCCCCACAACGCGACGCCGTCGGCGAGGAAGAGCGAGTCGAGCTTGCCGCGCTCGGCCGTGCGCGCGATGTCGACGTAGTGCTGCAGCGTCCGGGCCCGGTGCGGGTCGGTCGAGGGGTGCCGCCAGGCGGCTTCGTGGTGGCCGTTCGGCATCACGAACGCGTTGAGGTGCATCATGCTTTCTCCTTGGGGCGCCAGGTGGAAAACCGCCGTTCGAGGGCGACGAAGCCGGCGTTGACGAGCACGCCGAGCAGTGAAACCGCGATGATCCCGGCGTACATCTGCTGGATCTGGAAGTTCACCTGGCTCGTGTTGATCAGGTAGCCGAGCCCGGCCTTCGCGCCGACCATCTCCGCGGCCACCAGCACCAGGATCGAGTAGGACGCGGCCATCCGGATGCCCGTGAACACCGTCGGCACGGCCGAGGGCAGGATCACCTTCCGGAACAGCCGCGGGCCGGCCAGCCCGAGCGAGCGAGCCGCCTTCACCAGCAGCGGGTCGACGGTGTTGACGCCGGCGATCGTGTTGAGCAGCACGGGCCACACGCAGGCGTAGACGACCAGGGTCACCTTGGACAGTTCGCCGATGCCGAGCAGTAGCGTGAACACCGGGAGCAGCGCCAGCGCGGCGGTGTTGCGGGCGAGTTCCAGCAGCGGCTGCAGGAACCGCGCCACCGGCCGGTACCAGCCGATCAGCAGCCCGAGCGGCACCGCGACGGCGACGGCGATCGCGAACCCGGCGGCCGACCGGCCGACACTGGCCAGGAGGTGGTCGGCGAGCCGGCCGTCCAGCACGAGGTCCCAGAGCGCCTGCAAGTCTTCCGACAGCGGCGGGAGGAACGTCCGCGTGCCCTCGTCCAGGACGAAGCGGGGAACCAGCTCCCAGAGCGCGACGAACAGCACGACCGCGGCGGACGCGTGCACCGCCCGGGTGAGCGTCTTCGTGAGCCGGCGCTGCTTCGGCGGCGCGACGTCGGGTCTGGTGTGGACGGTCGGTGCTTCGAGGGTGGTGGTCATCCGGCCGCGCTCCGTTCGTGTTCGGCCGCCTTGCGGACCTCGTCGTGCAGCAGTTCCCAGAGCCGGTGCCGCTGCCGCCCGAACGCCGGGTCGGAGCGGACGTCACCGGAGCGGTCGCCGAGTTCGACGTCGACGACGGCCTTGAGCCGCCCGGGCCGCGACGTCAGCACGGCCACCCGCTGTCCCAGGTAGACGGCTTCGTCGATGCCGTGGGTGATGAAGACGACCGTCTTGCCGGTGCGGCGCCAGATCCGCAGCAGCTCGTCCTGCAGCTGCTCACGGGTCTGCGCGTCGAGGGCGGCGAACGGCTCGTCCATCAGCAGCACGGCGGGGTCGTAGGCGAGGCTGCGGGCGATCGCCACCCGCTGCTTCATCCCGCCGGACAGCTCGTGCGGGTACCGGTCCTCGAAGCCGGAAAGCCCGACCAGGGAAAGGTATTCACGGGCCCGCTCGGCCCGCTGCCGCTTGCCGAGCGGGCCGCCTTCGAGGCCGAACTCGACGTTGGCGCGGGCGGTGCGCCACGGGAACAGCGCGTACTGCTGGAAGACGACCCCGCGGTCGAGCCCGGGGCCGCGCACCGGCTCGCCGTCGATGAGCACCTCACCGGACGTCGGGGTGGTGAGCCCGCCGAGCAGGTCGAGCAGCGTCGACTTGCCCGAACCGCTGGGGCCGACCAGGGACAGGAAGGTGCCGTCGGCGATGTCGAGGGAGACGTCGTCGAGGGCGGTCAGGGCGCCGAAGGTCTTGGTGACCGACCGGATGCCGATCACTTGGTCACCGTCGGCGCGCCGTCGCGGTAGGGGTTGTACTCGTTGGTGTAGAGCTTCGAGGTGTCGATCCGGTCGCCCTTGATGTAGCCCTGCTGCTTCAGCCACGGCTCCCACAGCGTGTAGTCCTTGTCGGCGATGAGGCCGCCGTGGGTGACCCCGACGCTCTTCCAGTACTTGAGCGTGTCGGTGTTCTCGTTGCGGCCGCGGGCCTGGATGATCTTGGTGAAGCGGGCGATCACCTGCTCGCGCGGGGTGGTGCGCTCCCACTCGATCGCCTTCGCCACGGCGGAGACGAAGATCTTCGTGGTCTCCGGGTACTTCTTGATGAAGTCGGTGCGCAGCACGTACGGGCCGCCGTTGTACGGCCCGAACGCCTGGACGTCGCTGAAGAGCGACCGGACGCCGCCCGCGGCGAGGGCGTGGTCCTGCAGGATGCCCTGCAGCGCGACGACGTCCAGCTGGCCGTTGCGCAGCGCCTGCTCGGCGTTCACCGGCGGGATGACGACCAGCTGCACCTGCTTGATTTCGTCGTCGGACAGGCCCTGGCGCCGGAGCCAGGTGTCGAGCGCGGCTTCGAGGTTCGCGCCGGCGGTGTTGACGCCGACCTTCTTGCCGATCAGGTCGCGGGCGGTCCGGATCGGACTGTCCTCTTTGGTGTAGTAGCCGATGAACGCCTTGTCGTCGGAGCCGTAGTAGTTGACGACCGCCTTGACCGGCGCGCCCGCTTCGACGAGCTTGACGACCGCGCCGGTGAAGGCGCCGCCGAAGTCGGTCTGGTCGGTGGCCGCGGACTGGATGTCCTGCGGGCCGCTGATCGTGTTGCCGACCCACTTCAGCTTGACCGGGCCGAAGTAGCCCAGGTCTTCGGCGAGTTCGGGCAGGGTCACGGCGTTGGCGCTGCCCTGGTAGCGCAGTTCGAGTTTCTCCGGCTGCCCGGGCGTGCCGGTCGCCGTCGCCGACGCGCACCCGGCGAGCAGGATCGCGGCGGCGGCCAGGAGGGGCAGGGTTTTCTTCACGGTGGTTTCGTCCGTTCCGGGAGTCGGTGGGGATGCACCGATTGT
Organism: Amycolatopsis sp. NPDC049691; assembly: GCF_040675005.1. Taxonomy (NCBI): domain Bacteria; kingdom Bacillati; phylum Actinomycetota; class Actinomycetes; order Pseudonocardiales; family Pseudonocardiaceae; genus Amycolatopsis; species Amycolatopsis sp. NPDC049691. The sequence goes on from NZ_JBFANX010000013.1 coordinate 90,224, forward strand.
TCGGGCCCACCGGCCGGACGGTCAATTTTGCGAGTTCGTGAAATAACTCCGGCGATTCACGAGGCGTGCGAGAACCGGGTGAGAAGCGGACCGAACGGGTTTTCGTAGAGTCCGTGGAGGAGCACCGAGCCGCCGGCCGTCGCGAGTTCCGTGCCGGGGAAGCTCGTCGGCACAACGGTTTCCGCCGGGTCGGCGCAGGTCCGCGAGCGCTCGCGGACCTCGTCCCGGATGGCGGGAAGGCAGCCGGGCACCTGGGCTACACTCCGGTCGACCACGACGAGCACGGCCGGGTTCAGGACGTCCAGCAGCAATGCGGCGGCCTGCCCGATGAGCCGCGCGCGGTCGTGGAACATCCGCACCGCCGCGGAATCGCCGGACGCGGCGAGCGCGAGCAATTCCGGAAAGTCCGGTTGGCCGAGAAGCCCGGTTTCCGCGGCTTTGCGCGCGAGCGTCGCTTCCGAAACGGTGGCCTCGAGACAGCCGGTGCGCCCGCAGCGGCACGGCTCGGCGCTGTCGTCGACCGGGAGGTGCGCGACCGCTCCGGCGGCGGAGCGCGGTCCGTGGTGGACGGTGCCGCCGGTGGCGAACGCGGCGTCGACGACGTTGCCGGCGAACAGCTGCACGACGCTCTCGCGTGCTTTCGCGTGGCCGAAGAGACGTTCGGCGTGCACGAGGGCGCGCGCGTGGCCGTCGACTTCGACGGCGAGGCCGGTGCTCCCGGCCAGCAGGTCGCGCACCGGCACGTTCCGCCAGTCCAGCAGCGGGTGTTCGACCACGGTGCCGGACTCCCGGTCGACCCAGCCGCCCGTGGCCACGCCGAGCCCGAGCGGTGCGCGGTCCGGGGCGTGCCCGAGCAGCAGGTCGTCGAGGATCTCCGCGGCGCGGGCGAGCAGCTCTTCGGCGGCGAGCCCGTCGTGCGGTTCTTCGTGCTGCACCAGGACGTTCCCGCGCAGGTCGAGCAGCGCGACGGTGGCGTGGTGCACGGCGATGTGCAGCGCGCCGGCGACGTGCCGCCCGGTGTCGAGGTCGACGGGAACGTGGGGCCGTCCGACGGCGCGGCGTACCTCGGTTTCCGGGAGCTCGCGCAGGAGCCCGCGCCGCAGCAGCTCGGCCGTGTGCCCGGTGACGGCCGCGGCGGACTGGCCGGTCCGCCGCGCGATGGTGCTGCGCGCGATCGGTCCCTCGTCGAGCACCGCCCGCAGGACCGCGCTCGCGCCGGCACTGCGCCGGGCGCCGCGCGCATCCGTCCTCTGTGGACCGTCGGGCGCCGCCGTCATGGCCCGATGGTGGCAGACGCGGCGGCGGGTGCCCAGCGTGCCCAGGATGCGGGCCCTTGACGCATACCCATATCGGCATATGATGACTCCCGTGGCACGAGCAGCGACCACCGCGGACACCTTCAACGCCGTCGCCGAACCCCGGCGGCGGCAGATCCTCGACGTCCTGATGGCGGGCGAACGGTCCGTCGGCGACCTCGTCGACCTGCTCGGCCTCGCCCAGCCGCAGGTGTCCAAGCACCTGCGCGTGCTGCGCGAGGTGGGCGCCGTGGACGTGCGCGGCGACGGCAGGCAGCGGCTCTACCGGCTCAACGGCCCGGCGCTCAAGCCGATCCACGACTGGGTCAAGCGCTACGAGCGGACGTGGGCCGAGCGGTTCGACTTGATGGACGAAGTCCTCGAAGAACTCAAGGAACAGGAGCAGTGACGTGGAGATCACCACCCCCGCCGACGACCAGATCCTTATCACGCGCGAGTTCGATGCGCCGAAGCACCTCGTCTACCGCGTGTGGACCACGCCGGAACTGGTGCGGCGCTGGTGGAGCGGGCACCGCGGCACCACCACCGAAGTCGAGCTCGACCTGCGGCCCGGCGGACGCTGGCGATATGTGATCAAGACGAACGACGGCGCCGAGGTCGGCTTCCACGGCGAGTACCGCGAAATCGTGCCGGACGAGCGGATCGTCTACACCGAGGTGTTCGAAATGCCGGGCGTCGACCTCGACTCCGTCGACGGGCCGCTCAACACGGTCACCTTCACGGCGTTGGACGGCGACCGGACGCGGCTGGAGCTGCTGACCGTGACCGGCAGCAAGGAGCTGCGCGACACCATCCTCCAGTCCGGCATGGAGGTCGGCGTCCAGGAGCAGATGGTGCTCATCCAGGAGCTGGCGGACTCCCTGCGCTAGCCCGCAGGAACCGGGAACCCAGCGTCGCCAGCTCGGCGGCCAGGTCCGGCGCGTCGAGCACCTCGAAGTCGACGTCCAGGAGCCCGAGGTACAGGCCGAGCATCTGCGCGTTGTCGGAGCCCACTTCCGCGACGCAGCGGTCCGGCCCCTCGGGGGTCACCTCGACCGCGAGCGGCAGCCGCGCCCGGACGTACGCCTCGGCAGCGTGCAGGCGCACCTTCGCGTGGAACCGCCAGGTGGCCGCTCCGACGCTGCGCTGGACGAACTGCGCGACGTCACCCTCGGGCGGCTCACGAGGGGAGAACCGCGGCCCGTTCGGGACCTTCGGCGTCAGCCGGTCGACGCGGAACGTGCGCCAGTCGTCCCGCGCGGTGTCCCACGCGACGAGGTACCAGCGCCGGCCCCAGCTGACCAGCCGGTGCGGTTCGACGTCGCGGCGGCTCGCCGCGCCGGTGTGGCTCGTGTAGTCGAACCGCAGCCGCTCGCCGGCCCGGATCGCGGCCGCGATCACCGTCAGCACGTCCGCGTCGACGGCCGGGCCGCCGCCCGGCACCGCGACCGTCGCGGCCTGCAGCGCGTGCACCCGGTGCCGCAGCCGCGACGGCAGCACCTGCTCCAGCTTCGCCAGCGCGCGCACCGACGTCTCGGCGATCCCGGCGACGCCGGTGGCCGTCCGCAGCCCGACCGCGACGGCCACCGCTTCGTCGTCGTCCAGCAGCAACGGCGGCAGCTGCGCGCCCGCGCCGAGCCGGTAGCCGCCCTGAACGCCGGGGGCGGCCTCGACCGGGTAGCCGAGTTCGCGCAGCTTCCCGACGTCGCTGCGGACCGTGCGCGCGGTGACGCCCAGCCGCTCGGCGAGGTCGGCGCCGGTCCAGTCGCGCCGGGTCTCGAGCAGCGACAGCAGCCGCAGCAGGCGGGCGGAGGTCTGCAACATTCCCCGAGGATCGCACGAATCGCGGAAGGAAGTCTTCCGCAATGGGTCATAGCGTGCGGCTCATGACGATTCCTTTCCGCATCGAGATCCCGCAGTCCGAGCTGGACGATCTGCACCGCCGCCTCGCCGGCGCCCGGTTCCCCGACCCCGTGCCCGGCGACGAGCCCGACTGGTCCCGCGGTATCCCCACCACCGTCGTGCGCGAACTGGCCGAGTACTGGCGCGACGGCTTCGACTGGCGCGCGCAGGAGGCGGCGCTCAACGCGTTCCCGCAGTACACGACCGTGATCGACGGCCAGGCCATCCACTACCTGCACGTCCGGTCGCCGCGGGCCGACGCGCTGCCGCTGCTGCTCACCCACGGCTACCCCAGCTCCTTCGCCGAGTTCCTCGATGTGATCGGCCCGCTCACCGAGGCGGGCCCCGATGCCTTCCACGTCGTCATCCCGTCCTTGCCCGGCTTCGGGTTCTCGACGCCGCTGAGCGGATCCGGCTGGGAACTCGCCCGGACCACGGACGCGTTCGCCGAGCTGATGACGCGACTCGGTTACGACCGCTTCGCCGCGCAAGGCGGCGACATCGGCGCCGGCGTCACCGGGCGGCTCGCCGCGCTGTACCCGGACCGCGTGATCGGCACCCACGTCACCAGCGATCGCGGCACGATCGCGCTGGCGGGCGAGCAGCTTCCGTTGCCGGGCAACCTGTCCGAGGCCGAACAGTCCGAACTGGACGCCGCCCGCGAGGCGTGGAAAGCCGGCCGCGGGTACCTCGACCTGCAGTCGCACAAGCCGGAGACGATCGCGGCGGCGCTCACCGACTCCCCGGTCGGGCAGCTGGCCTGGATCGCGGAGAAGTTCGAGGCGTGGACCGGGGAAGGCGGCGTCGACCGCGACCGGCTGCTGACCACCGTCAGCCTCTACTGGTTCACCCGCGGCGGCGCGACCGCGGCCCGGTTCCTGTACGAGGCCGCGCACTCCGGCCACGGCTGGCTGGCACCGTCGGACGTCCCGGCGGGCTGGGCGGTGTTCAACAGCTCGCCGGTCGTCCGGCGGATCATGGACCCCGACGAGCGGATCGCGCACTGGTCGGAGTTCGCCGAGGGCGGCCACTTCGCCGCGATGGAGGAACCGGAGCTGCTGGTCGAGGACATCCGGGCGTTCTTCCGCGGGCTGCGGCCGTGAACGTCCGCGCGCTCAACCGGGCGCTGCTCGCGCGGCAGCACCTCCTCGAACGGTCCGCCCGGTCCGCCGGTGCGATGATCGAGCACCTGGTCGGGATGCAGGCGCAGGCGCCGCTCGCGCCGTACGTCGGATTGTGGACGCGGCTCGCCCGGTTCCGGCCGGACGAGCTGGCGTCCCTGCTCACCGGGCGCGACGTCGTGCGGGGGCTGCTGATGCGCGGGACCGTCCACCTCGTCACCGCCGAAGACGCGCGGACGCTGCGGCCGCACATCCAGCGCGTCGTGGCGAACGGCTACACCGGGCACTTCGGCAGGCGGGTGGGCGGCGCGGACCTCGACGCCGTGACCGACCTGGGCCGATCGCTGCTGGCGGAGCGTCCGCGAACCCGGCGGCAACTGCAGGACGCGCTCGCCGTGCGGTGGCCGGAGCACGACGCCGAAGCACTGTCCTACGCGGTGAGTTACCTCGTGCCGACCGCGCAGGTCACGCCCCGCGGCGTCTGGGGCTCGACCGGTCCGGCGGTCCTGACCACCCTCGAAGGGTGGCTCGGCCGTCCACTGGCCCGCGGTTCCTCGCTCGAATCCGTGATCCGCCGGTACCTCACGGCGTACGGCCCGGCTTCGGTCGCCGACGTCCAGGCGTGGTCGGGGCTGACGAAGCTGCGGGAGGTCGTCGAGCCGATGGGGCTGCGCACGTTCCGCGCCGAGTCCGGCGAACTGCTGTACGACGTCGAAGACGGCGTGCTGCCGGACCCGGACACCCCGGCGCCGGCCCGGTTCCTGCCGGAGTACGACAACGTCCTGCTCTCGCACGCCGACCGCGCCCGGGTCCTGCCGCCCGGGCGGCGGGTCCCGCTGCCGCCGGGCAACGGCGCTTCGCGCGGGACGCTGCTGGTGGACGGTTTCTTCCGCGCGGACTGGCGGCTGCGGCCGGAAGCCCTGGAGATCTCCGCGCACGACCGGCTCACCGCGGCGGAGCGGGCGGAGATCGAGACCGAAGCCGGGCGCCTGCTGGAGTTCCTCGCCGCGGGGGAGAGGGCACTCCGGTTCACCGAAAGCTGACCGCCGGGCCGCGCGGTGGGCCAGAATCGGCGGCGTGCAGTTCGCGATCCTCGGGCCGGTCGAAGCCCGCCGTCCCGATGGGACCGCCGTCGCCCTCGGTGGGCCCCAGCTGCGCGGGCTGCTCGCGCTGCTCGCCCTCGACGCCGGGCGCTTCGTCAGTGTCGAGCGGCTCATCGACGGCCTGTACGGCGACCACCCGCCCGAGGGAGCGGCCGAAGCGCTCCAGTCCCAGGTCTCCCGGCTGCGGCGCCGGCTTCGGGACGGCGGTGCGCCCGACGGGCTCGTCGAGTTCACGCCCGCCGGGTACCGGCTGGCCGTCGAGCCCGAGGACGTCGACGTCCACCGCTTCGAACGCCTCACCGCCGAAGCGCGGCAAACGCCCGATCCGGCCCGGAAACGCGCGCTGTTCGGCGAAGCGCTCGCGCTGTGGCGAGGGCCGGCGCTCGACGGTCTCGCCGACGCGCCCCGCGCGGCCCGGCTGGCCGAACTGCGCCTGGCCGCGACCGAGGACCGCGTCGAAGCCGATCTGGTCCTCGGCCGCCACGACCACGTGGTCGCCGAACTCCGCGAGCTGACCCGGGAACACCCGCTGCGCGAACGGCTCGCCGCCCAGCTCGTGCGCGCCCTGCACGGCAGCGGCCGCTCGGCCGAGGCGTTGACCGTCTTCGCGGAAACGCGGGAGCGGCTCGCCGACGAGCTGGGCGCCGACCCGTCGCCGGAGCTGGCGGACGCGCACGCCGCCGTCCTGCGGGCGGCCGCCCCGGCCCGGCGGGTTCCGGTGCCGCTCACCGGGTTCGTCGGCCGGACCGAACTCGAGCTCCTGAAGACCGCCCTCGGGACCGCCCGGCTCGTCACGCTCACCGGACCCGGTGGCGCGGGCAAGACCCGCCTGGCCATCGAAGCGGCGACCGGCGACGCCTGCTTCGCCGAACTGGCGACGACGACCGACGTGCCCCGGGCCGTCCTGACCGCACTGGGCCTGCGGGAACAGGGCGTGCTGGCCCCGGGCGCGGCCGAGGACCCGGCCGACCGCCTGGCCACCGCCCTCGCCGACCGGCCGCTGCTGCTCGTCCTGGACAACTGCGAACACGTCGTCGCCGCGGCCGCGCGGCTCGTCCGGCGGCTGCTCGCCGCGTGTCCCGGCCTGCGCGTGCTCGCCACCAGCCGCGAACCCCTCGGCCTCACGGGCGAGACGCTGGTGCCGGTCGGTGCCCTGCCCGCCGACGCGGCGGCGAGGCTGTTCACCGACCGGGCCGCGGCCGTCGCCCCCGGCGTGGAGGTCGACCCGGGCGCGGTGACGCGGATCTGCGCCGCTCTCGACGGGCTCCCGCTGGCGATCGAGCTCGCCGCCGCGCGGTTGCGGTCGCTGTCCGCCGCCGACATCGCCACGCGGCTCGACGACCGCTTCCGGCTGCTCTCGCGCGGCGACCGGACCGCGGAGCCGCGGCACCGGACCCTGCGCGGCGTCGTCGAGTGGAGCTGGGACCTCCTCGAACCGGACGAACGGCGGCTCGCGGGCCGGTTCGCGGTGTTCGCCGGCGGGGCGCGGCTCGATGCGGCCGAGCGCGTCTGCGCCGAGCCCGAGGCCGACGTCGTGCTCCCCGGCCTGGTCGAGAAGTCCTTCGTCGAGTTCGACGGCGGCCGGTACCGGATGCTGGAGACGATCCGGGCGTTCTGCGCCGAACACGGCGACGATCGCCGCGCGGAGCACGCGAAGTACTTCCTGGAGCTGGCCCGCGCGGCCGAGCCGAAGCTGCGGGGCGCGGACCAGCTGAGCGCCTTGGAGGCGCTGACCGCCGAGCACGCCGACCTCACGGCGGCGGTGCGCTGGAGCGCCGCCGAAGACCCGGAAACCGCGGTCCGGCTCATCGCCGCCCTGACCTGGTACTGGTGGCTGCGCGGCCGGCGCGGCGAGGCGACGCCGTTCGCCGACGCCGTCGTCGCCGCTTTCGGCGCCGAGCCACCGCCCGGGCTGGCCGAGGAGTACGTCGTCTGCCTGATCCACGCGTCGCGCACCGACGTCGACCCGGAGCCGATCCTGCGGACGCTCGACGGGCCGCTGCGCCACCCGTACCTCTTCCTGCTGTGGGCGTTTTCCCCGCGTAGCAAGGTGAAAGAGGGCGAACGGCTGGCCGCGCTGATCGGCGACGACCCGTGGTCGCGGGCGTTCACGAGCATCGGCGACGGCCTCGGCGCCCAGTACCGCGGCCGGATCGAGGAGGCCGAGACGCACTTTTCGGCCGCCCTGCGCGGATTTCGCGCCCTGGGAGACCGCTGGGGCGAGGCGAGCGCGCTGGAGAAGCTCGCCGAGTTCGCGGACTGGCGCGGCGACCACGCGCGGTTCCGCGAGCTGATGGACGAGTCCGTCCGGCTGGCCGGCGAGCTGGGCTCCGTCGAGGACGCCGCCGACCTGCTCTGCCGCCGCGCCGACGGCGTGCTCCGCGCCGGCGACGCCGAAACCGCCCGCGCCGACTACGAAACCGCCGCCGAGCAGGCCCGCGCGGCCGGTACGCCGGTGACGCTCGCGCGGGCCCGCGGCGGCCTCGGCGAGATCGCGCGGCTCGCGGGCGACCTGCCCGCGGCCCGGCGCTGGTACACCGCGGCCGTCGGCCTCGCCGCCGGCCCGGTCACCGGCGGCGAGACGCGGATCCGGCTCCACACGGGCTTCGGCTGGACGGCCGCCGCCGAGGGCCGGCTCGACGAGGCGACCGAACTGCACCAGGAGGCGCTGGCCACCGCGCTCGAGCACGCCAACCTGCCGGGCGCGGCCCAGGCCGTCGAAGGCCTGGCGGGCGTCCTCGCCGCGCGGGAGGAGGACGAGCGGGCCGCGTTCCTGCTCGGCGTCGCGGTCGGGCTGCGCGGCGCGCCGGTCACCGGGGATCCGGATGTGGCGGGCGTGACCGGCCGGGTGCGTGCCCGGATCGGTGCCGCGGCTTACGACGAAGCATTCGGCCGCGGCCGCGAAATGCCGCCTGAGCAGGCCTTGAGCGAGTTCGGTCAACGACGGTTCACGCTCGGTTCGTGAGCGGTCAGCGGCCGCGCGCACAGTCCGGGGCATGACGAAGACGATCCTGATCTCCGGCGCGAGCGTCGCCGGCCCGGCTCTCGCCTGGTGGCTGCACCACCACGGCTTCCGCGCCACCGTTGTCGAGCGGGCCCCGAGCCTGCGCGAAGGCGGCTACAAGGTCGACATCCGCGGGGTCGCGGTGGACGTCGTCCGCCGGATGGGGCTGCTCGAAGAGGTGCACGCGGCGAGCACCGACATGCGCGGGGCGGCGTTCGTGGACAAGCGCGGCAAGGAGATCGCGACGCTGGACGCCGACACGTTCGGCTTCCGCCACGGCGACGACACCGAGATCCTGCGCGGCGACCTCGCGAAGATCCTCTACGCCGCGACCCGCGAGCACACCGAGTACGTCTTCGGCGACTGGATCACCGGCCTCGACGAGCGCGCGGACGGCGTCGACGTGACGTTCGCCCACGGCGCACCGCGCCGGTTCGACCTGGTCGTCGGCGCCGACGGCCTGCACTCCGGTGTCCGCGCGCTGGCGTTCGGCCCGGAGGAGGACTTCCTGCGCCGGTTCGACGCCTACATCTCGATCTCGACCGTGCCCAACACCTTCGCGCTGGACCGCTGGGAGCTGCTGCACCCGGCGGCCGCGGGCAAGATGGTGAACGTCTACAGCACCGCCCGCGCCGCCGACGCGAAGGCCGCGTTCTGGTTCAGCGCCCCGCCGCCGGCCTACGACCGCCGGGACGTCGAGAGCCAGAAGGACCTGGTCGCGGCCCAGTTCGCCGGACTGGGCTGGGAAACCGCCGCGCTGCTCGACGCGATGCGCGAGGCCGACGACTTCTACTTCGACCCGGTGTGCCAGATCGTCATGGACCGGCTGTCGGCCGGCCGCGTGACGCTGCTCGGCGACGCGGGGTACTGCCCGTCGCCGGCGTCGGGGCAGGGCACGAGCCTGGCGCTGGCGGGGGCGTACGTCCTGGCGGGCGAACTCGCGACCGCCGCCGGTTTCGGGGAGGCGCTCGCCCGGTACGAGAGCGAAATGCGGCCGTACATCGAGAAGAACCAGGCACTGGCGAAGACGGCGTTGCGCGGGATCATCCCGCGCTCGCGCGCGTTCGCGTGGTTCAACACGCGGATGATCAAGCTGATGCCGTACCTCCCGGGCCGCAACCGCGTCCTGGAGCAGATGGCCCGCCCGATCCGCGAAGCGGCGAACGCCTTGGTGCTCAAGGAGTTCACTTCAGCGGATCGTGCCCCCGGTTCGTGAGCGGGTGCCGCCAGGTCGCCGGTGGAAGGCGTCGCCCGTTCGGGACGCATACCCGCTTCGAGCACGGGTATGCGCACCTCGGAGGTGGTGCTCGTGAGCGAGGACTTCAAGAAGGGCGACCGGGTCCGCTGGGACGCGGGCAACCAGAGTTCCGTCGGCACGGTCGAGGAGAAGATCACCAAGGACACCCACGCCGGCAAGCGGGACGTCAAGGCGTCGCCGGAGGAGCCGCAGTACCTCGTGAAGAGCGAGAAGTCCGGGAAGACCGCCGTACACCACCCGGACAAGCTGCACCCGGCCTAGCGCGCGGCGCGGACCTTCGCCGCCACTTCGGCCAGCTCCTCGCGGTCGCGGACCCGCCAGTCGGCGGCCAGGGCGAAGCCGTCGCCGGTGTGGCGGGGGATCACGTGCAGGTGGACGTGGGGGATCTCCTGGCCGGCGGCCTCGCCGTCGGCCAGGAACAGATCGATCCCCTCGCAGCGCAGGTCCGTCCGGCGCAAGGCCGCGGCCAGCTCGTGGGCGATCCCGAACATCCGCGCGCCCGCGCCGGCCGGCAGGGCGGCCAGGTCCTCGTGGACGAACGACGCCGGGGCGCGGCCGGCGCAGATGGCGCAGAAGACGCACTCGCCGTCGGCGGTGGTCGCGGGCAGCGGGGGGTGGCTTGGCCATGGCGCCGACCGTAGCGAGGAGGCTACGCCGCTGTCAGGTGCGTTTTCGCCCAGTCCGCGAACGTCGTCAGCGGGATGCCGAGCGCCCGGGCGAACTCGGGACGCGCGGGGTGGCCCACCTCGTTCTGCCACGCGTGCCGGACGGCGAAGGCGGGCGCTCCCGCGGCGATCGCCTCTTCGGCGGTCATGTCCGGCGCCGTCAGCTCGACGCCCAGCGCCTCCGACAGGATCCCGGCCACGCGAGTCATGGTCATCAGCTCGCTCGCCAGCTCCAGCTCGACGCCGTCGAAGCGCGCCGGGTCCGCGAACGCCGCCGCGGCCGCCGCGCCGATGTCGTCCACCGCGACCAGCGCCAGCTCGGTCGACGGCTTGATGGTCGTGACGAGCCTGCCGTGGGGCAGCAGGAACGACGGCGGCAGGAAGTTCTCCATGAAGAAGCCCGGCTTGAGCACCGTCCAGTGCGCGAACCCGGCGTCGCGGACGCGGTCCTGGATCGCCGTCTTGGTCTCCAGGTAGTGCTCCATCGACGCCCAGCGGCCCTCGGCCCAGCCGGGCACGGACCGGTGCTGCCCGGCGCCGGAGACGGACGTGTGCACGAACTGCGGCACGCCGGCTTCGCGGGCCGCGTCGACGAGGTTGCGGCCCTGGACCCACTCGGAGTCGCCTTCGAGGTTCGTCAGGTCCGGCATCTGGACGGAGAACACGCCGCGTACGCCCTTCATGGCGGGGGCGAGGGAATCGGGGTCGTAGAGGTCGCCCGGCACGATTTCGGCGCCTGCCGCACGGAGGCCCTGCGCTTTCTCCGGATTCCGGACCAGCGCGCGGACGGGCACCCCGGCCTTCAGGAGAGCGCGGGCGGTGGCGCCGCCTTGCTTGCCGGTGGCGCCGGTGACCAGGACGGGGGACATGGGAACTCCTCGGGCCGATAAGTGGCGGGGCCCGCCACTTCGTGGTCGCTACACTAGCCACTAAGTGGCGGCCCCCGCCACTTCCTGTTCCGGAGGTGGTCCGTGCCGCGGTCCGACGCCCGCCGCAACTACGCGCGCATCCTCGCCGTCGCCGAGGCGGAAGTCGCCGCGCACGGCGCCGAGGCGTCCCTCGAGCAGATCGCCCGGACCGCGGGCGTCGGCTCGGCGACGGTGCGCCGCCACTTCCCGAGCCGGCCGGCGCTGCTGGAGGCGGTGTTCCGGCGGCAGGTGGACGCGTTGGCCGAGCGGGCCCACGCGCTGGCGGAGGAGTCCGACGCCCGCACGGCGCTGCTGGACTGGCTGCGCGCGGTGACGACGTACGCGGCGACGGCGCGGGGCATGGCGACGGCCCTCGTCCGCGACGACGAGTCGATGGCCCACGCGTGCTCGACGACGATGACCGAAGCGGGCGAGCCGTTGGTGCGCAAGGCGATCGAAGCGGGCGCGGTCGGCGCGGACGTCACGGCGGCGGACCTGATCGCGGTGGTGACGGGGATCGTGCTGGCGACCGAGCACCACCGCGACCCCGCGGCCGAGGCGCGGCGGTTGCTGGAACTGGCGGTCCGGGGGATCAGCCCGCGCCCGTGAGCCAGTGGTGCAGCGCCCACCACGAGCGCACCGCGTCGAGTACCCGGCCGCCCGTGTTCTCCGCCCACGGCAACGGTGTCAGCTCCGCGAGCCGGTCCAGCCGGTACCGGACGGTGTTCGGGTGCAGGTGCAGCGCCTCCGCCGTCGGGCGCAGGCGCTGGCCGTGGTCCAGGTACGCCAGCGCCGTCGCCGCCAGCTCGCGGTGGAACGGGTTCGCCGGATCCAGCGCGCCGAGCAGGTCCGTCGTCAGCAGGCCCGCCAGCAACGGCTGGGCCGTCAACGCGATCTCGCCCGCCAGCGCCGTCAAGTCGTGGTAGCCGCGGCCGGCGATGCGCGCCGCCGCCGTGCAGAGCCGGTACACCTCCCGCAGTGCCGGCAACTCCGCCGGGGGTGCCACCACCAGCAGGACGTCCTCGGCGAGCGCGACCCCGGCGGGCGACCGCACCGCCAAGCCGGTCAACCTGCCCTCGACCAGGCCGTACACCCCGCCGAACTCCAGCAGCGCCTGCTCCAGCGTCCGCGCCTGGGCCGGGTCGCTGACGTCCGACACCACGCAGAAGTAGCGGACGTCGGGGTGCAGTCCCGCCCGCCGGAGCTCTTCGGGCGTCGGCGGGTGCCCCGAAAGCAGCAGGGTCCGCAGCAGCTGTGTGCGCGCGTCGCGCACCGTGCGGGACAGCTGGAGCTCGGCCGCGTGGTAGCCCTTGACGATGTGGTGTTCGAGCGCCCCGGTGTAGCGGTCGGCGTCGAGGACGGTTTCGAGGATGAGCTCGTCGGGCACGCCCGCCGCCCGGGCGCGTTCGACGGCGACGCGGGCCGCGTGCGTGCGGCCGGCCTGGACCCCGCGCAGCAGCTCGGTGAGCGGGACACCCTGCGCCGCGCGGTCGGCGCCGAGCGCCTCGGCGGTGGTGTAGTCCTCTCGCGCCGGGCCGTCGGGACTCGCCGTCGCCCGCAGCGCGGCCGACAGCAGCACCTGGATGTGCCGCCGGTTCTCGGCCTCCGGCAGCCGCGCGACCTCGGGCGACTCGTTGCGCGCCACCTTGACCAGCTCGTCCAGCACGGCCTCGTCCGCGGCCAGCTCGTCGAGGAGCCGGCGGAGCAGCGGCGTCACCGGCACCTCCCGAAACCGTTGTGGCACGGCCACAACCGGCACCGGCGACGTTGGGCGGCCGACCCTACCGGACGGGCTCCGGTGCCCGGTTATCGTGGCAATACCGGACAGTAACCCCTGCCCGGGGCAAAAACCACCGCCGCACCTCTTCAGCGTCGAAAGGTGTCTTGTCGTGCGCACTTTCCCGAGAACCCGCCGACGGCGGTCCTACCTCTCGCGCCTGGCGTACCTGACCTCCGCCGTCGCCCTGCTGGCGACCGGCGCGGCGGTGCCCGCGGCCGGCGCGCCCGCGGCCCTGCGGGAGGTGATGTTCGTCGGCAACAACTGGGAAGGGACGGCCGACGTCATCCAGTCCCGCGGCTCCTTCGCGAAGATCGGGCGCGTGAACATCATCCCCGACAAGGACGACCGGCTGCGCGAGATCTACCTGAACCCGATCAAGCTGGCGTTCTTCCTCGGCATCCGCAACGGGCCGGGGGAGGGGCACGACCAGTTCGTCGACGACATGTACACGACCCCGGACGGGGCTTCGGTGGTGGCGTCGCGGCCCAGCTTCGCCGACGTCGTCTCGATCAGCCTGAGCACCGGCCGGATCAACTGGCGCTTCCCGGTTTCCGGCTTCCGCGCCGACCACATGGCGGTCTCGCCGGACGGCCGCCGCGTGGCCGTCTCGGCCTCGACGTCGAACACCGTGCACGTGCTGGACATCGTGACCGGGCAGCAGGTCGGCTCGTTCGCCACCGGCGACAAGCCGCACGAAAACGTCTTCACCGCCGGCGGCCGGTACCTGTGGAACATGTCGATCGGCAACGTCGACACGAACCTCGACGACCCCGGCTGGGACTTCACCAAGGGCGACCGGCACATCACGGTCGTCGACGCCACGACCTTCCAGCAGGTCAAGGTGATCGACATGCGCGACCGGCTCGACGCCTTCGGGCGCCGGGACCTCTCGGACGCCGTGCGGCCGGTCGCGTTCACCCCGGACGAGTCCAAACTGTACTTCCAGGTGTCGTTCTTCAACGGCTTCCTCGAGTACGACGTCGCGACCGACAAGATCACCCGGGTCAAGGAGCTGCCGAAGAACCCGGCCACGAGCGACGACCGCACCACGTTCGTCAACGACTCCCGCCACCACGGCATGTCGATGAACCCGGCGGGCACCAAGCTGTGCATCGCCGGGACGATGGACGACTACGCCACGGTGGTCGACCGCGCGACCCTGCAGCAGGGCACGCTGGTGCCGGCGGTGAAGCCGTACTGGGCCACGGTGAGCGGCGACGGCAGCGCGTGCGTCATCTCCGAGGCGGGCGCGGACCGCGTCACGGCGATCGACTTCGCGACGGGGCAGAAACTGGTCTCGGTGCCGGTGGGCGACCACCCGCAGCGGGTCCGCATCGGCCACGTCCCCGAGGGCTGGACCGGGCCCGCGAGCTGAGCCGGGTCAGGAGAAGTCGTAGGCCATCGTGAACCAGCCGCGGACCTCGTCGTCCACATCGGACACTTCGCGCAGCTTCAGCTGGTGGCCCACCCGGGGCCCCGACGCCCAGCGCGCCGGGGCGATCCGGTTCGTCTCGACCGGCCGCGGCAGGAACAGGTACACCAGGACGTCCCGCGAGCGGGGCCGGAGCTCGGCGAGCTTCCGGTCCCGCTTGAGGAACACCCCGACCTTGACGGCGTCCTCGTGGACGTCGCCCAGCGTCCGCAGGTGCTCGAGGACGGCGTCGTAGATCGCGCGGAACTTCGGGTCGCGGCCGGCGAACGTCTCCTCGACGGTGCAGCCCGGGACGCACGTGTGGCCCTGGCCGGGGCGCGCGAACTCGCGGTCGCACTGCGGGCACGTCCACCGGGTCGCCATGCCGTCCAGGATGGCACTCACAGCGGCGCCGGGCCGAGCGCGGGGACTGTGGCGGCCGCGTTCACCAGCCGCCGGGCCGCCGCGGCCGCGGACTTCCGCTGTGCCGGCGGCAGCCGGTCGAGCAGCTCGCCCAGCGCCGCGTGGCGCCGCTGGAGGATCCGGGCCACCAGCTCGTGGCCCGCGTCGGTGACTTCGAGGGTCACCACGCTCCGGTTGCGCGGGTCGCGCCCGCGGGCCACGTAGCCGAGGGCCTCCAGCCGGTCGGCCAGCCGTGTCACCGACGACGCGTTGACGTCCATCGCCGCCGCCAGCCGCGAACTGGGGACCCGGCCGAGCCGGTCGAGGATCAGCAGCAGCCGGGTCTGCGGGAACGAGACCTCGGGCGGCGCCGCGTGCGCGCACTCCCACGCGATCCCGACCAGGACCAGGGTGAGGCCGTCCAGGGCCACCACGTCCGGGTCGGCGCCCGGGGCCGCGTCTTCGAGGGTTTGCATGAAGCAATACTTGCCAACGGCAAGAGCATCGGTCAAGATGGAACCCCGGCACTCGCCCGGCACTTCGTGACGCGTCCACATCAGACGCCCGAAAATCCTTGTGGCACAAGAGAAATCGGTTGAACCCCTGCGCGCCGGGAGCCGTGTTACCCCGTGCAGGCAGTTGTCGCCAGAAGGAGGAACGATGCCGGATCACCGTGGCATGACGGCCAAGGCCAGGGCTCGGACCGTGCTGGTCGTCGTGGCCACGCTCGCCGTGGTCGCCGTGGGCTCGGTCCTGGTGCTGAAAGCGAGCGCCCAGAGCGCACCCGGGTCGACGCAGGCGCAGGTCCCGGCGTACGGGCACGACATGGCCGGGATGCGGCCGGGCTCGGCCGCCCAAGCCGCGGCCGACGTCGCCGGCGCCGGACCGGTCACCGAGCTGGACAAGACGTTCCTGGTGAAGGTCCGCCAGGCCGGGCTGTGGGAGATGCCCGCGGGCACCCTCGCCCAGACGCACGCCAGCAGCGACGCCGTGAAGCGCGCCGGGCTGCACCTGCTCGACGGGCACTCGCACCTGGACCAGCTCGTCCGCGAGGACGCGAAGCTGCTCGGCGTGCCGCTGCCCGACCAGGCGAGCGCCGAGCAGCAGGGCTGGGTCCGCCAGCTGACCGCCGCACAGGGCCTCCAGTTCGACAAGCTGTTCGTCAACCTGCTGCGCGCCTCGCACGGCAAGATCTTCGCGACCATCGCCGAAGTCCGCGCGGGCACGCAGAACGACGTGATCCGGCGGCACGCGACGCAGGCGAACCAGACCGTCCTCGACCACATGAACGTCCTGGAGGACACCGGGCTGGTCGACCCGCAGACCATCGCCGACGTCGCCGCGGCGGTGAACCCGCCGAAGTGACTCAGGGAGTGCGGAACGTGCGGCGGTAGGCCGACGGCGACGTCCCCATGACCCGCGTGAAGTGGTGCCGGAAGGTCGCGGGGCGGTCCAGGCCGACGGCCGCGCCGACCTGCTCGACCGAGAGGGCTCCTTGCTCGAGCAGCGGCAGGCTGGCCGTGATCCGCTGGACGACGACCCAGCGCAGCGGGCTGGTGCCGGTCCGGCGGCGGAAGTGCCGCAGGAAGGTGCGTGGCGCCAGGTGGGCCCGGGCGGCCAGGCCGGCGACGGTGATCGGCTCGGCGAGGTGCGCCAGTGCCCAGGTCATCGCGCGCGACACCCCGTCGCCGCCGGGACGTTCGCCGACGGCGGCCGCCACGACCTGGGCCTGGCCGCCCTCCCGGTGCGGCGGGCCGAGGAGGTGCCGGGCCACGGCACCGGCGACGCGGGCACCGTGGTCCCGGCGCAGCAGGTGCAGGCACAGGTCGAGCGCGGCGGCGTTGCCCGCGCCGGTGACGACGTCGCCGCCGTCCACGTACAGCACGTCGGGCCGGACGCGGACGCGCGGATACCGCTCCCGCAGCAGTTCCGTGTATTGCCAGTGCGTCGTGGCTTCACGGCCGTCCAGCAGCCCGGCCGCGGCGAGCGCGAAGACACCGGAGCAGATCGAGACGATCCGGGCGCCGCGCCCGTGGGCTTCCCGCAGCGCGGCCACCAGCCCGGCCGGTGCTTCGGCCCGGACATCCGGCACGGCGACGACCACCACGGTGTCGGCGCCCGCCACGACGTCCTCATGCGACGGCGAGCAGACCCGCAGGTCGTACCGGGGCCCGGTGCCGGTCCCCCCGAACACCTCGACCACCGTGCCGAGCTCGAAGGAAGCGATCCCGTCGAAGGCCGGCACCGCGATGGTGTGGCGGCTGCCGGGGGACGCGGACGGCATGGCGCGATCTTAGCGGTCCGGGGCGGTCACGCCGCTTCCGCGGACGCGGGCCGGCACCGAGGATCGAGCCATGATCATCCATGCGTTGAAGGACGTCATCGGCACCGAACGCGAGGTCACCGGACCGGAGTGGACCAGCCGCCGCCTGGTGCTGGCGGCGGACCGGGCCGGCTTTTCGGTGAACGACACGGTCGTGCGGGCGGGTGCGGAGCTCGAGATGTGGTACGCCAACCACGTCGAAGCCGTCTACGTCCTCGAGGGCCGGGGCGAAGTGACCGACCACGAGACGGGCGCGGTGCACCCCCTCGAACCCGGCGTGCTGTACCTCGCCGACGCCCACCAGCGGCACACCCTCCGCACGCACACGGAGTTCCGCGCGGTCTGCGTGTTCGACCCGCCCTTGACCGGCCGGGAGGTCCACGACGAGCGCGGCGCCTTCCCGCCGCCGGCCGGCTAGGACCGCGCCAGGTAGCGCTGGACGGTCGGGCCGATCTCGTCGACGACCTCGTCCGGGGTCAGCGCGACCACCGGCGGCAGGCGCAGGACGTAGCGCGTCAGCGCCAGGCCGAGCAGCTGGCTCACCACCAGCCCGGCGCGCCGGGGAGCGTCGGCCGGGTCGCCGAACCGCAGGACCGCGGGGGTGACCTGGCGGGAGAACACCTCGCGCATCTTCTCCACCACGGCGTCGTCGGCGACCGCCGTGCGCAGCAGCGTCAGCAGGATCTCGTCGGTCGGCGGCCGCTCCCACAGGGCGAGGAACTGCCGGGTCAGCAGCGCGCCGACGGTGCCGGGGTCGGCCGCGGCCAGGTCCGGGAGGTCGAGCTCGACGTCCACGGCCGCCGCGAACAGGCCGTCCTTGCTGCCGTAGTAGCGCATCACCATCGACGGGTCGATGTCCGCGTCGGCCGCGATCGAGCGGATCGTCGCGCGGCGGAAGCCGTCGGCGGCGAACCGGCGGCGGGCGGCGTCGAGGATGGCCGCCCGGGTGGCGTCGGATCGACGTGGCTCGGTCATGTCAACAAGTGTAGGCCAACACTTGTTGACAAGCCAGCGGGGCGACGCCTACCGTCGATGCCAACAGTTGTTGGCAAACTTCGGAGGTCGTCATGAACCTGCCCGCCCGCACCGATGTGCTGATCGCCGGCGCCGGCCCCGCCGGGCTCGCCACCGCGATCGTCCTGGCCGAGGCCGGCGTGGACTTCGTGCTGCTCGACCGCCAGGCCGAGGGCGCGAACACCTCGCGGGCCTGCGTGGTGCACGCCCGGACCCTGGAGGTGCTGGCCGAGCTCGGTGTCACGGAACGGCTGAAGGAGCTGGGTGTCGTCGTGCCGACGTTCACCGTCCGCGACGGTGCGGCGGTGCTGGCCAAGGTGCCGTTCGGCGGGCTGCCGACCGCTTACCCGTACACGCTGATGGTGCCGCAGGACCGGACCGAGGCGGTGCTGCTCGCGCGGCTGCGCGAAGCAGGCGGCGACGTGCACCGCCCGTACGAGGTCACCGCGGTCGCCGGGGACGACACGGGCGTCACGGTGACGACGACCGGCGGCACCGTGCGCGCGAAGTACGTCGTCGGCGCCGACGGCATGCACAGCACCGTGCGCGAGCAGGCGGGCATCGGGTTCACCGGCTCGACCTACGCCGAGTCGTTCGTGCTGGCCGACGTCCGGATGAGCTGGCCGCTGGACCGCGCGGAGGTCAGCCTCCACCTGTCGCCGGAAGGCGTGACGGTGGTGGCGCCGCTGCCCGACGGCGACGACCACTACCGCGTGGTCGCGACGGTCGCCGAGGCGCCGGAGCACCCCGGCACCGCGGACATCCAGTCCATTGTGGACGCGCGGGGCCCGGAAGGCGGGCGGTCGCGGGTCACCGAAGTGGTGTGGAGCTCGCGCTTCCGCGTCCACCACCGGGTGGCCGACCACTACCGCGCGGGCCGCGTGCTGCTGGCGGGCGACGCGGCGCACGTGCACAGCCCGGCGGGCGGCCAGGGCATGAACACCGGCATCCAGGACGCGGTCGCGCTCGGCGGGCTGCTGGCCCGCGTGGCCGCCGGCGAGCCGGAAGCGCTGCTGGACACCTACGAAGCGACGCGCCGTCCGGTGGCGACGGAGGTGGTGGCGTTCACCGACCGGATGACGCGGATGGCGACCCTGCGCCCCCGCCCGGCGCGGCTGCTGCGCAACACGGTGCTGAAGGCGGTGTTCTCGCTGCCGCCGATGCGCGCGAAGCTGGCTTACCGGCTGGCGGAGCTGGCGGCGCGGTGATCAGCGGTCCGGCGACCACCGGCCGAGCCACTGCTCGGCGCCGTAGTCGTGGTACCGCATCACCTCGGTGAACCCCAGCTTCGCCGCGAGCCGCATCGAGGCGACGTTGGCGGTTTGGGTGCGCAGCGCCACCGGTTCGCCGGGCCGCGCGGACGCGAACCAGGCCAGCGCCGCAGCGCACGCCTCGGCCGCGTACCCGTGTCCCCACGCCGAAGGCAGGAACAGGTAGCCGAGCTCGGTTTCCCCGTCCGCACCGGAGTCGAGGGTGACCATGCCGATCATCGTCCCGTCGAGGTCCACCACGAACGACCCGAACCGCCGGCCCGGCACTTCGGGCACCGTGCTCTCGACCTCGGCGCGGGGCCGGGAGCCGCCGATGTAGGTGCCCACCTCCGGCGAGGCGAACAGCTCGACGTACGCCGGCCGGTCGCGGGCTTCGGACTCGCGCAGCACGAGCCGTTCGGTGGCGAGCGGGGGAGGCGGCCAGGTCACCCGGCCAACCTACCGGGTCGGCGGCACGATCCCGTACTCGTGGATCTTGCGGTAGATCGTCGCCCGGGAGATGCCCAGCAGTTTCGCCGCCCGTACCTTGTTGCCGTCGGCGTCTTCCAGGCACTTCACGATCGCGTCGCGCTCGATCGACTCGAACCGGTTCAGCGGCCGCCGCCCGACGGTGTGGAACTCCGCCGGGAGGTCGCCCGGGCGGATGGTGCCCGCCCGGCGGCGCTGGGCCACCGCGCGCAGCACCTGGTAGAGCTGCCCGGTGTTGCCCGGCCACTCCGCCCGCATCAGCAGGTGCAACGCGGCTGCCGAGCACGTCAGCCGCCCGCCGTAGCCGAGCTTGCTCAGCACCAGCGGGACCAGCTCCGCCAGGTCCTCGACGTGGTGGCGCAACGGCGGCACCCGCACCGTCCGCGGGAACGACTTCAGCAGCTCGGCCAGCGCCGGCTTCGTCTCGGCCTCGGGCACGAGCGTGAGCACCACCCACGGCGCGTCGGCCCGTTCGCGCAGCTCCCGCAACGTCGTGGCCAGCGCGTTCGCCGCCGGCGCCGGCAACCGGTCGGCGTGGCGGACGACCAGCGTGCGGATCGGGGCTTCGGCGTGCTCGCGCAGCAGCGCGGCCCAGTCCACGCCCGCCGCCGCGTCCACGGTCAGCAACCGCGCCGCCGGGTGGTGGCGCTGGTGCAGGCCCTTCACCAGGGTCAGCTTCCCGGTGCCGGCCTCGCCTTCCAGCGCCACCCACTCGTCGCGCTGGTAACCGGTGTCGAGCTCGTGCCCGCAGCGCAGCCACAGCGGCGCCGACCCCACGACACCCGGCAGGTACATCGGCAGCATCGGCGTCGACGGCACCGCCAGTGCTTCTTCGGCCTCGATCAGCTTCACCGACAGCACACCGCCCGCGGTGTCGGTCTCCCGCTGGCCCGGGACGCGGCGGCAGAAGACGCGCACGCGCAGGCCGCTGGAGAGCGCGAGCGTCGCCGACGTCCGGCGCCCGTCGGTGAGCGCGGCGGTGCCGTGGCCCAGCAGCACCGACTGGTCGGCCGGGTCGAGCAGCTGCCGCGCCCGGTCGTTCATCATCACGATGTCCTCGTTGAACGCCAGGACGATGCCCGTCCAGCGGCGGCAGGTCTGCAGGTAGGCCTGGAAGAGGATCATCTCCCGCAGGTCGCTGTGGCGCAGCAGAGCCTGCCGGATCTGCTCGGCCGTGGAGCGGGCCAGCGCGATCAGCAGCCCGCCGGCGTCCTTGTACCAGCAGGTGAGGTCGACGGCGCCGATCTTCTTGCCGGAGATCGGGTGGTGGATCGGCACGCCCGCGCAGGCCAGGTTCTCCAGGTGCTCGGCGTAGTGCTCGTGCCCGAACACCGTGGTCGCGCGGCCGTCCTCGAGCGCGGTGCCGATGCCGTTGGTCCCGACGGACTGCTCGCCGTAGCTGAACCCGGGCACCAGCTCGACGCGTTCGAGGTGCCGCTTGAGGTCGGCGTCGCCGGTCCGCTGGGTGAGCACGACGCCGCTGGCGTCGGTGAGGATCAGGCTGATGGGCTGGCCGTCGAACTGCTCGCCCAGCTTGTGCAGCACCGGCTCGGCGCCGCGCATGAGCGGGATGTCGAGGTTCTGGTCGCCGAAGTAGCGCGGGTCGATCCGGTCGGCTTCCACCCGGAACTCCCGCGAGCGCCGCCACGAGGCCAGGATCGTCTGCCGGACCGTGCCGGGCGGCACCGGTTCGGCCGTCAGGAAACGCACCCGGGTGCGGGCGAGCTCGTCGTCGGCGAGCAGGGTTCCGGGCGCCATCTCGTCCACGTGACCTCCAGCTTCCCGCGGCCCACGTGGGTGCGGGCACACCCGTTGTGCCGCCCGTTCAGCGTAGGCGCGACGCGCGCACGGCGGTGTCTCAAATTGAGACGGTCCGCGGGCCGCGGCGGCAGTGCGATGGAGCCATGGCCGCCGAAACGTACAACCCGTGGACGATCGTCAACCTGGTCTTCACCCACCTGGCCGAACAGGGGCTGCACCCGACGTTCGGCGAGGAGGGCCACCCCGGGGAGCCGGCCGCGGCGCTGCTGCGCGCGCTCGGGATCACCCCGACCGTCGAGGGCGACGCGCGCGTGCGCACGAGCGTCCACAGCGAGCTCGCCGAGCTGCGCGCCCGGATGCTCGGGCCGGACGAAACGCCCTGAGCAGCGGTTCTGTCTCAGATTGAGACCCGCGTCACTCTCGGGCGCCCCTTCAATGGTCAACGCAGGACGTCCGCCCCGACGGCGAGCGACCGACAAGGAGTTGATCCATGAGTCGCCAGAGTGTGGCGAAAGCCCACCAGAAGATCCAGGAACTGTCGTGGGAGCCGGCGTACCACACCCCGGTTTCGCACTACGGGACCGACTACACGTTCCAGAAGGCCAAGAAGAAGGACCCGTTGAAGCAGGTCCTCCGCTCGTACTTCCCGATGCAGGAGGAGAAGGACCACCGGGTCTACGGCGCCGAGGACGGCGCGATCCGCGGCAACATGTTCCGCCAGGTCCAGGAACGCTGGCTGGAGTGGCAGAAGCTGTTCCTGTCGATCATCCCGCTGCCGGAGATCTCGGCCGCGCGGGCGATGCCGCTGCTGTTCCGCACGGTCCCGAACCCGGAACTGCACAACGGCCAGGCGATCCAGATGATCGACGAGGTCCGCCACTCGACGATCCAGCAGAACCTCAAGCGCCTGTACATGCAGAACTACATCGACCCGGCGGGCTTCAACTCGAGCCTGCGCAACTTCCAGAACGACTACTGCGGCACGATCGGCCGCCAGTTCGCCGAAGGCTTCATCACCGGGGACGCCATCACCGCGGCGAGCATCTACCTCACGATCGTCGCCGAAACGGCGTTCACGAACACGCTGTTCGTCGCCATGCCTGCCGAGGCCGCCGCGAACGGCGACTACCTGCTGCCCACCGTCTTCCACTCGGTGCAGTCCGACGAGTCCCGCCACATCAGCAACGGCTACGCGACGCTGCTGATGGCGTTGTCCGACGAAAGCAACCACCAGCTGCTCGAACGCGACCTGCGGTACGCGTGGTGGAACAACCACGCCGTCGTCGACGCCGCGATCGGCACGTTCATCGAGTACGGCACCAAGGACCGCCGCAAGGACCGCGAGAGCTACGCGGAAATGTGGCGCCGCTGGATCTACGACGACTACTACCGCTCCTACCTGGTCCCGCTGGAGAAGTACGGGCTGGTCATCCCGCACGACCTCATCGAAGAAGCCTGGAACCGGATCTGGAACAAGGGCTACGTCCACGAGGTCGCGCAGTTCTTCGCCACCGGGTGGCTCGCCAACTACTGGCGGATCGACCCGATGACCGACGAGGACTTCGAGTGGTTCGAGTACAAGTACCCGGGCTGGTACGACAAGTACGGCAAGTGGTGGGAGAACTACGCCCGCCTCGCGACGCCGAACGGGCACCACCCGATCGTCGCCGAAGACGTCGACTACGTGTACCCGCACCGCTGCTGGACCTGCATGGTGCCGTGCCTCATCCGCGAGGACATGGTGGTCGACCAGGTCGACGGCCAGCACCGGACGTACTGCTCGGAGACCTGCCGCTGGACCGACGCCGAGGCGTTCCGGCCCACCTACCAGGGCCGCAACACCCCGAACATGGGCCAGCTGGTCGGCGCCCGCGAGTGGGAGACGCTCTACCACGGCTGGAACTGGGCCGACGTCGTCTCCGACATGGGCTTCGTCCGCGACGACGGCAAGACCATGGTCGCGCAGCCGCACCTGAACCTGGACCCGAAGAAGATGTGGACGCTCGACCACCTGCGCCGGATGCCCGAGGTGCAGTCGCCGAACGTGCTGCTGAACCAGATGACCGACGAGCAGCGCGCCGCCTTCGTGGCCGACTACAACCGCCAGGGCCCCGCCGGGCGCCCGGCACCGCAGACGGCCTGACGAGACGGGAAGGGCCTGGCATGGCGGAAAAGCACCGCGTCCGGTTCGAGCCGGTCGGGATCGAAATCGACGTCGACGAGGACACCACGATCCTGCGTGCCGCCGCCGAGCAGGGCGTCATGCTCATGCACGGCTGCAAGGAAGGGCAGTGCGCGGCGTGCAAGTCGTTCCTCCTCGACGGCGACGACGTCGAACACGACCGCTATTCGACCTTCGCGCTTCCCGACTACGAAAAGGAGGAAGGCTTCACGCTGCTGTGCCGGGCCCACACCTACGAGGACCTCACGATCGAGCTGCTCAACTACGACGAGGAGATGATCCAGTCCGGGCTGCCGATCCAGGAGGCGACCGTCGAGGTCGTCTCGAACGAGAACGTCACGCACGACCTCCGGCACCTGGTGGTGCGGCTCGACGGCGAACTGAAGTTCTTCCCCGGGCAGTACCTGGACTTCGCGATCCCGGGCACCGAAGAGACGCGGTCGTTCTCGATGGCCAACACCTCCGCGCGCGACGGGCTCCTGGAGTTCGTCATCAAGATCTACCCCGACGGGCTGTTCTCCCGGTTCCTCGACACGCGGGTCGCGGTCGGGGACCGGCTCCGGGTGACCGGCCCGTTCGGGGTGTTCACCCTCCGGGACAACCCCGGGGCCGACCTCGTCTTCGTCGGCGGCGGTGCCGGGATGGCGCCCATCCTGGCACTGCTGCGGTCCATGGCCGAGCGCGGCCTCGACCGGAAGGCGGTCTTCTACTACGGCGCCCGCCGCCGCCACGACCTCTGCTTCGAGGCGGAACTGCGGGCGCTCGAGGAGAAACTGCCGAACTTCCGTTACGTACCAGCGCTTTCCGAGCCGGGTGACGACGGCTGGGACGGCGAGACCGGCCTGATCACCGACGTCCTGCGCCGGGCCGGCCTCGACCTGACCGGTGCCGACGCCTACGTGTGCGGGCCGCCGCCGATGGTGGAAGCCGCGCTGGAACTGCTGCCCGCGCTCGGCGTCGCCGGCAAGCGCGTCTTCTACGACAAGTTCACCACCACGGGCGAAGGGTAAGGAAACCCATGACAGCCACCCAAGAACGCAGCGTACCGAAGCCGACGTTCACCGACGCGGAAGCGGGCGCGAAGGTCTTCCCCGACTCCACCGCCCGCCAGTACAACTACTTCACCCCGGCCAAGCGCAAGCAGAGCCACTACGAAGACGTGACCGTCGAGGTGCAGCCCGACCCGCGGCACTACCTGTCGCAGGGCTGGCTCTACGCCTTCGCCGACGGCAAGGGCGGCTACCCGCTGGAGTGGACCGCGCTGAAGGCGTGGGGCTCCGACCGGCCGCTGCCCGAGCGCGGCCCGGGCTCCGGCGGCAAGGGCTACGACTGGCCGGCCCACGGCTGGCACGAGTTCCGCGACCCCAACGAGGAGTGGGAGCTCACCCTCTACCGGTACAACGCGAACGTCGTGCGCCAGCTCAACCAGAACATCGACGCCGCGCGCCAGGCCAAGGCGTTCGAGCAGTGGAACCGCAACTGGGTCGACTTCGTGGCCAAGCACGTCGGGGCGTGGATGCACGTCGACCACGGGCTCGGCCTGTACTTGTTCGCCAACGCCAACCGCCGGGCCCCGACGAACATGCACAACAACGCGATCTCGGTGAACAGCATGCACCGGATCCGCGCGGCCCAGGACCTGGCGCTGTACAACCTGACGCTGACCGAGGAGATCGAGGGCTTCGACGGCACCGCCCACCTCTCGACCTGGAACGAGGACCCGGCCTGGCAGGGCGTGCGGGAGACCGCCGAGCAGCTGACCGGGATCTGGGACTGGGGCGAGGCGATCTTCGCCGCCAACATCGTCTTCGAGCCGCTCGTCGGCGAGCTGTTCCGCAGCAACCTGGTGCAGCAGGCCGCGCCGGCCAACGGCGACTTCGTCACCCCGACGCTGATCGGCGCGGAGGAGTTCGACTTCTCCGAACGCGACCTCCGCTACACGAAGCCGCTGTTCGACCTGCTGATCAACGACAAGGAGTTCGCCGACCACAACCGCGGGCTGCTGCAGAAGTGGCTCCAGGACTGGGTGCCGAGGAGCATCGCCGCCGCCCGGGCGCTGCAGCCGCTGTGGTCGCAGCCCGACGCCAAGCCGATCCGGTTCGAGGACGGCCTCGACCGCGTGAAGAGCCGGTTCGCCGGAATCCTGTCCGAATTGGGCCTCAAGGCACCCGAGGAGCTGGGCCAGTGACTGTCTTCAAAACCGCGGAAAGCCCGTTCAAGGCGGACAACACCGCGTCCAACATGTGCGGTTTCACCCTGATGAACAACCAGGTCGGCGCGATCGTCGCGGAGGTGATGGGGGCGAAGGACAACGTCACCATCACGCCGCTGCCGTCGATGATCCGGGTCGACGCGGTCGGCCGCATGGACGTCGTCTACGCCGAGGTCGACGAAGCCGCCGGCGAGGAAGAAGGCTGGTTCAACGCGGCGGAGTTCGAGGAGAGCATGTCCACCCACTACGGGCGGATGATCCACGAGGACGACCGCACGATCATGTTCGCCAACCCCGAGGACGCGGCCGAGTACCTCGACTTCGACCTCAAGCCGCTCAAGTAACCCCAGCACGGAAGCACTCGATCCGCTCAGGAAGGATCAGCGATGTACGAAAAAGACGGCGAAAAGTATTTCGTGGTGGACGCCCACACCCACTTCTGGGACGCGAGCCCGGACAACTGGGTGCCGGGGCAGGAGGAATACGCCAAGGGCTGGATCGAGTGCTTCCACGCCTACCAGGGGCTCGGCCCGAAGGAGACCCACTGGCCGATCGACCGGTTCCAGAAGTACTCCGAGGAGCTGATGATGCACGACCTGTTCGAGGTCGGGCACGTCGACACGGCCATCTTCCAGCCGACCAACCTGCGGCAGTGGTACAAGAACGGGTTCAACACGACCGAGGCCGACGCCGCCCTGGCCGAGAAGCACCCGGGCAGGTTCCTCGTGAACACGACCTTCGACCCGCGTGAAGGCGACGAGGGCATGAAGGCGTTCGAGGACCGGGTCAAGCGGTACGGCTGCAAGGGCGTCAAGCTCTACACGGCCGAGTGGCGCGGGGACTCCCGCGGCTGGAGCCTGAAGGACCCGGAAGCCGCGCGCTACCTGGAGAAGTGCGAGGAACTCGGCGTCAAGAACATCCACATCCACAAGGGACCGACGATCTGGCCCCTCGACAAGGACGCCTTCGACGTGTCCGATGTGGACCACGTGGCGACGAACTTCCAGGGCCTCAACTTCATCGTCGAGCACGTCGGCCTGCCGCGCATCGAGGACTTCTGCTTCATGGCCACCCAGGAGCGCAACGTCTACGCGGGGCTGGCCGTCGTGGTCGGCGGGCTGATGCACGCCCGGCCGAAGTTCTTCGCGAAGGTCATGGGCGAGCTGATGTTCTGGCTCGGCGAGGACAAGCTGATCTTCGGGGCGGACTACGCCATCTGGGAGCCCAAGTGGCAGGTCGAGGGCTTCGTCGACTGGAACATGCCGGGTGACGAGGAGCTGTCGGACTTCGCGCCGCTGACGGTCGACCAGAAGAAGAAGATCCTCGGGCTGAACGCCGCGCGGCTCTACGACATCGACGTGCCGGCGGAGCTGAAGCTCGCGGACCCGAAGTCGGTCGAGCCGGTCGGCGTGCCGAACTCATGACCACCCTGGTGCTCGGTGCCCGCGCCGCCGTGTGGGCGGCGCTGGGCACCGTCCGCGATCCGGAACTGGACGAACCCCTCACCGACCTCGGGTTCGTCGCCCGCTGCGAGGTGGACGACGAGGGCCACGCCGTCATCCGGCTGCGGCTGCCGACGTACTTCTGCGCGCCCAACTTCGCGTTCCTGATGGTGGCCGACGCCTACGACGCCGTGGCCGGCGTGCCGGGCCTGACCGGGCTCGACATCAAGCTGGAGGACCACTTCGCGGCCGACGTCATCAACCGCGGGGTCGCGGCGCGGCAGGGGTTCGTCGCGTCGTTCGAGGGCGAGGCCGCCGACGAGCTGGACACGCTGCGGTACGACTTCGTCCGCAAGGCCGTCCTGGCCGGCACCGACCGCGTCTGCCGGTCCCTCGGCCGGGACCCGCGAGCACTGACGCTCGGCGACGCCCCGCCGAGCCCGGACCTCGACCGGCTCCGCGCCCGGCGCCGTGAGCTGGGCCTGCCCGCCGAGGACGGCGACCCGCTGCTGCTCGACCCGGCCACCGGGCGGGCGGTGGACCCGGCCGACGCGAAGCGCCACCTGGCCTTCGCCCGGCTGACCCGCACGAGCATGGAGGCCAACTCCGGCGTGTGCCGCGGCATGCTGCGCGCGCGGTACGCGCTGACCGAAGACGAGGAGGGCACGGGATGAAGGCCGTGCGGCTGCAGAAGTACCACGAGCAACCGGTGATCGAAGAGGTGCCGGAGCCGCGCGCCACCGGGCCCTTCGACGTCGTGGTCAAGATCGGCGGCGCCGGCGTGTGCCGCACCGACCTGCACATCATCGAGGAGCAGTGGGCCGAGAAGTCCGGTGTCGCGCTGCCGTACACGATCGGGCACGAGAACGCCGGCTGGGTGCACGAGGTCGGCCCCGCGGTGTCCAACGTGGCGGTCGGCGACACGGTCATCCTGCACCCGACGCCGACGTGCGGGCTGTGCCACGCCTGCCGCGCGGGCGACGACATGCACTGCCCGAACGGCAGCTTCCCGGGCATCGACTCCGACGGCGGGATGGCGGAGTACCTGCTGACGTCGGCGCGGGCGTGCATCAAGCTCGACCCGGCGACCCAGCCGTCCGACGTGGCCGCGTTGGCCGACGCGGGCATCACCGCCTACCACGCGGTGCGCAAGGCCGTCCCGCACCTGTACCCGGGCACCACCTGCGTCGTCAACGGCGCCGGCGGCCTCGGGCACATCGGCATCCAGTCGCTGAAGGCGCTGACCGCGACCCGCGTGATCGTGGTCGACCGCAACGCCGACGCCCTCGAACTGGCGGCCACCCTCGGCGCCGACGAGACCGTGCTGGCCGACGGCAAGCAGGTCGACGCGGTGCTCGACCTGACCGGCGGCGACGGCGCGGAGGTCGTGCTCGACTTCGTCGCCGAGCAGGGCGCCCAGCAGGACGCGTTCGCGATGACCCGGCGCGCCGGGTCGCACTTCGTGATCGGCTACGGCAGCAACATCGACATCCCGACGATCGACATCATCTCCACCGAGCGCAACGTCATCGGCAACCTGGTCGGCACCTACAACGACCTGGCCGAGCTGATGGTGCTGGCCCAGGCCGGGAAGGTCACGCTCCACACGAAGAAGTACCCGCTGGACGCGGCTCTCGACGCACTGGCCGACCTCGATGCCGGTCGCGTGCGCGGTCGGGCCATCCTCACCCCCTAGGAGCAGCGAACATGGCGAAGGAACTGCGGTTCGGCTCGGACGCCCGCGACCTGCTGCTGGCGGGTGTGGACAAGCTGGCCGAAGCGGTCAAGTCCACGTTGGGCCCGAAGGGCCGCAACGTGATCATCGAGAAGATCACCGGCTCGCCGGTGGTCACCAACGACGGGGTCACCATCGCGCGCGAGATCCACCTGAAGAACCAGTTCGAGAACATGGGCGCGCAGCTGGTCAAGGAAGCGGCGATCAAGACCAACGACGTCGTCGGCGACGGCACCACCACCGCCACCGTGCTCGCCCAGGCGATCGTCCGCGAAGGCATGCGGGCGATCTCCGCCGGCGGGAACCCGGTGCTGGTCAAGCGCGGCATCGACCACGCCGTCGGGCTGCTGGTGGCCCACCTGGAAAAGCAGGCGCACCCGGTCGTGTCCGAACAGGACTACGCGCGGGTGGCGGCGATCTCCGCCAACGACGACGACGCCGTCGGCGCGGTCATCGCCAAGGCCCTGCACACCGTCGGCGACGGCGGCGTGGTGACGGTCGAAGAGTCGCCGTCGATCGGGATGAGCGTCGAGTTCGTCGAAGGGTTCGAGTTCGACAACGGCTACCTCTCGCCGTACCTGGTCACCGACCCGGGCCGGCTGGAGGCGGTGCTCGACGACCCCTACATCCTGATGTGCGCGGAGAAGATCACCAAGGTGCAGCAGCTGATGCCGTTGCTGGACAAGGTGATGCGCGCGCCCCGGCCGCTCGTGGTGATCGGCGAGACGGTCGAGGGCACGGCGCTGTCCATGCTGGTGCACAACCACATGAACGGCACGTTCCAGTCGGTCGCGGTCCGCGCGCCCGGCTTCGGCGACCGGCGGCTGCACAAGCTGGAGGACCTCGCCGCGATCGTCGGCGGCGCGGTGCTCTCGCGGCAGTCCGGGTTCACGATGGAGACGATGACCCTGGAGCACCTCGGCCGGGCCAAGCAGGTCCGGGTCACCGAGAACCGCACGACGATCGTCGGCGGCGCGGGATCGTCGGACGCGGTGGAGTTCCGGGTGGGCCAGCTGCGAGCCGAGCTGGAGCGCGCGCAGTTCGGCGTCGACGAGGACGTCCTGACCGAGCGGATCGGCGCGCTGACCGGCAAGGTCGCGGTGGTGCGCGTCGGCGCGGCCACGCCGGCGGAGCTGAAGGAACTGCAGCACCGGGTCGAGGACGCGCTGTCGGCGACCCGGGCGGCGATGGCCGAGGGCATCGTGGCCGGCGGGGGAGCGGCGCTCCTGCACGCGGAGAAAGCGCTGGAAGGCCTCGGCTTGGAAGGTGATCAGGCGATCGGCGTCGAGATCGTCCGGCGCGCCTTGGCCGAACCGGCGTTCCTCATCGCGCACAACGCGGGCCACCCCGCCCACGAGATCGTCGCGCGGACCAGGGAGCTGGGCGACGACGAGGGCTTCGACGCCCTGCACGACCGCTACGGCGACATGATCGCGCTCGGCGTGGTCGACCCGCTGCGGGTGTGCCGGTCGGCGGTGCAGAACGGGGCGTCGGTGGCGGGCCTGCTGCTGACGACGAACTCGCTGATCGCCGAGGAGCAGACCCCGTGGGGCGGCAGCCCGGCGCTGATGACGGAGTTCGGGCCCCTTGACGAAGGGCTGCACCAGCCGTCGCCCGACGCGAGCACCCCGCAGTCGCTCGGGATGGGCCCCTCCGTGGGCTGAGCAACGCCCGCGTCCACGGGGAACGGAGGTCCCCTCACCGGCGTCCTGAGCCCCGGTGAGGGGACCTTCGCCATCGTGCGCCCGGCCCGGCGGCCTGCCATCCTGGTGATCATGACGCACTACGTTCTCGCGCAGACGCTGGCGACGGTCGGGGAGTTCGAGGCGAAGGGCTTCCTGGGTACCGTGGGCAAGATCGCCGCGGCGACGGTGATCTTCTTCATCGCGATCGGCCTGGTCGTGGGGCTGCTGCTGGGGTTCTTCATCGGCCGCTCGGTCGGCCGCCGCCAGGGCCCGCGCTGAGAACGTCGGCGCTGAGAACGTCGGCTCGGCGGCTCAGGGCACCAGGCCGTGGCGGGCCAGTTCGTGGCCGGCCAGCTGGGCGATGACGTCCCGGTCCCGCTCCCGCCACCCCGTCGCGACCTCGCCGACCGCCGCCAGCCGCCGCGGCGGCTGGGTCGTCAACGCCCGCAGCGCCAGCAGGTCCAGTCCCTCGTCCCCGAGCGCGCGCAACCGGGCGGCCGCCGACGCGCGGCGCGTGAACTGCCAGCGCAGCGGCAGCCACGTCGCCGCCAGCGTCACCACCGGCAGCGCGATGACGATCGCCGCCAGCCACCACGCGAGGCTCTCCACGGCTTCGATCTGCCAGTGGCCCGCGTTCACCAGCTTGGTGCCGGCATCCGAACCGCCGTGCAGGGCCTTCGCCAGCGCGTCGCCGACGAGCGGGAGCCCGCCCGCCGAGCCCGCCGCCGAATCGAACGTCCCCCGCAGCCCGGTGCCCGCGTCGACGAGCCCGTCACCGGGGGCGCGCAGCTTCAGCACCTCGTCGTGCACCGACGTCCCCAGCCAGACCGCGAAGATCACGAGCAGCAGGGCGAGCAGGTCGCTGACGAGCTGGGCGGTGCGGCGGATCGGCCGTTCGGCGTAGAACTGCATCGGAACGCCTTTCGCGTGGGGGAGCGCGGGCGCGGGCAACGTACCCGCGCTCCCCGCCACCGAACCGTGGCTAGCTCCGCACCACCTCCGCGAGCCCGCTCAGCGCCGCGGGCAGCGGCCCTTCGTGCAGCACCCCCAGCCGTTGCGTCGCGCGGGTCAACGCCACGTACAGGTCCGCCGCGCTGTCGGCCAGGATCGCCGCCGGTTCCACCACCAGCACCGCGTCGAACTCCAGGCCCTTCGTCTCCGACGCGAGCACCGCGCCCGGCACCCCCGGCGGCCCGATCACCACGCTCGTCCCGGGACGCCCGGCCTCCTCGCGGACGAACTCCTCGATCGCCGAGGGCAGCTCGTCCGCGGTCACCCGCCGGGACCACGGCGGCACCCCGCAGGCGCGGACCGACTCCGGCGGCCGCACGTCGGGCGCGAAGTCCGCCAGCACCGCCGCCGCGACCGCCATGATCTCCGCCGGCGTGCGGTAGTTGACCGTCAGCGACCGGTACACCCAGCGGTCGGCCACGTACGGCGCCAGCATCGCGCCCCACGACCGCGCGCCCGCCGCCGAACGGCGCTGGGCCAGGTCGCCCACCACCGTGAACGACCGGCCGGGGCACCGCCGCATCAGCACCCGCCAGTCCATTTCGGACAGTTCCTGGGCCTCGTCGACGACGACGTGCCGGTACGTCCAGTCCCGGTCCGCGGACGCCCGCTCGACCAGCGTGCGCGTGTCGGCCTCGACGAACCGCTCGGCCAGGTCCTCGGCGTAGAGGAGGTTTTCGGCCGACAGCATGACGTCCTCGTCCATCTCCTCGCGGTCGAGCTTCATCGTCTGGAAGACGCCCTCGGCGTATTCGGCCTCGGCCCGCCGCCGTCGCGCCTCGGCCGCGGCGGCCGTCTTCTCCGCCGTCTTGTCCCGGCCCAGCAGGTCGACCAGCTCGTCGAGCAGCGGGACGTCCGGCACCGTCCAGGCGTCGCCCTGGGCGCGGAACAGCGGCGAATCCGCGGGGGCCGAGGTGTACCACGAGGACAGCAGCTCTTCCGGCGTCAGGATCGGCCACAGCGCGTCGATCGCCGCGACGAACTTCGCGTCGCCGGCCAGGTCCTGCAGCAGCCCCTTCCGCATGCTCTCCCACTCGTCCTTGTCGTCGCGGCTGAGCCAGCCGCGGCCGATCCGGCCGATCGCGCGTTCGGTGAGCACGTACGTGACGATGTCGGTGAACACCGCCCGGGCCTCGTTGTGCGGCAGCCCGCTGTCGCGCGCCTCCTGCCGGGCCCACTCCGCGGTCTCGGCGTCGATCCGCACGGTGACGTCCTTGAGCACGATCGGCACCGGTTCCGCCGGCAGCCGCTGCCGGTCGGCGACCGCCGCCTTCAGCAGGTCGAGGATCTCCAGGGAACCCTTGAGCCGCGCGGCTTCCGGGGTGTCCTCGGCGGTGACGTGCAGGCCGGGGACGAGGTCGCCGGTGGTCGTGAACACGACGTCGGTCTCGCCCAGCGACGGCAGGACGCGGCCGATGTGGTTCAGGAACGCCGGGTTCGGCCCGACGACGAGCGCGCCGTGGCGTTCCATCCGCTCCCGCTGCGTGTACAGCAGGTACGCGACGCGGTGCAGTGCCACGACCGTCTTGCCGGTGCCCGGGCCGCCCTCGATCACCAGCACGCCCGGGTGGTCGAGCCGGATGATCTCGTCCTGCTCGGCCTGGATCGTCGCGACGATGTCGCGCATGCCCTCGCCGCGCGGCGCGTTGACCGCCGCGAGCAGCGCCGCGTCCCCTTGCGCGTCCCCGCCGGGGCGGCCGAGGTCCTCGTCGGTGAAGCCGAGGACCCGGCGCCCGCGCGTGTGGAACTGGCGGCGTCGGCGCATGCCCTCCGGGTTCGCGCCGGTGGCGGTGTAGAACGGGCGTGCCGCGGGCGCCCGCCAGTCGAGCAGCACCGGCCGGTACTCGTCGTCCTCGTCGAACAAGCCGACGCGCCCGATGTAGGTCCGCTCGCCCGAGACGGCGTCCAGCCGCCCGAAGCAGAGCCCGTTGTCGACGACGTCCAGCCGCTTCACCTGCCGGCCGAGCGCGCGGACGCTGACGTCCCGTTCCATGGCGCCGGCGCCGGTGCCGCCCAGGGCGGCCTCGTACTCGGCCTTGACCCGCGCGCGCTCGGCGTCGAGCCGCGCGTACAGCCCGGCGACGTGGTCGCGTTCGGACCGCAGTTCTTCTTCGTACCCCTGTGTCACATTCCCTCTTCGTTGTCCCGCGACGGCTTTCAGGCGGTGGGCGTGCCGAACCACTTCCGCAGCGCGGCCGGCAGCCGGTCCTCGTCGTCGCCGGCCCAGACGACGTGGCCGTCCGGGCGCAGCAGCACCGCCGGCACGTCCAGTTCCTCGCTGACGTCGACGACGTGGTCGACGCGGTCCGCCCAGCCCGCCGCCGAAAGCCGGCCGGTCTGGTCGAGCAGCAGCCCGCGGCCGGCGTGCATCAGCCCGTAGAGCCGGCCCTGCTTCAGTTCGACGTCCCGCAGCCGCCGGCCCAGCAGCGCGGGTCCTTCGCCGAAGTCGTAGCGGATGTTCACCGCGATGATCTTCTCGGTGAGGTACCGGTTGACCTCCTCGAAGTCCATCAGCTCGGTCAGCAGCCGCCGGACGGCCCGCGGGCCGGGTTCGAGCAGGAGCAGCTCCATCTGGGCGCGGGTGTTGTTGAGCACCTCTTCGGCCACCGGGTGCCGCTCGGCTTCGTAGGTGTCCAGCAGCCCCTCCGGCGCCCACCCGTTCACCTCGGCCGCCAGCTTCCAGCCCAGGTTGAACGCGTCCTGGACGCCCAGGTTGAGCCCCTGCCCGCCGACCGGCGGGTGGACGTGCGCCGCGTCGCCCGCCAGCAGCACCCGGCCCACCCGGTAGCGCTCCGCCTGCCGGGTCGCGTCGCCGAAGCGCGAGAGCCAGCGCGGCGAGTGGACCCCGAAGTCGGTCCCGGCGGTCTTGACCAGCTGCTCCTTCAACTCGGCCAGAGTCGGCGGGGTCCGGCGGTCCTCGGCGACGTCCCCGGCGGGGACGCCGACCCGGTACGTGCCGCCTTCCACCGGCATGAACCCGAACCGCTTCTCGGTCTTGCGGACCTCGATGTTCGCGGTGTCGATCTCCTCCCGCGAGACGCCGACCTCCACCTCGCCGAGCAGCGTGTCGTTCCGGCTCGGCTCACCGGGGAACCCGACGCCGAGCAGCTTGCGGACGGTGCTGCGGCCGCCGTCGCAGCCGACGAGGAACCGCCCCCGCTCCCGCGTGCCGCCGGCCAGCTCCACTGTCACGCCGTCGTCGTCCTGGCTCAGCCCGGTCACCTCGTGGCCGCGCCGGATCTCGGCACCCAGCTCGAGCGCGTGCTCGGTCAGCAGGCGGTCGATGACCGGCTGGTGGATGCCGAGCGTGTACCCGTGGGCCGTGTCCAGCTTGTCCGGCGACGGCTTCGGAATACCGGCGAAGAAACCCCCGACCGGGTACTTCGTGCCCAGCTCCAGGAACCGCTCCAGCAGCCCCCGCTGGTCCATCACCTCGATGCTGCGCGCGTGCAGGCCGAGTGAGCGGACGACCTTCGTCGGCTCCGCGTCCCGCTCGAGCACCAGCACGCCGACGCCGTGCAGCCGCAGCTCCGCCGCCAGCATCACGCCGGTCGGCCCGCCGCCGGCGATGATCACGTCGAACAAAAAGACCCCCTTGGATCACCCGCATTTGCGCAGGTTGTGGCAACGGCTGAGAATTGTGCGGCACAACGGGGGTCTTGCCGCAAGCCCGGGGGTGCGCTATACGTTAAACATGGAGGGGAGTGGTTTTCCTCCCTCCGGTCTCCGGGACGTCTTCCCAGATCCAGCCCTTCGTACCAGGTTCCGGATCGCCGCGTCCGGCCGGATTATGACGGCGGTCATAGTGTGCTTCGCGTCGCACTGTGCTCTCATGGAGTCATGACAGCTGTCATAGAGATCCGGGAGCTGGGTGACCACCCGGCGGACCGGGGCCGCGTCGCCGCGCTCGTCGCGGCCTGCTCGCCGGAGAGCCTCCGGCTGCGGTTCCTGATGGGCGGCCCGGCGGTGCCCGCCGAGGTCTTCCGGCGCTACGGGCGCTTCCTGCTCGCCGGGACGCCCGCGCTGCTGGCGAGCCGGGACGGCGTGCCCGTGGGGCTGCTCAACTTCGTCGCGGAGAACCCGGGCGAGGCCGAGATCGGGATCCTCGTCGCCGATCCCTGGCAGCGGCAGGGGATCGGCAGCGCGCTCACCCGGTGGCTCTGGGCGTCCGGGCGGTGGCCCGGCTGGACCGTGCGGGCCACGGTGCGCGCCGACAACGCCGGCGCCGAGGCTTTGCTGCTGCGCCAGGGGTTCCGGCCAGTGCCGTCGTACGAACGAGGCGAGCGGGACTTCGCCCTCGTGGTCCCGGACTGGGCTACCATGACGGACGTCATGAAGGAGGCGGCGGATGACGCGGACACCCCGCGAGCGGATGGTGCTGAGCGCCGCGCAGCTGGTGCGGATCCACGGCGTCGGGGCGACCGGCATGCGGGACGTGGTCGCGCACGCCGAGGCGCCGCGGGGCTCCCTGCAGCACTACTTCCCGGGCGGTAAGGACCAGCTGATCGCCGAAGCGGTCGCGTGGGCGGGGGACTACGCGGCCCGGCGCGTCGCGCGCATCGCCGCGAAGATCGAGGACCCGACGCCGGGCAAGCTCTTCGAAGCGATGGCCGCGCAGTGGCGCGACGAGTTCACCGCGCAGGGGTTCGACGGGGGCTGCCCGCTGGTCGCGACGGTCGCCGACACCGCGGCGACCAGCGAGAGCCTGCGCGAAGCCGTCGGCAAGGCGTTCGAGGGCTGGCAGCGCCCGGTCGCTTCGGCGCTGCGGGAACTCGGGGTGCCCGCGCCCCGCAGCACGTCACTGGCGGTGCTGATGCTCAGCGCGCTGGAGGGCGCGATCGTCCTGGCGCGGGCGCACCAGGACGTCGCCCCGCTCGACACGGTGGTCGAGGAGCTGCGGCCGCTGCTCGACGGCGCCGCGGCCTAGCGACCGCGGAAGAACTCCCGGATGTCCTCGACCAGGACTTCGGGTGCCTGCAGGGACGCGAAGTGCCCGCCGGTGTCGTACTCCGTCCAGCGCGTGATCGTGTTCGACAACGCCGCGAGGCCGCGGATCGCGTGGTCGCCGCGGAAGTTCGCCACCGCCGTCGGCACACCCGACGGCGCCGGCCGCTCGCCCCAGCCGTCCTGGCCCGCCTCCAGGTAGAGGCGCGCGGCCGAGCCGGCGGTGCCGGTGAGCCAGAAGATCGTCACGTTCGTCAGGATCGCGTCGCGGTCCACCGGCGTCTGGGTCGTCGCCGTCGGGTCCCAGTCGACGAACCACTCGAGGTTCCAGGCCAGCTGGCCGGCGGGGGAGTCGTTGA
Organism: Amycolatopsis sp. NPDC049691; assembly: GCF_040675005.1. Classification (NCBI taxonomy): domain Bacteria; kingdom Bacillati; phylum Actinomycetota; class Actinomycetes; order Pseudonocardiales; family Pseudonocardiaceae; genus Amycolatopsis; species Amycolatopsis sp. NPDC049691. Next base: position 127,480 of record NZ_JBFANX010000013.1, read on the forward strand.
GCGCGTAGGCGAGCGTCTGCGGCCGGGTGGCCATCTGGGTGGCGTAGCCGGAATGGCCGTACCACCAGGCCTTGTTCTCCTCCGCCCGCTTCCGGTCCTCTTCGGACAGCCGGTCGAGGTCACCGGGCGCGGTCGGGACCCCGGCGTTGGCGACGGCGTTGACGTGCACGCCGAGCACCGCCTCGGGCGCGGTCCGGCCCAGCTCGGGCGAGACGATGCTGCCGAAGTCGCCGCCCTGCGCGCCGTAGCGCGCGTAGCCGAGCCGGCGCATCAGCTCGGCCCACGCCCGGGCCGTCCGGCGGGTGTTCCAGCCGCGGTCGGTCGTCGGACCGGAGAAGGCGAAGCCGGGGACGGAGGGCGCGACGACGTGGAAGGCGTCGGCCGGGTCGCCGCCGTGGGCGCGAGGGTCGGTGAGCGGGCCCGCTATGCCGGCGAAGTCGGCGACGGTGCTCGGCCAGCCGTGCGTGAGGATCAGCGGCGTGGCGTCCGGTTCGGGGGAGCGGACGTGCAGGAAGTGCACGCGCTGGCCGTCGATGGTGGTGGTGAACTGCGGGAAGGCGTTGAGGCGGGCTTCGTGCGCGCGCCAGTCGTAGCCCGTCTGCCAGTAGTCGACGAGCTCGGCGAGGTAGGGCTCGCTGACGCCGTAGTCCCAGCCGGCGCCGGGCAGTTCGCCCGGCCACCGGGTGCGCGCGAGCCGGTGGTGCAGCTCGTCGAGGTCGGCCTGCGGGATGGCGATGCGGAAGGGATCCATGGGGGCCACGCTTCCGTCTTTCTAGGACAGGATCGGTCCTAGATGTCTGGCAGTCTTGGGCCATGCGTGAAACCCCCGGCCGGCTGCTGCGGCTGCTCGCCATGTTGCAGCTGCCGCGCGAGTGGTCCGGAACGGAGCTGGCCGAGCGGCTGGCCGTGACGACCCGGACGATCCGCCGCGACGTCGAGCGCCTGCGCGAGCTGGGTTACCCGGTGGCGGCGGCGATGGGCCCGATCGGCGGGTACCGCCTCGGCGCGGGAGCGCAGCTGCCCCCGCTGCTGCTGGACGACGACGAAGCGGTCGCGGTCACGCTCGGCTTGCGGACGTCGGGTTCGGAGGCGGCGCAGCGGGCGCTGAGCAAGCTGTCGCGAGTGCTGCCGCCCCGGCTGCGCCACCGGGTGGCGGCGTTGGAGGCGAGCACGCTGGCGCTCCCGGTCCGGGGGTCCACTGTGGACCCGTCGGTGCTGACGGCGGTGTCGGCGGCGATCCGCGACGCCTCGACGTTGCGCTTCGACTACGTGGACCATTTCGGCGGTTCGTCCCGCCGTTTCGTGGAGCCGCACCGCCTGGTGTCGTGGGGCCGGCGGTGGTACGTGGTCGGCTGGGACGTGGGGCGTGCGGACTGGCGAACGTTCCGAGCGGACCGGCTGTCGTTGCGGACCCCGAACGGTCCCCGGTTCACCCACCGCCCACCCCCGGACGGCGATCTGACGGCGTACCTGACCCGGACGATGGGCCGGGAGATGTGGCCGTTGCGGGCGGTGCTGCGGGTGTCCGCACCGGCGTCGGAGGTCGAAGGGCGGGTGGAGGGCGAGGTGACTCCGATCGACTCGGGGAGCTGCCGGCTGGAGCTGGCGTCGGATTCTTGGGACATCGTGGCGTTCGTGGTGGGGATGCTGGATGTGGCGTTCGAGGTGGAGTCACCTCCGGAACTGGCGGAACGGCTGCGCGTTCTGTCGGCGAGGTACGCCGCGGCGACCTAGGTGTGCGTACCGCCGTCGATGCGGATTTCCGTGCCCGTGATGAACTTCCCGTCCTCCGATACCAGCATCGCCACCACTCCCGCCACCGTCTCCGGGCCCGCCACCGCGTTGCCCACCTCCGTCGTGTGGTCCGTCGGCAGGATCGGCAGCAACCGCCCGAACAGCGAGAAATCCACGTTCTGCGGCAGCCAGCTCGCCGCCGAGTCCGTGATCCCGCTCTTCACGCTCCCCGGCGCGATGCTCACCGCGCGCAGGCCCTGCTTGCCGTACTCCAGCGCCAGCGCGTGCGTGAACGCCTGGATCCCGCCCTTGCTCGCGCAGTACGCCGCCATGTACGGGTGCGCGAACGACGCCGACGTCGAACTGAAGTTGACCACCACCCCTGCCGACGACGCCAGCAACGCCGGCAGCGCGGCCCGCGTCACCAGGAACGTGCCCGTCAGGTTCACCGCCAGCACCCGGTTCCACAGCTCCAGCGACGTCTCGTGCGTGTGCGACGCCAGCAGGATGCCCGCCGCGTTGACCACCGCGTCGAGCCCGCCCAGCGCGTCGACCGCCGAAGCCACCCCGGAGTGCACCGAGGACTCGTCGGCCACGTCCATCACGTACGTCGTCAGGCCGCCGCGCGGGGCGGCCTTCTGGGTCTCGATCAGCCCTTCTTCGGAGACGTCGGTGCCGATGACCAGGGCACCCTCCGCCAGCAGGCGGAAGGTGGTGGCCCGGCCGATGCCGGAACCGGCACCGGTGACGAGGATCCGGCGAGCGCGCAGGCGTTCCATGGCGATCACCGTAGCCGGGGAACTACAGCTCGGGCACCCTCTCCGAGGCAGGCGGCGGACCCGGCGGCGTGCCGTCGCCGAACGGGCGGCCGCCCAGCTCCTCGCGGCCGTGCGGGGTCAGCCAGCCCGAAGTGTCCGGGCCCAGCGGCACGATCCCGGTCGGGTTCACGTTCTTGTGCACCACGTAGTAGTGCTCCTTGATCTGCGCGAAGTCGATCGTGTCGCCGAAACCGGGTGTCTGGAACAGGTCGCGCGTGTAGGCCCACAGCACCGGCAGCTCGGTCAGCTTCTGCCGGTTGCACTTGAAGTGGCCGTGGTAGACGGCGTCGAACCGGACGAGCGTCGTGAACAGCCGGACGTCGGCCTCGGTGATCGTGTCGCCGACCAGGTACCGCTGGTCCGCCAGGCGCTCGGACAGCCAGTCGAGCCGGGCGAACAGCTTGCGGTACGAGTGCTCGTACGCCTCCTGGGAGCGGGCGAAGCCGCACTGGTAGACCGCGTTGTTGACGTCGGTGAACACCTTCTGGGCGACGTCGTCGATCTCGTCGCGCAGCTTCTCCGGGTACAGCTCGGGCGCCCCGGCGCGGTGGTAGGCGGTCCACTCGGTGGACATGTCCAAGGTCATCTGCGCGAAGTCGTTGGTGACGACCTTGCCGCTCGGGACGTCGACGAACGCCGGCACCGTGATGCCGCGCGGGTAGTCCGGGTCGCGCTTGAAGAACGCCTCCTGCAGCCGCTCGATCCCCAGCACCGGGTCGCGGCCGCCGGGGTCCAGGTCGAAGCTCCAGCTCCGCTCGTCGTGCACCGGCCCGGCGATGCCCATCGACAGCACCGGCTCGAGGCCGAGCAGGCGCCGCACGATCACCGCCCGGTTGGCCCACGGGCAGGCGCGGGCGACGACCAGCCGGTAGCGGCCGGGCTCGACCGGCCAGCCGTCGCGGCCGTCGGCGGTGATGCGGTCCGGGAGGTAGTTCTGGTCCCGCTTGTACTCGCCCTTGTCGCTCATCGCGTCCTTCAGCAGTCGTCGGTCGGGGGAGCGGCGTCCAGCGCCGCGGCCAGCCGGGCCAGCACCGGCCCGGCCGTGCGGATGTCCTCGGCGCTCAGGTGGTCGAACACCGACGCCCGCACGCGGGCCAGGTGGCTCGGGTAGGCCGCCTCCAGTCTGGCCAATCCGGCGCCGGTCAGCACGGCGTTGGACGCGCGGCCGTCCTCGGGGCACTTGCGCTTCTCGACCAGGCCGCGGCGGGTGAGGTCGTCGACGACCCGGCTGATCCGGCTCAGCGACAGCCCGGTGGTCGCGGCCAGCGCCGAGATGCGGAGCAGGTGGTCCGGCGCTTCCGACAGTGCGACGAGCACGCCGTAGTCGGTGATCGCGAGGCCGGTCTCGGGCAGGAACTGGTCCTCGAGCGCGCGCGGCAGCGCGGTCGTGATGCGCATCAAGGCCCGCCAGAACGGGGCTTCGTCGAGGTCGAGCGCGGACTGTTCACCCATACCGGCGAGTGTAGGCGAAAGCTTGCTTGCGCAACCAGTAAAAGTGAGTAGAGTGTCGTTGAACCCTCAATCACCTGGGGGCGCCACCACGAGGAGATGACGTAGAGCCATGACCAGCGCGACCACCTACCCCCAGCTGACCGGTGAGTACACCCTGGACGCCGCCCACTCGCGGATCGGGTTCGTCGCCCGGCACGCCATGGTGACCAAGGTGCGCGGCAGCTTCAACGAGTTCACCGGCACCGCCACGATCGACGGCGACGCCCCGGAGAAGTCGTCCGCCCAGGTGACCATCCAGGCGCACAGCATCGACACGCGCAACGCCGACCGCGACGGTCACCTGAAGAGCAACGACTTCCTGTCGATGGACGAGTACCCGCAGATCACCTTCACCTCGACGGAGATCAAGCAGACCGGCGACACGAGCTTCGACGTGACCGGCGACCTGACCATCAAGGACGTCACCCGTTCGGTCACCATCCCGTTCGAGTTCGAGGGCTCGGCCAAGGACCCGTTCGGCAACGACCGGATCGGCTTCGAGGGCTCGACCACGATCAGCCGCAAGGACTACGGCATCACCTGGAACGCCGCCCTCGAGACCGGCGGTGTCCTGGTGAGCGACAAGGTCACCCTCGAGTTCGAGATCTCCGCGATCAAGAACGCCTGACCCCCGGGAGCGGGGGCCGGCCTCAGCGCCGGTTCCCGCTCGCCCGCAGGTTCCCGATCCCGACGTCGAGCGCCGCTTCCAGGTGGTCGATGCGGCCGGTCGACAGCATCACCACCACGCCGCCCTGCAGGCCCGCCAGCAGGGCGGCCGCGGTGCGTTCGACGTCCAGGTCCGGGCTCACCTCGCCCGCGTCCCGCAGCCGGCGGATGCCCGCTTCCAGCTCGTTCTGCCAGCTGCGCAGCAGCTCGGTCACCACGGCCTGCGCGCCCGGCGTGGCGCGGCCGAGCTGGGAGATGAGCACGTTGAGCGGGCAGAACTGACCGCGTTCCCGGTAGTGCGAGACGACGGTGTCGCGCCAGCGCCGCCACGCCGCCCACGAGTCCAGCTCACCCAGCTGCGGCTGCTGGGCCGCCAGCACCTGGGTCGCCTCGAACCGCGCGACCGCGAGCAGCAGCTCCTCCTTGCCCTCGGGGAAGTAGTGGAAGAGCTGGCTCTTGCTCGTGCCGGTCCGCGCGCGGATGTCGTCGAGGGTCGTGACGGCGACACCGCGTTCGCGGATCTCCGCCGCGGCGCCCTCGATGATCCGCTGCCGCGTCGCGGCGCCCTTCCGGGTCAGCGTTGGACTCACGGGTCCATTTTAAACCGGTGTAGCGGAGGCCGGCCACCACGGGGCAATCCGGGCGTGTCTACTTCGTCGGCGACGCGTTCTTCGGCGAAGCGCGGTTCAGCGGGCACACACTGGTTCTCACTCACGAGCGGTGATCGGCACCTCCGCACCGTCGCGCAGGAAGACCGGGATCCGCTCCGCCGGAGCCGCCGCCTCGACCCAGCCTCCGCCGTCGTGGCGGGAGCCCGTGACCGCGTCGGTCCACGAGGCGCCGGCGGGCAGGTACACGCGCCGGGAAACCACGCCAGGCGAAAGCACCGGTGCCACCAGCACGTCCGGGCCCAGCAGGAACTGATCGGAAACGTCCCAGGACGCGGCGTCCGCCGGGAAGTCGACGAACAGCGGGCGCATCGGGGGGATGCCCTGCTCGTGCGCCACCCGCATCTGCTCCATCAGGTACGGCCGCAGCCGCTCCCGCAGCTTCAGCGACTCGACGATCGAGGAGTACGCCGCATCGCCGTAGGACCACACCTCGTTGGGGCCGCCCGTCATCGCCGGCCCGAACGGCGGGCGCGGGTCGCGGAAGCCGTGCAGGCGGAACAGCGGGCAGAACACCCCGTACTGGAACCAGCGGACCATCAGCTCCCGGTACGCGTCCGACGCCGGGTCGCCGCCGTGGAAGCCGCCGATGTCCGTGGTCCACCACGGGATCCCGGCCAGCGCCACGTTCAGCCCCGCGCGCACCTGGGCGCGCAGCGACTCCCAGGTCGCCCCGACGTCGCCCGACCACAGCGCCGCCCCGAACCGCTGGCTGCCTGCCCACGCCGACCGGGACAGCAGCACGACCTCGTCGTCGCCCTCCGCGCGGATGCCGTCGTGGAACGCCTGCGCGTTCGCCTGTGGGTAGAGGTTGAACACCTCCGCTCCCGGGCCGGCGTGGAAGCCGAGGTTGTGCGGGTGGCCGGGCTGGATCTCCGGCTCGTCGCCGTCCAGCCACCACGCGCGCACGCCGAGGTCGTAGTAGTTCTCCTTGACCTTGCTCCAGACGAACTCGCGCGCGGCCGGGTTGGTCGCGTCGTAGAACGCCACCGGCATCTCGACGCCGAAGCCCTTGTCCTTCCACGGCGCGTGCGCCGGGACGCCGTTCTCGGCGGCGACCAGCAGCCCCTTCTCGTGCAGCTCGCGGTAGTTCGCCGACAGCGGGCTGACCGACGGCCACACCGACACCATCAGCCTGGTGCCGAGGGCGGACAGCTCCCGCACCATCCCGGCCGGGTCGGGCCACTCGGCCGGGTCGAACCGCCAGTCGCCGAGGTGGGTCCAGTGGAAGAAGTCGGCCACGATCACCGACAGCGGCAACCCGCGCGCGTGGTACTCGCGGGCGACGGCCAGCAGTTCGTCCTGCGTTCGGTAGCGCAGCTTCGACTGCCAGAACCCGGCCGCCCACTCCGGCAGCATCGGCGCGTACCCGGTCGCGTCGGCGTAGTGGCCGAGGATCGCGCGGGGGCCGTCGCCGGTGGTGATCCAGTAGTCGAGCTGGCGGGCGTCGTCGGCGACCCAGCGGGTGCCGTTGGCGGCCAGCTCGACCCGGCCGACCGCCGGGTTGTTCCAGAGGAACCCGTAGCCGCGGCTGGACAGCAGGAACGGCACCGACACCTCGGCGTTGCGCTGCACCAGGTCCAGGACCAGGCCCTTCTGGTCGAGCCGGCCGTGCGTGTGCTGGCCGAGGCCGTAGATCCGCTCGTCGTCGTAGGCGGTGAACCGCTGCTCGAGCCGGCCGTACCCGTTGCGCGACGGCATGAACAGCCGCGCGCCGGGCCACCAGAAGTGCGCGCGCTGCTCCGACAGCAGCTCCTCGCCGGTGCCGGTCCGGACGAACTTCAGCTGCGCGTCGAGGCCCGTGTCGGTGTCGGCGATCTCGACGATCGCGGTGAGCGGGCCGTTGACGACCCGCCCGGTGCGGCCCTCGGCCGACGCGGTCGCGGCGGACGGCTTCGCGGGCAGCAGCGCACCCGGGACGTCGTCGAGGATCCGGTGCCGTCCCGCGCGCACGCGCAGGCTGCCCTCGCCCCACGGCTCGACGCGCAGCACCTCGTGCCGCACGGTGACTTCGAGCGAGCGGCCGTCTTCGGACGTGATCACGCGGTCTCCTTAGTCTTTGACGGCGCCGCTGGTCAGCCCGGCGACGACGTACCGCTGGGCGACGACGAGCAGGACGGCCGCGGGGATCGCGGCGAGGACGGCGGTGGCCATGATCCCGTTCCAGTCGGCGGACTGGTTGCCGACGAACCGGTAGATGCCCACCGTGATCGGCTCGAACGACTGGCCGGTGGTGAGCGTGACGGCGAACAGGAAGTCCGCCCAGGCGAACAGGAACGAGAACAGCCCGGCCGTGACGAGCGCGTTGCGGCTGACCGGCAGGATGATCGAGACGAACGTCCGCCAGTACCCGGCACCGTCCACTCGGGACGCTTCGGTGAGCTCCTTCGGCACCGAGATCATGAACGCCCGCAACAGGAGCACGGCGAACGGGATGGTCGCGGTGGAGTCCGCGAGCACCAGGCCGAGGTAGTTGTCGATCAGCCCGAGGTTGCTGAACACGGTGTACAGCGCGTTGGCCATCACGATGCCGGGGATCATCTGGACGATGAGCAGCACGAACACCAGCACCGGCCCGCCGCGGACCTTGAGCTGCGCGAGCGCGTACGACGCCGGCGCGGCGATCGCGAGCGACACGAGCACCGTGCCGAGCGCGACGACGACGCTGGACAGCAGGTGCGGCCCCTGCGAGGCGAAGGCCTTGCGGTACCCGTCGAGGGTGCCGTCGGCCGGGAAGAACGCCGGGTCCGGGCGCAGCAGCGCGCCGCTGGGCTGGAAGGAGGCGTTGACCATCCAGTACAGCGGGAACAGCAGCACCGCGACGATCAGGACGCCGGCGACGGTGCGCGGCCAGGACGAGGTTTTCATGCCGCCGCCTCGGCCAGGGTCGCCTTCGCCGAACGCAGGTACAGCAGCCCGAAGGCCGTCGCCACCAGGATGAGGACGTTGCCGACCGCGGCGCCCTGCCCGAACGCGAAGTCCTGGAAGGACAGCCGGTAGGACCACGTCGTGAGCGTCTGGGTCGCGTTGGCCGGGCCGCCGCCGGTGACGACCATGATCACGTCGAACACCTTGATCGTGTAGACCAGCCCGAGCATGAGCACGATGCCGGTGACCGGCCGCAGCAGCGGCCAGGCGACGTGCCGGAACCGCTGCCACGCGCCCGCGCCGTCCAGCGCCGCGGCTTCGTAGAGCGACGCGGGGATCGCGCGCAGGCCGCCGTGCAGGATCACCAGGTTGAACGGGATGCCGATCCAGATGTTGGTCAGGATCACCGCCGGCAGCGCCCAGGTCGTGCCGCTCAGCCACGGCACGGCGTCGAAGCCGAGGAAGCGCAGCGCGGCGTTGAGCACGCCGTGGTCCTGGTCGAACATCCAGCGCCAGACCGCGCCGCTGACCACCAGCGGCAGCAGCCACGGCAGCAGGAGCAGCGACCGCAACAGCGCGCTGCCGAGGAAGCGGCCGTTGAAGAACACCGCGAGCGCCAGGCCGATGCCGAACTGGAAGACCAGCGAGCCGGCGGTGAACAGCACGGTGTTGAGCGCCGCCGTGCCGAACAGCGGGTTGCCGAACACGGCCGTGTAGTTGCCGAGGCCGACGAACGGGGCTTCGCCGGTGTAGAACGACTTCACCGTGTAGTTCTGCGTGCTCATCACGACGTTCGCGGCCAGCGGGTAGCCGAAGAACACCACGATGTAGGCCAGCGCGGGCAGCAGGAACGCCCACGCGGCGAACCGGGTGCCGCGCCGCGGTTTCCGGCCGGCGCGGGGCGGCGCCGCGACGGCCGGGGCGACGAGGGTCACGAACCGCTCGCCTGCTGGGCGGCCTTCAGGGCCTGGTCGGCGGGCTGCTTGCCGGTGAGCGCCGCCTGCAGCGCGTCCGCGAGCGCCTGGGAGACCTTCGGGTACTTCTCGCCGAGTTCGGCGGTGCGGGAGCGCGCGGTGGCGACCTCGTCGACGAACGCCTGCATCGACGGCTGCTCGGTGCCGAACTTCGCGGCCGTGGCCGTCTTCGACGGGATGTAGGCGTGCGCCTTGCTCCACTCGAGCATGGTGGGCTCGGAAAGGATGCAGGAGAGGACCTTGCCGGCGGCCTGCTGGGCCGGCCCGGTGGTGACCGGCACGGTGCCGACTTCGCCGCCGAGCGCGACCACCGGCTTCGCGCCCGCCTGCGGCACCGGGATCGGCACGACGCCGTAGTGCAGCGACTTCTGCTCGTCGAGCCGGGCCAGGTTCCACGACCCGTTGACCATCATCGCGGCGTTGCCCGCGACGAACTGGTCGGCGACGTCGTTCTGGTTCCACGTCACCACGGACTTCGACGCCGACCCGGAGTTCACCAGGTCCGTCACGAACCGAAGCGCTTTCACCGACTGCGCCGAGTCCAGTTGGGACAGTTCGGCGCCGTTGCTCCAGAAGAACGGGAGGAACTGCCAGGTGCCCTCTTCCGACGGGATCGCCGAGAAGGCGAGGCCGTACTTGCCGTCCTTGGTGAGCTTGGCCGCGGCGGCCTTCAGCTCGTCCCAGGTCTTCGGCGGGGCGACGCCGGCCGCGGTGAGGAGGTCCTTGTTGTAGATCAGCGCGAGCCCGTTGACGCCGGGGGCCACGCCGTAGACCTTTCCTTGGTACGTCCCGGCCTTGACGATGCTGTCGTAGTAGCCGTCGGTGGTGATGCCGTAGCCGTCCAGCGGGGTCAGCGCGCCCGTCGCGGCGACCTGCTGCAGCGTCGGGTTGTCGGTGAAGAGCAGGTTCGGCAGGGTCTTGGAGCTCGCGCCCTGCAGCACCTTCGGCAGCATCTGCGCGGTCGGCACGGTCTGGCGCTGGATCTTGATCCCGGTCTGCGCCGCGCACGCGTCGAGGATCTTCTGCCACGCCGCCGAACCCTGCTCGTCGGCGTAGTAGTCGAGCTCGGTGATCGACGACGCGGGTGCCTCGCCGGCCCCGGCGGGCGGGGCGGCCGGGCTCGGGCTGCAGGCGGCGAGCAGCGCGGCGCTCGCGGCCAGGATGAGGGCGCGACGGGGTAGGGACATGGTGATCCTCCTTCGACGCTGGAGCAGAACCGGTCAGGCGCGCGGCGCGGCGGTGCTGTCGCGCCGGGTGAGCCGGGGCCCGAGCAGCCGGACCTCCGGGGTGGTGTGGCCGGCGAGCCGGCGCATGGTCATCTCCACGGCCTGGGCCCCGACCTCCTCGGCCGGGATGGCGACCGTGGTCAGCGCGACCGGGTGCTGCTCGGCCATGGTGTCCGGGCAGACCGCGACGACGGAGATGTCCTCGGGCACCCGCAGGCCGCGGTGGCGCAGGTCCGACAGGAGCCCCGGCAGCACGGCCTCGTTGTGCACGACCAGGCCGGTCAGGTCCGGGTCGGCGGCGAGCAGCTCGTCGAGGCAGGCGCTCACCGCTTCGTAGGAGTGGGCGCACGGCCGGTTCGTCGCGCGCACGTCGTGGCTCTTCGCGGCGTCGTCGAACCCGCGCAGGAACCGCGTCGCGTAGCTCGTGCCGCGCCGGTAGACGGCGGGGGAGGGGCCGATCAGCGCGATCGAGCGGTGGCCGAGGTCGGCCAGGTGCGCGACGCACGCCGAGCCGGCGGCGGTGAAGTCCAGGTCCACGCAGCTCAGCCCGGCCGGGTGGTCGGGCACGCCGATGAGCACCACCGGCAGGTCGAGCGCGATGAGCATCGGCACCCGCGGGTCGGCGGCTTCGACGTCCATCACCATCAGCGCGTCGGCGATCGCCGACGACGCCACCCGCTGCAGCGCGGCGGGCCCTTCGTCCTTCGTCAGCAGCAGCAGGTCGTGGTCGTGCGCGCGGGCCGCGGTGACCGCCGAGGCGACGAACTCCATCACCACGGCGACGTTGAGGTCCGTGCGCAGCGGCACGACCAGGGCGAGCACGTTCGTCTTGCTGCTGGCCAGTGCCCGGGCCCCGGCGTGCGGGTGGTAGCCGAGCTTGCGGATACTCTCCTCGACCAGCCGCCGGGTCTTGGGCGAGATCGAGCGCTTGCCGCTGATCACGTACGACACCGTGCTGGGTGCCACGCCCGCCGCCGTCGCGACGTCGTTGATCGTGACCACGGGCGGCCTCCTGGGGACGGGGCGGGGTGGACAGTCCGTCGAAGCGCATCGACGATGGCACGAAGGTAGAAGACACCGGTCGGAAACACAAGCAGTGATTTGCCGACCGCGGGAATTCGATTCCCATTCGACGATCACTTCCGTGTCGAATTTGTCGAACACCGCTGATGGCGGCTCCCTTCCCAGCTCAGTGCCCGATTTTGCCGCTGGGCCGGATCGGCTGGGAGCGCGCCCAGAAAGGCTTGACCTCGCGCTCACCCGACTGTAATAGTCGTCCCCATCCTCACCTTCGACGCGAATGTTCCGCGCCGCACTGTCGAAACGATTCGACGATTCCGGGAGGCCGTCCGTGCGCCAGTCCCCGCTCCGCCGTGCCCTCGTCCCGGTGGTGGCCGCCACCCTGCTGCTGGCCCCCGCGCCGGCGCTCGCGGCGCCGCCACCGCCGTTCCGCGACCCCGCGCTGCCCCTCGCGACGCGGATCGACGACCTGCTGTCCCGGCTGACCGCGGACGAGAAGATCTCGCTGCTGCACCAGTACGAACCGGCCATCCCACGGCTGGGCATCGGGGTGTTCAAGACCGGCACCGAGGCGCTGCACGGCGTCGCCTGGTCCACCGACTACGACGACAACGGCACGGTCGTGAAAGCCGACGGCACCGTGTTCCCGCAGGCCATCGGCCTGGCCTCGACGTGGGATCCCGCGCTGGTGAAGCAGGTCGGCACGGCGGTCGGGCAGGAGGCGCGCGGCTTCAACGCGCGCAACCCGACGCTGTGGGGCCTCAACCTCTGGGCGCCGGTGGTCAACCTGCTGCGCGACCCGCGGTGGGGCCGCAACGAAGAGGGCTACTCGGAAGACCCGTACCTCACCGGTGAGCTCGCGACCGCCTACGGCCACGGCATCCAGGGCGACGACCCGCGCTACCTGCAGGCGGCTCCGACGCTGAAGCACTACCTCGCCTACAACAACGAAGCCGGCCGCGACACCAGCAACTCCTCGGTGCCGCCGAAGATCCTGCACGACTACGACGAGCAGGCGTTCAAGATCCCGCTCCGGGCCGGCGCGGCCAACGCCGTCATGCCGTCGTACAACCTGGTCAACGGGCGGCCCAACACCGTGAGCCCCGACCTCGGCGGGCTGCTGCGGAAGTGGGCGCCCCAGGACATCGCCGTCGTCAGCGACGCCGGTGCCCCGTCCAACCTGGTCAATTCGGAGAAGTACTACGCCACCAAGGCGGAAGCCGACGCGGCCGCGATCAAGGCCGGGCTCGACAGCTTCACCGACAACGACACCAACGGCTCGATCACCGTCGAGGCGGTCAAGGAAGCGCTGTCGCGCGGGTTGCTGACGATGGCCGACGTCGAAACGGCCGACCGGCACCTGCTGTCGCTGCGGTTCCGCCTCGGCGAGTTCGACCCGCCGGGCCGCAACCCGTACGCGAAGATCACCCCGGCGGTCATCGACTCCCCGGAGCACCGGGCGCTCGCCCGCAAGGTGGCCGGCGAACAGGTCGTCCTGCTGCGCAACACCGCGAACGCGCTCCCGCTCGACGCGGGGAAGAAGAAGGTCGCCGTCGTGGGCCCGCTGTCCGACACGCTGTACGAAGACTGGTACAGCGGCGCGATGCCCTACCGCGTCACGCCGAAGCAGGGCATCGCGGAACGGCTGGGGACCGCGGTTTCCTCGTCCGAAGGCGTCGACCGGATCGCGTTGAAGGACCTCGCGACCGGCCGTTACCTGACGGCACCCGCCACGCCCGGCAAGGTGACCGCGGGCGGCACCACCGCGGGGACGGCGGAATCCTTCGACGTCTACGACTGGGGCGCGGGCAAGAACACCCTGCGCGCGGCCGCGAACGGCAGGTTCCTGAGCTACTCCGGCGGCGCGCTGGTGAACGACGCCGACCAGCCGACCGGCTGGTTCGTGCAGCAGCAGCTCAAGCTCGACCCGCAGCCGGACGGCAGCTACATGCTCGAGTACGCGGGCAACGAGGTCACCGAGCCGTGGTTCGGCCCCAACCGCTTCGCCGTCCTCGGCGCCGACGGGGTTCTGACGATCTCGGCGCCGGACGCGGCGCACGCGACGAAGTTCGGGCGCGAGGTGCTCGGCAGCGGTGTCGAGTCGGCGGTCGCGGCCGCGAAGGGCGCGGACACGGCGGTCGTCGTGGTCGGCAGCATGCCGTTCATCAACGGCCGGGAGGCCGACGACCGGACGAGCACTTCACTGGCGCCGGCGCAGCGGGCGTTGGTCGAGGCGGTTTCGAAGGTCAACCCGCACACGGTGGTCGTGGTGGAGAACAGCTACCCGACGACCGGGTGGGACACGCTGTCCGTGCCCGGGATCGTCTGGACGAGCCACGCCGGCCAGGAGACCGGGCACGGACTCGCGGACGTGCTGTTCGGCGACACCGATCCGAGCGGTCGGCTCACCCAGACCTGGTACGCCTCCGACGCGGGGCTGCCGAGCATCCTCGACTACGACATCGCGAAGACGGGGATGACGTACCAGTACTACCGGGGGAAGCCGTTGTACCCCTTCGGGTACGGGCTGAGTTACACGAGCTTCCGGTACGGCGCGGTGCACGCTTCGCGGGCCGGTTCGTCCGTGCGGGTCAGTGTCGACGTGACGAACACCGGCAGCCGGGCGGGGACCGACGTCGTCCAGCTGTACTCGACGGCGTCCGGTGTGCAGCGGTTGCGGGACTTTTCCCGTGTGACGCTTTCCCCGCACGAGACGCGGACGGTCCGGTTCGACGTCCCGGTGGCGGACCTGGCTTCGTGGGACGTCTCACGCGGCCGATCCGTCGTGGTGCAGGGCTGGTACGAGTTCTCGGTGGGCCGCAACGCTTCGGACCTCTCGGCGGCGCAGCCGGTGTTCGTGCCGGGGGAGCGGGCCGAGCCCCGCGACCTGAGCCGTCCGACGCAGGCGCAGAACTTCGACGACTACTCCGGGACGACGTTGACGGACACGTCGAAGACTTCGGGCACCTCGGTGGCGACGTCTTCCGGGAGCTGGCTGGCCTACCGCGACGTCGCCCTGAACGGCCCCACGCGGTTCACGGCGTCGGTGTCCACAGTGGAGCCGGCACACGTCACGGTCCGGTTGGACTCGCCGACCGGCCGGGTTCTGGGCACGGGGACGGTACCGTCCACAGGGGACCGGTACGCGTATACGACGGTGACGGCCGCGCTGACGAAGGCGACCGGCCGGCACGACGTCTACCTGACCTTCGACGGGCCGGTGAACCTGGCGACGTTCTCGCTGCGGTGACTAGGGTTTCCGGCCGACCCCGGCGTACGGCAGCGCGTTGATGGCGGGGTCGTCGGACATGTCGCCGACGCCCTCGGGCCGCCACATCGCGCAGCCGACCACGCCGGGGTCGACCACCTCGAAGCCGTCGAAGAAGGCGAGGACCTCGTCGTGGGTCCGGGGCACCGGCTGGTTCTGCTGGTTCTGGTTGCTCTTGTACACCTCGACCGCCTCGTCGAGGCGCGCCGACTCGGAGTCCGCCGCGACGTGCGTGACCGCCAGGTAGCTGCCCGGGGCGAGGCGGTCGCGGTAGCGGGCCACGATGCCCGCCGGGTCCCACGAATCGGGGACGAAGTGCAGCAGCAGCAACATGAACACGCCCACCGGCTCGTCCAGGTCCAGCAGCTCGGCCGCGCCCTCGAAGATCTCGTTGGCGTCGCGCAGGTCGGCCTGCAGCACCGCGCAGCGGTCGTTGTCCTGCAACAGCAGCCTGCTGTGCGCCACGGCGACGGACTCGCGGTCGACGTAGACCACGCGGCACGCCGGGTCGGCCTGCTGGACGATCTCGTGCAGGTTGCCCACCGTCGGGATGCCGGAGCCGATGTCGAGGAACTGCCGGACGCCGCGGTCGACCATGAACTTCGCGGCGCGGCGCAGGAACGCGCGGTTGAGGCGGGCCGCGTCGCGCACGCCCGGCATGATCTTGAGGATCTGCTCCCCGAGGGCGCGGTCGGCGGCGAAGTTGTGGTCGCCGTCGAGCCAGAAGTCGTACACCCGCGCCGGGTTCGGCACCGTGGTGTCGATCTCCGGCGGTACCCAGCTCGGCTCCCCGGTCACGGGACCTCCCACCCTCGCCCACTCTCCGAGAGCGGGAGTGTAGCGCTCTCGCCCGTTCGTGTGGACCGGCCCTCGCGACCCTCGTCGCCCGCTAAGGTGACGCGGTCACGAGGAGACGAGACCATGACGAACGTCCCGGGCCGGTGGCCGGTGCTCGGGCACACGGTGCCCCTGCTGCGCGACCCGCTGAAGCTCTTCACTTCCCTTCCGGCGCACGGAGATGTCGTCGAACTCCGGCTCGGCCCGCTGCCGGTGCACGTGGTCACGACCCCCGAACTGGCCTGGCGCGTGCTGGCCACCGACGCCGACAAGTTCGACAAGGGCCTGGTCTTCGACAAGATGCGCCCGCTTTTCGGCGACGGGCTGGCCACCTCGAACGGCAACCTCAACCGCCGCCAGCGCCGCCTCGTCATGCCGGCGTTCGGCCGGTCGCGCATCGCGGGCTACGCCGAGAACACGATCACGAAGCTGGCCGAGGAGCTGGCGAGCTCCTGGCGGCCCGGCGAAGTCGTCCAGTTCGACAAGCGGATGCAGGACCTCGTGCTCACCATCGCCGGCCAGACGCTCTTCTCCACCGCGCTCGGCGACGAAGCACTCGCCGAAATCCGGCGTTCGATCCCGATCATGCTGAAATACGTGCTGATCCGCGCTTTTTCTCCGAAATTCGTGGAAAAGCTGCCGATTCCGCCGAACCGGGAGTTCGACGCCGCGGCCGCGCGGCTGCGCGAGGTGATCGGCGAAACCGTGATCACCGCCCGGAAAGAGGGTGCCGACCACGGCGACCTGCTGTCGATGCTGCTCCTGGCGCGCGACGAGGACACCGGCGAAGGCATGTCCGACCGGCAGGTGCACGACGAGGTCATCACCATCCTCACCACCGGCGCCGAGACCACCGCCGTCGCGCTGGCCTGGTTCTTCCACGAACTGGCGCAGCACCCGGACGTCGAACGGCGGTTCCACGCCGAGGTCGACGAGGTCCTCGGCGGCCGGGCCGCGCGCTTCGAAGACCTGCCGAACCTCGGGTACACGCACCAGATCGTCAACGAGATCGTCCGCCGCACGCCGCCGCTGATCCTGATGCGCCGCGCCCGCGAGGACGTCGAACTGGGCGGGGTCACCATCCGCGCCGGCAGCGAGGTCGCGGTCAGCCAGCACACGCTGCACCGGGACCCGCGTTGGTTCCCGGACCCGGACCGTTTCGACCCGGACCGCTGGACCCCCGGCCACACCGCGGAACTGCCGAAGGGCGCGTACATCCCGTTCGGCGCCGGCGCGCGGCTGTGCCCGGGCCACGTGTTCGCGCCGACGGAGATCGGCATCGTCGCCGCCACGATCGGGGCGCGCTGGCGGCTCGTCCCGGTGCCGGGCAAGAAGGTCCGGGCGCAGCTCAAGGCCACCATGCAGCCGAACCGGTTGCCGATGACCGTGGTGCCGCGCGAGACCTGACGGTACGCGTTCGGCTACCAGGTGTAGTGTTCCGGAGTTCCTTCACCTGTCCGAGAGGGAGAACAGCGTGAAGCTGTCCGCCAAGGTGACGTCGGCCTTGTTCGCCTGTGGTGTCCTGCTCGCGTCGTTGACCGCCGCCGTGCCGGCCGAGGCCGCCGCGATCTCCTGCGCCGACGCGGATCTGCCGGTGGGCGGCCCCGGCCTGCCCCCGCTCGTGCCGGGCGCGCCGGCGACGGTGCACGGCCGGCTGTGCCTCCCGGCCGGGGACGCTCCGGACACCGTCCAGCTGCTCGTGCACGGCGGGACGTACAACAGCGCGTACTGGGACCTGCCGTACGAGCCCGAGCGCTACTCCTACCAGCGCGACATGGCCGCGCACGGCTACGCGACGTTCGCCGCCGACCAGCTCGGCGCCGGTGGCAGCAGCCACCCGCTGAGCCTGCCGCTGTCGGTCTGGGCGGCGGCCGAGTCGATGCACGAGGTGGTCGGGCACCTGCGCGCCGGCCGCGTCGGCGGCCTGCCGTTCGCGAAGGTCGTCATCGTCGGGCACTCGGTCGGGTCCGGGGTGGTCGCGGTCGAGGCGTCGACCTACCACGACGTCGACGGCGTGGTGCTCACCGGCATCACGCACCTGCCCGCGCTGCCGGTGCTGGCGCTCGGCGCGGCGCTCGGCCTGCAGCCGGCGCTGCTCGACGGGCAGCTCGGCCGGCTCGGCAGCGACCCGCTGTACTTCACGACGAAACCGGGCGCCCGCGCCGGGTTGTTCTACGCGGCGGGCGATTCCGCCCCGGCCGTGATCGCCGCCGACGAGGCGACCAAGGACGAGGTTTCGGTGCCCGGGATGGGCACGGTCGCGCTGTTCGGGATCGTGCTCCCGGCGACGAAGGGAATTACCGCACCGGTTTTCCAGGTGGTGGGGGAAAAGGACGTCCTTTTCTGCGGACTGCTCGCCCTGCGTGACTGCGTGCACCCGGACGTGTTGCGCGCGCAGGAGGCACCGTATTACGCCGACCCGTCGAAACTGTCGATGTACGTCCTGCCGGGTGCCGGTCATTCCGTTGCGTTGCACGAAAACGCCGCCGACTACCGTGACGCCACCCGGTCGTGGCTGCGGGATCGCCTCGGGATCGCTCCGCAGGGTTATCACTCGATTGGATGAATGCTGTTTCGTGCACCGGACACAATTTCGCGCCAAGATATATCGGCTACCCCGACCGGAGTTTACTGAGCCCCAGGACAGGCTGAGGTGACTGCTCCCCGTCCCCGCGGTGACGACCCGCGGAAGAAGCCGTCCGCCGAACGCGCGGCGAGACGGCTCGGCACGCTCGCGCGCAAATGGGGCTACCTGATCTCCACCACCGCGTACCTGCCGCACACGCCCGAAGAGATCGAGCGCGAGCTGGCGGTGCTGGTCGGCAGGCTGTTCGAGGCGGTCGCGAGCGAGCCGCCGGACCTCGACGCGGCCGCCGCCGCGGGCGGGCGGCTGGTCGAGCTGCGCTGCGTGGGCGCGGACAGCCTGCGCCGCACCCTCGAAGTGCTCGGCAAGGCGCTGCTGCGCGAGCCGGAGCTGCGGCACGTCGACGGGCTGGCCGAGCGGGTGGTGCTGGTGCTCGGCGCGCTCAGCTCGGGCTACGGCGAGATGCAGCGCGAAGACATCCAGAAGCGCCAGGAAGGCCTGAGCCGGGCGCTGCTCAAGGTCGAGCAGGAAACGCGGCAGAAGCAGGTCATCACGCGCGCGCAGTTCGAGGAGGTGTTCGCCGGCTCCGCCAGCGGCGTCGCGCTCACCGAGCTGGACGGCCGGGTGCTGCGCGCCAACGCGGCGCTCGCCAAGACGCTCAACCGCACCCCGGCCGAGATCGCCACGATGACGCTCTTCGACCTGGTGCACCCGGACGAGGTCGAGCAGCTGCGGGAGTCCTACGCCGAACTGGTCGCCGGCCGGCTGCACCGGCTGCGCGTCGGACGCCGGCTCGTCGGCCGGGACGGCGAGCCGATGTGGGCGACCTTCGCCGCCTCGGTCGTCCGCGACGCGCTCGGCGCGCCCCGGCAGCTGATCACGATCGTCGACGACGACACCGAGGTGTCGCTGCTGCAGCGGCGCCTGTCCCACCAGGCCCTGCACGACGTGCTGACCGGGCTGCCGAACCGGCAGTTCTTCAGCACCCGGCTGGAAACCCTGCTGCGCGACGCCGACGCGTCCCGCGGCGTCACGCTGTTCCACCTCGACCTCGACGGCTTCTCGCAGATCACCGGCGGGCTCGGCCAGGAGCTGGGCGACCGGGTGCTGCGCGGCGTCGCGGCGAAGCTCAAGACGGTGTTCGACGGCGAGAAGGCCCTCGTGGCGCGCCTCGGCGGCGACGAGTTCGGCGTGCTGGTGCAGAACTCGGCCGAGACCCCGGGCGTGGTGACCCTCGTCCGGAAGATCACCCACGAGCTCGCCGAGCCGGAGTACGTGGACGGGCACCGCGGGGTCGCGGTGTCGGCCAGCATCGGCGTCGTCCACCGGCCGCCGCGCGACGTCACGCCGGCCGAGCTGCTGCGCGCGTCGGACCTGACGCTGCGCCGCGTCCAGCGGACCGGCAACCAGTGGGGCCTGTTCGACCGCGAACTGGACCGCCGCGACCGTCACGACTTCGGCCTCGCCGCGGCGCTGGCGGGCGCCTGGGAGAACGGCGAGATCGAGGTCGGCTACCGCCCGCTGGTCGACGCGCGCGACGGCGCGGTCCGGGGTGTCGAGGCGCGGCTGCGCTGGAACCACCCGGCCGAAGGCGTCCTGTCGCACGAGACGTGCGTGCGGCTGGCGGGGGAGACGGGCCTGGCGCTGCCGCTGAGCACGTGGCTCCTGCGCACGGCGGCCGAGCACGTCGCCACGGCGGGGGTCACGGTGCCGCTCACCGTCGAGCTCGCCGCGCACCAGGCCGCCGACCCCGAGCTGGTCGGCGAGATCCGCGGGGTGCTGGAGTCGACCGGGCTCGAGCCGGACCGGCTGCGGCCCGGCTTCCCGATGGCGTCGCTGTCGGCGGCCACCGGGGACGCGGCGGACAACCTCAAGGTGCTGGCCGAAATCGGCGTGAACGCGGAGATCCACGAGTTCGGCGACGTCACGTGCCTGACGGAGTTCCCGGCCCGGGCGGTCCGCGTGGCGGCGCACATCGTGCAGCGGCGCGAGCACCCGCTGGTGGAACGCTCGCTGACGGCGCTGATCGACGCCGCGCACCTGGCCGGGGCGGAGGTCGCCGTCACCGGGATCGCGACCGAAGAGCAGGCCGGGTGGTGGCGCGACCGCGGCGCGGACCGGCTTTCGGGTGCGTTGTTCGCCGACCCGCCCGGCGGGTTGCCGTCCTGAGGGATCAGATCCGCACGAGTACCTCGTCGAGGGACTTGCGCCGAAGGTCCGGGACGACGCAGTCGTCGGCCGGGTAGCCGACCGGGATCACCGCGAACGCCTTTTCGTTGCGGGGCCGCCCGAGCAGTTCGCCGAGGAACCGCATCGGCGACGGCGTGTGCGTCAACGCCGCCAGCCCGGCCACCTGCAACGCCGTCAGCAGCATGCCGACCGCGATGCCCACCGACTCGTCGACGTAGTAGTGCTTGCGGACGCCGCCGTCGCCGTCGAGGGCGAACCGCTGCTGGAAGACGACGATCAGGTACGGCGCGTCGGTCAGGTGGGGCTTCACCGCGTCCGTGCCCAGCGGCCGCAGCGCGTCGAGCCACGCTTCGCCGAGCCGGCCGTCATAGGAGATCCGCTCCTCCGCCTCGGCGGCCTCGCGGAGCCGCCGGCGCACTTCGGGATCGGTGACGAGCAGGAAGGTCCACGGCTGCTGGTGCGCCACTGCCTACTTCCCCGGATCGTGGCGGGGAACACCCGGGGTACAGCACGGCCGAACGTACGATTTGCGGCTTGGGGCGTCCGACATACGGACAGTAAGGTCGACCTTGCCTCGATTTTTACGCCGAACGGCGCAATGCAACTAAGCCGTTCAGTCCTGTCGCACGAAGTGACCTCCTCATTACCCTCCAGTAGTCAGTGGTGCCGATCACAGTCGCCGGAGGAGGCCCCATGGCGTCGCGCGTCCGAGGACCCGGCTCCGAAGACCGGCGCGAACTACGGCTCAGGCACATCGCCGGCTGCCTGTCCTGCACGCTCAAGTGCGGGTACTGCGGGCTGCCGGTGCGGCTCACCGGACCGGGCGCGCACCCCGGCTACGGCGTGGTCGAAGAAATCGGGGCGGAACTGGTGCTGCTGCACCGGTTCTGCCGCGGCGCGCTCGGCCGGTGCGGGACGCGGGGGTGCGTGCTGCGGCGCGCCCACCTCGGCCGCGCGACCGAGCAGTACGAAACCGGCCGCCGCCGTCCCGGGCGCTACCAGCGCCTCGGCGTCCGCCGGTCGGCCGACCTCGATCTGTACCGGAAACACTGGCGGGTCGCGAAGATGCGGTACGCGTGCAAGGCGTGCCGGTACTACACCGGCTCGCACTGAGCCGTTCCTTCCAGCACGTCACGGAGGACTCGTGCTCGTTCGTCTCATCCTCGGCCTGCTCATGACCGTCGTCGGCCTCGCCGTCGCCGGCAAGCGGGTGGCGTTCCTGTACCGGCTGATCAAGGCGGGCCAGCCGGACACCAAGCGGTCCGACGACCTGGGTGCCCGGCTCCTCGCGCAGGTGCGCGAGGTGTTCGGCCAGCGCAAGCTGCTGAAGTGGTCGGTGCCCGGCCTGGCGCACTTCTTCACGTTCTGGGGCTTCGTGATCCTCGCTTCGGTGTACCTCGAGGCGTACGGCGCGCTGTTCGACGAGAAGTTCGCGATCCCGTGGATCGGCCACTGGGCGGTGCTGGGGTTCCTGCAGGACTTCATCGCCGTGATGGTGGCCGTGTCGCTGGGTGTGTTCACGGTGATCCGCATCCGGCAGGCGCCCGAGCGCCGCGAACGCGCGTCCCGCTTCTACGGCTCGCACACCGGTGGCGCGTGGCTGATCCTCGTGATGATCTTCAACGTCGTCTGGACGATGTTCTTCTTCCGCGGCGCGTCCTCGGCGTCCGGCAACTTCCCGTACGACTCGGGCGCGTACGTTTCGCTCGGCGTCGGGAACCTCCTCGAGCCACTCGGGCACTCGACGACCGAGGTGCTCGAGACGGTCGGCCTGCTGCTGCACATCGGCGTGATGCTGGTGTTCCTGTCGATCGTGCTCTACTCCAAGCACCTGCACATCTTCGTGGCGCCGATCAACGTCTCGGCGAAGCGGCTGCCGGACGCGCTCGGCCCGCTGCTGCCGATGGAGTCCGGCGGCAAGCCGATCGACTTCGAGGACCCGGGCGAGGACGACACGTTCGGCCGCGGCAAGATCGGCGACTTCACGTGGAAGGGCATGCTGGACTTCGCGACGTGCACCGAGTGCGGCCGCTGCCAGTCGCAGTGCCCGGCGTGGAACACCGGGAAGCCGTTGTCGCCCAAGCTCGTCATCATGAACCTGCGCGACAACCTCTTCGAGGAGGCGCCCTACATCCTCGCGGGCACCGAGCACGAGGGCGCGCGCCCGCTGGTCGGCCCGGAGGACGACGGCGGCGTCATCGACCCGGACGTCCTGTGGTCGTGCACCACGTGCGGCGCGTGCGTCGAGCAGTGCCCGGTGGACATCGAGCACGTCGACCACATCGTCGACATGCGCCGCTACCAGGTGATGATCGAGTCGGCGTTCCCGACGGAGCTGGGCGGACTGTTCAAGAACCTGGAGACCAAGGGCAACCCGTGGGGCCAGAACAACTCCGAGCGGCTGGCCTGGACGAAGGACCTCGGCTTCGACGTCCCGGTGTTCGACGGCGAGCTGGCGGAAGACGTCGAGTACGTCTACTGGGTCGGCTGCGCGGGCGCGTTCGACGACCAGGCGCGCAAGACGGTCCGGGCGACGGCGGAGCTGCTGCACATCGCGGGCGTCAAGTACGTGGTGCTGGGCAAGGAGGAGTCCTGCACGGGCGACCCGGCGCGGCGCGCGGGCAACGAGTTCCTGTTCCAGATGATGGCCCAGCAGACGGCGGAGACGCTCAACGCCGTGTTCGAGGACCGCGAGCCGCGGCTGCGCAAGATCGTCACGACGTGCCCGCACTGCCTCAACACGCTGAGCCGCGAGTACCCGGACCTGGACGGGCACTACGAGGTGGTCCACCACACGCAGCTGCTCAACCGGCTGGTCCGGGGCGGCCGGCTGACGCCGGTCGCCCCGGTGGACGACGGTCCTCGCGTGACCTACCACGACCCGTGCTACCTGGGCCGCCACAACAAGGTGTACACCCCGCCCCGCGAGCTGGTCGGCGCGACGGGAGCGACGCTGGAGGAGATGCCCCGCCACGCGGACCGAGCCCTGTGCTGCGGCGCGGGCGGAGCGCGCATGTGGATGGAGGAGCAGATCGGCAAGCGCATCAACCTGGAGCGAGTGGACGAAGCGATCGCGACGGACGCTTCGACCATCGTGACGGGGTGTCCGTTCTGCCGGGTGATGCTGACCGATGGGCTGGTGCAGCGGCAGAGCGAGCAGAAGGCGGAGAACGTCGACGTCCGCGACGTGGCGCAACTGCTGCTGGAACGGGTCAAGGCTCCGGAGGCGGCCCCGAAGCCCTGATCGGCTAGATCTGGTCGACGGCTTTGATCGTCGCGCAGAATCCTTCGATGGCGGCGAGGTCCCGCTGGGGGACCTCGTCGCTGGAGAAGTGCATGAGCTCGTTGCGGATGTCCTTCGCCTTCTTGAGCAGGTCGAGGAAAGTCTCGTAGTCGAGCGGCCAGTTCAGCTGGTCGAAGTTGCTCCGTGTTTCGAAGATCTGCACGTACTTGCCGAACGTGGGGTTGCTCGCCCACTTCGGCGTGGCTTTTTCGATCACTTCTTCCGACAGGCAACGCCGGGTGTGGCGGCGGAGCCGCAATTCCGCTTCTTCGAGCAGCGAGAACGGTCGGGCGAGCTTGCCGAACTGCAGAGCGAGGTCGTTCGCCGTCACCACGCCGACGAGCGTCCGGCGGTCCTCTCCGCGGACGAACACGTATCCGCGCCGGTAGATCTCGTCGATCTGGCCGAACAGCTCTTCGTCGATGTCGATGACCCGAACCTGGATGGTGGCGTCGCGCAGGGTCGGCTCGGGGTTCGCCAAGCGGGCTCGGCCGATGGACTCCCAGCTGACGGCGCCGGCGTAGGTCCCGTCTTCGTCGATCACCGCAAGCTGTGAGTAGTTCTTGGCCAGCATCAGGGTTACCGCGGCGGCGAGCGGCTTGCCGACGGTGACGGATTCGACGGCCGGTTCGTCGGGCAGGACGGCGCGCACCATCCACTTGGTCGGCAGGTCCTCCAGCGCGTCGGTTTCGATCGAATCCGGCTCGGGGTCCGTCGCGTTCGGCTCGACGGCGATCGGGACCAGTTCCACGACGGAGTCCATCCGAGCCGTGGTGAACGTCGGCTTGGTCGTCAGCCCGTGCTCGGCCAATTCGGATTGAACTGTCACCAGGGACGTCGCGGTGCGCCGCCGGTAGTCCCACATGGCCAGCAGGTCCCGAACCGTGAGCTTGACGGGCGCCGCACCGGTTTCGACCGCTTCCCACAGGTCGGCCAGGGTTGCGTCGGGGTCGAGGCTCGCGGCGGCGTGCTGCCAGCCCGGGTCCTTCCGTCCGGCCGCGACTTCCCCGATCCGCCGCGCGGCGTCGTGGCGGCTGAGCCGGCAGACGGTGAGCAGGGAGCCGAGACTGCCTCGCAGATCCGGGTCGAACTCCCCGGGGTCGACGTCGGTTCGGAGCCAGCGGACCGGCCGGGCGTGTTTGCTGTCCGGTGTTGCGTCGGCGCGGTGCAGGTACGGCCCGGTGATCTCCCCGATCGCGAACTGCCGCTCCCTCTTGAGGGGCATGACGACGAGGTCGCCCTCGCTCATTCCCCGGTAGAAGCGCCAGAGCTGCCCGGCCCAGTTCCCGATCACGTACGGGGACCGGTGTGGGTACACCGCCCGGAGTCCCACCTTCAGCGCTTCGCGGGTATCGAACAGGCTGAGGTCGGGGACGCCGCCCCAGCCGACGATCGCGAGTCCATCGGTGAGGGACTCCTGGCCGCGCTCGCCTCCCCGCCCTGCCCGGACTTGCCATGCTGACTTCATCGTTCTCCTGGGTTCCCGAGCCGTACAGGCCTACGCACCCAGTCGGTCGGCGAGCGGCGATTGTCGCATCTATCCGGACCGGTTCACCCGTTCGCCGCAAATTTTTCTCGGTAGTGCGCGGGCGCGCCCTTCGCCGGCGCGCCCGCCCTCCGCCTCAACCGTCCACTGTGGAGGCGACCACAGTGGACGGCGCACTCGTTCGCGCCGCCTGGTGGCCCAGCTCCGCGGTCGGCACCCGGTACGTCTCCCGCGCCGTTGCCGCTGCGGCCGCCGCCATCACGCACACCGCCGCCGTGAAGATCGCCACCCCCAGCCAGTCCTCCTTCGCCGAGCCGATCGCCGCCACCACGCTGGGGGCGAAGCCCGCCACCGCGAAGCCGATCTGGGTGCCGATCGCCATGCCGGACAGGCGCACCCGGGCTGTGAACATCTCGCCGTACAGCGACGGCCACGCCCCGTTGACCCCCGAGTACGCGACCCCGAACAGCACGATGCCCAGCACGAACAGCAGCGCGTACGAGCCGATCGAAATCGACCACAGGTACGGGAAGATCAGCAGCCCGCACAGCAGGCACCCGGTGATGAACACCGGCTTGCGCCCGACCCGGTCGGCCAGTCCGGCCAGGAGCGGGATCGCCGCCAGCGCGACGATGTTCGCGAGCACGCCCACCCACAGCATCGGCGTGCGGTCCAGGCCGATCGTGTTGACCGCGTAGCTCAGCGCGTACACCGTGAAGATCGTGCTCACCGAAGCGATCGTCGCCGCGACGACCACGCGCAGCACGTCCGCCCAGTGGTGGCGGAACAGCACCGCGACCGGCAGTTTCGCGACCTCGGTGCGTTCGAACACCGGTGTCTCGTCGAGCTTGCGGCGGATGACGAACCCGACCACCACGACCGCCGCGCTGCACCAGAACGGTACCCGCCAGCCCCAGGTCAGCAGCTGGTCCGCCGGCAACGCGGCGACCGGGAGGAAGATCGCCGTCGCCAGGATCTGGCCGGCCTGCGTGCCGCTCAGGGTGAAGCTGGTGAAGTACGCGCGCCGCCGTTCCGGGGCGTGTTCGAGCGACATGGAGTTCGCGCCCGCCTGCTCGCCGGAGGCGGAAAGTCCTTGCAGCAGACGGAGAACCACCAGCAGGATCGGCGCGAGGACGCCCACTGTCCCGTACGTCGGCAGGCAGCCGACCGCGAACGTCGCGACGCCCATCAGCAGCAGCGTGAACACGAGGACCCGCTTGCGGCCGAAGCGGTCGCCGACGTGGCCGAGGACGAACGCCCCGACCGGCCGGGCGAGGTAGCCGACCCCGAAGGTGGCCAGCGCCAGCAGCGTGCCGGTCGCGGGGGAGGAGGCGGGGAAGAAGACCTTGTTGAACACCAGTGCGGCGGCGGTCCCGTAGATGAAGAAGTCGTAGTACTCGAGCGCGCTGCCGATCCAGGCGGCCAGCGCCGCCTTGCGGGGCATCGATCCGGTCACGGGGATGAGCTCCTGACGTCCGTGCTTCGTTGCTCAGAGTCGGCGGGGAAGCAATGTACGGTCTAGTTAGTTAATAGAGAGTGCGAGACCGGACCCCGGGTGTCAAGAGGCGGATTTCAGGCGGTGAGGTAGTCGATCACCAGGTCGCCGAGCATCGTGCGGTAGTGCTCGCGCCGGGCCGGGTCGAGCATGTCGCGGCCGAAGATCGCTTGGAACGTGTGGCGGTTCGCCAGCCGGAACACGCAGAACGAGCTGATGATCATGTGCACGTCGAGCGGGTCGACGTCTTCGCGGAAGCGGCCGGCCGCGCGGCCCCGCTGCAGGACCACCGTCAGCCCGCCGAGTGCCGGGTCGGCCAGCCCGGCCAGGATCTCCGACTGCGCCAGGTGCTCCGCGTGGTGGATGTTCTCGATGCTGACCAGCCGGATGAAGTCCGGGTTCGCCTCGTGGTGGTCGAAGGTCAGCGCCGCCAGCTGCCGCAGGGCTTCCTCCGGCTCGAGGTGCTCGACGTCGACCTGCCGCTCCAGCGTGCGGATCGCGGAGTACGCCTGCTCCAGCACGGCGATGTAGAGCTGTTCCTTGCCGCCGAAGTAGTAGTAGATCATCCGCTTGGTCGTGCTGGTGCGGGCGGCGATCTCGTCGACGCGGGCGCCGGTGTAGCCCTTGTCCGCGAATTCCCGCGTGGCCACCGCGAGGATGTCGGCGCGCGTGCGGTCCTTGTCGCGCTGGCGCTCGGCCTCCGACGATGGTGCGGCCACCGGGCTCCTTCCGCTGCAGGTCGACGGCCCCACTCTAGCCCAGCCCTTTCCTCGGACCGCGCGTCGCGCTATTGTGAACGTACTAGTTCGTACATTAAATTCGGGGGGCGACCGCGTGACCAGCTACCTGATCGGACTCGTCGGCACCGGCATCGGGCCGTCCGCCAGCCCGGCGCTGCACGAACGCGAGGCCGACGAGCTCGGCCTCCGCTACGTCTACCGCCTGCTGGACCTCGACGCGCTGCGCCGCCCGGTCGCCGACGTGCTGGCCGCGGCCCGGCTCGCCGGGTTCGACGGGCTCAACGTGACGCACCCGGCCAAGCAGCTGGTCCTGGACCACCTCGACGAGCTGTCCCCGGAAGCCGCCGCGCTCGGCGCGGTCAACACCGTCGTCTTCGACGGCGGCCGCGCGATCGGGCACAACACCGACGCCACCGGCTTCGCCCGCAGCCTCACCCGCGGCCTGCCGGACGTCCGGCTGGACGACGTCGTCCTGCTGGGCGCCGGGGGAGCGGGCGCCGCGGTCGCGCACGCCCTGCTGTCCCTGGGCACCGGGCGGCTCACGGTCCACGACGTCGACCGCCGGCGGAGCGCGAAGCTCGTCGGCGCGCTGCGGCAGCGGTTCGGCGCCGGCCGGGCCGAGACCGGCGACCTCGACGCCGTCCGCCACGCCGACGGCCTGGTGCACGCCACCCCGACCGGGATGGCCGCCCACCCCGGCTCGCCCCTGCCGGCGGCCTACCTGCGGCCGGACCTGTGGGTCGCCGACATCGTCTACCGCCCGCTGGAGACCGCGCTGCTGGCCGAAGCCCGCGCCCGCGGCTGCCGCGTGCTGCACGGCGGCGGCATGGTCGTGCTGCAGGCCGCCGAGTCGTTCCGGCTGTTCACCGGCGTCGAGCCGGACCCGGCGCGGATGCTGCGCCACTTCGACGCCCTCGAAGGGGAGGCCGCCCGTGCCGCCTGAACCGCGCACCGCGATCGCCACCGTCTGTCTGTCCGGCACGCTCGAGGACAAGCTCGCCGCGGCCGCCGCCGCCGGGTTCGACGGCGTCGAGCTGTTCGAGAACGACCTGGTGGTCTCGCCGTCGAGCCCGGCCGAAATCCGCCGCCGCTGCGCGGACCTCGGCCTCTCGATCGACCTCTACCAGCCGTTCCGCGACTTCGAGGCGGTCCCGCCGGACGTGCACGCGGCCAACCTCCGCCGCGCGCGGCACAAGTTCGACGTCATGGCCGAGCTGGGCACCGACACCGTGCTGGTCTGCTCGTCCGTCTCGCCGGACGCGATCGACGACGACGAGCTCGCCGCGGAACAGCTGCACGCGCTGGCGGACGCCGCGCACGAGCGGGGACTGCGGATCGCGTACGAAGCACTGGCCTGGGGCCGGCACGTCAACGGCTACGAACACGCGTGGCGCATCGTGCGCCGCGCCGCGCACCCCGCCCTCGGCGTCTGCCTGGACAGCTTCCACATCCTGTCGAAGGGCCACGACCCGGCGCCGATCCGCGCGATCCCCGGCGACAAGATCTTCTTCCTCCAGCTCGCCGACGCGCCGGAGCTGCCGATGGACGTCCTGCCGTGGAGCCGCCACCACCGGCTTTTCCCCGGCCAGGGCGAGTTCGACCTGACGGCGTTCACCGGGCACGTCCTGGCCGCGGGCTACCGCGGCCCGCTGTCCCTGGAAGTCTTCAACGACGTGTACCGCCAAGCCGACCCGCGCCCGGCGGCGGTCGACGCCATGCGGTCGCTGCTGGCGCTGCAGGACTCCCTCGGCGTCCTGGCCGTCCCGGCCGCGCCGGCGCTGACCGGTCACGCGTTCGCCGAAGTCGTCACCGACCCGGGCGCGGGGAAGGTCCTGGCGTCGCTGGGGTTCGCGCGCACCGGCGTCCACCGCACCAAGCCGGTCGAGCTGTGGGAGCAGGGCGAAGCCCGGGTGGTGGTCAACGAGGGCGGCGCGGCGCACGGCGCCGTCGGCGCTGTGGCGCTGGCCAGCACCGATCCGGCCCGGTCGGCCCGCCGCGCGGAAGCCCTGCTCGCACCGGTCCTGCCGCGGGTGCGCGGCCCGCGCGAGGCGGACCTGGCCTCGGTCGCGGCGCCGGACGGCACCCAGGTCTTCCTCTGCGGCGACGACTGGCGCGACGACTTCGTGCCCACCGGGGAGGCGGCGGCCGGCGCGGGGATCGTCGGCATCGACCACGTCGCTCTCACCCAGCCCTTCGACCACTTCGACGAGGCGGCGCTGTTCTACCGGTCGGTGTTCGGGCTGACGCCGTCCCCGGTGGCCGAGTTCGCGGCGCCGTTCGGGCTGGTGCGCAGCCGCGTGGTGGCGGCGGGGGAGGTCCGGCTGACGCTGGACAGCGCGCTGGTCCGCCGCG
The DNA here is from genome assembly GCF_040675005.1 of Amycolatopsis sp. NPDC049691. NCBI lineage: Bacteria > Bacillati > Actinomycetota > Actinomycetes > Pseudonocardiales > Pseudonocardiaceae > Amycolatopsis > Amycolatopsis sp. NPDC049691. The sequence continues at coordinate 157,180 of NZ_JBFANX010000013.1, forward strand.
GCGAATGGGCGCCGGCGGTGCCCGAACCGCAGCACGTGGCGTTCGCCTGCGCGGACGCGCTCGCGGCGGCCGCGGCGATGCGGGATCGGGGCGCGCCGCTGCTGGCGATCCCGGCCAACTACTACGACGACCTCGAAGCGCGCCTGGACCTGCCGCCCGAGCGGCTGGCCGGGCTGCGGGAGCGTTCCGTGCTCTACGACCGCGACGCCCACGGCGAGTTCCTGCACTTCTACACGGCGCTGGCCGGGGCGCGGGTGTTCTTCGAGGTCGTGCAGCGGATCGGCGGGTACCGCGGGTACGGGGTGGCCAACGCCCCGGTGCGGATGGCTGCCCACCGCGCGCGCCGGAGCGCCGGGTTGCCCGCGACAACGGCGGTGTGACCACGGGTCGCCCGCGAAAATCGCACGACGCGCGCGCCTGCCGCCCCGGGAAGCCTTTCCCGGGGCGGTTTTCGTCGTGCGGCCGGGAAGCGGCTACGCGGCTTTTCCGCTTCCCTGCGGTGAAAAACGGCCCGGACACCTTCCTATCAGGACGACTTCTGCCACCCGTTCGTCGGTCAGTGGTAACCGCTCGGCTACTGCGCGTACAACTCCCCGGTGGGTTTACAACGTTCCGGCAACCGCCTTGACACCGCCTGTGGTACGTACCACTCTAACCCCAACATTGGTCTACACCATTTGGGGCGTCCGGCCGCGGTGGCCGGGCATGGAAAGGACGGCATCGAGTGAAACGCTGGCTCAAGCTGGCGGCGGGCGCCGCCGCACTCACCCTCGCGACCGCCGGCTGCGCGGGTTCCAGCGGCTCGGACACGGCCGCTTCGTCGAGCGGCGCTCCCGCGCAGCTCAGCGGCACGGTCACGGTCTGGCTGATGACGGGCTCCGCGCCCACCACGCTGACCGACGCGCTCAACAAGGAGTTCGAGACCGCGCACCCCGGCGTCAAGGTCAAGTACGAAATCCAGCAGTGGGACGGCATCCAGCAGAAGCTGACCACCGCGCTGGCCGGCGGCACCCCGCCGGACGTCATCGAGATCGGCAACACCCAGACCGCGGCGTTCGCCTCGCAGGACGGCGTCCTGACCGACCTCTCCGGCGACAAGGACAGCTTCAACGGCGCGCAGTGGCTGAAGGGTCTCGCGGACTCCGGCACCTACGACGGCAAGACCTACGGCGTCCCGTTCTACGCGGCCAACCGCGAGGTCATCTACCGCAAGGACATGTTCGAGCAGGCCGGCATCGCCAAGCCGCCGACGTCGAACGACGAGTGGATCGACGCGATCGGCAAGCTGAAGACCAAGTTCGGCTCCGACCCCGACTTCCAGGCGCTCTACATGCCGGGCCAGAACTGGTACGCGCTGCTGTCGTTCATCTGGGACAACGGCGGTGACATCGCCCAGCCCGACGGCAAGAACTTCAAGGCGACGCTGGACAGCGCCGGCGCGAAGGCGGGCCTGGACTTCTACAAGAAGCTCGTCGACACCTCCGGCACCAAGGCGCCGAAGGACGCCGACGAAGCCAAGCCGCAGCAGGCGACCGTCTACGGTGCCGGCAAGGTGGCCATGATGATCGGTCTCCCGTGGGAGCTGGCGACCGCCGCCAAGACCGACGCGAGCCTGACCGGCAAGACCGGCGCCTTCCCGATCCCGAGCAAGAACGCGGGCCAGAGCGCCCCGGTCTTCCTGGGCGGCTCCAACCTGGCGATCCCGGCCAACAGCAAGAACGTGGCCGCGGCCAAGGAGTACATCAAGCTGCTCTCCAGCCCGAAGTACCAGAGCCAGCTCGCCGCGGCGGGCGTCGTGCCCGGCACGTCGACCGACCTCACCGGCCTGGACAAGGACCCGCTGGGCAGTGTGATGGCGAAGGCCTCCGCCAACGGCAAGGCCGTCCCGGCCAGCCCGAAGTGGGGTGACGTCGAGTCCGGTCAGAACCCGATCAAGGACATGCTGACCGCGTACCTGACCGGCAAGAAGACGCTCGACCAGGCGACCGCCGACGCCAACGCAGCGCTCAACAAGCTCATCGGCGGATGACAGCGACCGCGAACGTGACGATGCCGGCGGGGGCGACCCCGCCGGCATCGCCGCGCGACCCCGGGGTCAAGCGGCGCAGGCGGGGCCGGTTCGGCGACCGGGTGCTCCCGTACCTGCTCCTGCTCCCCGCGTTGGCGGCCATCCTGGTGCTGCTCGCCTGGCCGCTGGTCCAGGTCCTCGCGATCAGCTTCCGCAAGCTCGACATCGGCCAGCTCGTCTCCGGCAAGACGGTCTGGATCGGGTTCGACAACTACACGAACACCCTCTCGGACCCGGAGTTCTGGACGGTCACCGTCCGGACCCTGGTCTTCACCGCCGCGATCGTGGCCGCCACCATCCTCGGCGGGCTGCTGCTGGCGGTGCTCATGCGCCACCTCGGGCCGGTCGTGCGGATCATCGTGCAGGTCACGCTGGTGCTCGCGTGGGCGACCCCGGTGATCGCCACGACCACGGTGTTCCAGTGGATCTTCGACGAGCAGTACGGCATCCTCAACAAGACCCTCGACCGGCTCGGGTTCCACGGCTTCATCGGCTTCTCGTGGTTTTCCAGCGGGGCCAGCACGCTGTCGGTGATCGGGCTGCTCATCGTCTGGCAGGCCGTCCCGTTCGTGACGTTCTCGCTGTACGCGGGCATCATCGGCGTCCCGCGCGAGCAGTACGAGGCCGCCGGTATCGACGGCGCCGGGCCGTGGCAGACGTTCCGCGCGGTCACCTGGCCCGCCATCCGGCCGATCACCACCATGGTGACCTTCCTGTCGGTGCTGTGGGACTTCAACGCCTTCGCCCAGATCTGGGCGATCCGGGAGGGCGGTCCCGACGGCGAGAGCACCACGCTGGCCGTGGTCCTGTACCTCAAGGGCATCGCGGGCAACCACTTCGGCGCGGCGGGCGCGATCGCGACCCTGATGCTGATCGTGCTCGCGCTCATCACCGGGCGGTACATCCAGCTGCTGGTCCGGACCCCGGAAGGTGATCTCAAGTGAGGAAATCGCTGCCGCAGCGGATCGTGCTGTCGGTCGTCGGCATTCTCGTCGCGCTGCTGATCGTCTTCCCGACGTACTGGATGTTCGTGACGTCCCTGCGGACGCCCGGCGAGATCCTCTCGCCGAAGTACGACCTGATCCCGACGTCGTTCTCGTTCGGCAACTTCGCCACGGCGCTGGGCAAGGACAACTTCCCGGTCTACCTGATGAACAGCCTGATCGTCACGATCGGGTCGGTGCTGTGCGCGCTGGTCGCCGGGACCCTGGCGGCGATCCCGCTGTCGCGGCTGCGGTTCACCGGCCGCAAGGGCTTCCTGGTGCTGGTCATGGTGGCGCAGCTGGCCCCGGTGTCGGCGCTGTTCATCCCGCTGTTCCTGCTGATGCGGGACGCCGGGCTGCTCAACACGCTGCCGTCGCTGCTGCTGATCTACTTCGCCACCACGCTGCCGTTCACGGTCTGGATGCTCTACGGCTTCGTCAACGGGATCCCGTACGAGCTGGAAGAGGCAGCGATGATCGACGGCTGCAGCCAGACCGGCGCGTTCCGCCGGGTGACGCTGCCGCTGCTCGGGCCGGGACTGGTCACCACGTCGGTGTTCAGCTTCATCACGGCGTGGAACGAGTACCTGTTCGCGCTGGTGTTCATCCAGGACAAGCCGAAGGAGACCCTGCCGGTGTGGCTGGCGTCGTTCCGCACGGCGTTCGCCACCGACTGGGGCGGCGTGATGGCCGCGTCGGTCATCTACGCGATCCCGGCGCTGGTCTTCTTCCTGCTCGTGCAACGCAAGCTGGTGTCCGGCGCGACCGCCGGCGCGGTGAAGGGGTAGCGGGTGTCCACACCGGAGAAGCTCGCCGAAGCCGTCCTGCTGCCCGGGTTCGCCGGGACCACCGCGCCGGACTGGCTGCGTCGCCGCGTCGCCGAAGGCCTGGGCGGGGTGGTGCTGTTCGGCCGCAACGTCGTCGACGACGAGCAGGTCGCCGCCCTCACCGCGCGGCTGCGCGGCGAGCGCGAGGGCGTGGTCGTCGGGATCGACGAGGAGGGCGGCGACGTCACCCGCCTCGACGTCAACACCGGCTCGTTCGTGCCGGGCCCGCTGGCGCTCGGCGCGGCCGACGACCCGGAGCTGACCACGGCGGTCGCCGCCGCGCTCGGCGAACGGCTCGCGGCCTGCGGCGTCACGGTCAACCTGGCGCCGTGCGCGGACCTGACCCTGGCGGCCGAGGACCCGATCATCGGCGTCCGGGCGTTCGGATCCGACCCGGCGAAGGCGTCACCGCACGTCGCGGCCTACGTGACCGGGCTGCAGAAGTACGGCGTCGCGGCGTGTGCCAAGCACTTCCCGGGTCACGGCGCCGCGACCGAGGACTCGCACGTGGCGCTGCCGGTGCTGCCCCGGACGGTCGAAGAGCTGCGGGAGATCGAGCTGGTGCCGTTCGCCGCGGCGATCCGGGCCGGCGTGCGCTCGGTGATGTCGGGCCACCTGGTCGTCCGGGCCTGGGGCGAGGAGCCGGCGACGCTCAACCGGGTCGCGCTCACCGACGTCCTGCGCGGCGAGCTGGGCTTCACCGGCGCGGTGATCACCGACGCGCTCGAGATGGGCGCGGTGTCCGGGGCGTACGGGCGGCACGACGGCCTCGGCCGCTCCGCCGTCCGGGCGCTGGCGGCGGGCGCGGACGCGCTGTGCCTCGGCGGCGCGGCGTTCGAGGCCGAGCACCTGGACGCGTGCGTGTCGGCGATCGTGGCCGCGGTCGCGGCGGGGGAGCTGCCCCTGGAGCGGCTGGCGGAGGCGGCTTCGCGGACGGCGGCGCTGGGCACCGACCCGGCACCGGCTTCGGTGGGCCCGGTCGATCGCCGCCTGGGTCTCGAGGCGGCCCGCAAGGCCTTGCGCGTCCAGGGCTCGCCGAAGCTGGCCGGGCCGCCGCTGGTGGTCGACGTCCAGACCGAGCCGACGATCGCGGCCGGCCCGATGCCGTGGGGCCTCGGCGCGCACCTGGCCGAGCTGGTCCCGGGCACGCGGACGCTGACGGCGACACCGGACGACGCGGAAGCGGTCCTGGCCGCGGCACGGGAGGTCCGCAGCGTCGTGGTGGTCACCCGGGAGGCGCACCGCCACCCACGGGTGCGCGAGCTGCTGGCCGCGTTGTCCACTATGGACTACATCAGGGTGGAGACGGGGGTACCGGGGCCACCGGACGGCGAGAGGCCCCGAATCGACACCTTCAGCGGCTCCTGGGTGAGCCTCCGCGCGGCGGCCGAGTACCTGGCCTGATCCCGCTCGTGACGAGGCCCCGCCGGTCCACGGATCGGCGGGGCCTCGCCGTCACGTCTTGCTATGGTCGACGTCCGGGCGGAGGGAGGGCGGGCCTTGGACGCGGGCAGGCTGACCCTGCAGGACCTGATCAAGCGGCGCCAGGCCGGCGGTTTCGTCGGGCGGCGCGACGAGATCAGCCGGTTCGAGGAGAACCTCCGGCTGCCGCTGGACGACCAGCGCCGCCGGTTCCTGTTCAGCGTGCACGGCGACGCCGGGGTGGGGAAGTCGTTCCTGGTCACCCAGTTCCAGCGGATCGCGGGGGAGCGGGGGTGCGCCACCGCGTACGTCGACGAGTCGGTCTACGACATCCCGTCGGTGCTGTCGGGCATCGTCCGGGCGTTCGCCAGGCAGGGTGACCCCTGCAAGGAGTTCACCAAGAAGTCCGAGCTCTACCACGAGAAGCGGCACGAGCTCGACGCGGACCCGGCCACCCCGGACGGGCTGTCTTCGGTGCTGACCCGGTCGGCCGTGCGGATCGGCCTGCGCGCGGCGGAGGACATCCCGGTCGTCGGGTCCTTCGCCAAGGAACTCGACCGCGATGCCCTCTCGAACCAGGTCGAGAAGTTCCGCGCCTTCCTCAGCGTGAAGCTGCGCAACCAGCACGACGTGCGCCTGCTGATGTCGCCGGTCGAGGAACTGACGCCGATCTTCGTGAACGAGCTGCGGGAAGTCGCGGCGAAACGGCCGGTCGTGTTGTTCTTCGACACCTTCGAACGCACCGGGGTGTTCCTCGAACGCTGGCTGCTGGACCTGCTCGACGGCCGTTACGGGAGCCTCCCGCCGAACCTGGTGCTGGTCCTGGCGGGCCAGCACCCGCTGGACGTCCACGCGTGGGGCGGCTACCTGGGCATCCGCGCGGACTGCCCGCTCCAGGTGTTCACCGAGGAGGAGGCCCGCGAGTTCCTGGCGGCCCGCGGCGTCACGGCGGAGGAGGTGGTCGAAGTCGTCCTGGCGCTGTCCGGACGCCTCCCGGTGCTGCTGGCGCTGCTGGCCGAGTCCCGCCCGGACAGCGCCGCGAGCGTGGCCGATCCGGGCGACAACGCCGTCGAGCGGTTCCTGAAGTGGGAGAAGGACGAGAAGCGGAAGCAGGCGGCGTTGCGTGGCGCGCTGCCGAGACAGCTCGACCGCGACGTGTTCGCGCTGGTCGCCGACGCGGCCACCCCGGACGAGGATTTCGCCTGGCTGCGCCGCCTGCCGTTCGTGACCGAGCGCGCGACCGGCTACCGGTACCACGACGTGGTCCGCGACACGATGATCCGCACCCTCCGGCGCCGCTCGCCCGCGGAGTGGCGGGACCGCCACGGCGCACTGGCCGAGTACTTCCGGTCGGCTTGCGACGCGCTTGGGCTCGCGGAGGATGACCGCTTGCCGGACGAGCGGTGGCAGGTGCTGGCCGTGGAGCAGCACTACCACCGGCTCTGCGCCGGAGCGACGGGTGCGGTCCCGGACGTCTTGGCAGCCTTGGTCTCCACCGTGGAGAAGCGGCCCGACCAGGCCGGACGATGGGTGGCGATGGTGCGCCAGGCCGGATCGGACTCCGGCACGGAGCAGCTGACCGCGCTGGGCACCCGGCTGGCCGGGGCCGCGGGTGATGGCGACGAGGGATCGGTGTCCCTGCTGACCTGCTTGGCCGGCGAAGCGGCGCTGCCGGGTGACTCCGTTCTCGACGCCTATCGGGAACTCGCCCGGCTGAGCATGCGGCAGTCCGATACCGCCGGGGCGATCGCGGCCTACACGTCCGTCATCGAACGGCTCCCGGACGCGGGCTGGGCGATCGAGGGCCGCGCCTTGGCACACCGGTTGGCGAACCAGTACGACCAAGCCATCGCGGACCTGGATCGGGCGCTCGAGCTCGATCCCGATTCGGCATCGGCGTACGGCCAGCGGGGCAGGACCTGGCGGGCGATGAACCGTGACGAGGAGGCCCTGGCCGACTTCTGCCGCGCGCTGGAGCTCGACCCGGCGGCTCGAGACATCTACCGAGCGCGCGGAGCGACGTACCACTCGATGGAGCGCTATTCGGAGGCCCTGGCCGACTTCGACCGCGCCCTCGAGTTCGCGCCCGACAACACTTGGCTGATCGGGCAGCGCGGCCGCGCGTACTACTCGCTGGAGCGCTTTGCGGAGGCGCTGGCCGACTTCACCCGGGTCATCGACGTCGATCCGCAGGCCGACTGGGCGTTCGCCGACCGCGGCGAGGTCTACCACGCGATGGAGCGCCACGAGGAGGCGTTGGCCGACTTCACGCGCGCGATCGAAGTGGACCCCGAGTACGTCTGGGCGCTGGGGCAACGCGGGCGCACATACGGTGACCTGCGCCGGTACGCCGAGGCGTTCGCCGATTACGAACGCGCGCTGGAGATCAACCCGGAGAGCGTGTGGATCCTCGGTTGCCGTGCGAAGACCCATCGCGAAGCAGGCCACACCGAGGAAGCTTTGGCCGACTTCGCGCGAGCCCTCGACATCGAGCCCGCGGCGGATTGGATCCTGGCCTCACGCGCCGAGATGCACCGCAGGATGGGCCGGCACGATGATGCGCTGGCCGGCTTCGGCCGGGCGCTCGACATCGACCCGGGCTACGTGTGGGCGCGGGCGATGCGGGCACGGACGTACCGGTCGATGGGCAGGTACGCGGAGGCGCTCGACGAATTGACGCGAGCCGTCGAGTCCGACCCGAAGGTGGCTTGGATCATCGGTGATCGCGCCGAGACGCTACGGATGATGGGCCGCTTCGAGGAAGCGCTGGCCGAATACGAGCGAGCGGTCACCGTGAAGCCCGAGTACGAGTGGGCACAGGTGCAGCGCATGCTGGTCTTGTGCGACCTGCGGCGCGAGGACGACGCGCTCGCCGAGCTCACCCGGACCGTCGATCGCGACCCGCGGCCCGCGTGGGCGTGGACCGCCCGCGGTGAAGTCCACCACCTGCTGGGACGGTACGAGGAGGCCTTGGCCGACTTCTCCCGAGCGACCGAGGCCGACCCCCGGTCCGCCGATGCGTACGGCCATCGGGGGTGCACCCGGCGGTACCTGAAGCAGTACGACGAGGCCCTCGCCGACTTCGACCGTGCCGTGGCCATCGATGACGATTCGGGCTGGCTGTGGAGCGTTCGCGGCCAGGCTCTCCGTATCCTGGGCCGGCTTTCGGAGGCGAGAACCGACCTCGAGCGGGCGGCCGACCTCGACGGCGAGGCATGGGACCAGTACCAGCTGGGACTGCTCGCGTGCGTGGAAGGCCGGCCGGAGACGGCGGACGAGCTGTTCGCGAGGGCGGTGAAGCTCGAAAGCGCGGGCGGGGAACACGGGAGGCACCACACCGGAGCCGCGTTCAACCTCATGACGTATCACCTCGCCCTCGGTGCCGTGGAGACAGCTGAGACCCGGCTGCGCGAGGCGTTGCGGCTGAAGCCCGCACAGGGACAGATTCGCGACACCGTGGAAGACCTCGAAGAACTCGCCTCTCTGATGCCGGTACCCGAGCGCTTCGCGACCACATTGCGCGCCGAACTCTGATCATCCCTTTTGCCGTATCTCCAGACGCCGCCCCGGCTTTTGTACGGGGCTTGTATCGCCGGGCGCCACTCTGTCCGTACACCACGACTGGAGGACGGACCCATGAGAATTCGGATCGGGAAGCGGGCGGCGGGCGTCGTCGGCATCGCCGCGTCGATCGTGCTGGTCGGCGCCACCCCGGCCCTGGCCGCCGCGGGCACCGTGCACACCGACTCCGGCGCGCCGCTGACCGTGCGGTCGGCGCCGAGCACCAGCGCCACCTCGGCGGGCACCATCGCCGACGGCACCGCCGTGAACATCGACTGCCAGACCACCGGTGAGACGGTCACCGGGAAGTACGGCACCAGCAACATCTGGGACCACGTGCCCGGCGGCTACATCACCGACACCTACGTCTACACCGGCTCCGACGGCCGGATCGCGCCGGACTGCACCGATGTGCCCACCGTGCCGACCGAGGTGTGCTCGACCTCCGGGCTGGGCGACCCGAACACCTGCGCGCAGGCGGTCACCAAGGCGAAGTCGCGCGTGCACACGAACTACGACTCCTCCTACGACGGCTGGTGCGACCGCATCAACGCCCAGAACTACGGCTTCACCGCGAGCGGCTCGACCACGGCGTACGTGCACTGGACGCAGATCCCGAGCCAGTACAAGCACCCGGGCAGCACGGACGTCCCGGCGGGCGGCCTGGCGTTCTTCTCCAACGGCGGCGCGGGCCACACGATGATCTCCATCGGCGGCGGCAAGTTCCTGTCGAACGACATCAACGGCGCCGGCACGTACACCGAGACGACGATCGCGCAGATCAAGAGCAAGTGGGGCCAGACCTACCTCGGCTGGTCGCAGCCGTGGTTCAAGGTGAACCACTGACCCGCTGAGGCAGGGCGCGGGTCTCGCCGGCACTGGGGGCGGCGAGACCCGCACCGCGGCGGCGCTGCCCCACCATCCCCGGACAGCGCCGGGCCGGCCACCCCGGCCGGTCCCTGCCCACCTCCCTCGGGCAGGGACCGGTCGCGGGCTCAGCCGCTCGGCTTCATGTGGTGCAGCACGAAGATCCCGCCCACCGCCGGGCGGTCGGCGCGCTCGTGGTCGGTCGCCACGTACTCGTCCAGCACCGCCAGGATCCGGCGGTCCAGTTCCTCGATCTCGTCGGGGGACAGGTGCAGCAGGAACTTTTCGTGCACCGCGACCGATTCCGGGCCCGCCGCCCGGACCTCCTCCTGGAAGATCTCGATCGGCGCGAACCTCGTCTCCGCGTCGGCTTCGGCCAGCGGGCCGTCGAGCCACCACGTTTCGTTGTTCGACTTGTACGGCTTCTCCAGCGCCCCGCTCGCACCCGTCCGGACCGGTGCCGGCTGCAGCAAACCGGCCGCCACCAGCTGGCGGACGTGGTGCAGGACCGTGCCCGGGTCGCGGTCGAGGCGGTCGGCCAGCTGCTTGTTCGTCAGCTCCTCGACCAGGCACAACCGCATGATGCGCAGCCGCAGCGGATGGCCGAGGGCCTTGGCCTCCTCCGGCGTCGCCGGTCGCCGTCGGCGGGGTTCCGTCATGAGCGGAGCGTAGTCCATCGATGGAATCGAGTCACATCGATGGAGAAAAGCCCATCGATGTGCGATCCTCCATCCATGACCACCGCGTTCTGGCGGCTGTGGACCGCCGCCGGCCTGTCCAGCCTCGCCGACGGGGTCCTGAAGGTCGCCCTGCCGCTCGTCGCGGTCGGCTATACGCGCGAGCCCGCCCTCATCGCCGGGCTCGCCTTCGCCTTCAGCCTGCCGTGGCTGCTGCTCGCGCTGCCCGCCGGCGCGCTGGTCGACCGCTTCGACCGCCGTCGCACGATGCTCGCCGCCAACCTCGTCCGCGGCGGGCTCCTCGCCGCCGTCACGCTGCCGGCCGTCCTCGGCGCGGGCTCGATCTGGGCGCTCTACGTCGTCGCCGTCGGCGTCGGCTGCGCCGAGACGCTCTACGACACCGCGGCGCAGTCGATCGTCCCGCAGGTGGTGGGCCGCGACCAGCTGGCCCGCGCCAACGGCCGGATGTTCGCCGCCGAGCAGACCGCCAACGAGTTCGCCGGCCCGCCGCTCGCGGGCGTGCTGGCCGCGGCCGGGGTCGCCGCCGCGCTCGTGACGCCGGTGGCGCTGTGGGCCGTCGCCGTCGCGGCCCTGCTGCTCGTGCGCGGCTCGTACCGGATCCCGCGCGAGGGGCGCACCACGCTGCGCGCGGAGATCGCCGAAGGCCTGCGGTTCCTGGTGCGGCACAAGGTCTTGCGGACGTTCTCGCTCATGGTCGGCACGTTCAACTTCGCCACCGGCGCGACGTTCGCCGTCCTCGTGCTCTACGCGGTCGGACCGGGCTCGGCGATGGGCCTGTCGGCCCCCGCGTTCGGCCTGCTGATGGCCACGAGCGCCGCGGGCGGGCTGACCGGGTCGCTGGTCGCCGAAGCGGCCGAACGCCGCCTGGGCCGGATCCGCGCGCTGTGGATCTCGTGGCTCACCGGTGGGCTCTCGGTCGGCACGCTCGCGGTGACCGCGAACCCGTACGCCGTCGGCGCGGGCTTCTTCCTCGGCGGCATCGGTGTCATGGTGTCGAACGTCGTCATGGTGTCGCTGCGCCAGCGCCTCACCCCGGACCGGCTGCTCGGCCGGTTGAACAGCAGCTACCGCCTGGTCGCGTGGGGAACGAAGTCGCTCGGCGCCCTCGCCGGCGGCGCGATCGCCCAGGCGGCGGGGCTGCGCGCGGTGTTCGTGGTGATGGCCGTGCTAGCGTTCGCGGTCGTGGCCGGTCTGCGCGTGGTGACCGAGAAGACGCTCGCTCAGAGCGAACGCGTTTCCGCGTAGGCGTTCCAGACCTTCTTCGGCACGCACATCCGCCACGCGTCGAGGACGAGCTCGCGCATCTCGCCGGCGTCGATCGCCGCGAGCCGGCACCGCACCCACTGGTAGCGCAGGTCCGCCGGCTCGGGCATCAGGAACTTCTCCGGTTCGCCGGCCACGAGCGCGTCCCGCTGGTCGCGCGGGTACCCGAAACCCATCACGGTTTCGTCCCGCGACAGCGCCACGAACACGATCCGCCCGACCCGGAACTTGGGCCGGTCCCGCACGACGGCTTCGTACGCGCGGGGGAGCGTCAGTGCGAAGGCGCGGACGTCGTCACCGGTGACCATGCCGGTCAGTAAACCGCACCAGCCGGTGGCACCGGGGTGCCACCGGCCGGTGCGAGCGTCACGCCCGGCAGGTCCGGCCGCGGTTCACGCAGTTGACCAGCCCGTTCATGATCCGCTGCGACATCACGTTGGCGAAGTCGTCGTGGTCGGAACCCGGGTTGTGCTTCTCCTGCGGGAAAGCGTCCACTTTGTACTGCTTCTTGACCTGGATGTCGTGCGGGATGTCGTAGGTCAGCGAGATCTGCAGCTGCGGAACGGCCTTGAACCCCTTGGCGCACCGGCCGAACTGGTCCGGGAACACGATGTGCGTGCGGTGGTTGGCGCTGTCGGTGTTCTTCCCGTCCCAGCAGCTGGGGAACGTGTGGATCCGCTTGACCTTGCTGTTCGGCGGGCAGATCGGGTACTTGTCCGTGACGCGGTTCTCGAACCCGGTGCACGTCCAGCTCGCCCGGGCGTTGGCGGGCCCGTTGGTGGAGACCTTCGCGTCGCCGTAGAGCACGCGCAGGAACTTCGGCATCGCCACGACCTTGCCCACCGGGCTGCCGCGGAAGGTGATCTGGACCCGCTGCGGGCGCAGGATCTTGCCGTCGTTGCCCGGCAGCTCGTTGTTCTCGTCCTGCCCGGGCAGCGCGCCGCCCGCGCTCGTGCTCGGCGGCGGGGTGGGCGTACCGGTGTCCTTGCCCGGCTTCGGCGCGCACGGCGCGAGGCCGCCGAGGTCCCGCGGCTTCGGCGCGAACCGGCCGATCGCGATGGCGATGCGGTCGATGATCGCGGCGCGCCGGTCCTTGAGCGGGTTCAGGATCGCGTTCTGCACGAAGTTCGCGCCGCCCTGGCCCTGCGTCGCCGCGATGCGCTGGTTGGCCTCGTCGGTCTGCGTGTCGAGCTGGTCGAGATTGCTGTCGACCTCGGCCATCGCCTGGTCGGGGACGTCGGCGAGCTTGCTGGCGACGTCCGGGCAGGCGACCTGGACGGTCTTGGCCTCCTGGTCCGCCTGCACGCGGTCGCCGTCGGGCTTCTTCGCGGGCTCGTTCTTCTCCTCTTCGCCGGTGTCGATGCGCACGACCGGCCAGAAGTAGGCGGACTTGTCGCCGTTGCGGCAGGTGGTGCCGGCCTTGACGAGGCTCTTGTTGTTGGAGTCGGCGTTGGTCGAGAGGTTGCCGACGTAGTCGTGCAGGTGCTGGGCGCCGTTGCGGACGCCGGGCTGGGCGATGAAGTTGTCGGGGTTGAAGTGGCCGTTCTCGTTGCGGCCGCAGTCGACGGTGAAGGTGCCGGTCGACGCGCCGTAGACCGGGCGCGGGTCGAACTGGTTCGGCTGGACCTTGAGGATGTCGACGAAGAACGCGGGGTTCGCCTCGTCGGCGCTCGCTTCACCGGTGTTGCCGGTGGTCGTCGCGACGACGATGCCGCCGACCGCGATCGCGAGCGCGAGGCCGCCGGTCGCGATCTTGGTTCTGCGGGAAATGCGATGGCGCCCTTGGGTGCGGGACATGGATCCTCCGGGGTGTCGGGCTGGCGGGAACGCGCGACACTGGCGGTGCGAGCCCAGGCTCGGACGCACCAGGTATTGCGTCGGCGGGACGGAACGATTCCCGCGCCGGCCACCGACCCGACATCGATGGGTGCGCGGCCACCTGCCCGTGGCCACGCCGTCAACCGGCTGGTTATCGTTCCGTGATGGAAGCTACACCGGGGTTTGACACCGGGCAAGAAGGTATTTCCGGCAAACACGAACCGTTGTTCCGGGTTCTCGTTTGCGTAGTCGTGCGCGGGCGCGAAAACGCACGGGAAATCGAGGAAGAATGGCGTACGCGAAAAACGCGGGCGCGACGGCCCGCACCTGGATCACGCTGGATCGCCGCGCGTGTCCCTCTCCGGCGTACTCGGCTGTGCGGCCATCCTGGGCCGCTGACCATGGCGTTGTCCAGCTTCGGCGGGTGTGGCGAAAAACTTTGAACCGATCCGAACCCGCATCCGTATCCCTGGGTGAGACCCGCCGAATGCCCGCCGGTCGAATGCGGCGCGGGGCGGCCCGATCGTGCCCGGCGGAAGAACGCGGTCCGGCCCGGGATCGCATTCCGCCGCACGCACTCGTGAATGGTCAGCGCAGCGCCGCCGGCACCGCGGGAATCGCCGCCAGTGCCGAATCCAGCCGGTGGCCCACGGCGAGCCCCACCTGGTCGCGCAGCTCCGCCAGCTTGGCGACGTCGATGCCCGTCGCGATGCCCTCGCGGTGGAAGAAGTCGACCAGGTCGTCCGTCGCGACGTTGCCCGACGCCCCCGGCGCGAACGGGCAGCCGCCGAGGCCGCCCAACGCCGAGTCGAAGCGGCGGATGCCGAGCGTCAGCCCCTCCCACGCGTTGGCCGCCGCGCGGCCGTAGGTGTTGTGCAGGTGCAGGCCCAGCGGGACGTCCGGCAGTTCGTCGCGCACCGCCGCGACGGTCGCGCGCAGCTGGCCCGGCCGCGCGGCTCCGATCGTGTCGGCGAGGTGGACGACCCGCGCGCCCAGCCGGCCGAGGCGGGCCGCCACGTCGGCGGTGCGGTCCGGGTCCGTGTCGCCGTCGAACGGGCAGACGAACGCCGTCGCCACCGACGCTTCGATGGCCACGCCCGCCTCCGTGAGCAGCGCGGCGCACCCGGCCAGCCGGTCGAGCGCCGCGTCCGTCGGCACGCCCGCGTTGGCGGCGCTGTGCCCGTCGCTGGCCGAGACGACCAGCCGCACCGACGTCGCGCCCGCGTCGATCGCCTGCCGCGCGCCGCGTTCGGTGAAGACCAGGGTGTGCAGGATGGCTGGGACGTCCAGCAGCGTCCGCAGCACCTCGCCGGTGTCGGCCATCTGCGGCACCCGGCGCGCGGAGACGAACGATCCCACCTCGAGGGAGCGCACCCCGGCGTCGACGAGCCCGCGCGCGAGCCGCACCTTTTCGTGCGCGGGCACGGTGATCGGCTCGTCCTGCAGGCCGTCGCGCAGGACGACCTCGGTGAGGAGGACTTCGGTCATCAGATGACTCCACTCTCGCGGAGGCGGGTGACCGCCTCGCCGGTGACGCCGAGCTCGGCGAGCACGGCCTCGGTGTGTTCGCCCAGCTCCGGTCCGAGGGTGCGGGTCCGGCCGGGCCGCTCGGCCAGCGCGGGCACGATGCCGGGGAAGGTGACCTCGCCGTCCAGGCCGGGCACCCGGTGCCGCTCGTGCATGCCGCGCGCGGTGAAGTGCGGGTCCTTCGCGATGTCGGCGGCGGTCAGGATCGGTCCACACGGGACGGACGCCGCGCGCAGCACGGCTTCGGCGGCCTCCTGGGTGAGCGTCGCCGCCCATGCGCCGATCGCGTCGTCGAGCAGTCCGGCGTGGGCGACCCGGCCGGCGTTGTCCGCGAACCGCGGGTCGGCCGCCAGGTCGGCGCGGCCGACGGCGTGCATCAGGCGGCGGAAGATCGCGTCGCCGTTGCCGCTGACGACGATGTACTTGCCGTCGGCGCAGCGGTAGGTGTTGGACGGCGCCACCCCGGGCAGCGCGGAGCCCGCCGGGCCGCGCGTGACGCCGAACGCGTCGTAGTCCGGGATCAGCGACTCCATCAGGGAGTAGACGGCTTCGTACAGCGCGACGTCGACCACCTCGCCGGGGGTGGTGCCCGGCTCCCGCTCGCGGCGGAGCAGGCCCATCAGCGCGCCGATCACCGCGTAGAGCCCGGCGACGGAGTCGGCGAGGCTGACCCCGACCCGGGTCGGCGGGCGGTCGGGGTAGCCGGTCAGCGCGCGGAGGCCGCCGATCGCCTCGGCGACGCCGCCGAAGCCGGGCCGGTCGCGGTAGGGGCCGGTCTGGCCGTAGCCGGAGACGCGGACGACGACCAGCCGCGGGTTGCGCGCGCGCAGCTCGTCCGGGCCGAGACCCCAGCGTTCGAGGGTGCCGGGGCGGAAGTTCTCCAGCAGGACGTCGCTGCGGTCGGCGAGCGCGCGGACGAGGTCCTGGCCTTCGGCGCGGCGGAGGTCGACGGTCACCGAGCGCTTGTTGCGGCCGAGCGCGCGGAACAGCAGGGACGTGTCGCCCTCGTGCAGCCGCCAGCGCCGGAGCTCGTCACCGGTGCCGGGCCGCTCGACCTTGACGACGTCGGCGCCGAAGTCGGCCAGGAGGCGGCCGGCGGTCGGCGCGGCGATGAAGTTCCCCAGCTCGACCACCCGGATGCCGGCGAGGGGTCCGGTTTGCTGACTCATGCCCGACTCCAAACCACGATGTGAGTTGCAAACCCAGAATACGGGCGAGTGTCGGGGAGTCAACAGCGCGCGGCCTGGATAGACTGTGCGGCACACCACGGCAGGGACGGGGCGATGGCAGAGGAAGAGCGCAGCGGCACGACGCCGGTGCTGGTGCTGAGCAAGTTCAAGCAGATCCTCGAGTCGTTCACGATCGACAACCCCGAGCTGACGCTGCAGCAGATCACCCGGTCGACCGGGCTGCCGGCGAGCACCTGCCAGCGGCTGGTGCACAACCTGGTGCGCGAAGGGTTCCTCGACCGCTACGACGACACCTACCGCGTCGGGCTCGGCCTGGTCCGCTGGGCGGCGCCGGGGACGTTCGGCCTCGACCTGGTCCGGCTGACCCGGCCGGTGCTGCAGCAGCTGCGGGACGAAACGGGCGAGACGGCGTGCCTGTACGTCCGCGACGGCGCGTATCGCACGGTGATTTCGCTGGCGGAGTCCCGGCACCCGGTGGTCCGGCTGTTCGTGGTCGGCATGGTGATGCCGCTGCACGCCGGCTCGGCCGGGAAGGTGTTCCTGGCCTGGGACAAGCTGGCGGTGAAGGACGCGATCGGCCACGGCCTGGCCCGGTTCACCCCGCGCACGGTCGTCGACATCGACCTGCTGTCGGAGCAGCTCGGGCAGATTCGCGAGGCCGGCTACGCCGTGAGCTTCGAGGAGCGCGACCTCGGGGCGGCGTCGCTGAGCGCGCCGGTGTTCGGGTTGAACGGCGAGGTCAGCGCGGCGATCGGGATCGGCGCGCCGACGCAGCGGTTCACCCCGGCCGACGTGCCGCGGCTGGCGCCGATCGTGGTCGAAGCGGGCCGGCGCGCTTCCGAGCGGCTCGGCTACCGCCCCGGCGTCGAGCGGGTCGCCGCTCTCTGATCCATCCTGTCTTCGCGACGTGCCGGGCACGGTCGCGCCCTTGACTCTGCCGGGCCGCCGTCACATTATGAGTCGGCCAACCACATCGTGGAGAAGTCAAAGGAGACGACGGATGGCGAACATCCCCGACGCCGCCGTGCCGGACACCGGCACGATCGCGGCCCGGCTCGACCGGCTGCCCATCACCCGCACGCACCGCCGGGCCACGGTCGCCGTCGGGCTCGGCCTCTTCTTCGACTTCTACGAGGTCTTCCTGACCGGCGTGCTCAGCTCGGTGCTCGTCGAGGAGTTCTCGCTCACCAAGGCGGAGCTGCCGCCGCTGCTGGCGTCGACCTTCGTCGGCATGTTCTTCGGCGCCCTGCTGCTCGGCCGCCTCGCCGACCGGTTCGGCCGCCGCGGCGCCTTCCTGCTCAACCTGGGGCTCTACTCGCTGTTCTCGCTGCTCGGCGCGTTCAGCGGCAGCGCCCTGATGCTGCTGGTGACGCGGTTCTTCGCGGGCATCGGCCTGGGCGCCGAGCCGCCGCTGGCCGACACCTACCTCACCGACCTGCTGCCGGCCCGCAAGCGGGGCCGGTTCATCGCGTGGGCGTACACGCTCGCCTTCTGCGGTTTCCCGGTCGTCGGCTTCCTCGCCCGCGGCCTGACCGAGCACGAGATCCTCGGCGTCGCCGGCTGGCGGTGGCTGTTCGTGATCGGCGCGCTCGGCGCGGGCGCGGTCTTCCTGCTGCGGCGCGGCCTGCCCGAGTCGCCGCGCTGGCTGGAGTCCGTGGGCCGCACGGAGGAGGCCGAGCACCTGGTGGCGGGCATGGAAGCCGAAGCCCGCGGGACCGCCGACGCGACACCGGCCCCGCCGCGCGGCACCACCCGCAAGCGCACGGGAGCGCCGGTGCGCGAGCTGTTCGGCGCGGCCCTGCGCCGCCGGACCGGGATGATGGTCGTCTTCCACGTCCTGCAGACGCTCGGCTACTACGGTTTCGGCACGCTCGTGCCGCTCGTGCTGGCCGCCAAGGGGTACGCCGTCTCGCAGTCATTGCTGTTCGCCGCGCTGACCTACCTCGGTTACCCCGTCGGTTCCGCGCTGTCGCTGCCGATCGTGGAACGCGTCGAGCGGAAGTACCTCGTCATCGGCTCGGTGCTGGCGATGGCGGCGTTCGGCATCGCCTTCGGCTACGCGGGTTCGATGACGCTGATCCTCGTGTTCGGCTTCCTCTACACCGCGACCAGCAACCTGTTCTCGAACGCCTTCCACATCTACCAGGCCGAGATCTTCCCGACGGCGCTGCGCTCGACGGCGTCCAGCGGCACGTATTCGCTTTCCCGGCTGGCCAGCGGCGCGATGCCGTTCGTGCTGGTGCCGCTGCTGAACTCCCACGGCCCGACGACGCTGTTCCTGGTCGTCGCCGGGGCGCTGGTGGTGGTCGCGGCGGACGTGGCGCTGCTCGGCCCGCGCACGACGGGCCGGCGGCTGGAGAGCGTCAACGACGAAGCCGCGCCGCTGCCACGATGACCGCCGCCGCCTCGTCGGCCGACTGCCGGGCGGAGTCGACGACGAGGCAGTCGCGGGTCCACGGCTCGTACTCGCGGCCGGTGATCTCGGCCCAGGTGGGCGGCACGAGCCCGGGGATGCCGGGGTCGCGGGTTTCCGCGCGGCGCCGGTGCTCGGCGGGGTCGGAGCAGACGATCTCCACTTCCAGTACGTGCGCGCCGAGGCCGAGGCCGAGGCCGGTGTCGCGCCAGGCGTCGCGCGTCACGGCCAGTGGGTTGACGCATTCGGCGATCACGCTGGTCCCGGTGCGCAGCAGGTCGGCGGCGACCTCCTGGGCGACGACGTACCCGACCGGCCCGAGCGGCTGCGCCAGGGCGGTGGTGCGGACGATGGCCTGTTCGATCGTGTCGACCCGCAGATAGGAGAACCCGGTGCGGCGGGCGGCTTCCGCGGCGACGGTGGTCTTGCCGGTGGCGGGCAGCCCGCCCATGACGATCAGCAGCGGAGGCACCGGCGCATGACCGCACGTGGCTTCACCGGGGTGCCGGATCGGAGGAGGCCAAGTCCCTCGATCCGGCGGTCCCGGCCCGCTCGTTCAGGACGCTTCGGGCTTCTGGGCCAGCAACCCGCGCCGCAACGTCGTCAGCGCTCGGTGCTGGGCCACCCGGACCGCGCCCGCGCTGCTCAACCCGACCGCCGTCGCCGTCTCCTCGGCCGAGAGGCCCAGGATGATGCGCAGCACCAGGATTTCCCGCTGGCGCGGCGGCAGCGTGTCGAGCAGCCCCTCCGACCAGTCCAGGCCCGCGGCGCGCTCGACCTCTTCGCCCGTCGGGTCCGGGCCGGTCCAGCGGTCGGCGGGCAGCTCGGCCACCGGGCTCGTGCGGTCGCGCGCCCGGCGGCGGTGGAAGTCGGACACCTTGTGCGCCGCGATGCCGAACACGAACGCCAGGAACCCGTCGGCTTCGTAGCGGTACCCCGGCAGCGCGCCGACCACCGCCAGGAGCACGTCCTGCGCGCAGTCCTCGGCGTCCGACGACCCGTCCTGCCACGTCCCGAGCCTGCCCAGGCAGTAGCGGAACACCATCGGCCGCAGCGCGCGCAGCACACCGGCGACCGCGGCGCGGTTGCCGGTCATCGCGGACCGGACCAGCGCCGGGTCGAGGCCGAACGTCGCGGCTTCGCCCGCGGCGGACTGCGGCGGCATCGGACCTCACCTCTCCTCGACGACGGACCGTCACGACGCTAGGTCACCCCGCGTGGTCGCGACACCGGCCGGGCGGCCGCCACGACCCGGGTCTTCCGGCCCTGGCGCGGGTGCCCCCGGTGTGCGTGCCGGCCCGGCCCGGCGGCGGCCGGGCCGAACGGCCCTATCGGGCGTCCCGGCCCACCGATCACGCTGGTGGCCGGGGATTTTTCACAGGAGAGAACACAGGGACGCGATGGTGGACGACGTGGGCTTCGGGCTGCTGCTCGACCGGCAGCAGTGCCTCGCCTTGCTCCGGACGGCGAGCCTCGGCCGGGTGATCTTCACCCACCGGGCCATGCCGGCGGTCCGTCCCGTGCGGTTCGCGGTCGTCGACGATGCCGTCGTGTTCGCCGTCCCGACCGACAGCCCGCTCTACGCGGGCGCGCGCGACGCCGTCGTGGCCTTCGAAGCCGACGACTTCGCCGCCGACTTCGGCGCCGGCTGGTACGTCAGCCTGCTGGGACGCGCCACCGAGTCGGCGGTCGACGAGTCCGGCCTCGCCTGCCTCTGTCCGTGCCCGGCCCTGCCCGGCCGCCGGTTCCTGCGCATCCCCGTCGAGGCCATCTCCGGTCACCGCATCGCCTGCCACGCGGAGTAACAAAGCCACTGCGCCGATCGACCCACCGGATGGACGAACCGGATTGGGCCGACACGGGCAGTCGCCTGTGGCACCCTTGACGGCCCGAGGGCACCCTCGGGATCGGACGGACACGGGGTCGGCGGGAAGTGGCGGACGAAATCGGCATGCCGGCGATCCTGGCCGCGGTGGCCGGGATCGCGCGGGAGCTGGCTGTGCCGGCGGTGCTGGACACCGCGGTGGCGGCGGTGTGCGACCTGCTCGGCGCCCGCCACGCCCGGGTCGAGCTGACCGGCCCCGAAGGCGGCCTCGCCGAGCACGGCCGGGCCGGCGGCGACGGGGTGGTCGAACTGCCGGTGCGGGCCGGGCCCAAGGTGCTCGGCACGTTCCGGGCCGAGCCGCCGGCCGGCCGCGAGTTCGGCCGCCGCGAGCGCGAAGTCCTCGGCGCGCTCGTCGCCGCGACCGCGATGGCCGTCGACAAGGCCGTGCTCGTCGACCAGATGCGCCGCCGCGAACGCTGGCTCGAAGCCTCCTACGACGTCACGCGCGCCTTGCTCGCCACGAAGGACCTGCACGCCACGCTGCGGCTGATCGCCGAACGCGCGCGCGTGGTCGCCGGCGGCACCGCCGGCGCGGTCGCGCTGCCGGACGGGCCGGGGCAGCTCGTCTTCGACATCGTCGAGCCCCCGGGCGAGGACGCGGAGCGGCTCACCGGCGCGACCGTGCCGCTCGAGGGGACGGCGACCGGGGTCGCGTTCACCACCCGCCGCCCGGTCGTCGTGCGCGACTACGGCGAACGCGTGCAGGAACAGCAGCGCGACCGCCCCGGGTCGATGCCGGCGATGGTCAAGGACCTCGACTCGGCGATCTCGGTGCCGCTGATCGTCGGCGAAGAGACGCTGGGCGTGCTGGTCGTCGCGAAGTTCCGCGACAAGACGCCGTTCACCGAAGCCGAGGTCCAGCTCGCCGAAACCTTCGCCGGGCACGCCGCGCTCGCGGTCGAGTTCTCCCGCGCCCAGGACGCGCGCCAGCAGCTGGCGGTGTTCGAGGACCGCGACCGGATCGCCCGCGACCTGCACGACCTGGTCATCCAGCGGCTGTTCGCCACCGGGCTCGGGCTGGAAGGCGTCAGCAGGCTGATCGCCGATCAGGCGGTGGCCGGCCGCGTCGCCGGGTTCGCCCAGGACCTCGACGGCACGATCCGCGAGATCCGCAACAGCATCTTCTCGCTGCAGGCGCCCGCGCAGGCGCAGGGCAGCCTGCGCGCGGAGCTGCTGCGGGTGGCCGTCGACGCGCGGGACACGCTGGGCTTCGAGCCGCGCGTCGGCTTCGACGGGCCGCTCGACGCGGCGGTGCCGGACGCCGTCCGCTCCGACCTGATCGCGTCGCTGCGCGAGGCGCTGACGAACGTGGCGCGGCACGCCGGGGCGACGTCGTGTTCGGTCGAGGTCACCGTGGACGCCGCCGGCCGGCGGCTGACCCTCGTGGTGCGCGACGACGGGACCGGGCCACCGCCGGGGCCGGGCCGGGTGAGCGGGCTGGGCAACCTGGCCGCCCGTGCGGCACGGTGGGGCGGGAACTGCGTGCTGGCGGCCGCCGACGGCGGCGGCTCGCGCCTGGAATGGACCGCGGAGCTGCCGGCGCGGACCGGTGAGCAGGGGAGTGGGCGATGACGATCTCGGTGTTCCTCCTGGACGACCACGAGCTGGTCCGTACCGGGCTCAAGACCGTCTTCGAGTCCGAAACGGACATCGAAGTGGTCGGCGAGGCGGCGACCGCGGCCGAGGCGCTGGTCCGGATCCCGCAGTCCCGCCCGGACGTCGCGATCCTCGACGTCCGGCTGCCCGACGGCCAGGGTGTCGAGGTGTGCCGCGAAATCCGCTCGACGGTCGCGCCGCCGCCCGCCTGCCTGATGCTGACGTCCTATTCGGACGACGACGCGCTCTTCGGCGCGATCATGGCGGGCGCGGCCGGGTACATGCTGAAGCAGGTGTCGGGCCGGTCCCTCGTGGACGCCGTCCGCACGGTCGCCGTCGGCGGCTCGCTGCTGGACGCGACGCTGACGGCGTCGGTGATGAACAAGCTGCGCGGCGCGGACGTGGCGGCGCCGGACCCGCGGTACGAACAGCTCAGCCCGCAGGAACGGCGGGTGCTGGACCTGGTCGCCGAAGGCCTGACCAACCGGCAGATCGCCGAGCGGCTGTTCCTGGCGGAGAAGACCGTGAAGAACTACGTGTCGTCGGTGCTGCACAAGCTCGGGGTCGAGCGGCGCACCTCCGCGGCGGTGTACCTGTCGCAGCGACACGCCGACGGTGGCCGTTCAAGCTGATCGCACGCCCACTCGGCGCAAACCCGTGGGGCATCCGACGTATCTGCCCGCCGATGCGATACACCTGTCGGGTGACGCACGGATCCGCGTGCGCGACAGAGGGGACGGCATGTCGGGGTTGTCGAGCGGGGACTATGTCACGCAGCAGATCCGGGCGCTGGCGAGAGCCGTGCGCAGCGAAGGGGCCGGCGGGGTCGGCACACGCAGCTTCCAGCTGGCGGAGCACCTGGCGGCGGAGGGAGGCGTCCACCGCGGCGACATCCTGACGGCGACGGCGACGCTCCTGGCGATGACGGCCTGGTGCGACGGCGAGGCCGAGGCGGCCCGCCGGTTCGCCGAGCTGGCCGGCGAAAACGACGTCGAGTCGCGCGAGCTGGTGGGACACCTGCTGTGCCTCGAAGTCGGGGCCGAAGAGGGGTGGCTGCCGGAGGAGCAGGCGGAGGCGCTGCTGGAGTACGCCCGCCGGGCGCGCCGCGGCGACCTGGCCCTGCGGGTCCGGGCGATCGCCGGGTCCCGCGGCGGACGCCACCGACGGGACAACTGAGGGTCGTGGGCGGGAAACAGTGTTCCAGCACTGTTTCCCACCCACGACCCGTAGCCGGCGCGGCTAGCTCGGGAGCGGGCGGGCGGTGTCGGCCAGCTGGTCGGGGTCGACCGTCCGTCCACTGCGGATCAGTTCGCGGACCGCGTCGAGGCCCTCGTCCCACTGGTTGACGTGCAGGCCGGCGACCACCCGGCCGTCCGCCAGCCAGAACGCGTGGAAGGCGTCGTCCTCGCCGCGGGTCACCACGCGGTCGTACCCGCCGGGCGGGAACCAGCCGGTGAACTCCATGCCCACGTCGTACTGGTCGGAGAAGAAGTACGGCAGGTCGTCGTGGACCACCTCGCGGCCGAGCATCGACAGCGCCGCCGCCGGGCCGCCGTTGGTGGCCGCCGCCCAGTGCTCCACGCGGACGCGGCGCTCGTACTTCGGGTGCCACGCGCTCGCGACGTCGCCCGCGGCGAACACGTCCGGGTCCTCGGTGCGCAGGGCGGCGTCCACGCAGACGCCGTCGTCGACCGCGAGGCCGGCTTCCTCGGCCAGCTGCGTTTCGGGCCGCGCGCCGATGCCGACGATCACCACGTCGGCCGGGATCTCACCCACCTCCGTCCGCACGGCCGTGACCGACGTGTCGCCCGCGAAGCCCGTCACCCCGGTGCCGAGCCGCAGGTCGACGCCGTGGCGGCGGTGCAGGTCGGCGAAGAACGCGCCCAGCTCCGGCCCGAGCGTCGCGTGCAGCGGGGACGGGCTCGGTTCGACGATCGTCACCTCGCAGCCGTAGGTCCGGGCCGCCGCCGCGGTTTCCAGGCCGATCCAGCCCGCGCCCGCCACGACGACCCGCCCGCCCGCGGCCAGCGCGTCGCGCAGGCGGTCGGCGTGCGCGAGCCGGCGCAGGTAGTGAACGCCCTTGAGGTCGTTGCCGGGCACCCGCAGCCGCCGCGGCGACGCCCCGGTGGCCAGCAGCAGTTTCGTGTAGCCGAGGCGTTCGCCGCCGGCCAGCTCGATTTCGTGGGCGGCGCGGTCCAGTGCCGTGACGCGGCGGCCGGTCAGCACTTCGATGCCCTGGTCGGCGTACCACTTCTCGTCGTGGACGAAGACCGACGCACGGTCGTCCCGGCCGAGCAGGTACCCCTTCGACAGCGGCGGTCGCTCGTAGGGCAGGTCCGGCTCCGCGCCGACGAGCACGACGCGCCCGGCGAACCCTTCCGCCCGCAGCGTTTCCACGGCCTTCGCGCCGGTCAGCCCGGCGCCGACGACGACGAACGCGTCCATCAGGCATGCACCCCGGTCAGCGCGAAGAACTCCTGCCGCGACTTGGGTTCCTCCCGCAGCAGGCCGTGCAGCGACGACGTCACGGTGAGCGCGCCGGCGGCCCGCACGCCGCGCAGCGACATGCACAGGTGCTCGGCTTCGATCACGACGCCGACGCCCTTGGGCGCGAGGTGCTCCTGCAGCCAGTCGGCGACCTGCTTGGTCAGCCGCTCCTGCACCTGCAGGTCGCGCGCGAACATCTCGACCACGCGGGCGAGCTTCGACAACCCCAGGATCCGCTCGCCGGGCAGGTACCCGACGTGCGCGACGCCGCGGAAGGGCAGCAGGTGGTGCTCGCACAGCGACTGCACCGGGATGCTCTTCGCGAGCACGAGCTCGTCGTAGCCCTCGTCGTTCGGGAACGTCGTGAGCCGGAAGTCGCGCGGCTTCAGCATTTCCGCGTACGCGTTGGCCACCCGCCGCGGCGTGTCGCCCAAGTGCTCGGACGACGGGTCCTTGCCCAGGGCGCGCAGCAGGTCCGCGACCGCGCGTTCCGCCGCGGGCAGGTCCATCGCGTCACGGTCGTGGACGACACCCAGGTGCCGCAGCGGCACGGGTTCGCTGACGGGTTCGACGGTCACGGGAGGCCTCCTTCTAAAACCAAGACGAGCCGACGTTAGAAGCCCGCGGGGGTTTTCGTCAACGGTCATTTGTTTTAGAGTGCTCGGATGCACAAGTCCCAGGCCGGCGCGCTGGCCGCGGTGGCGGCGCTCGACGAGCCGACGCGGCGCCGGCTGTACGAGTACGTCGTCCGGCGCCCGCACCCGGTGAGCCGCGACGACGTGGCCGCGGCGCTCGCGGTCCCCCGCGCGACCGTCGCCTTCCACCTGGACCGCCTGGTGGAAGAGCAGCTGCTGGTCGTCGAGTACGAGCGCCGCAGCGGCCGCACCGGGCCGGGCGCGGGCCGTCCGGCCAAGCTCTACCGCCGGTCTGACCGGCAGGTGAGCGTGTCGGTGCCGGAGCGGCACTACGAGCTGGCCGGGGAACTCCTCGCGTCGGCGATCGAGGAGGCCGACGAGACCGGCGGGTCGGCGCGGGAGATCCTGGGCCGCCGCGCCCGCGAACACGGCGCGGGACTGGCCGCTCCGGACATCGTTTCCGCGTTGGAGGAGCACGGCTTCGAGCCGCGTGCCGAGGGCGACGGCGTGCTGCTCGGCAACTGCCCGTTCCAGCGGCTGGCCCGGACGCACCCGCGGCTGGTCTGCGAGATGAACCTGGGGCTGGTCGAGGGCCTGCTCGAAGGAGCGGGGGAGAGCGGGCTGCGGGCCCGGCTCGACCCGCAGCCCGGGTGCTGCTGCGTGCGGCTCGCGCCCGCCTGAGGTCAGCGGGGGAGGAACGCCAGCACGCCGAGGAACGCGCCGAAGCCGACGAGGGCCGCCGAGGCGATGCGGTGGAGGCTGCGGCCGCGCAGTCTTCTCGCCAGCCGGGTGCCCAGCAACGTTCCCGCGCCCGCCAGGACCCCCAGCGCGCTGCCGAGTCCGAAGTGGACGGACCCCTGCGTCGCGTACCCGAGGGTCGCGAACCCCACCAGCGGCAGCTGGATCAGCTGCCCGGCGGCGATCGTCGTCAACGCGGGTACCCCGAGGGCCAGCAGCACCGGCACGAGCAGGACGGGCCCGCCCGTGCCGGTCAGCGCCGACCCGAACCCGACGGCCGCGCCGACCGCGACGGCGGCGAGAGCCGACAGCTCACGGGATTCCCGCGGCCGCGCCCAGAGGTTGAACGCGCCGGAGCCTGCGGTCACCACGGCGAGGAAGAGCCAGAGCACCGTCGCCGGGACGACGCCGTTCACCAGGGCCCCGGCCGCCGCGGCCGGGGCCGCGCCGAGCGTGAGCCGGCCGCCGAAGCGCCACGGCATGGCCTGGTGCCGGGCGTAGGCCGCGGTGCCGACCGCGCCGGTGAACAGGAAGCACCAGCTGCTGGTGCCCGCCGCCGCGTGGATGTCGAGGCCGGCGAGCCAGGTCAGCGCGGGCGGCAGGAGGACGCCGCCGATGCCGATCAGCCCGATGAAGACGCCGACCGGCACCGCCAGCAGCAGGACGGCTACCACGGTCCTGGAAAGTCCACAGTGGACAAAACGTCGACATCCACGGCCCCGACGCTAACACGCCTACCTGGCGGGCACCGCCCCGAGCCGGGTGGCGACGCCGGTCGTGATCGCGCTCGCGCCGATCTCCGTGCCCGGCTTGATCCACGGCTCGTCCGGCTCCGCGCCGGCGACCTCGCGCTCGCCGATGAACTGCCCGGTCACCGGGTCGATGATCAGCTGGCGGATCTCGTGGCGGTCGTCGAGGCCGAGGGCGACGCCGGTGCGGCCGTCGAGGTTCGTCTCCGCCGCCAGCACCGTCATGCCCGGGATCTTCGCCAGCGCGCGGTACCACTGCGCGCGCAGCCCGGCCGGCATCAGCCCGGCCCGGAGGATCTCGATGCCGTAGTGGAACATCACCCGCGGCGTCGAGCCGCGGCCCGCCGTCAGCGCTTGCAGCTTCGCGTACAGCGCGGCCGGGTCGTGCGGCAGCGTCGCGTAGAACGCGGGGCTGTCCCAGTCGCCCGGGTCGTCGCACTTCTTGGCCGGCTTGGACTTCGGGAAGAAGTCGCCGCACCGGCCCTGCCACTGGCCCTGGTCGGTCTTCGTGACCTCGGGCACCGGCGCCTGCGCCTGCGGCACCGAGCCGCCGAGGAACTTCCCGGTGCCGAGGATCCTGCGGTCCTCCTGCCAGACGTCGTGGGCGTCGGCCGGGATCCAGCGGTCGATCTGCTGCTCCCACAGGTAGGTGTACCCGGTCGCGTCGCCGGTCTGGACGCTGCGCCGGACCCACGTGTGCTCCGCGACGAAGCGGAACTGCCCCGGGCCGACCGGCTGGTCGACCGCGCCGACGCTGAGGTCCGCCGCCCGGTTCAGCACCTGCGCCGCCGACATCAGCTTGATGTCGGGCCAGTTCGCGGTCGGATTCGGGCTCGGGGGCGCGGCCCGGGGGACGTCCGGCGCCGGGGCCGGGCCGGTCTGGCCGACGACGGCCACCGTGACCGCCCCGGCGACGGCGGCGGCGACCGGCACGGCGAGCCACCGGCGGGACCGCTTCGGCCGCGGCGGGACGACGGCGGGTGCGGCGTCCAGCTCGGCCAGCAGCCGGGCCCGGGCGGCGGACAGGTCGGCCGGTGCCGTGCGGGCGTCGCGGTGGAGCAGCTCGAGGGTTTCGTCGAGCTCACGCATGGGGGTTCTCCTCGGTGGGGACGAGCTGGGCCTGGAGACGGTGGCGGACGCGGTGCAGGCGCGAGCGCACCGTGCTGGCGGGCACGCCGAGCGCTTCGGCGACTTCGGCCGGCTCGAGCCCGGCCCAGGAGGTGAGCAGCAGGACGTCGCGGTCCTGTTCGGGCAACGCGGCGAGCTCGCCCGCGAGGACGCGCAGGCGCGCGGCCGCGTCGACCCGGCCCGCGACCGCGGTGTCGTGGTTCTCTTCCGGCCGCTCTTCGGCGCCGGCCTTCGCCGTCAGCTGGAAGCCGCGCACCTCCTGGCGCAGGTGGTTGCGCAGCAGGTTGGTGGCGATCCCGTAGAGCCAGCCGCGGATCGGCGCCTGCTCGGGGTCGTAGCTGGCGCGTCTTCGCAGCGCGACGACGAACGTCTCGGCCACGAGGTCGTCGGCGGCGTGCACGCCCACCCGGCCCGCGAGGTACCCGCGCAGGGGATGGGCGTACTCGTCGAAGAGCCGCGAGAAGACCTCTTTCGGATCCTTCGCGGCGAGGTCGGGCCGGTCGAGCCGTTCCACGATTCTGGTCACGCTACTGGTTGTCGCGACCCGCCGCCCGCGTCCCCGGAGTGAGACCCAGGCCACATCCGGCCATCGTCCGCGAACAGCGGCGCGGGCCGCGGACAACAGCCGGTATGGAATGGCGAGGCGCGATGCTGCTGGCCGGGACGTGCGCCGGCGTGGTGGTGGCGATGCTGGCTCTGGCCGCGGCGGTCCGGCCGCCGGTGCCCGCCGCGCCACCCGCCGCGCCGCCGTTGACGACGAGCGTGGCCACGACGGCCACGTCCGCGCCGCCGGAGACGACGGCGAAACGCCGGACCGCGCAACCCGACGCCGCGGCTCGCCCGGTCGTGACGTCTCCGCCGGCGAAGGCGCTCCGGACGGCACCGAAGTCGTGAAAGCGCGGCTCGGCCGGTCCTGACGCGCCCGGCGTCCGCCGCCCGCGGGCCGTTCGGCGGTACGGTCTTCCCGGTGGTGACGCGGCGCGAGGTTAAGGGGGCCAGGGTGGTGGACCGGGCGAAGCCGGGGGAGCAGGCCAGGACGTCGGCCCCGGGGCCGCGGCAGCCCAGCCTGGCCGACGTCGCCGGCATGGCCGGGGTCTCGCACATGACCGTCTCGCGCGTGGTGAACGAAAGCGGGCCGGTCCGCCCGGAGACCCGCGAGCGGGTCCTCGCCGCGGTGCAGAAGCTCGGGTACCGGCCCAACACGGCCGCGCGGACGCTGGTCACCGGCCGGTCGGGCACCCTCGGCGTGGTCGCGCTGGAGTCGAACCTCTACGGGCCGGCGAGCACCCTGTACGGCATCGAGAACGCCGCGCGGGAGGCCGGCTACGGCGTCGCGATCTGCAGCGTCACCCGGCCGGGCCGGACCTCGATCGGCGACGCGGTGGAAAGCCTCCGGCGCCAGGCGGTCGAGGGCATCGTCGTGATCGCCCCGCACGTGACGGCCGGGCGGGCACTGGCGGCGGTGCCGGGCGACATCGCGGTGGTCGCGGTCGGCGGCGGCGAGTCGGCGCCGGTGCCGGTGATCTCGGTCGACCAGTACGACGGCGCCCGCCGCGCCACCGAGCACCTGCTGGCGCTGGGGCACAAGACGGTCTGGCACCTGGCGGGCCCGGAGGACTGGCTCGAGGCCCGCGACCGCGAACGCGGCTGGCGCGAGACCCTGGAACGGCGCGGCCTGCGGGTCCCGGCGGTCGTGCGCGGCGACTGGAGCCCGCGGTCGGGCTACGAGGCGGGCCGGGCGCTCGTCGGCAAGCGCGGGCTCAAGGCGGTGTTCTCGGCCAACGACCAGATGGCGCTGGGGCTGCTGCGCGCGTTCACCGAGGCCGGGATCCGGGTGCCGGAGGACGTCCAGGTGGCGGGCTTCGACGACGTCCCCGAGGCGGCGTACTTCACCCCGCCGCTGACGACGGTCCGGCAGGACTTCATCGAGGTCGGCCGCAAGACGTTCGGGCTCCTGGAGGACCGGATGGCCGGCGGCGACGTCCGGGCGCGGCACCTGGTGCCGGCCGAGCTGATCGTGCGGGAGAGCACCGGTCCCCGCTGAAAGCGCCCCAATGTGGCCTTCGGTGCGTCAGACGCACCGAAGGCCACATTGGGTGCGTCAGACGCAACCAAGGCCACATTGGGGCGCTTGCCCCGGGGCATGTTAGCGCTAACGCTACCTCGGCACTGATCCATCCCGGTGTTGTATCTTGACCGCTTCTGTGTGATCGGCAAAGGATCGTGTTCGGTTCAGCGCCGTTCCTGGAGGTCCCCGCATGCGTGCCGTCGTCCGGACCCTGCTCGTCGCCGTGCTCGCCTTCGTCGGGCTGACCGTCCCGCAGGCCTCCGCCGCGCCGCCGCCCAAA
Organism: Amycolatopsis sp. NPDC049691; assembly: GCF_040675005.1. NCBI lineage: Bacteria > Bacillati > Actinomycetota > Actinomycetes > Pseudonocardiales > Pseudonocardiaceae > Amycolatopsis > Amycolatopsis sp. NPDC049691. The sequence continues at coordinate 187,383 of NZ_JBFANX010000013.1, forward strand.
GCCGCCCACACCGTCACCTACGACGGCTACTCCTTCCTCGTCGACGGCAACCGCACCTACCTCTGGTCCGGCGAGTTCCACTCCTACCGCCTCCCCAGCCCCGACCTCTGGCTGGACATCTTCCAGAAGATGAAGGCCGCCGGCTTCAACGCGACCTCCCTCTACTTCGACTGGGGCTACCACTCGCCGCGCCAGGGCGTCTACGACTTCACCGGCATCCGCGACCTCGACAAGCTCCTCGACATGGCCCAGCAGGCCGGGCTCTACGTGATCGCACGGCCCGGGCCCTACATCAACGCCGAAGTCGACGGCGGCGGCTTCCCGACCTGGCTGTCCACCACCCCCGGCCACACCCGCAGCGCCGACCCGGTCTACCTGAAGTACTCCGACGAGTGGCAGACGCAGATCGACCGGATCATCGCGCGCCACCAGCTGACCGACGGAACCGGCAGCGTGCTGGCCTACCAAGTGGAGAACGAGTACTACAACGGCAACGCCGACGGCCGCGCGTACATGAAGCACCTCGAGGACAAGGCCCGTGCCGACGGCATCACGGTTCCCCTGGTGGGCAACAACAACGGCACGTTCAACGCCGGCGAGGCCGCGCTCGACGTCGACGCCGCCGACTCCTACCCGCAGGGCTTCGACTGCTCGAACCCGACGCGCTGGAACGGCGTCCCCGACATCAGCTACGACCACGTGCCCGGCAAGCCGCTGATCACCGCCGAGTTCCAGGGCGGCGCCTTCGACCCGTGGGGCGGTCCCGGCTACGAGAAGTGCGCGCAGCTGATCAACGACCAGTTCGCGAACGTCTTCTACAAGCAGAACATCGCGGTCGGCGCCACCGGCCAGAGCTTCTACATGCTGCACGGCGGCACCTCGTGGGGCTGGAGCGCGATCCCCCAGAACTACACGTCCTACGACTACGGCGCCGCCATCACCGAAGGCCGCCAGTTCGACCCGAAGTACGCCGAGGACAAGCTGATCGGCTACTTCACCCAGGCCGTGACGCCGTTGACCAAGACCGACGGTCTCGCGCAGGCGCCGCTGACCGACCCGGCCCTCACCGACACCGCCCGGATCAACCCGGACACCCGCACGCAGTTCCACACCCTGCGCCACACCGATTCGACGTCCGCCGCCACGAACACCACCACGATGGCGCTCGACCTCGCCGCGCACGCCGGCTACACCTACGACGACCGCGCCGCCGAAGTCGGCTACACCGGCGCCTGGAGCCACGTCGGGGCCGAGGTGAACTACACCGGCGGGGACTACCAGCACACCGAGTCGTTTTCCGAGGCGACCGGCGACAGCGTGACCATCCCGTTCAGCGGCACCGGGATCCGCTGGGTGACGTCGAAGGACGGCAACCACGGCATCGCCGACGTCTACCTCGACGACGCGAAGGTCAGCACCGTCGACCTCTACGCGGGCAGCAAGCAGAACCAGGTCACCGGCTACGAGGTGCGTGACCTGCCCGCCGGCGCGCACACGCTCAAGATCGTCGTGACCGGCCAGAAGAACGCCAAGGCCACCGGGCCGTTCGTCGTCGTGGACGCCGTCGACCTCCTCACCGGCAGCGGCGACTACTACCCGGTCGTGCCGCAGCAGCCCGGCACCGGGATCACGCTGAACGGCCGCCAGTCGAAGATCGTCGTCGCCGGGTACGACGTCGGGAAGACACGCCTGCAGTACTCGACGTCGGAGATCCTGACGAACGCGGCCATCGGCGGCCGGGACGTCGCGGTCCTCTACGGGGACAAGGGCGGTCCGGGCGAGACCGTCCTGCGGTTCGCGCAGCAGCCTTCGGTGCGGGTGCTCGGCGGCGCCGCGACGTCCACTTGGGACGCGGCCCGCGGCGACCTGCGGCTGAACTACACCCACGACGGCCTGACGCGGGTGCTCGTCACCGCGCCCGGGCAGCGGCCGCTGCTCCTGCTGCTCGCCGACAAGACCACGGCGGCGACGTTCTGGCGCCAGGACACCGCGGCGGGCCCGGTGCTGGTCCGCGGCACGCACCTGGTGCGCACCGCGGCCGACGACCACGGCACGCTGAACCTGACCGGCGACACCGGCACCGACGGCGCGTTCGAGGTCTTCGCGGCCGAGAAGTCGGTGTCCTGGAACGGTTCCCGCGTCGCGACGCAGCCGACGTCGAGCGGCAGCCTCACCGCCGCCGCGCCGGCCGCGAAACCGGTGACGCTGCCCGAGCTGACCGGGTGGAAGCACCAGCAGGAATCACCAGAGAGCCAACCGAGCTTCGACGACTCGGCGTGGCCCGTGGCCGACAAGGACACCACCAACAGCTCGACGACGCTCGGCACCAAGCCCGTGCTCTTCGCCGACGACTACGGTTTCCACACCGGCAACACCTGGTACCGCGGCCGGTTCACCGGCGACGGGAAGCAGACCGGGATCACGCTGTCGAGCCAGAGCGGTGGCCCGGCGGGCGCCTTCTCGGCGTGGCTCAACGGTGTCTTCCTCGGCAGCTCGACCGACCCGCAGCACACGTTCCCCTTCCCGGCGGGAGCACTCAAGCCGGGTGAGAACGTGCTCTCCGTGCTGACCGTGAACATGGGCCACGAGGAGGACTACGGCGCGAGCAACGGCAACAAGGCCGCGCGCGGGCTCACCTCCGCCCGGCTGACCGGTGCGCCGCTGACGTCGGTGACCTGGCGGCTCCAGGGCGTCCGCGGCGGCGAGACCGGGCTCGACCCGGTCCGCGGCCCGCTCAACACCGGCGGGCTGTACGGCGAGCGCGCGGGCTGGTCGCTGCCCGGCTTCCCGGACGGGCGCTGGGCTTCGACGTCGCTGCCGGCGAAGGACACGACCCCGGGGGTGTCCTGGTACCGCACCGCCGCCGAGCTGGATCTGCCGCGCGGCCAGGACACTTCGCTCGGCCTCACGATCACCGACGACCCCGCGCGGCAGTATCGGGCGCTGATCTTCGTCAACGGCTGGCAGCTCGGCCAGTACGTCAACTACCTCGGGCCGCAGCACAGCTTCCCGATCCCGAACGGCGTCCTGAACCCCAACGGGCACAACACGATCGCCGTCGCGGTGTGGAACCTCGACGGCGGCACCGGCGGCCTCGGCAAGATCGCGTGGACGAACTACGGCAGCTACTCCTCGCCGCTGACCGTGCGGCAGAACGCGTCGCCGGGCTTCGACCCCGCGCGGTACGCGATGCCGGCCGCACCGGCGACGACCGTGTCGCTGACCGCGCCGGACACCGCGTCGGGCGGGCAGCGGTTCACCGCGTCGGCCACGGTCCGGGTGGCCGCGGGCGCACCGGTGGCGTTCGACGTGCGGCCGGTGCTCACCGCGCCGGCCGGCTGGACCGTCGGAACGGCGTCCCCGCCTTCGGTGGCGAAGATCGACGGCGGCCGGACGGCGACCTTCACCTGGCCCGTCACCGCTCCCTCCACAGTGGACACCTCGGCACTGAAGGTGGTGGTGGGGTACCGGCAGGCGGGGCGGCCGGGGTCGGCGTCGGACGAGCGGATCGTCGGCGCGGTACCGCCCGCACCGCCGGCCGGGCAGGTGGCGGTGAGCTCCCTGCCGTTCCTGACCGCGACCAACGGCTGGGGTCCCGTCGAGCGCGACACCAGCAACGGCGAGGCGAACGCGGGCGACGGCAAGCCGATGACGATCGGCGGAGTGGCGTACGCGAAGGGCCTGGGCGCGCACGCGGCGAGCGACGTCCAGCTCTACCTGGCGGGCGCCTGCACCCGCCTGACGGCCTCGGTCGGTGTCGACGGCGAGACGGGCACCGGCGGCAGCGTGAGTTTCAGCGTCGCGGCCGACGGGGCGACGCGCGTCACGACACCGGTGGTCCGTGGCGGCCAGGCGGCTGTGCCGATCGACGTCGACGTCACCGGTGCGCAGGTCCTGGACCTGCTGGTCGGCGACGGCGGGGACGGCAACGGCAACGACCACGCGGACTGGGCGCTGCCGACGCTGACCTGCGCTACGCCGCCTGCCGGGTGACGTCGGCGAGGGGCCGGACGAAGAACGTCGCCCGGACCTCCCGGCGCTCCCGCCACAGGTGGTACAGCGCGAGGCCGAAGATGACCGAGCCGGCGACGTTCGCGGCGAAGTGCCACCAGACGCGGTAGGTGGTCAGCCCGGGTCCCGGGTCGACCAGGCCGAAGAACGTCGAGAGCCCGATGGCGCGGGAGCCGAACGCCACGGACAGCGTGAGGACGAGGTGCTCGAGCCCGTGCAGGCCCTGCATCCACACGCCCATCTTCGCCCAGCGGCGGGCGCGGGTCCGCCGCGCCCGCCGCGTGATCACCATGACCCCGGCCAGGCCGGCCAGGAAGATGAAGTTGCCGGTGAGGTGCAGCAGCTCCATGCCGAACGTCGTGCGGTCCGGTAGCACCAGCTGCAGGCCGTCCGCGAGCCCGGTGCCCCAGGGTGTCATCCACGCGGGCGAGTTCGGGTGCCCGAGCCAGTATCCGACCTGGGCGACGTGCTCCTGGACGTGACCGAGCTGACCGAGCACGCCGACGCCGATGACGACGACGCAGCCGCGGTACACCCACGGCCGCACCGGCCCGCGGTTCGCGTACGCCAGCACCCCGACCGCCGCCCACATGGCCAGTGCCCAGAGCACGAGCAGCGTCGCGCCGGCGACGTCCCAGCCGGACACCGTCCCCATCGGCATGGTCATGGCCGCCTCCCGTCCGAAGTCTGCTCAGGCTAGCCGCGGAACCGGCGGCCGAACGTCTCCGTCCGTGCGGCCGCGAACCGGGCAAACCGTTACACCGCAACGGTTTTGTGGTCAGGTGAGGACAAGCCGGACGGCCAGTGCGGTGATCACTGCGCAGGGGATGAGGGCCGGCCGAGCGGCACCCGGCCGGCGGGGAGTGCTTGCCGCGTTCGCCGGGTCGGCGGACGGCGCCAGCGGGACGGCCGGCGCGGTGATCGCTCCGCTGGAGGTGAGGGCGGCCGAGCAGCGCGCCGGCCGGCGGCGCCCGGCCGATGCGGCGAGCACGAAGGTCAATCGAGGACAAGCCGGACGGCCAGTGCCGTGATCACGGCGCTGGAGGCGAGGGCCGTCACCAGCCGGCCCCGCGGCCCGGTGAGCACGCGCCCGAGCAACGCCCCTCCACCGGCGAGAAGCGCTTGCCAGCTCGCCGACGCGGCGAACGCGGCGAGCACGAACACCACCTGTTCGAGCACCGAAACGGCGTCCCCGGCGCGGTCACCGACCACGAGAGCGGTGAAGTAGACGACCGTCGTCGGGTTCACCAGCGTGATGCCGAGCAGACTCACGTAGGCGCGGCCGGGCGCGAGCGGCGTCACGGGCCGGGCGGTGGTATCTCGGTGCGCGCGCAGCGCGGACACGGCACCCCGCACCGCCAGCACGACCAGGACCCCGGCCGACACCAGCCGCAGCGGTCCGGCGACCGGTGCGACGACCCCGGCGATCGCGGCACCCCCGAGCACCGCGACCAGCGCGTACACGCCGTCGGCCGTCGCGACGCCGAGTGCCGCGGCCAAGCCGGTGCGCAGGGACGTGCGGGCGGTGAGCGCGACGAGGTAGGTGGCGACCGAGCCGACCGGGATCGCGATGCCGTAGCCGGCCAGCAGGCCGGCGAGCAGCGCGCCCGTCACGGCGCTGGGGTGATCGACCTCCGCGGACGGCTCGGCTGCTGCTGGACCGGCGCGGTGGTCGCGGCGACGGTCGGCAGGAGCGGCGTGCGGTGAGAGGTCATGCGCAGATGGTGTAGCCCCGAGTCCGGCGGGGCAACCGGATTTCCAGCCGGTGCGCACCGGGCGCCTGTGCTTGAATCGGCCGGGGGACCGGCCGACGCGAGAAAGGGTTTTCACGATGCGGGTCGACCTCAGCGGGAAGACGGCCCTGGTCACCGGGTCCACGCAGGGCATCGGCTCGGCGATCGCGGCGGGCCTGGCGGCCGCGGGCGCGCGGGTCGCGATCAACGGCCGGAGCGAGACCGGCGTCGCGAAGGCCATCGCGCGCCTGAAGGAGGACCAGCCGGACGCGGACCTGGTGCCGGCCCCGGGCGACGTCTCGGACGAGGCCGGAGCGGCCCAGGTCGTCGAAGAGGTGCCGGACGCCGACATCCTGATCAACAACCTCGGCATCTTCGGCGCCCAGGAACCCCTCGACATCACCGACGCCGACTGGCGGCGCTACTTCGAGGTCAACGTCCTGGCGGCGGTGCGGCTCACCCGTGCCTACCTGCCCGGGATGACCGAGCGCGGCTGGGGCCGGATCCAGTACATCGCCAGCGATTCCGCGGTCGTGATCCCGGCCGAGATGATCCACTACGGCGTCTCGAAGACGGCGCTGCTCGGGGTTTCGCGCGGGTTCGCCAAGCACGCGGCGGGCACCGGCGTCACGGTGAACGCCGTGATCGCGGGCCCGACGCACACCGGCGGCGTCGAGGACTTCGTCTACGAGCTGGTCGACAAGGACCTGCCGTGGGAGGAAGCGCAGCGCGAGTTCATGAAGAAGCACCGGCCGCAGTCGTTGCTGCAGCGGCTGATCGAGCCCGAAGAGATCGCGAACCTGGTGGTGTACCTGAGTTCCCCGTTCGCCTCGGCGACCACGGGCGCGGCGGTCCGCGTCGACGGCGGGTACGTCGACTCGATCGTGCCTTAGGCCCGCCCCCGCCCGGGCGCACGGGGGAGGCCCGGGAGGGAACGGGGGTTTTGGGGCCGGTACGGGGGCCGCCTCGCGGCGGAAGGCACGACACGGCTCCTGCGTTACCGGTATTCCGTGAAGGCAAGGGGTGAGGCCCGGGGGCACCGCCGTACCGACACCGGGTACAACGCTTCGCCGGTTCTGGTGTTCCGCCGCCGGGAGTGACGTGCGTCGCCGCCGTCCGGGGTACCCCGCGCAGGGGTCGCCCGGACGAGCGCGCCGGCTGTCGTGTCCGGCGTACGTCGGCCATGATCGATTTCATGGACCACATCGAGACGCCCGTGAAACCCGCCCGCGGCCTGCGCCGGGTGCTCCTCGCCGCGGCGACGGGCGCGGTGCTCGCCGCCGCGGCGTGGGTGGCGCTCTGGCTCGCCATGCACCTGTGACCTACGGCGTGACCGGGATGTTCGTCAGGCCCGACTCGGCGTTCGTCACGGTGTTGGACGCGTACACCACGTTCGGGTTCGCCGCGCACTTCGAAACCGAGCTGATCCTGATCGCGTAGGCGCCGACGCCGCCGAGGTCGGACTTGTTGTTCCGCCACACGTTCCCGCAGCCGTTGTCGAACGACGGGGACGTGCTCGTGTTGTGGTTCTCGTAGCCGTTGGCGAACACGCCCGGCGACGCGAACGTGCCCGTGTTGTCCTCGATCGTGTAGCCGATGCCCTTGACGTCGATCCAGGAGTCCGCCGAGTTCTCGCCCGAGATGCCGCGGCCGTCGAAGGTGTTGCCGCGGATGACGCCGTCGAACGTGCCTTCCTTGACGTCGATGGGCTCCGCCGCGACGAACGGGCCGATGTGGTTGTCCAGCACCTGGATCCGGTCGCCGCGGTCGACGCCGCCGGAGTTGCCGTGGCACGCCCAGTTCGAGTTGGCCGAGCCGAGGTAGACGCCTTCGCCGTAGCCCGGCTGCACGAGCCCGGTGTAGGTGATCGTCGAGTTCTTCAGCACGCTGTCGGCCGACGAGCGGCGGAAGTGGATCGCTTCTTCGTCGATGTGGTGGACGGTCACGCCGTCGATCGTGGTGTGCGGCGAGTTGTCGGCGACGATGCCCTTCTTCGACTCCTGCACGGTGAAGCCGGCGAGGGTCCAGTACGGCGCGCCGGAGAGCCAGAGGCCGTAGCCGGAGTCCCAGCCCGGGGTCGGCGTCGGGCAGTCGGGTGCGTCGCCACTCGGTCCGTCGTTGATCAGGACCGCGTTCGCCGGGCCCGAAAGCGTGATCGGCTTGGCCGCGGTGCCCGCCTTCGTCGTGACGAACGAGCCGCGGTAGGTCCCGGCCGCGAGCTTGATCGCCTGGCCGGGCACCGCGTTCGCCAGCGCGGCCTGCAGCTGGGCGGCGGTGGAGACGTTCACGGTGTCCCCGGCGGGCGGGGGTGTCGTGGTGGTCGTCGGCGGTCGGGTGGTGGTGGTCGTCGGCGGGGGCGTGGTGACCTGGCCGCCCGCGCAGGGGAGGCCGTTGACCGTGCAGCCCGCCGGCAGCCCGGAGCCGGCCACGGTGATGCCGAAGCTCACGGAGGCGCCGGGGCCGACCGTGCCGTTGAAACCGGCGTTGGAGAACTTGTAGTGCTGTCCCGACCGGGTTTCGACGGAGTTCCACGAGTTGCTCACCGCCGTGCCGGCGGGCAGGTCGAACTCGACGGTCCAGCCGGTGGCGGGCGCGTCGCCGCGGTTGGCGATCGTGTAGCCGGCGCCGTAGCCGCCGGTCCAGACCGACGTCTGGGCGAAGGTGGCGGAAAGGTTCGCCGCGGCGGCCTGGGCGCTTACGCCCCCGGCCAGGGCGACGGCGACCGCGGCGACGGCGGTACCGAGCAGAACGGCATGACGGGTTCGTGGGGACACCGATGGCCTCCGGAAAAGGGAACAGCGGAGGTGTGCGGCGGACACCCGGACTTTCCCTTTATAGGTCACGGATGTGACGTGCGTCAATGAGCTGAACGCCTGTCATGGATGTGAACACGCTAGCCGGTGACGCTCGGGGCGCCCGTCTCGAGGTGTCCGCTGAACCGGCGGAGGAACCTGGGGTCGGCGTCGAGCGTCGCGGACAGGTCGTACCAGCCGTTCCCGTACACCACCGGGTTCCAGTCGTCCGTGACGGTCTGGCCGGCGGCCAGCGAGTACGTCCACGGGCCGTCGGTGCGGTAGTGGTTCGCGGTGACCGTGACGCGCACGGCCGTCGCCCCGCTGTTGCGCATGGTCAGCCGCAGCTTGTTCTCGGTCGAGTAGCTCCCCAGGACGTCGACGCCCGCGCCCGCGCTGTTCGCGTCCCCGGCGAGGACCCAGCGGAACCGGTTGGGCCCGTGCACCGCAACGCCGTACCTGCCGCCGCCGTAGAGCTGGATCCGCCAGGTGTCGCTCACCTGCGCGCCGGGCGCGAGGTCGTAGGGCCAGGGACCGTCGGTCTGGCCGTCGTCGCGGTAGGCCATCAGCTGCACGGCCGCGCTGCCCTGGTTGGCGAACGTCGTGGTGAGGATCTTGTGGTCGGCGCTCAGGGACGTCGTGACCGAGGGCCGGTAGGGCAGCGCGCGGGCCGGGCGGGTGCCGGCTTCCTGCACGGGTACCTGCTGCTTGCCTGTGGCCGGCGGGGCCGGTTTCGGCAGCTTCTTCTGCGTGTCGTCGGCCTGCTTGCGCAGTGCCGCGGTGTCCGGCAGCAGCGGGATCCGCGTGTTCGCGGCGCCGAAGTCGAAGCACGTCGTGAGGTCGCCGCAGATCGCCCGCCGCCACGCGCTGATGTTCGGCTCGGCGACGCCGGTCCAGCGTTCGAGGAACCGGATCACCGAGGTGTGGTCGGTGACTTCGGAACTGACCCAGCCGCCGCGGCTCCACGGCGAGATCACCGTCATCGGCACGCGCGCGCCGAGCCCGATCGGCTTGCCGCCGAGGTACTCGCCGGCGGTGCCGCTCGGCGCGATCGGCGGGGCGACGTGGTCGAAGAAGCCGTCGTTCTCGTCGTAGTTGATGAAGACCACAGTGGACTCCCACAGCTTCGGGTTGGCCCACAACGCGTTCAGCACGGTCTGGGTGTACGCGGCGCCGTCGACCGGGCGGGCCTCGGGGTGCTCGCAGTAGCCGTAAGGCGCGACGACCCACGAGACGCGGGGGAGTGCGCCGCTCGCGCAGTCGGCCTTGAACTCGGCGAGGACGTGGTCGACGTTCTTGCCCTGCCCCGAATCCGGGCCCCACGTCTTGAACACACTGGCCCGTTTGGACAGATCGGAGCCGTAGTCCTGGTGGTAGGCCTTGAAGAGCCACAGCGGGTTGTCGCCGTAGTCGCCGACGAACGACCCGCTCGCGTCGCCGACCTCCTTGTTGGCGTACACCTTCCACGAGACGCCGTGCTGCTGCAGGCGTTCCGGGTAGGTCGTCCAGCTGAAGACCGGCTTGTAGTCGGCGGGGTTGTAGTTCGCCGGGCCGCCCGCCTTGCCGTCGGCGTCGATCGTGCCGGTGAACAGGTAGAGCCGGTTGGGCGTCGTCGGTCCCTGCACCGAGCAGAAGTAGTGGTCGCACACCGTGAACGCGTCGGCCAGCGCCCGGTGGAACGGGATGTCGCCGGAGTCGAAGTAGCCCATGGTCATTTCCCCCTTGGCGGGGATCCACGCGTCGTTCGCGCCGCCGGCGATCGCCTGGTGCTGGTCGGCCCAGCCGTGACCGAGGTCGCCGAGGTCCTGACCGTCCACTTTGGTCGTGTCCACTCGGAACGGCAGCAGGTACCTGCCGTCGCCGCGCCCGGAATCGGGCTGGTGGAAGACGTCCTGGCCGTTCGGCTGCACGATCGCCGAGCGGTCGCCGAAGCCGCGGACGCCCTTCATCGTGCCGTAGTAGTGGTCGAAGGAGCGGTTCTCCTGCATGAGGACCACGACGTGCTCGACGTCCGACAGGCTGCCGGAAACGCGGGGTTCGGCGAGGGCCTCGGCCATGCCGGGCGGGAGGGCGCCGAGGGCGCCGGCCGCGGCGACCCCGCCGAGGAAGGTGCGTCGGGTGAGCTCGTGCGGGTCGGCCATCACGGGAGCCTCCAGGGGACCTCGGCAGGGCTGCGCCAGCGTAGGTCGTCAAGGCCGTCCGGTGACACCGACGAACGTACGTAATCACGCAGCGTGAAGTTCATGTGCTGTTCGGCTCGCGGCCCGCCGCCGTGACACTTTCCGGTGACCCGGAGCTGAACGCGGTCCGCGCGGGGAATCTTGATCATCACAAACCCTGACACACAGGGAAATGCGGAAGGAGAGCACGATGAAGACCCGAATCGCTTCCTGGACGGCGGCCGCCGCGCTCACGGTTTCCGCGGTGGTCGCCACGGCGGCTCCGGCGTCGGCCGACCCGGTCCCGGGCAGCCCGACCCAGTTCTACGCCTACTGCTCGGTGGACGTGCTCGGCGTGCCGGTGGCCTGCACGCAGACCGACGAGGCGCACGCGTCGCACATCTGCCAGTACCTGGCCACGCCGCTGGGCATCGGTCTCGACTGCATCCAGCGCTCGGCCGCGTGAGCTGCCCGAAAGTACCCGGTGGTCCGGACCATCGGGTACTCGTCGGAAAATGTCCGACCGGATAGCCTTGTTCTTCGCCACCGGCCCGTCCATACTTTGTTGCGTTCGACAACAAATAGGGCGCCGGTGAGCCGCCAGCCGTCGCCCGCGGAACGGAAGGGGCGACGACGATGTCGACCAGGAACTCCGCCCGATGGCGGCGGACCGCCCGCCTGCTGGCGGCGCCCGCGGCCCTGCTCGTGGCAGGCGCCGTGGTGACCGCGCCGCAGGGCCAGGCCGCGCCGGCCGGGACCCTCGCGAGCTTCGGCGACGACTTCGACGGCCCGGCGGGCAGCGGGGTCGACGGCTCGAAGTGGGTCCACGAGACCGGCGACAACGTGAACAACCACGAGCGCCAGTGGTACACCGACGGCACCGCCAACGCCGCCCTCGACGGCCGGGGCCACCTCGTGATCACCGCGAAGAAGGAGAACATCGGCAAGAACTGCTGGTACGGCGCCTGCGAGTACACCTCCGCGCGGCTCAACACCTCCGGCAAGTTCACGGCGTCCTCCGGGCACGTCGAGGCCCGGATGAAGCTACCGCGCGGGCAGGGCATGTGGCCCGCGTTCTGGATGCTCGGCTCCGACATCGGCAGCGCCGGCTGGCCGCAGTGCGGCGAGATCGACATCATGGAGAACGTCGGGTTCGAGCCGAACACCGTGCACGGCACCATCCACGGCCCCGGCTATTCGGGCTCGGGCGGCATCGGCGCGGCCTACACCGGCCCGAACTTCTCCGACGACTTCCACACGTACGCGATCGACTGGTCCGCCGACCGCATCGTGTGGTCGGTGGACGGCAACGCCTACCAGACCCGCACGCCGGCCGACGTCGGCGGCAACCAGTGGGTGTTCAACCACGACTTCTTCGTGATCCTGAACCTGGCGGTCGGCGGCTACTGGCCCGGTGACCCCGACGGCAGCACCCAGTTCCCGCAGCAGCTCGTGGTCGACTACGTCCACGTGAGCTGAGCGGGCCGAGACAGCGGGACCGGTTCCCCTCCGTGCGCGGCGGAGAGGAGCCGGTCCCGCGCCGTTCTTTGGTACAGAACCGGGACATTCCTGGTTCAGACCTGTCGAACAACGCCGACGGCCCGGCGATCTTCCCCGGACACAGTGACGGTGTGCGCTTGCGAAGCGCCCCGGCACCCGGAGGAGACCCATGGCCCGTACCCGCATCCCACCCGTCGCCGGCGGGCTGGCCGCCGCCCTGGCGGTGGCGCTCGCCGCGGCCTGCTGGGTGCTGTTCCCGCCCTCGGTCGACGGCCGCGCGAGCGCCGCCCGGCCCGTTGTCGACCTGCCGCTGCCGTGGCCCGCCGACGGGCAGGCCAGCGCCGAGGTCCAGGGCCTGGGCTCGCTCGGCAGCCGCGGGGAGCAGCGGCCCGTGCCGATCGCCAGTGTCACCAAGGTGATGACCGCCTACGTGGTGCTCAAGGACCACCCGCTCGCCCCGGGCGAAGCGGGCCCGATGGTCACCGTCGACGAGCAGGCCGAAGCCGAGTCGACCTCCCGCGAGGAGTCGACCGTGGCCCTGCGGGCCGGGCGGGAGATCAGCGAGCGGGACCTGCTGGCGCTCATGCTCGTCCCGTCCGGCAACAACGCCGCCCGGCTGCTCGCGCGCTGGGACGCCGGCAGCCAGGAGGACTTCGTCGGGAAGATGAACCGCGCGGCCGCCGCGCTCGGCATGACCGACACGACCTACACCGGCGCGAGCGGTGTCGAAGACTCGACGACGAGCACCGCCACCGACCAGCTTCGCCTGGCCCGCGAGGTGATGCGCAACGCCGTGATCCGCGAGATCGTCGCCACCACGAGCCTCCGCGTCGACGGCGTGCCGAGTGTCGTCAACACCAACACCCTCCTCGGCCGCGACGGCGTGATCGGGCTGAAGACCGGCTCGTCGACCGCCGCCGGCGGGGCGCTCATGTGGGCGGCGAAGGGGCCGGGCGGCGCGCTCATCCTCGGCGTCGTCCTGCACCAGAACCCGGGCGGGAGCCCGGCGCAAGGGCTGCGGGCCGCGCTGGAGAACAGCCGGACGCTCATCGCCGCCATCCAGCGGGAACTGCCGGCGGCCACTCGATGACGGCGGTGCTCGAAACCGCGTCGGACCGCGGAACCTGGCGCCGCGGGCGCGTGATCGCGGTGTTTTCCGCACTGACGGCGCTCCTGATCCTCGCGCATCCGCTGGTGCCCAACTGGGCCGGCAACGCGGGCAGCCTGCTGGAGACGTTCCTGCCGTGGACCGGCCTGCTCGTGCTCCCGCTGCTCGTGGCGGCGCTGCTCCGGCGGTCGGCGCTCGCGCTCGTTTCGCTGCTGCTGCCGGTTCTGGTGTGGGGCGGGATCTTCGGCGGCAGGCTGATCGACAAGACCGAAGCCGGCGGCGACCTGACGATCGTGTCGCACAACGTCAACGACGAGAACCCGGACCCGGCGGGCACCGCCCGGGCGCTGGCCGCGTCCGGTGCACAGGTGATCGCCTTGGAGGAGCTGAAGAAGTCCGAAATCCCGAAGTACGAAGACGCGCTCGCCGCGGCCTACCCGCACCACTCGGTGCAGGGCACGGTCGGGATCTGGAGCACCTTCCCGCTGGGCGACACGCGCCCGGTCGCGATCATGCCGTGGACCCGCGCGCTGCGGACCACTGTGGACACTCCGAAGGGCCCGGTGGTGGTGTTCGTCGCGCACCTGCCTTCGGTGCGGGTCCGGCTGGAGGCGGGGTTCACGGCGAACGGCCGCGACGAAGCGATCGGCCTGCTCGCCGGCGCCGTGGCCGAGGAGCCGTCGGCGCGCACCGTGCTGGTCGGCGACTTCAACGGCACGGCCGACGACCGGGCCCTGGACCCGATCACCGCGCGGATGCGCTCGGCGCAGGAGGCGGCCGGAAACGGTTTCGGGTTCAGCTGGCCGGCCGGGCTCCCGCTGGCGCGGATCGACCAGGTCTTCGTCGCGGGGCTGCGGCCGGTGGCGGCGTGGACGTTGCCCGCGACGGGCAGTGACCACCTCCCGGTGGCGGCTTCGGTCGCCTTCTGAGGGCCCGCGTGCGGGCCGAACATGCCCCTTGAACACCCGTGTTCCCGGCACCCGGTGAATAACCCACCGGCTTTCCCGCAGGTCGGGCGGTGAAGCCACGACCCGCCACCCCGCCGGCTTACGTGACTAGACCGTTACGCGACCCAGGCTTGACCCCGCCGGTGTTATCGCTAACACTGACTCCTCGCCGTCACCGGAACGGGTGACGGGGACCACGACGAGGTGTGCGAAAGGGGACGCCGGTGGCCGAACGACCCCGCTCCGGCGGCCCCGTCAAGGTGACCGCGGCCGGCACGCGGCAGCCCAGCCTGACCGACGTCGCGGGCGTGGCGGGCGTGTCGCACATGACCGTCTCCCGGGTCATCAACGGGACCGGTCCGGTGCGGCCGGAAACCCGCGCCCGGGTGCTCGCCGCGATCGAGGAACTGGGCTACCGCCCGAACTCCGCGGCCCGGGCGCTCGTCACCGGGCGCACCGGGACGCTCGGCGTCGTCGCGCTCGAGTCCAATCTGTACGGTCCGGCCAGCACGCTCTACGGCATCGAGAACGCCGCCCGCGAAGCCGGGTACGCGATCACGATCTCCAGCGTGAGCCGTCCGGGCCGGTCTTCGATCGCGGACGCGGTGGAGAACCTCCGCCGCCAGGCCGTCGAAGGCGTCATCGTCATCGCCCCGCACGTCACCGCCGGCCGGGCCCTGGAAGCCGCACCCGCGGACTTCCCGGTCGTCGCGGTCGGCGGCGGCGAGGCCGCGCCGGTCCCGGTCATCTCCGTCGACCAGCGCGACGGCGCCCGCCGCGCCACCGAGCACCTGCTGGCCCTCGGGCACCGGACCGTCTGGCACGTCGCCGGACCCGAAGACTGGCTGGAAGCCCGCGACCGCGAAGCGGGCTGGCGGGAAACCCTCGAACGCCACGGCGCGAACGTGCCGCAGGTGATCCGGGGTGACTGGAGCTCGCGCTCCGGCTACGAGGCGGGGCGATCCCTCGCCAAGGAGCGCGACCTGGACGCCGTCTTCGCCGGCAACGACCAGATGGCGCTCGGGCTGCTGCGCGCGTTCGCCGAAGCCGGCATCTCGGTGCCGCGGGACGTGCGTGTCGCGGGCTTCGACGATGTCCCCGAGGCGGCGTACTTCACGCCGCCGCTGACCACGGTGCGCCAGGACTTCATCGAAGTCGGCAGGCGCACGTTCGGCCTGCTCACCCAGCGGATGGACGGGGGCGACCGGCACGCGCGGGCCCTGGTCGTGCCCGAGCTGATCGTCCGCGAGAGCACCGGGCCGCGTTAGCACCGCGAACGCGCCCGGCAGAAGAAGACCAGCTCCGAATGTTAACGCTAACAACAATGATCACCGTCGATCGAGGAGTGAACGTGCTGAAGAAGCGATGGGCCGCCGCGGCGGCCGCGGCGGCCGGACTCGTGCTGCTCACCGCCTGCGGGAGTGGTGGCTCCTCCGGTGGCTCCGGCGGGGCGATCACGCTCGGCTTCGCCCAGGTGGGCGCCGAGAGCGGGTGGCGGACGGCGAACACCAAGTCGATCCAGGACTCGGCCAAGGCCGCGGGCATCGAGCTCAAGTTCTCCGACGCGCAGCAGAAGCAGGAGAACCAGATCTCCGCGATCCGCTCCTACATCCAGCAGAAGGTCAAGGTCATCGCCTTCTCGCCGGTGGTGGAGTCCGGCTGGGACACCGTGCTCAAGGAGGCCAAGACGGCCAACATCCCGGTCATCCTCACCGACCGGGCGATCGACTCGCCGGACAAGTCGCTCTACAAGACCTTCCTCGGCTCGGACTTCATCGCCGAGGGCAAGAAGGCGGGGGAGTGGCTGACCAAGGAGTTCGCCGGCGCCACCGGCCAGGTCAACATCGTCGAGCTGCAGGGCACCACGGGTTCGGCACCGGCCAACGACCGCAAGAAGGGCTTCGCGGACGTCATCGCGGCGGACCCGAAGTACAAGATCGTCGCGTCGCAGACCGGTGAGTTCACCCGCGCCAAGGGCAAGGAGGTCATGGAGGCCTTCCTGAAGTCCCAGCCCAAGATCGACGTCCTCTACGCCCACAACGACGACATGGCCCTCGGTGCCATCGAGGCGATCGAGGCCGCGGGCAAGGTCCCGGGCAAGGACATCAAGATCGTCTCGGTCGACGGCGTCAAGGACGCGCTGACGGCACTGGCCGACGGCAAGATCAACCACGTCGTCGAGTGCAACCCGCTGCTCGGCCCGCAGCTGATGGACCTGGTCAAGAAGGTCGCCGCCGGCGAGCAGGTGCCCGCCCGCATCGAGACCCAGGAGACCGAGTTCGACCAGGCGTCGGCGAAGGCCGCCCTGCCGCAGCGCCAGTACTGACCGAAGTCCCGCGCCCACCCCGGAGCACGCAATGCCTGAACCGCAGCCCATGGTGCGGATGAGCGGTATCCGCAAGGAATTCCCCGGCGTCCTCGCCCTGGACGACGTCGCGTTCCGGATGTACCCCGGCGAAGTCCACGCCCTCATGGGCGAGAACGGCGCCGGCAAGTCCACCCTCATCAAGGTGCTGACCGGTGTGTACGGGGTGGACGCGGGCACGATCGAGCTGAACGGCGAGCAGGTCGCCTTCAGCGGGCCCGGCGAGGCCCAGCGGGCCGGCGTCAGCACGGTCTACCAGGAGGTCAACCTCTGCCCGAACCTGTCCGTCGCGGAGAACGTCTGCCTCGGGCGGGAACCCCGCCGCTTCGGCCGCATCCAGTGGGGCCCGATGCGGCGGCGGGCCGAGGAGCTGCTGGCCCGGCTGGACGTCCACGTGGACGTCTCGGCCGAGCTGAGCACCTGCTCGATCGCGGTGCAGCAGCTGGTCGCGATCGCCCGCGCGCTCGACGTCGAAGCGCGGGTGCTCGTCCTCGACGAGCCGACGTCCAGTTTGGACACCGGCGAGGTCGAGCAGCTGCTGAAGGTCGTGCGCTCGCTGCGCGACGAAGGGATGGCGATCCTGTTCGTCTCCCACTTCATCGACCAGGTCTTCGCCGTCGCCGACCGGATGACCGTGCTGCGCAACGGAAAGCTGATCGGCGAGTACCGCACCGCGGACATCACGCCGGTCGACCTGGTCACCAAGATGATCGGCAAGGAGCTGCAGGTCCTCGAGACGCTCGAGGAGTCCGGGCCGACCCGGGCCGAGGTCGCCGGCGCGCCGGTGCTGCTGGCCGCCGAAGACCTCGGCCGCAAGGGCGGCATCGAGCCGTTCACCCTCGACATCCACGCCGGCGAGGTCGTCGGGCTCGCCGGGCTGCTCGGCTCCGGCCGCACCGAGCTCGCCCGGCTGCTCTTCGGCGCCGACCACGCCGACAGCGGCTCGGTGACGATCGACGGCACCGCCACTGCGCTGCGCACCCCGCGGGCCGGCCTCGACCACCGCATCGCGTTCCTCTCGGAGAACCGCAAGTCCGAGGGGCTGGTCGAGGAACTGACCGTGCGGGAGAACATCGTCCTGGCGCTGCAGGCCTCCCGCGGCTGGGCGCGGCCGCTGTCGCGCCGCCGCCAGGACGAGATCGCCGAGAAGTACGTCAAGGCGCTCGACATCCGGCCCGCCGACCCGGAAGCACTGGTGGGCAACCTGTCCGGCGGCAACCAGCAGAAGGTGCTGCTGGCCCGCTGGCTCATCACCGAGCCGCGGCTGCTCATCCTCGACGAGCCCACCCGCGGCATCGACATCGGCGCCAAGACCGAGATCCAGCGGCTGGTCACCCAGCTGTCGGCCGACGGCATGGCCGTCGTGTTCATCTCCGCCGAGCTGGAGGAAGTCCTGCGGCTGAGCCACCGCGTCGTCGTGCTGCGCGACCGGAAAGTGGTGGCGCAGCGGGAAAACCAGGGACTCACCGCGGACGACATCATGGCCACGATGGCCGAAGGGGTGCAGGCGTGAAAGGGATGACCAAACACCGGCTCTTCTGGCCCGTGGTGGCGTTGCTGGCCCTGCTGGCCGGCGACCTCGTCGCGAGCCCGGCGTTCTTCTCGATCGAGCTGCGCGACGGCCACCTCTACGGGAACCTCGTCGACATCCTCAAGAACGGCGCCCCGCTGATCCTCATCGCGATCGGCATGACGCTGGTGATCGCCACCCGCGGCATCGACCTGTCGGTCGGCGCGGTCGTCGCGATCAGCGGCTCGCTCGCCTGCCTCTGGATCGCCGACCACCCCGACGGGGTGGGCGCCACGCTCGTCGCGGTCGGGCTGGCACTGGGCCTGTCCCTGGTGCTCGGGGTCTGGAACGGCTGGCTCGTCGCCCAGCTGGGCATCCAGCCGATCATCGCGACGCTGATCCTGATGGTCGCCGGCCGCGGGATCGCGCAGCTGATCAGCGGCGGCCAGATCATCACGATCAACTCCGCGCCCTTCGAGTGGATCGGCAGCGGGTTCGTCCTGACGCTGCCGAGCGCGATCCTCATCGCCCTGCTCGTCTTCGTGCTCGCTTCGCTGCTGGTCCGCCGCTCCGCGCTCGGCATGCTCGTCGAAGCCGTCGGCGGCAACCCCGAGGCGAGCAGGCTGGCCGGGCTCCGCTCGGCGCGGCTGACCTGGCTCGTCTACGTCTTCTGCGGGCTGTGCGCGGGCATCGCCGGGCTGATGATCAGCGCGAACGTGCACAGCGCGGACGCCAACCACGCCGGGCTGTTCATCGAGCTCGACGCGATCCTCGCCGTCGTCGTCGGCGGCACCCAGCTGACCGGCGGCCGGTTCTCCCTCGGCGGCTCGGTGATCGGCGCGCTGCTCATCCAGACGCTGACCACCACCGTCTACGCCCTCGGCATCCCGCCCGAGGCGATCATGCTGTTCAAGGCACTGGTCGTGCTCGCGGTGTGCCTGCTGCAGTCGCCCGCGTTCCGTCGCAAGCTCCGCCGCCGCAAGGCCCGCCCGGCCGCGCCGGCTCCCGCGTCCGCTCCGGAGAAGGTGGAGGTCACGGCGTGACCACGCTCACCCGCATCAAGGGTTACCGGCCGCAGCAGCGGCACGTCCCGATCCTCGCGACGATGGCGCTGCTGATCGCCGCCTACATCTTCGGCGCCGCCCAGTACGAGGCCTTCGGGTCCGGCCAGGTCGTGCTCGACCTGTTCATCAACAACGCCTTCCTGCTCGTGGTCGCGATCGGGATGACGTTCGTGATCCTCACCGGCGGCATCGACCTGTCGGTCGGCTCGGTCGTCGCACTGTCCACAGTGGTCTCCGGCGACCTGATGCAGAAGCACGGCTGGTCCGCCTACGCGGCGATCGCGGTGGTGCTGGTGATCGGGGCGCTGCTCGGCGCCGGGATGGGCGCGCTCATCCACTTCTTCGAGATCCAGCCGTTCATCGCCACGCTGATCGGGATGTTCTTCGCCCGCGGGCTCTGCTACACGATCAGCACCGAGGCGTACTCGATCGACAACCCGACGATCGCCACCCTCGCCCAGACGCAGATCCCGCTGGGCGGGGAACTGCACATCTCGATCAGCGTGGTTGTCGCGCTCGTCGTCGTCCTCGCGGCGGTGTACGTCCTGGCCTTCACGCGGTTCGGGCGCACGGTCTACTCGATCGGCGGCAACGCGCAGTCGGCGATGCTGATGGGTCTCAAGACCGACCGCACGAAGATCGCGGTGTACACCATCAGCGGATTCTGCTCGGCGCTGGGCGGGCTGCTGCTGGTGCTGTACAAGTCGTCCGGCGACCCGCTCAACGGCGTCGGCCTGGAGCTGACCGCGATCGCCGCGGTGGTCATCGGCGGCACCATCCTCACCGGCGGTTCCGGCTACGTGCTGGGCACCGTGCTCGGGATCATGGTGCTGGGCATCATCCAGACGCTGATCACCTTCGACGGCACCCTCAACTCCTGGTGGACCTCGATCATCACCGGCGCGCTCCTCTTCGTCTTCATCGTCCTGCAACGCCTCGTGACCCGACGGACCCGCTGAAGGGGAGTCATGCTCCGCAGAACCCGCCGTCCCCTCGCCGTGCTCGCGGCCCTCACCCTGTTCTCCGCGCTGCCCGTGACGACCGCCGCGGCCGACCCGGAGCCGGGGCTGGCCGGGCACTGGACGTTCGACGACGGCAGCGGGAGCACCGCCGCCGACACCGCGGGCGACCACCCCGCCACCCTGAACTCCGGCGCCGGCTGGGGCCCGGGGATCCGCGGTGGTGCCTTGACCACCGACGGCACCAGCGGCTTCGCCGACGCCGGCGCGCCCGTGCTCGACACGACCAAGAGCTTCTCCGTGAGCAGCTGGGTGAAGCTCGACAAGACGTCCGGCTTCCAGACGTTCGTCAGCGTCGACGGCACCCAGGTCAGCAACTTCTTCCTGCAGTTCCGGGACGACTCGCGCCGGTTCGCCTTCACGCGCCTGGCCGGGGACGCCCCCGCCGACGGCGTCGTCGCCGGCGCGAACTTCGACCCCGTCGTGGGCCAGTGGTACCAGCTCACCGGCGTGTTCGACGCGGCGGCGTCGACGCTGTCGCTGTACGTCGACGGCACCCGCCAGGCCACCGTCGCCGCGCCCGCGGGCTGGGCCGGTACGGGCCACCTGGTGATCGGCCGCGGCAAGTACGGCGGCAATCCGGTGGACTACGTCGACGGCTCGATCGACGACGTCCGCGCCTACAGCGGCGCGCTGACCGCGGCCGACGCCGCCCGCCTGGCCATCGCCGGGCACTGGACCCTCGACGAAGGCACCGGCACCACGGCGGCCGACGACTCCCTCGACGCGCGCACCGCCACCCTCACCGGCGGCGCGACCTGGGGCGACGGCGTCGTCGGCCCGCACGGCGCGGTGCTCAACGGCACCGACGCCGCGATCGACGCCCCGGCGCCGGTCGTCGACACCGCGCAGAGCTTCTCGGTGTCCGCGTGGGTCAAGCCGACCGCGGCCACCGGCTTCCGCACCGCCGTGAGCGTCGACGGCTCGGCGATCAGCGGCTTCTACCTCCAGCGCGCGGCCGACGGCCGGTTCGCCTTCACCCGCCGCGCGGGCGACGGCGACACGGCGTCGTCCTCGGCGGTGTCCACGCTGCCCGCGCAGGCCGACCAGTGGCAGCACCTCGTCGGCGTTTACAACCGCGCGGCGGGCACGCTTTCCCTGTACGTCAACGGAACCCTGCAGCAGAGCGTCCCGTTCACCACGCCGTGGACCGCCACCGGGCACCTGGAGATCGGCCGCGGCAAGTGGGCGGGCGCTCCGGCGGACTGGTTCGCCGGCGGCATCGACGACGTCCGCGCGTACCCGACGCCGCTGACCGCGTCCGCCGTCGCTTCGCTGGCCGCGAGCGGATCGTGGCACTTCGACGAAGGCTCCGGCACGGTCGCCCGCGATTCGAGCGCGAACGCCGCCGACGGCACCCTTCGCGGGGCGACGTGGACCGCGGGCGCGGCGGGCAAGGCCGTCCAGTTCGACGGCAAGTCCACTGTGGACATGGGTACCTCGCCCGCGTTCGACACCGGCACCGGCTCGCTCTCGCTGGCCGCCTGGTTCCGCACCACTGCGGACGGCACCCTCGTCGACCACGGCGACGGGTACGCCCTCGGCGTCACCGGCGGCAAGCTCACCGCCCACGTCGGCACGATCCAGGTGACCACGACCGGCGGCGGCCTCGCCGACGGCGACTGGCACCACGCCGCCCTCGTGCTCGACCGCGCGTCGCAGCGGCTCACCGTTTATGCCGACGGCGACGCGGCGGCGGTCACCAGCAGCTGCGGCACCCCCACCGGGACCACTTTGGACGTTGCGGCGTGCGCGGCTTCGGGCACCGCCGCCGCGCCGCTGACCGTGGGATCCGGGTTCACCGGCGCCGTCGACGAGGTCGAGCTGCGCCGCTTCCCGCTGACCGGAGCCCAGATCGGCACCCTGGCCGGTGCCAACCAGCTGGCGGTCGACGCCAACGTCGTCCGCGCCAACACCCGGCCGACGACCTACGGCTCGATCCTCGAGGACATCAGCCACTCCGTCGAAGGCGGGCTCTACGCGGAACTCGTCCGCAACCGCACCTTCAAGGAGGCCTACCAGCGCGGCAGCGGCGCCGGCGACACCCCGGTCCCGTACTGGTCGCTGGTCACCTCGGCCGGCGCGACCGGTACGTACGCGATCGACACCGCGACCCCGCTCAACACCGCGCTCGACCGCTCGCTGAAGCTGCACGCCGACACCGTCCCCGCCGCGGGCCGGATCGCCGCGGCCAACGTCGGCTACTACGGCATCGCCGCGAAACCGTCCACCAAGTACACGGGCAGCTTCTTCGGCAAGGGCACCTGGACCGGCGCGGTCCGCGTCAGCCTGGAGAAGCCGGACGGCACGGTCCTGGCGAGCAAGGACCTCCAGCCGGTCGGCCCCGCGTGGTCGCAGCAGACGTTCAGCTTCACCACGCCGTCGACCATCGCCGCGTCCACCGACAACCGGATCGTCGTCTCCCTGGTTAACAAGGGGAAGACGGCCCTGACCGGGGACGCCTGGTTCCAGCAGGTCTCGCTGTTCCCGCCCACCTTCAAGAACCACGGCGTCCGCCTCGACCTCGGGCAGAAGCTCGCGGCCATGAAGCTCGGCCTGTTCCGCGTCCCGGGCGGCAACTACCTCGAAGGCAACACCCTCGACACGCGGTTCGCCTGGAAGAACACCATCGGCAAGCCGGAGGAGCGGCCCGGCCACCAGAACACCGCGTGGGGCTACTGGTCCACCGACGGCTTCGGCATCCTCGACTACCTCAAGCTGGCCGAGGACATCGGCGCCCAGCCGCTGCTGGCCCTGTTCGCCGGCTACACGCTCAACGGCCAGCACGTCGACCAGGCCGACTACCCGCAGTACGTCCAGGAAGCCCTCGACGAGATCGAGTACGCCATCGGCGACGCCTCCACGACGTGGGGCGCGAAGCGGGTCGCCGACGGGCACCCGGCACCGTTCGACCTGCACTACGTCGAGGTCGGCAACGAGGACTGGTTCGACGGCTCGGGCAGCTACGCCTGGCGCTTCACGGACATGTACGACGCCATCAAGGCGAAGTACCCGCAGCTGACCGTCATCGCCACGACCGGCGGCCTGCAGGGCGGGGCCGCGTCGAGCACCTCGACCGGGGTGCGCCCGGACGCCGCCGACGACCACTACTACCAGTCGCCGCAGTGGTTCACCGACAACTCCACCCGCTACGACACCGCGGACCGCTCCGGCCCGGACATCCTCGTCGGCGAGTACGGCGCCCAGGACGGCAGGCCCACCGGCACGCTGGCCGCCGCCATCGGCGAAGCCGCGTTCCTCACCGGGCTCGAACGCAACAGCGACGTCGTCATCGGCTCGATGTACGCGCCGGTGCTGGTGCAGGAGAACCAGTCGAACTGGCCGGTCAACCTGATCGGCTTCGACGCCGGGACGAGCTACGCCTCGCCGTCGTACTGGGTGCAGCAGATGTTCTCCAGCACGCTCGGCAAGCAGATCGTGTCCAGCCGCCTCAACCAGGGCAGCCCGCTGCGGCAGGTGGTCAACGTGACCACCAAGAGCGGCAAGAAGACCTTCACGGTCAAGCTCGTCAACCCGACCGGTCAGGTGCAGACGGCGCGGCTGGCGCTCACCGGCGTCACCGCGGTCGACGGAACCGGGACGCTCACCACGCTCACCGGCGACCCGGCGGGGCGCAACAGCCTCGCCGCGCCGGCCGCCATCGTGCCGCAGACCAGGGAGATCACCGGGCTGGCCGCGACCTCGAAGCTGACCCTGCCCGCCAACTCCGTGACGACGCTCGTCATCACCGGCCGCTGAACAACACCAGGAGAGAGGACACCGTGGGACAACCACTAACCGTCGGCGTCGACTTCGGCACGCTGTCGGGCCGCGCCGTGGTCGTGCGCGTGGCGGACGGCGCCGAGCTCGGCAGCGCGGTCTTCGAATACCCGCACGGGGTGCTCGACGAGACGCTGCCCGCCACCGGTCGCCCGCTGCCGCCGGACTGGGCGCTGCAGGTGCCCGCGGACTACGTCGGAGTGCTCCGCACCGCCGTCCCGGCCGCGCTCACCGCGGCCGGTGCGGACCCGGCCGACGTCATCGGCATCGCCACCGACTTCACCGCCTGCACGATGGTGCCGACCACCGCGGACGGCACGCCGCTGTGCGAGCTGCCCGAGTTCGAAGGCAACCCGCACGCCTACGTCAAGCTGTGGAAGCACCACTCGGCCCAGCCGCAGGCGGACCGCATCAACGAGCTGGCCCGCACGCGCGGCGAGAAGTGGCTGCCGCGCTACGGCGGGCTGATCTCGTCGGAGTGGGAGTTCGCGAAGGGGCTTCAGCTGCTCGAAGAGGCGCCCGAGGTCTACGCCGCGATGCGGCACTGGGTCGAAGCGGCCGACTGGATCGTCTGGCAGCTGACCGGCACCTACGTCCGCAACGCCTGCACCGCCGGGTACAAGGGCATCCTCCAGGACGGCCAGTACCCGAGCCGCGACTTCCTCCGCGAACTGGCGCCCGGCTTCGAGTCCTTCGTGGCCGACAAGCTCGAACACCCCTTGGGCCAGCTGGGCTCCCGCGCCGGTTCGCTCTCCGCCGAAGCCGCGGCATGGACCGGCCTGCCCGAGGGCATCGCCGTGGCCGTTGGCAACGTTGACGCGCACGTCACCGCGCCCGCGGCGAACGCCGTCGAGCCCGGCCAGATGGTCGCGATCATGGGCACCTCGACGTGCCACGTGATGAACGGCGCCGAACTGCGCGAAGTCCCCGGCATGTGCGGCGTCGTCGACGGCGGCATCGTCGCCGGGCTCTGGGGCTACGAGGCCGGGCAGAGCGGCGTCGGCGACATCTTCGGCTGGTTCACCGAGCACTTCGCCCGCGACGGGCACGAACAGCTCACCCGGCTCGCGTCGCAGCAGGAGATCGGCGAACACGGCCTGGTCGCCCTCGACTGGCACAGCGGCAACCGGTCGGTGCTCGTCGACCACGAGCTGTCCGGCGTCGTCGTCGGCCAGACCCTCGCCACCCGCCCCGAAGACGTCTACCGCGCCCTGCTCGAGGCGACGGCGTTCGGCACGCGCAAGATCATCGAGACCTTCGGCGAGGCCGGCGTGCCGGTCACCGAGCTGATCATCGCGGGCGGCCTGGTGAAGAACGCGCTGCTCATGCAGATCTACGCCGACGTCACCAACCTGCCGCTGTCGGTCATCGGCTCCGAGCAGGGCCCCGCGCTCGGCTCGGCCATCCACGCGGCCGTGGCCGCCGGCGCCTACCCGGACATCCGCGCGGCCGCCGCGGCCATGGGTTCGGTGCGGCGCGCGGTCTACCAGCCGGTGCCCGCGCACGTCACCGCCTACGACGAGCTGTACGCCGAGTACACGACCCTGCACGACTACTTCGGCCGGGGCGGCAACGATGTCATGCACCGCCTCGCCGCCCGCCGCCGCGCGGTCGCGAAAGGACGGTCCTGATGTCCCTGACCGGTGAAGTGCTCGACACCGTCGCCGAACTGCGGGACACCGTGGCGAAGCTGCACGGCGAACTGACCCGCAACGAGCTGGTCATCTGGACCGCGGGCAACGTCTCGGCCCGGGTCCCCGGCCGCGACCTGCTGGTGATCAAGCCCTCGGGGGTGTCCTACGACAACCTGTCCGCGGACACCATGGTCGTCACCGACCTGCACGGCGAGCTCGTCGAGGGCGACCTCGCGCCGTCGTCGGACACCGCCGCGCACGCCTACGTCTACCGGCACCTGCCGGAGGTCGGCGGGGTCGTGCACACGCACTCGACGTACGCCACGGCGTGGGCCGCCCGCGGCGAGCCGATCCCGTGCGTGCTCACGATGATCGCCGACGAGTTCGGCGGCGAGATCCCGGTCGGGCCGTTCGCCCTGATCGGCGACGACTCCATCGGCCGCGGCATCGTCGAAACACTGCGCGCCAGCCGGTCGCCCGCCGTGCTGATGCGCAACCACGGCCCGTTCACCGTCGGCCGCACCGCGCGCGATGCCGTCAAGGCCGCGGTGATGGTCGAGGACGTGGCCCGCACCGTGCACAAGGCCTTCGAGCTCGGCACGCCCGAACCCCTGCCGCCCGAGGACGTCGACCGGCTCTACGCCCGGTACCAGAACGTCTACGGCCAGCACTGATACCGAGGAGAACGATGACCCGCGCGTCGAAACCCCAGCTCTGGTTCCTCACCGGGAGCCAGGCCCTCTACGGCGAGGAGACCCTCGAGCAGGTCGCCGGCCAGTCCCTGCGCATCCAGCAGCTCCTGGCCGCCTCCGGCGGGCTCCCGGCCGAGATCGTCGGCAAGCCGGTGCTGACCGAGGCCGCGTCGATCCGCCGCGTCCTGCAGGAAGCCAACTCCGACGCCGCGTGCGTCGGCGTGATCGCGTGGATGCACACCTTCTCGCCCGCGAAGATGTGGATCACCGGGCTGGACGCGCTGCGCAAGCCGCTGCTGCACCTGCACACCCAGCTCAACGAAGCCCTGCCGTGGTCGACCATCGACATGGACTTCATGAACCTCAACCAGGCCGCGCACGGCGACCGCGAGTTCGGGTTCATCCAGACCCGCCTCGGCGTCCCGCGCAAGACCGTCGCCGGCCACGTGTCGGACCCGGCCGTCGTCGCGCGGATCGACGCGTGGGCGCGCGCCGCGATCGGCGCCGACCACCTGCGCAACCTCCGGCTGGCCCGGTTCGGCGACAACATGCGCGACGTCGCCGTCACCGAAGGCGACAAGGTCGAGGCCGAGCTGCGGTTCGGCGTCTCGGTCAACACCTACGGCGTGAACGACCTGGTCGAGGTCGTCGATCAGGTGTCCGAAAAGGACACAGTGGACTCCCTGGTGGCGCAGTACGCCCAGGATTACAACGTTGTCCCGGACCTGGCGGCCGGGGGAGCGCGGCACGAGTCGCTGCGGTACGCCGCGAAGATCGAAGCCGGGCTCCGGAAGTTCCTCACCGACGGCGGGTTCGGCGCGTTCACCACGAACTTCGAGGACCTCGGTGGCCTGCGCCAGCTGCCCGGCCTGGCCGTGCAGCGGCTGATGGCCGACGGCTACGGCTTCGGCGGCGAGGGCGACTGGAAGACCTCGGCGCTGCTCGCCGCGGTCAAGGCGATGAGTGTCGGGTCCGACCGGGGCACGTCGTTCATGGAGGACTACACCTACCACTTCGGGCCGGGCACGCCGAAGATCCTCGGCGCCCACATGCTCGAAGTCTGCCCGAGCATCGCCGCCGCGAAGCCGTCCTGCGAGATCCACGCGCTGGGCATCGGCGGCCGCGAAGACCCGGTCCGGCTGGTGTTCGACGCGGCCCCCGGCCCCGGCGTGACTCTCGGCCTGGTCGACCTCGGCGACCGGTTCCGCCTGGTGGCCAACGAGATCGAGGTCGTCGAGCCGGACGAGCCGCTGCCGAACCTGCCGGTGGCGCGCGCGGTGTGGGAGCCGTCGCCGTCGCTGTCGACGTCGGCCGAGTCGTGGATCACCGCGGGCGGCCCGCACCACACCGTCCTGACCCAGGCGGTCGGCACCGAGACGCTGCGCGACTTCGCGAACCTGCTCGGCGTCGAGCTCCTGGTGATCGACAAGGACACCACCCCGCACGGCTTCGCCGACCGCATCCGCTGGAACCAGGCGTACCACCGGCTCGCTCAGGGCTTCTGAGAAAGGAAGAAGGAACAATGAAGTTCAGCACCAGAGGAATCGCGGCGCTCGCGGCCGCGGGGCTCGCGCTCACGCTGTCGGCGTGCGGCTCGAGCCAGAAGACCGCGGACCAGACGGCCGCGCCCGGCGCGAGCGCCGAGGGCAGCCTGGTCGGCGTCACCATGCCGACGAAGTCGTCGGAACGGTGGATCCACGACGGCGACAACATCAAGGCCGCACTGGAGAAGCTCGGCTACAAGGTCGACCTGCAGTACGCCGAGAACGACATCCCCACCCAGGTGAACCAGATCGAGAACCAGATCACCAAGGGCGCCAAGCTCCTGGTCATCGCCTCGATCGACGGCACCGCCATCACCACGCAGCTGCAGGAAGCCGCCGACAAGAAGATCCCGGTCATCGCCTACGACCGGCTGATCCGCAACTCGCCGAACGTCGACTACTACGCCACCTTCGACAACTTCAAGGTCGGTGTCGAGCAGGCGAACTCGCTGGTCAAGGGCCTGGGTGACGGGCCGGGGCCGTTCAACATCGAGCTCTTCGCCGGTTCCCCGGACGACAACAACGCGACCTTCTTCTTCAACGGCGCGATGTCGGTCCTCAAGCCCCTGATGGACAGCGGCAAGCTGGTCGTCAAGAGCGGCCAGACCGACTTCGCCCGCGCGGCCATCCTCCGCTGGGACCCGGCCACCGCGCAGCGCCGCATGGAGGACCTGCTCACCAAGACCTACACCGGCGGCGCGAAGGTCCAGGGCGTGCTCTCGCCGTACGACGGGCTGTCGATCGGCATCCTGTCGGCGCTGAAGAGCAACGGCTACGGCACCGCCGGCCAGCCGTACCCGATCGTCACCGGGCAGGACGCCGAGGTCGCCTCGGTCAAGTCCATCATCGCCGGTGAGCAGTACTCGACGATCTTCAAGGACACCCGCAAGCTCGCCGACACCACCGTCAAGATGGCCGACGCGGTGCTCAAGGGCGGCAAGCCCGAGGTCAACAACACCACCGACTACGACAACGGCAAGAAGGTCGTCCCGTCCTACCTGCTGCAGCCGGTCACCGTGGACAAGGCGAACTACCAGAAGGAACTCGTCGACTCGGGCTACTACACGGCAGGTCAGCTGAAATGACCGAACTGCTCGGCATGCGCGGGATCACCAAGACCTTCCCCGGGGTCAAGGCGCTGTCGGACGTCACCCTTTCCGTGCGCCGCGGGGAAATCCACGCGATCTGCGGGGAGAACGGCGCCGGGAAGTCCACCCTGATGAAGGTGCTCTCGGGCGTCTACCCGCACGGGAGCTACGACGGCGAGATCACCTTCGACGGGCAGCGGTGCGAGTTCGGGTCGGTGCGCGACAGCGAACGGCGCGGGATCGTGATCATCCACCAGGAGCTCGCGCTGTGCGGCCAGTTGTCGATCGCGGAGAACATCTTCCTCGGCAACGAACAGGCCAAGCGCGGCTGGATCGACTGGAACCGCACCAACCACGAGGCCGGCGCGCTGCTCAAGCGCGTCGGCCTCGCCGAAAACCCCACCCGGGCGGTGCAGGAACTCGGGGTCGGCAAGCAGCAGCTGGTCGAGATCGCGAAGGCACTGTCCAAAGAGGTCAAGCTGCTCATCCTCGACGAGCCCACCGCGGCGCTCAACGACGACGACTCGGCCCACCTGCTCGATCTGCTGCGCGGGCTGCGGGACGAGGGCGTCACGTGCGTGATCATTTCGCACAAGCTCGGCGAGGTGACGGCGATCGCCGACACCGTCACGATCCTGCGTGACGGCAGGACGATCGAAACCCTCGAAGCGGCGGGGCTGACGGAAGAACGCATCATCACCGGCATGGTCGGCCGTGACCTCGAGCACCGGTTCCCGCCCCGGGAACCGGAGATCGGCGAAGAGGTGCTGCGGATCGAGGACTGGACGGTGCACAGCCCGACCCAGGCCGGCCGCGTCGTCGTCGACCGCGCGTCGCTTTCGCTGCGGCGCGGGGAGATCGTCGGCCTGGCCGGGCTGATGGGCGCGGGCCGCACCGAGCTCGCGATGAGCGTGTTCGGCCGGTCGTGGGGCAAGGACATCTCCGGCCGGATCCTCAAGCACGGCAAGGAGATCGACGTCCGGTCGGTGCAGGACGCCGTGCGCCACGGCATCGCCTACGCCACCGAGGACCGGAAGCGCTACGGGCTCAACCTGATCGAGGACATCCAGCGCAACGTGTCCGCGGCCGGGCTGGGCAAGCTGGCCAGGCGCGGCTGGGTCAACGAGCACGCCGAGCACGACACGGCCAACCGCTACCGCCGTGACCTGCGGATCAAGGCGCCGAGCGTGCAGAGCGTGACGGGGAAGCTGTCCGGCGGCAACCAGCAGAAGGTCGTGCTGGCCAAGTGGATCTTCACCGACCCGGACGTGCTGATCCTCGACGAACCGACCCGCGGCATCGACGTGGGCGCGAAGTTCGAGATCTACACGATCATCAACTCCCTCGCCGCCCAGGGGAAGGCCGTCCTGGTCATCTCCTCCGAGCTGCCGGAGCTGCTCGGGCTCTGCGACCGGATCTACGCGCTGTCGGCGGGGCGGATCACCGGCGAGGCCAAGCGCGAAGAAGCCACTCAGGAACTGCTGATGCAGTACATGACGAAGGAACGGGAATGACCACGACCGAAGCGCGGCCCGCCGTGCCCCCGGTTGAGCGCTCCAAGCGGAGGATCTCGATCAACCCGCGCCAGAGCGGCATCTACGTCGCGTTCGCGCTGATCGTGGTGCTGTTCGAGGTGCTCACCGGCGGCGCGCTGCTGGAACCGCAGAACATCTCCAACATCATCGTGCAGAACAGCTACGTGCTGATCCTCGCGATCGGGATGATCCTGGTGATCATCTCCGGGCACATCGACCTGTCCGCCGGGTCGGTCGTCGCGATGACCGGCGCGGTGTCGGCGGTGCTGATGGTGAACTCGCACATGCCGTGGTTCTGGGCGGTGCTGATCACCCTCGTCGTGGGCGCGGTGATCGGTGCGTGGCAGGGCTACTGGGTGGCCTACTTCGGCATCCCGGCGTTCATCGTGACGCTCGCCGGCATGCTGGCGTTCCGCGCGCTGACCCTGACCGTCCTGGGCAACCAGGGCATCGGCCCGTTCCCGGACGCGATCCGCACGCTGTCGAACGGCTTCACCGACGGCTACCTCGGCAACGTCGGCCTCGGGCCGCTGGGCGGAGCCGACCTGGTGTCGCTGCTGGCCGGCGTCGCCGCGGTGGCCGGGATCGCGTTCACGCAGTGGCGCAAGCGCATGGGCAGGCTGGGCTACGGCCAGGACGTCGACCCGTTCCCGATGTTCGTGCTCAAGCTGGCCGGCATCGCGGTGCTGGTGCTCGCGCTGGTCGTGCAGCTGGCGCGGTTCAAGAACCTGCCGTGGGTCCTGATCCTGCTGACGGTGCTGGTGCTCGGCTACTCGCTGGTGGCCGGGAAGTCCGTGTTCGGGCGGCACATCTACGCCGTCGGCGGCAACCTGCAGGCCGCGACGCTTTCGGGCGTCAAGGTCAAGTCGGTGACGTTCTGGATCTTCGTCAACATGGGCGTGCTGGCGGCGCTGGCCGGGATCATCTTCGCCGGCCGGCTCAACCAGGCGGGCCCGACGGCGGGCGTCAACTTCGAGCTCGACGCGATCGCGGCGGCGTTCATCGGCGGCGCGGCCGTCCAGGGCGGCGTCGGCAAGGTGGTCGGCGCGATCACCGGCGGCCTGATCATGGCGGTCA
The DNA here is from genome assembly GCF_040675005.1 of Amycolatopsis sp. NPDC049691. NCBI lineage: Bacteria > Bacillati > Actinomycetota > Actinomycetes > Pseudonocardiales > Pseudonocardiaceae > Amycolatopsis > Amycolatopsis sp. NPDC049691. The sequence continues at coordinate 218,941 of NZ_JBFANX010000013.1, forward strand.
TCAACAACGGGATGTCCCTGATCGGCGCGCCGAGCGAGCGGGTGATGCTGGTGAAGGGCGTCGTGCTGCTGGCCGCCGTGGCGTACGACATCTGGACGAAACGCCGCGCGGCTTCCTGAGCCCCGGCGTCGAAAGGGGCTTTCCCGTTTCGACGGGAAAGCCCCTTTCTTTTCGAAGTTCTCGAATTGCTTGACCGGGTGGTAACGGGACGGTCATAGTGCTGGTGAATCCCTCACCAGTGGAGGACCCATCCCATGCACAAAGCCGTGCGTTCCCTCGTGGTTTCCTTGAGCGTAGCCGTTTCCGTCGTCGCCTCGGCCGGCGTCGCTTCGGCGGCAACCTGGTCGTCTTCGGACAAGTGGGCGACCTGGTCCAACGGCGGGTACACGATCCGCAACGACGTCTGGGGCAGTGGCGCCGGCCCGCAGACCATCTGGGCGAATTCGTATTCCAACTGGGGGGTCTGGTCGGATCAGCCGAACACCGGCGGCGTGAAGTCGTACCCGCATTCGGCGAAGAACGTCGGCAAGAAGCTGAGCGCGCTCGGAAAGGTGTCGAGCAGCTTCGGCGTCAGCCGTCCCGGCAGCGGCGCTTACGAGACGGCGTATGACATCTGGGCGGACAACAACGCCTACGAAACGATGCTGTGGATGAACAAGCAGGGCGCGGTCGGCCCGCTCGGCAGCAAGCAGGCGACGGCCACGGTCGGCGGCCACACCTGGGACGTCTACCGGGGATCGAACGGGTCGAACGCGGTGTTCTCGTTCGTCCGCACGTCGAACACCAACGCGGGCACGGTCGACGTGCTGGCGGTGCTGAACTGGATCCGTGCCCGTGGCTGGTTCGGTGACGTGACGCTCGGCGAAGTCCAGTTCGGCTTCGAGATCACCTCGTCCGCCGGTGGACTGGACTTCGCCGCGAACAGCTACTCCGTCACCACGTCCTGACCTACTGGTTGCAGCGCTTGCCGGTGTTGATGCAGTTGACGACCTGGTTCATCAGGCGCTGGCCCATGACGTTGGCGAAGTCGTCGTGGTCCGACCGCGGGTTGTGGCTCTCCTGCGGGAAGGCGTCCACTTTGTACTGGCCCTTGACCTGGATGTCGTGCGGGATGTCGTAGACCAGCTTGATGACCAGCTGCGGCACGTTCTTGAACCCGGCCGGGCACTTGCCCTGCTGGTCGGCGAACACGATGTGCGTGCGGTGGTTGGCGCTGTCGATGTTCTTGCCGTCCCAGCAGTTCGGGAAGGCGTGGATCCGCTCGACCCGGCTGCCCTGCGGGCAGATCGGGTAGTGGTCGGTGAGCCGGTCCTCGAAGCCGGTGCACGTCCAGCTGGGCCGGGCGTTGGCCGGGCCGTTGGTGCTCTGCTTGGCGTCGCCGTAGAGGATGCGGAGGAACTGCGGCATCGCGACGACCTTGTTCGCGCCGCCGCTGGTGAACGTGATGGTGGCGGAGCGGACGCGCTGGATCTCGCCGTCGTTGCCCGCCACCTCGTTCTTGTCGTTGACGCCGGGCAGTTCGCCCGCCTGGCCGGTGCTGTTCTGGCCGCCGTTGTCGAGCCCGCCCTGGCCGTTCTGCTTGAGCACGCACGCGGCGAGCCCGCCCAGGTTCGTCGGCTTCGCGGCCCGGCGGCCGATCGCGATGGCGATCCGGTCGATCGTGGCCACCCGCTTGTCCTTCAGCGGGCCGACGACGGCGTTCTGGATGTCCTGCGGCGTCTTGAGGTCGCCGTTCGCGATCCGCTTGTTCGCTTCGTCGATCTGCTTGTCGAGCAGGTCGAGGTTGCGGTTCACCTCGTCCATGGCCTGGTCCGGGACGTCGGGGAGCTTGCTCGCGACGTCGGGGCAGTCGACCTGGGTGCTCGCCTTGTCCTTCGCGCTGCCGGCGCGGTCGGGCTGGGTGGCGGGCGGGTTCTCGTCCTCTTCGCCGGTGTCGATGCGCACGACCGGCCAGAAGTAGGCGGACTTGTCGCCGTTCTTGCACGTCGTCCCGGCCTTGGCCAGGCTCTTGTTGTTCGAATCGGCGTTCGTCGACAGGTTGCCGACGTAGTCGTGCAGGTGCTGGGCACCGTTCTTGACACCCGGCTGGGCGATGAAGTTGTCGGGGTTGAAGTGCTGGTTTTCGTTGCGCCCGCAGTCCACGGTGAACGTGCCGCGCGCGCCTTTCTGCTGCAGCGCTTTGTTCACGTTAACACCGGAGGGCACCTTCGCGATGTCGATGAAGAACGACGCGTCCGCGGGATCGGCGCTGGCCTGGCCGGTGCGCCCGGCCGTGGTCGCGACGACGATGCCGCCGACCGCGAGCGCGAGGGCGAGGCCGCCGGTCGCGATCTTGGTGCGGCGGGTGATGCGATGTCTGCCCGTGGCGGGGGAGGTTTTCCGGGGCAATGGTCACCTTCTTCGGTTTTTCCGGGCACGACGGGGAAAGCTGCGTGCCCGAGGGGAGACGCGCGAAACCCGGGGAGTGGCACCGCGGGCGCGGGAATCGGGGAACCGCGCCCGGTGTCACTGGTTCCGGCACTGGCTGAAACGGCCGCGGTGAAAGCCCGGTTCAACGCCGTCTTCGCGCGTTATCGTTTCGTTATTTATGGAAGGTGAAGGAAGTTCACGTCTGGGGGTGTGATCGTTAACATCGAGAACATGACCGACGACGACGCGGGTCCCAGAGGTTCCCTGCCCACGCGGCGCCGGGGCACCCTCGGCGTGATCGCCGGCGGCACGGCGGCGTCCGGGCGGGTCCTGAACGGTCTGCGCGCCGCCGCGCGCGAACACGGGTACGCCCTCGTCGTCTTCGGCGTGCCGGGCCGTGGCCGGGCCGCGGTGCCCGCCGCCGCGGCCGGCCTGCTGCTGCAGGGCGTGTCGGGAATCGTGGTGGTCGACGCCCACCTGGTCGCCGAGCTGTCCCCGGTCGCCGGCGTCCCGCTGATCCCGGCGGCGACGGCCGACCAGTACGAAGGCGCCCGACGGGCCACCGAGCACCTCCTGGACCTGGGCCACCCGACGGTCTGGCACCTCGGCGGCCCGGAGGACGGGCCGATCGCCCGCGCCCGCGAGCGCGGCTGGCGCGAAACCCTCGAGCTCCACGGCGCGGAGGTCCCCCCGGTGGTCCGCGGCGACTGGTCGGCCCGGTCCGGCTACCGCGCCGGCCAGTCCCTGGCGGTCGAACCGGGGGTGGGCGCGGTGTTCTCGGCCAACGACCACATGGCGCTGGGCCTGCTGTCGGCGTTCACGGAAGCGGGGATGCGCGTCCCCCGCGACGCGCACGTGGTGGGTTTCGACGACGTCCCGGAGGCGGCCTACTTCGAGCCCCCGCTGACGACGGTCCGCCAGGACTTCCTGGCGGCCGGGCGGCAGACGCTGGCGGAGCTGGTGGCCCGGATCGACGGCGTGCCGGCGCCTCGCCGGCCGGTGGAGACCGAACTGGTGGTGCGGGAGAGCAGTCGCTGCCTCAAGGGCACCTGACGCCGGTTCGCGGGTCACCGGGTCAGCGGCAGCGCCGCCATCCCGCGCAGCGCCGGGTTGGGGCGGCGCTGCGCTTCGCCGCCGATCCGCAGCGCCGGGAACCGCTTTCCCAGCTGTTCGAGCAGCACCGTCATTTCGAGCCGCGCCAAGGCCGCGCCGAGGCACAGGTGCAGGCCGTGCCCGAAGAACAGCGCTCGGCCGCCGTCGCGGGTGATGTCGAAGCGGTCCGGGTCGGCGAAGCGCGCGGGGTCGCGGTTCGCCGACCCGGCGAGGATCACCACGACATCGTCCGCCGGGATCTCCCGGCCGTCGAGCACCGCCGGCCGGGCGGCCGCACGCTGGCTCATCTGGGCGGCCCCGTCCCACCGCAGGATCTCCTCCGCCGCGCCCCCCGCCAGCCCCGCATCACCGGCGAGCAGGGCGAACTGGTCCGGGTGGGTCAGCAGTGCGTGGACACCGTTGCCCAGCGCGCCTGCGGTGGTTTCGTAGCCACCGCCGAACAACACGAGCAGCGCGTTGAGCACTTCGTCCTCGGACATCGGTTCGGCGCCGGCGGCGGGCCGGGCCAGGAGCGCGGAAGTCAGGTCGTCACCAGGTTCGGCGCGCCGCAGCGCGATCAGCTCCGTGAAGTAGGCCCGGTAGTCGAGCGCGGCCGCGTCGACCTCGGCGCGCAGGTCAGGCGACATCGCGGGGTCGACCTGCTTGCCGATCAGGTCGGTGACCCGGCGGAGCCGGTCGTGGTCGGTTTCGGGCACACCGACCAGGTCGCCGATCACGGCCATGCCGAGCGGGTAGAGGACCGTGCCGACGAACTCCGCCGCGGTCCCGTCCGCCGTGGCGTCGGCGAAGCGGTCCAGCACCCGGTCGACGGCCCGGCGGACCGCGGGCTCCAGCCCCTGCACGCGCCGGACGGTGAAGTCCCGCATGAGCAGGCGGCGCTCACGCGTGTGGTCGGGCGGGTTCTTCCACGGCAGGAGATCGGCGAACAACGCCATCGCGGCGTTGTCGCGCCAGCCCGGCGTGTGCCGGTCGCGCCACTGCGCGTCCAGCACCCGGAAGGTCTCGCCGTCGGCGAGCACCGCCTGGCAGTCGGCGAACCGGCTGAGCACCCAGCCGCCGAAGACTTCGCTGCGGAAGATCGGCGCCTCCTCGCGGAGCTTCGCGTAGACCGGGTACGGATCGGCGAGCCCGGCCGGGGTGGACAGAGACAGCAGGGCTTCGTCGGCGGCTGCGGACATGGTGCTCCCTCCAGCGGTGAACCGGTTCCCGCAGTCTTCTCCCGGATCCCGCGCCGGGGCAGGGATCGGGACCCGCTTCACCCGGATGGCAGGCCTGGCTCCGGCCTCGGCCTCAGAGCGTGAGGCGGTCGCCGAGTTCGCGGATGTGGGTGGCGCTCCCGCAGTCGAGGTCGAGCTGGCGGCGGCGTTCCGCGACGAACGCCCGCCCGAGGCCCGTGCGGTCCGATGTGGACATCGTGCGGCGTAGGTCGTTCAGCAGCCCGCGTTCCTCTCCTCGCACGTGCCCGTCGACCACGTTCTCCAAGCGCAGCAACGCCTTCTCGAAGTCGTCGGCTTCGAGGACCGCCAGGAGGTCGTCGGCGAACGGGGTGCCGGCCGAGCCGGGGCGGACGATCCGCTCGGTCGCCGTCGCGTGGGCCACCAGCAGGGCCGCCAGCTCCGCGACCAGCGCCGGGCGGTCGGCCTCGGCGTTGCGAAGGTCGCGCAGCAGCTGCTCGAACCGGCGGTGGTCGGCCAGCAGCACCTCGACCAGGTCCGACCCCGGTGCGGCGGCGGCCGGGCCGGGGCGCATCCACCCGAACGTCAGCTCCACCGCCTGGCGCCAGTGCCCGTACTCGGTGTCGCGGCGGGCCGGGTCCATCGCCGGCAGCCACTGCCCGGCCCGGTGCCAGTTGCGCCGCAACCCCTCCAGGTCCGGCCAGTACCCGACCGACAGCCCCGCCGCGTAAGCCGCGCCGAGCGACACCGTCTCCGCCACCATCGGGCGGACCACCGGCACGTCGAGGACGTCGGCGATGAACTGCATCAGCAGGTTGTCGGCAGTCATCCCGCCGTCGACCTTCAACGTCGAAAGCGCCAGCCCGGAGTCGGCGTTCATCGCGTCGACGACCTCGCGGGTCTGCCAGCCGGTCGCCTCCAGCACCGCCCGCGCCAGGTGGCCCTTGGTGATGTACGACGTCAGACCGGCGATCACGCCGCGTGCCTCGCTGTGCCAGTGCGGCGCGAACAGCCCGGAGAACGCGGGCACGATGTAGCAGCCGCCGTTGTCCTCGACGGTCCTCGCGAGGGTCTCGATCTCGGGCGCGCTGCCGATCAGCTCCAGGCCGTCGCGGAACCACTGCACCAGCGACCCGGTGACGGCGATCGACCCTTCCAGGGCGTACACCGCCGGCTCGTCGCCGATCTTGAACCCGACCGTGGTGAGCATGCCGTGGGTGGAGAGCACCGGCGTCGGGCCGGTGTTGAGCAGCAGGAAGCTGCCGGTCCCGTACGTGCACTTCGCCTCGCCGGGCGCGAAGCAGGTCTGGCCGAACAGCGCGGCCTGCTGGTCGCCGAGGGCGGCGGCGATCCGGATGCCGGGCACCACGCGGGACGTCGTCCCGTAGACCTCCGTCGACGACCGGATCTCCGGCAGCATCGCGCGCGGGACGTCGAAGAACTCCAGCAGCTCGTCGTCCCAGTTGAGCGTGCGCAGGTTCATCAGCATGGTGCGGGAGGCGTTGGTGACGTCGGTGACGTGCACGCCGCCCTCGGCGCCGCCGGTGAGGTTCCAGATCAGCCAGCTCTCGATGGTGCCGAAGAGAACGTCGCCGCGCTCGGCGCGTTCGCGCAGGCCCGGCGTGCGTTCGAGCAGCCAGCGGACGCGCGGTGCGGAGAAGTACGTGGCAAGGGGGAGGCCGCACAGCTGCCGGACGCGGTCGGCGCCGGGTTCGCGGGCGAGCTGTTCGAGCATGGCGTCGGTGCGGGTGTCCTGCCAGACGATCGCCCGCCCGACGGGGTTGCCGGTGTGCCGGTCCCACAGCACGGTGGTCTCGCGCTGGTTGGCGATCCCGAGCCCGACGACCTGGTCGGCGGTCGCGCCGGCGTCGGCCAGCGCCTGCGGGACGATCCGGGAGAGGTTGCGCCAGATCTCGACGGCGTCGTGCTCGACCCAGCCGGGCCGCGGGAAGTGCTGCTGGTGCTCGCGCTGCACGACCGAGACGAGCCGGCCGCGCGCGTCGAACAGGATGCACCGGGTGGAGGTGGTGCCCTGGTCGATGGACATCACGTACCGCTGGACCATGGTCCTCCCTTCACCATCGGGACGCACCCAGATCCCGCGACACCGCGCGCGCCGCGTCGCGGACGTGGCCCAGCAGCCGGGGGCTCGGGCTGCCGTCCGGCTCGCAGATCCGCTCCACCGCGCCGGACACCCCGATCGCGCCGACCACGATGCCGCCGTGGCCGCGGATCGGCGCCGCGATGCCCGCCTCGCCGGCGATCATCTCGCCGTTCTCCGCCGCCCAGCCCGCTTCGCGCACCTTGCCGCAGGCGCGCTTGATCGCGGTCTGGGTGACCAGCGTCCGGCGGGTGTAGGCCTCGGGTTCGCCGGTGCGCAACGATGCCACGAGAGTCGTGTCGTAGGCCAGCAGCACTTTCCCGAGCGCCGTCGCGTGCAGCGGCAGCAGCGTGCCGACGTCGAGGGTCTGCAGGCTGTCGTCGGGCCGGAACACGTGGTGCACCACCAGCACCCGGCCCTCCAGGGGCGCGCCGATCCGGACCGCCTCGCCGCTGCGGGCGGCCAGCGCGTCCGCCCAGTTGATGGCCCGGGACCGCAGCTCGTTGACGTCCAGGTAGCTCGTGCCCAGGTGCAGCAACGCCGCGCCGAGCTGGTACTTGCCCGTGTCGCGGTCCTGTTCGACGAACCCGACGCCCTGCAGCGTGCGGAGGATCCCGTGCGCGGTGCCCTTCGCCAGTTCGAGGGACTCGGCGATCTCGCCGACACCGAGGCGGCCCGAGCCGCGCGCCAGCAGCCGCAGGATCGCGGCGGCGCGTTCGATGGACTGGATCGGACCGGGCACCGCGCCAACCTAACCCGACCGGCCCCGATTCGACAATGTCGAACATCCACACCGGCCGTTCGACAATGCCGACCGGTGTCCGTTGACCCCTCCGCAACCCGAACTTAACTTTCCTTCACCAGGGGGAATGAACGGTCCTTTGTGGAGGAAGCAATGGTGCGAAACCTCAAGGCCCACGGGCTCGCCGGCGAGATGGCCGCCGAATTCGTGGGGACGATGATCCTCATCCTCTTCGGGTGCGGGGTGGTGGCGCAGGTCGTCGCCGCGGGCATCGGGGACCACGACAGCATCGCCTGGGCCTGGGGACTCGGCGTCACGCTCGGTGTCTACGTCGCTTCGCGGATCAGCGGCGCGCACCTGAACCCGGCCGTGACCGTTGCGCTCGCGGTCTTCAAGGGCTTCGAATGGCGCAAGGTCGCCCCCTACGCCCTGGCCCAGACGGCCGGCGCGTTCCTCGCCGCGCTGCTGGTGCGCTGGAACTACACCGAGGTGCTCAACGCCAAGGACCCGGGTCTGACGATCAAGACCCAGGGGGTGTTCTCCACCCTTCCGGGTAACGGGACGCTGCCGGTGGGTGACTGGGGCGCCTTCCGCGACCAGATCATCGGCACCGCGATCCTCGTCCTGGTGATCTTCGCCATCACCGACCTCCGCAACACCTCGCCGGGGGCGAACCTGGCCCCGGTCGTCGTCGGCTTCCTCGTCGTCGCCATCGGCATGGCCTGGGGCACCGACGCCGGCTACGCGATCAACCCCGCCCGCGACTTCGGCCCGCGGTTCGCGTCCTGGCTCACCGGCTACGACACGGCGTGGTCCGACCAGTACGGCTTCCCCTACTGGTGGATCCCGATCGTGGCGCCCGTCATCGGCGCGGTCATCGGCGGCGCGATCTACAAGTTCTTCATCGAGCGGTACCTGCCCGCCGGAGAACCCCTGGACGCCATGCCCGCCAAGGACTTCGAGCCCGCCAACTGACCCCGCCGTTCGACCAGAGGAGCACGACCATGCCGGACTTCGTCGGTGCCGTCGACCAGGGCACGACCAGCACCCGCTTCATGATCTTCGACCACGGCGGCAACGAGATCGCCCGCCACCAGCTCGAGCACGAGCAGATCCTGCCCAAGCCGGGCTGGGTCGAGCACGACGCCACCGAGATCTGGGAACGCACCCGCTCGGTCATCGCGACCGCGCTCAACAAGGCGAACCTGACCGCGGGCGACCTCGCCGCGCTCGGCATCACCAACCAGCGCGAGACCACCGTCGTGTGGAACCGCCGGACCGGCCGCCCCTACTACAACGCGATCGTCTGGCAGGACACCCGCACCGACCGGATCGCCTCGGCGCTGGAACGCGAAGGCAAGGGCGACGTCATCCGCCGCAAGGCCGGCCTCCCGCCCGCGACCTACTTCTCCGGCGGCAAGCTGCAGTGGATCCTCGAGAACGTCGACGGCGTGCGCGAGGACGCGGAGAAGGGCGACGCGCTCTTCGGCACCACGGACTCCTGGCTCATCTGGAACCTCACCGGCGGCCCGGACGGCGGCGTGCACGTCACCGACCCGACCAACGCCTCCCGCACGATGCTGATGGACCTCGAAACCCTCGACTGGGACGACGAGCTGCTGTCGTTCTTCAACGTCCCGAAGCAGATGCTGCCCGCGATCCGGCCGTCGTCGAACCCCGGCTTCTTCGGCACCACCCGCGCCGACGGCCCGCTCGGCGGCGAGGTCGCGCTCACCGGCGTCCTCGGCGACCAGCAGGCCGCCACCGTCGGGCAGGTCTGCTTCCGGCCCGGCGAGGCCAAGAACACCTACGGCACCGGCAACTTCCTGCTGCTCAACACCGGCCACGAGCTGGTCCGCTCCAAGCACGGCCTGCTCACGACGCTGTGCTACCAGTTCGGCGACGACAAGCCGGTCTACGCCCTGGAGGGCTCGATCGCCGTCACCGGCTCGGCCGTGCAGTGGCTGCGCGACCAGCTGGGCATCATCAGCGGCGCGGCGCAGAGCGAAAGCCTGGCCCGCCAGGTCGAGGACAACGGCGGCGTCTACTTCGTCCCGGCGTTCTCCGGCCTGTTCGCCCCGTACTGGCGCTCGGACGCCCGCGGCGCGATCGTCGGGCTCACCCGCGCCACGACCAACGCCCATCTGGCGCGGGCGACCCTGGAGGCGATCTGCTACCAGACCCGCGACGTCGTCGAGGCGATGCAGAACGACTCCGGCGTCACCCTCGACGTGCTGCGCGTGGACGGCGGCGTCACCGCCAACGAGCTGTGCATGCAGCTGCAGGCCGACATCCTCGGCGTGCCGGTGTCGAAGCCGGTCGTCGCGGAGACGACCGCGCTGGGCGCCGCCTACGCGGCCGGGCTCGCGGTCGGCTTCTGGTCCTCGACCGACGAGCTGGAGCAGAACTGGAACGAGGACAAGCGCTGGGCGCCGACGTGGACCGGCGAGCAGCGCGCCGAGGGCTACGCGGGCTGGCAGAAGGCCGTCGGCCGCACGCTCGACTGGGTCGACGTTCAGTGACCATGAGGAGGAACACCGTGACCGCACTTTCCCCGCAGTACCGCGCCGACGCTCTGCGGAAGCTGGCGAACGAAGAGGTCGACGTCCTGGTCGTCGGCGGGGGAGTGACCGGGGCGGGCGTCGCGCTGGACGCGGCGTCGCGCGGCCTGGAGACCGCGCTGGTCGAGGCCCGCGACTTCGCCGCCGGCACGTCCAGCCGGTCGTCGAAGCTGATCCACGGCGGCCTGCGCTACCTCGAGCAGCTGGACTTCAAGCTGGTGCGCGAGGCGCTCAAGGAGCGCGGGCTGCTGCTGCAGAAGCTGGCCCCGCACCTGGTGCGGCCGGTGAAGTTCCTGGTGCCGCTCAAGCACCGGGTGTGGGAGCGCGGGTACATCGGCGCCGGCGTCACGCTGTACGACACGCTGGGCGGCGCCCGCGCGCTGCCGCGGCACCGGCACCTGTCCAAGCGCGGCGCCGCCAAGGTGGCGCCGGGCCTGGCCGACGACGCGCTGATCGGCGCGATCCAGTACTACGACGCCCAGGTCGACGACGCCCGCCACACGATGACCATCGCGCGGACGGCGGCCGAGCAGGGTGCTTCGGTGCTGACGCGGGCTCGCGTCACTTCGCTGCTGCGCGACGGCGAGCGGGTCGTCGGCGCGAAGGTCGTCGACCGCGAGAGCGGCGCCGAGATCGAGGTGCGGGCGAAGACCGTCGTCGCCGCGACCGGTGTCTGGAGCGACGACATGGCGGAGGCGGCCGGGATCCCCGCGCCGTTCACCGTCCGCGCGTCGAAGGGCATTCACCTCGTGGTGCCGCGGGAGAAGATCGACCTCGACACCGGGCTGATCCTGCGTACCGAGAAGAGCGTGCTGTTCGTGATCCCGTGGGGCCGGCACTGGATCGTCGGCACCACCGACACCGAGTGGGACCTCGACCGCGAGCACCCGGCGGCGAGCCGCGCGGACGTCGACTACGTGCTGGAGCACCTCAACGCCGTGCTCCGCACGCCGGTGACGCACGACGACATCGAGGGCGTCTACGCGGGTCTGCGCCCGCTGCTGGCGGCGAAGGCGGCCGCGACGACGAAGCTGTCGCGGGAGCACGCCGTGGCGCACCCGGTGCCGGGCCTGGTGATCGTGGCGGGCGGCAAGTACACGACGTACCGGGTGATGGCCGCGGACGCGGTCGACGTCGTGGTCGAGGAACTGGACCGGCCGGCGCCGCCGTCGTGGACCGACCGCCTGCCGATCGTCGGCGCCGAGGGTTACCACGAGCTGTGGGCGGACCGGCACTCCGTGGCTTCGCGGACCGGCCTGTCGCTGTCGCGGGTCGAGCACCTCCTGCAGCGGTACGGGACGCGGATCTGGAACCTGGTTTCGCTGATGGAGGAGGATCCTTCGCTCGGGGAACCGATCACCGAGACGTCGGAGTACCTCCGCGTGGAGGCGGTGTACGCGGTCACGCACGAGGGTGCGCTGCACCTGGAGGACGTGCTGACCCGGCGGACGCGCATCTCGATCGAGGAACGCGACCGCGGCGTGGCGGCGGCGCCCGTCGTGGCCGGGCTGATCGGCCCGGAGCTGGGCTGGGACGCCCACCGCGTCGACCGCGAGGTGGCCAATTACCTCGCCAGGGTGGAGGCGGAGCGGTCGGCTCAGGAGGCACCGGACGACGCGGCGGCGAACGCCACCCGCCTCGCGGCGCCCGCGCTGCTGCCGAGCTGATCCGGGGTGCTCACGGAGCTGGGACGCAGCCCAGCTCCGTGAGCACGAACCGGGCGTTGGCCGAGATGACCGGGTTCGTGTGCCGGTAGTAGGGCAGCTGGATCACCGCCATCGACAGCGCCCGGCCGCGGCCGCGGGCCCAGGTCGCGTCGTCGGCGCCCACGGCCTCGCGGAACGTGTGCCGGGTGGCCGCGGTCAGCAGGTTCCACGCGGGGATCAGGTCGCACGCCGGATCGCCGACCCCGGCCGTGGCCCAGTCGAGCACCCCGCTCAGGCGGCCGTCGCGCAGCAGCAGATTGCTCGGCATCAGGTCCGCGTGCACCCAGCTCGGCTCTCCTGTCCATTGTGGAGCTTCGAGCGCCTCGGCCCAGGCGGCGAGGGCCGCCGCCGCGTCGAACGGCTCGTCGGTGCGGCACAGCTCCGCGATCGCCCGGCGGGTGGGCGCGTCCACTGTGGACAGCGGCTGGCCGCGGAAGGCCGGGGGACCGCCCGCCGGGCGCGCCCGCAGGGCACGCACGAACCCCGCCAGGTCGCGCGCCGGTGCGTCCTGGCCTTCGTGCGCCGGTGAACCGTCGAGCCAGCCGTGCACCGCCCACGGCCACGGGTACCCCTCGGCGGGTTCGCCGAGCGCGACGACGGCGGGCACCGCCGCCGGCAGCCCATCGAGGACCCGGGTTTCCTTCGCGATGTCACCGGCGCCGCCCGCGGTCAGGGGGAGCCGGACGGTCAGGCCGGCGCCGAGGCGGTACACCGCGTTGACCGTGCCGCCGGAGGCCAGGGGAGTGACCGGCAGGTCCGCCCAGCGCGGGAACTGCCCGCGCACCAGGCGCCGGACCAGGGTGGTGTCGATGGCGTGCTCGTCGGCGTGCATCCGGCCCATGTGATCACCGAACCACGCACGTCAACGCGGTTTCCGTGACGCCGGGCACCCCGGATTGCACGACGATGCATGGGCGTGCATAATCATTCGCATGTCCAAGGTGCTCACTTCCCTGCCCGTCGGCGAGCGTGTCGGTATCGCCTTCTCCGGTGGCCTCGACACTTCCGTAGCGGTCGCGTGGATGCGCGACAAAGGCGCGGTCCCCTGCACCTACACCGCCGACATCGGCCAGTACGACGAGCCCGACATCGACTCGGTGCCCGGGCGGGCCGGCCAGTACGGTGCCGAGATCGCGCGGCTGGTCGACTGCAAGGAAGCCCTCGTCGAAGAGGGGCTCGCGGCGCTGACCTGCGGTGCGTTCCACATCCGCACCGGCGGCCGCAGCTACTTCAACACCACCCCGCTCGGCCGCGCCGTCACCGGCACGCTGCTCGTGCGCGCCATGCTCGAGGACGACGTCCAGATCTGGGGCGACGGCTCCACCTACAAGGGCAACGACATCGAGCGGTTCTACCGCTACGGCCTGCTGGCCAACCCCTCCCTGCGCGTCTACAAGCCGTGGCTCGACGCGGACTTCGTCACCGAGCTCGGCGGCCGCAAGGAGATGTCCGAGTGGCTGCTCGCGCACGACCTGCCCTACCGCGACAGCACCGAGAAGGCCTACTCGACCGACGCCAATATCTGGGGCGCCACGCACGAGGCCAAGTCCCTCGAACACCTGGACACCGGGATCGAGATCGTCAAGCCGATCATGGGCGTGGCGTTCTGGGACCCCGAGGTCGAGATCCCGGCCGAGGACGTCACGATCGGCTTCGAGCAGGGCCGGCCGGTGACCATCAACGGCAAGGAGTTCGCCTCGGCCGTCGACCTGGTGCTCGAGGCCAACGCCATCGGCGGTCGGCACGGCCTCGGCATGTCCGACCAGATCGAGAACCGGATCATCGAGGCCAAGAGCCGCGGCATCTACGAGGCCCCCGGCATGGCGCTGCTGCACGCCGCCTACGAGCGGCTCGTCAACGCCATCCACAACGAGGACACCCTCGCCAGCTACCACAACGAGGGCCGCCGCCTCGGCCGCCTGATGTACGAGGGCCGCTGGCTGGACCCGCAGGCGATGATGCTGCGCGAGTCGCTGCAGCGCTGGGTCGGCACCGCGATCACCGGCGAGGTGACGCTGCGGCTGCGGCGCGGCGAGGACTACTCGATCCTCGACACGACGGGCCCGGCGTTCAGCTACCACCCGGACAAGCTGTCGATGGAGCGGACCGAGGACTCGGCGTTCGGCCCGGTCGACCGGATCGGTCAGCTGACCATGCGCAACCTCGACATCGCCGACTCGCGGGCGAAGCTGGAGCAGTACGCGAGCCTCGGCATGGTCGGCGGCTCGAACCCGAAGCTGATCGGCGCCGCCCAGGCCGCGTCGACCGGCCTGATCGGCGCGATGCCCGAGGGCGGCGCCGAGGTGATCGCCTCGCGCGGCAAGACCGACGACGTCGAGCTGCTCGACAACGCCGCGATGGAGTTCGGCACGGACTGATCGCCCACGACCCGAAGGCCACCACGCTCGCCGTGGTGGCCTTCGGTGCGTTCAGGGGACGAGCACGACCTTGCCGGTCACCGTCCCGGATTCGGCCAGTGCCAGCGCCTTTCCGGCTTCGGTCAGGGGGATCCGCGCGGCCACCTGGGCTTCGAGCTGCCCGTTCGCCGCGAGGTCGAAGACGGCCGTGAGGTCCTCGGCCAGGCGCGCGCGGAACCGGGCGGGGTTCCGCTTGCCGCCCCAGACGTTGTAGAAGTGCGCCCGGCGCCGGTTCGGCAGGACGTTCCACCACAGCAGCCGCGCGAAGAGCTTGAGCACCGGCAGCCGCGAGTTGCCCGGAGTGTCCTTTGTGGCCGCGCTGCCGTACGCGATCAGCGCGCCGCCGGGCGCCAGCAGGCGGAACGAGTCGACGATGCCGGGGCCGCCGACGTGGTCGAAGACGGCGTCGACGCCGCCGGGCGCCAGTTCGCGCACCCGGGCGGGGACGTCGCCGCGGTAGTCGAGCGCGGTGGCGCCGAGCGCGGTCACGACGTCGAGGTTGCGCGCCGACGCCGTGCCGATCACGGTGATGCCGGCCGCGCGGGCGAGCTGGACGAGCGTGGAGCCGACGCCGCCGCTCGCGCCGTGGACCAGGATCGTGCCGCCCGGCCGCACCTTCGCGTGCCGGTGCAGCATCTGCCACGCCGTGATGCCGTTGACCACGAACGTTTCCGCTTCGGCCGCGTCCAGCCCGCCGGGCACCGGCACCAGGTCCGCGGCGGGGACGGCGAGGTGGCTGCGCCAGCCGCCGATCTTGGTCAGCGCGGCCACGCGGCGGCCGACGAGCGCCGGATCTTCGGCGTCGAGGACCGTGCCGACGACGTCGTAGCCGGGGACGAACGGGAACGGCGGCTGGTCGAAGTACTTGCCGCGCCGCATCTGCTGCTCGGCGAAGGAGACGCCGCTCGCTTCGACGCGGATCAAGGCTTCCCCGGGGGCGAGGGGCGGCAGCTCGCGGTGTTCGACGCGGAGGCCGTCCGGCTCGACGAGGCCGGGGAGGACGATTTCGGTGACGGTCATGGTGGTTCCTTCCGGTTGTGAGTGACTGGTCAATCACTCGATGGGCGTGAAAAAGGACTTGCTGGTCCGGGTCAGTTTTTGCCGGGGTGGCGGATGCCGGCGGAGAGGACCGCGGCCCACTCGCCGGCGTGCTCGTCCAGGTCGAGGGTGGCGATCAGGTGGCAGAGCTGGCCGTAGGCGATGAACCGCTGCACCTGCTCGTCCCCGGCGCCGGAGCGCGACCGGGCGAACTCGGTGACCTTCGCCAGCCCGCGCCGCACGGCGTCGGCGATCTCCGGCGTGTCGGCGGCCGACTGGGCGTGCACCTGCAGCATGAGCAGGTTCCGGTCGGCGATCAGTTCGGCGTAGGCGCCGCCCATCTCGTACAGGAGCCGGCCGGGGTCTTCGCCGTCGGCTCGCGCGGCCCCGTTCGCCAGCGCGTGCGTGACGAGTTCGTAGCACCGGTCGAGCGCGGCGACGAAGAGGGAAACCTTGCTGGGGAACAGCTTGAAGACGTAGGCGGGGGAGATGTCGGCCTTGGCGGCGACCGCGCTGATCGGCGTGCTGTGGTACCCGCCCCGCGCGAACTCGGCGATGGCGGCGTCGACGACGACGTCCCGCCGGGCGTCGGAGGTGGAAAGCGTGGCACCGCGTTTCGTCATATGAGTGACTGTACACTCACTCTTGAGTGCGGCGCAACATCGCTGGTCAGCGCGGGTCTGTGCCACTGCACTGGCGGACGGCCTCGGCGGTGAGTGGGCCGCCGTCGGTGTGCAAGACGACGGCCCGCAGCCCAGAGTCCATGGCCGGATCCCGGAGATCCGGTGGGAAGCATTCCGACGCCCACAGCGGCTCGACGATGCCGCGGATCGCCTCCGGTGCCGCCTCGAGGTGGTCCGCCACGGAAGGCCAGCGGACCCGAAGGATCGTCCAGAGCGCCAGGACGTCCGACGGAACGGTGTTCTGCTCGAGTGTGCGGACCGAGCGGAGGACGTTGTAGGTGTTGAGGAATTTCTTGATGGTGCGGGGATTGGCTTGCAGGAGGGGCAGGAACCGGCTGAGCGCGTGTTCGGTGCGGGCTCGGGTCCGGGGTGCCACCAGTGCGAGGGCGGCTTGGCCCGCCAGCTCTTCTTTGGCCGGCGCGCTGGCTGTCCGGACGACGCGCAGGATGGCCGCTTCGTCGTCGACGCGGGAGATCTCGGCCTTGCCCGCCTCGACTTCCCGCCTGGTCTGCTCGGTGTCGGTGGAGTCGGCCACGTGGAGGAGCTGATCGAGGTACGCGGCGCGGGCGCGCGAGCTGGGCGCCGGCACCGGCACGGTGAGCTGGAAAAGCTGCCTTGCGTGGTGTCCCGGACCAGGGTTTGGACAGCGTCGAGCACGGTGCTTGGCTCCGCCGGAGCTACGAGGACGCGTTCCCTTCTTTCCACGGTTGCGTCCCGACCGCCGGTTCGTCACTCGGCCACCTGGTCCACGACGTACGTCCCCTGGCACCGGTCGAGGTCGTCGACGAAGAGCAGCACCGGCTTGCGTGAATGCCGCAAAAGCCAGTCGAAGTGGGCAACGACCTGGTCCATCGGATTCGAGGTGGACTGTTCGAACAGGCGAGCTCCGCGCGCGGAGTCCCACAACAGCAGCTTGGCGGCCACCCAGGCACCGGCCCACAACGCTCCGGCCGCCGTGACGACCGCGGTGACGGTCTTGGCCAGCGTGGCGACGGCCTCGTTCCCGGGCACGTGGGGCAGTATGAACACCGCGAGCGCGCCGATCACCGAGACGAGCACGATGACGGCCAGGATGAAGGCCGCGCCCGAACGCCGTGCGCGGGCACCGGTCTCGGCAATCCGGAGCCAGAGTGCGGACAGCCGGCGGCGTTCCCGGGAGACCGCCTTGCGGGTGGCACTCATCAAGGTCCACCACGGCAGGCCGAGCCGGGACTGCCGCCACGCGTCGAAGTGGACGATGGTGAATTCGTCTCGGAGGCGTTCTTCGAGGAAGTTGAGCAACGTGCTCTTCCCGGCGCCCCACGGGCCGTCGAGGTGGACCAGGAACGATGTCGCCGGATCCTTCCGTCGGATTTCCCGCAGCTGGCGCGCCAGTACGTCGGCGAGAGGTGCTCGGTTGAGGTGGTCTTTGCGGGCCGGTGCGTCCGTTGCCCGGTCGACCTTGGTGTCGGGGGCGGTGCTGGTGCGCACTTCGGAAGTGGGCGCGGCTTCAGGGCTGGTGCCGGCTCGCAGGCTCGACGGCCTGTCGTCGAGCACGCTGTCTTCGGAGTGGCCTCCGGGCGCTCGCGTGAAGACGAGCTTCCCGGTCAGGGCGGCGATCTTGTTCGGCGTCTGGCGGTGGCCGGCCTGATCGGTCGCGGCGGTGACTTTCCCGTGGAGGAAGTCGAACAACTCTTCGGGGTCTATGACGCCGTCAGCGTTCAGATCGGCGGTGCCCTCGCGCAGCCCTTCGATCAGGGCGTCGGTGAACACCGATCCGGATCCCGTGGCCGACGGTCCGATGGGTGCGAAGGCGTATTCGGCGGAGCCGGCGGAAGCGATGACTATCCAGCCCGTCCTGCCGATGTCCGGGTCGATTCCGGACGACGGACCACGTAGGCCCGAGACCTCGTTCTGAAAAGCACCCGAGTAGGTGCAGTCCAGGATGACCACGATGCTGCGGCACCGGCTGTCCCTGATGGTCTCGGCCAGGAACCTGGCGGACACCCCCGTGGTGGCGGCCAGCAGGTCGAGCCAGGTGTCCGTCGCGGCCAGGAACAGCCGGCCGTGATCGTCTTTGAGTCCGTGACTGCTGATGTAGAGCGTCCGCAGCGCGTCTCGGCGCGCCGAGGTGAAGAACTTGTGGATCGCGACTCGCATCTCCTGACCGGTCGGGTCCTCCACCAGTTGCACGTCGTAGGCGCCGATGTCCGGCGCGGCCAGGAGGTCGGCGAGGGCGCGCGAGCCTCGGCGGGTCGAGAAAGACGACAAGGCCGGGTCGTCGAACTTCCCGACCGAGATCACCAGGGCTGCCCGTTTGGCCATGTCCGACCCTTCAGTCACGATCAAGCCGTGTACCGGGGAGAGTCGTCGGAAGGCGCGCCGGCGTAACGGACCGTCAGGCGTGGTCGGGGGCGCCGCCCATCATCCGGAGCATGCCGGCGCCGCCGGTGCGGAAGAAGCGGGTCGTCAGTGCCGCGGCGAGCAGCAGGAACGCGATGTTCAGCCACGTCGTGTAGTTCCAGCCGATGCCTTCCCGCATGATCGTCGCCGAGCGCTCGGCCGGGATCAGCCCCGTGACGCCGAACAGCAGCTCCACGAGGTATCCCGCCCCGACCATCGCCGCGTAGAACGTGGCGAGCAGCACCAGCGTCATCCGCGTGCCGTAGTACTTCCGGTAGATGTTCAGGATCGGCAGGATCAGCAGGTCGGCGAAGATGAAGGACACCACGCCGCCGAAGCTGATGCCGCCGTTCCACAGCACCGCGGCCAGCGGGACGTTGCCGATCGAGCAGACGAACGCCAGGATCGCGACCACCGGCCCGATGAGCGGGCCCCACACCGCCGACGCGACCGGGTGGCCGGTGAAGAACAGCGCCCGCCACCAGGACTCCGGGACCCACGCGCCGACCGCGCCGGCGATCAGCAGGCCGATCACCAGGTCGCGCAGGATCGCCGCCCACTCCATGACGAACACGTGCGCCACCGCGGTGAACCCGTCGGCGGAGAACAGGCGCTGCCGGAAGCCGCCCGGCCCGGACACGGACATGTCCATCGCCGCGTGGCCCTCCATCGACCCGGCGATGCCCTTTTCGGCCTGCTCACGGGCTTTCTCCAGCAGCCGGCGGCGGACGAACACGCGGAACAGCACCGCGAGCAGCACGATCATGATCGGCCCGCCGACGAACTCCGCGGCGGTGAACTGCCAGCCCATCAGCAGGGCCAGGACGATCCCCAGCTCGACCACCAGGTTCGTCGAGCCGATCTCGAACGCCATCGCGGCGGTGAAGTGCGCGCCCCGGCGGAACAGCGACCGCGCCAGCGCCACCGCGGCGTACGAGCAGGACGACGACGCCGCACCCAGCAGGGACGCCACGGCGAGCGTGCGCGGCCGGTCGTCGCCCATGAGCCGCACGATCGTCGACTTCCGGACGATCGCCTGGACGACGGCGCTCAGCAGGAACCCGAGGATCAGGGCCCAGAGGATCTCCCAGGTCATCGACCCGGCCAGCGCGAGCGCTTCGAGGACTTCACCCACAGGACGGAGACGCTACTCCCGCCGGGGAACCCCTGCCACGCGAGCGCGCCCGCCGCGTCCACTGTGGACACGGCGGGCGCGGCGCGGAAGGGGATCAGACACCCGCGGTCGAGGAGATCCAGTCGCGGTACTTCGTGATGTTGATGTAGGCGGTGTAGGACTGCCGGTCGCTCGTCGAGGCGACGCCCACCTGCTTGCCGTTCGCGTACATCGGGCCGCCGGAGTCGCCGCCCGCGGTGATGCCGTCGCCGCGGTTCGCGCACACCGAAACGCCCGCCGCGCCGTCCGGGCAGTCGATCGACGTCACGCTCACCTTCGCGACCTTCAGCAGCTGCGACTGGCACTCGATCTCGGGCTTGTCGGTGCAGGTCGCGCCCCAGCCGTAGACCTCGGCCTGGTCACCCACCTTGACGTCGCCTTCGCTGCCCAGTGGCGCGTACTCGGTCTGCACCTGCTGGTCGATCCGCACCAGGGCGATGTCGGAGTCCGGCGCCTCGTGCACGGAGGTGGCGTTGACCGTGGTGCCCTTCGTCTGGTCCAGGTCGCCGACGTGGAAGCTGATCGGCTTGCCGTCGGCGCCCTGCGTGCAGTGGCGGGCGGTGAGGATCCAGTCGGGCGCGATGATCGTCGCCGAGCAGATCTCCTGGCCGCCGGCGAACATCCGGGCCGCGGAGTGGAGCGAGTCGGCGGTGCCGCCGTCGATGATGGCAGGCTGGGCGGCCACGG
Source organism: Amycolatopsis sp. NPDC049691 (assembly GCF_040675005.1). Classification (NCBI taxonomy): domain Bacteria; kingdom Bacillati; phylum Actinomycetota; class Actinomycetes; order Pseudonocardiales; family Pseudonocardiaceae; genus Amycolatopsis; species Amycolatopsis sp. NPDC049691. The sequence continues at coordinate 239,129 of NZ_JBFANX010000013.1, forward strand.
ACGGCGCCGCGGCCGCGAACGCCGAGAACAAAACGCCGGAGACGACTACGCCGGTTCGCGCGATACGCACTTGGGATCAACCTCCTGCCGCGGACCGGGGTCTCGCGGTGACGTGTGGTGAAGGACGCACTTACCGTCACCGCTGTGGGTGAATCCCCGAAACCCGCCGATAGTCGGTTGATCCAAAACACGACTTTCGTCGTGGGCCGTCCGGCGCAGCGGGCGACGCGCCGACGAGCAGGACGGGCACTGACGCGGGTGAGTGCGCGGAACCGGGAAATTGTCACGCCGGAAAGCGTGCATGACAAAAAACAAAGCCGGTCACGCCGTCGTGCGTGACAAATTATGGAACGACGGGAAAGCGCATTGGCCGGTTGGGAAGTTTCCGCCTAGCATCCGAAATGCCGTTCGACGACGAAAGGACCAGACATGACGGAAACCCTCGTGCGGAAAAGGCGGTTCCGGGGAATCGGGCTGGTGGCGCTCCTGGCGGGCGCGCTGGCCGTGGTTTCCGCGGGACCGGCCGCGGCGGCCGAGAAATCGCTCACCTACAAGGGCGGCTTCCCGCTGATCGGCGACCAGCAGGTCACCGTCGTGGTCAAGGCCGACATTCCCGCGACCGCCACGGCGGGCACGCCCGTTTCGGTGCCGTTCAGCCTCGACGTCGACGCCGGGCAGGCGGCCGGAGACGGCCTGCGGCTCGTCGGCGCCACGAAGGTCTCGGGCACCATCAAGTCCCAGGTGAACGTCGCGATCGCCGGCCAGTCGGTCGCCATCCCGATCGAGCTGCCCATCCCGGAGACGCCCGTCCCCGCCGAAGGCAGCCTGAAGTTCACCGCACAGGGCCAGGTCGACTTCACCGTCCCCGCCGGCACCCCGGCCGGGGAGGCGACCAGCAGCGTCGACGCCGCGGCGACCACCCACGTCGTCACCGACAGCAGCCTCGGCGAGTTCGACGTCGCGCTGACGCTCGACCCGCCGGACCAGGACGCCACCCTCGGCACGACGACGGTGAGCTGACCCGCGCGGCCCGGCCCGCCGGAATCCGCCCGGCGGGCCGGAGCCGATGCCGGAATCCGGCACCCGGGAAATGCCGGGATCCGCCGGAAACCGTTCCCTCCCAACGTGATCCTCCCTTAGTAGGTACCGGGCGCGCCGTGGTGCGCGGAGCATTCCCTGCCACCAGGTCGAATCCTCACCGGCTGGAGGACCACTTCGTGAAAACCACTTCAGGAGTCCTACGTGGACTCGCGGCGGTTTCGGCCGCGGCGGCCGCCGTCGTCGCGCTGCAGGCACCCGCCGCCGCCGTCGCCGCGCGGACCGATCTCGGCATCACCATGCAGGCCCAGCAGAAGGACCAGTGGTGCTGGGACGCCAGCGGCAACACCATCGCCGACTACTGGGGATATTCGCTCACCCAGACCAGGTTCTGCCAGGTCGCCCACAACGAGTCGGGCAGCGACTGCGCCAACAACCAGGGGTACCTCTCCGACCAGCAGCGGGTGTTCCGGTGGCTGGGCTTTTCCAACGTCGGGTCGTACAACTCGAACGGGCAGGTCCTTTCCTTCACCACCATCAAGAACCAGATCGACGCGGGGCAGCCGATCGGCACCCGGATCGGCTGGCGCTCCGGCGGCGGGCACATGCACGTCCTCTACGGCTACGACGACTCGAATGGCGCCACCCGCGTCGAATACGGGGACCCGTGGCCGGACAACAGCCGCTACAACTCGATGAACTACGACACCTACCGCTCGAACAACCAGTTCCAGTGGACGCACACGCTGTACGGGATCGAGGGATGAGCGTGCTGAAGAAAGCGATGGGCGCGGCCGTGCTGGCCGGCGCCGCGATGCTCGCCACGGCCGGCGCCGCCGGTGCGGCGACCGGGCCCGCCGGCACCCCGACCGCGGCCGACACCGCCGCGATCGGGCAGGTCACCGGCGGCAAGCAGACCCTCGACCGGCTCGCGGAGACGAAGTTCCCCGGCGCTCACGCGGCCGCCGCGGCCTCGCAGGCCGGCGCGGACGCCCGCAGCCAGGTCGCCGTCTACGAACCGACGGCGGCGTTCGTCGCCGGGACTTCGGACGTCCCGGCCGCGCTGGCCTACGTCGCGGTGCCGGCGCGGACCGGCGACGGCACCACGGCCACCGTCTGGGCCGAGCGGCAGGGCGGGGCCTGGACCGTCGTGAACGTGGCGTCCGGCGACTACGAGCGGAAGTACGCCGAGGCCGCGGCCGGTGGCTACCTGCTGCACGAACCGCAGGTCAACGCCTGGTACGCGGTGCACGGCGACACCCTGACGGTGCTCGACGGCTCGGTCACCGGCCTCGCCGCGGGCACGCGGCTGGCGCTCGCCGACTACCGCGCGCAGCTGCACCGGCGGTACGCGGACAAGCTGCCGGGCTCGGCCTACGACCGCGACGGCGCGGGCGGCGGCTACGGCGGCCGCGAGCGCGCGGTGCCGGCCGCGGAGCCGGGTGACGTGCCCGTGCTGCCGTTCGTGCTCGGCGGTGTTCTGGTGCTGGTGGCCGGAGCGGTGGTGGCTCCGAAGTTGCGGCGTCAGTAGGAGATCGGGGCCGCCGGCTCGTCCGGCGGCCCCTTGGCAGGTGATCATGAGCAGGGCACAATGCGCCATGCCCGTTCCCACGGCGGCCCAGCCGGAACCGGCGCGGCTGACCGGGTCGGACCTCGCGCTGGTCGAGGCGCTGCAGCGCGACCCGCGGGCCCCGTGGACGCGGATCGCCGCCGCCGTCGGCACCGACGCGACGACGGCCGCGCGCCGCTGGGACCGGCTGCAGGCGGCCGGGCTGGCCTGGCTCACCGCGTACGCGACGGCCCCGACGACCACGGTCGGCTACGTCGACCTGGCCTGCCGCCCGGACGCGCTGACCGAGCTGACCCGCGAGCTGTGCGGCTGGCCGCCGGTGTTCAGCGTCGAGCGCACGACCAGCCGGTTCTCGCTGTTCCTCTCGCTGGCCGCCCGCGACCTCGACGCATTGGACGAGCTGGTCACCGGACGCCTCGGTGCCCTGCCCGGGGTGCGCGAGGTCCGGTTCGCGGTCGCGACGCGCGTGTACCGCGAGGGCAGCGGCTGGCTGGTGAACGCGCTGGCCCCGGAACAGCGTGCGGTGCTGGACGAGACGGCGGTGCAGGCCCGGCTGGTCGTCCCGCAGCAGTGGGACGACCGGGACGTGCGGGCGCTGGTCGAGTCGCTCGGCGAGGACGGCAGGCGCAGCTACGCCGAGCTGGCCCGCGACTGCCGGATGAGCGAGTCCGCGGTGCGCCGCACGCTGGCGCGGATGCTGCGCAACCACGAGCTCGACTTCCGCTGCGACCTCGCGCACGTCCCGGCGGGCTGGCCGGTGATCGCGGGCTACCGCCTCGACATCGCGGCCGCCGGCCTGGACCGCGCGGGCGCGGCGATCGCGCAGCTGCCGGAGACCCGGCTCGCGGCCGCGGTGGTGGGGGAGGGCAACCTGGTGGTGTCGGCGTGGCTGCGGGAACCGGCCGGCTGCACGGGCTACGAACAGCGGCTGGCGGCCGCCGCGCCGGGCGCCCGCGTCCTCGACCGCGCGATCACGCTGCGGATGCCGAAGCGGATGGGCCGGCTGCTCAGCCCGCACGGCCTCGGCGGCACCCACCAGGCGATCATCCCCGCCCGCTGACTATCGTGCGGTCACGGACCGGGGGAGGAAAATGAGCCTGCGCGAAACCCTGCAACGCCACGTCGACGCCGGCACGCTGCCCGGCGCGGTGGCGATCGTGGACCGGGCCGGCGCCCGGGAGGTCGTGGCCGTCGGTGCGGTCGACGTCGAGGGCAGCCGGCCGATGACCGAGACCACGCTGTTCCGGATCGCCTCCATCACCAAGCCGATCACCGCCGCGGCCGTCCTCACCCTGGTGGACGACGGCACGCTGGCCTTCGACGACCCGATCGGCCGGTGGCTGCCCGAACTGGCGGACCCGAAGGTGGTGCGGACGCCGTCGAGCCCGGTCGGCGACGTCGTCCCGGCGAAGCGGCCGATCACCGTGTTCGACGTCCTCACCGGCCAGGCCGGCTGGGGCTTCGCTTCGGACTTCTCGCTCCCGGCGGTGCAGGCGCTGTTCCCCGTGCAGGGCGACGGCCGCGAGGTGCAGAGCTTCCCGCCGCCGGACGTCTGGCTCGCGCGGCTGGCCGAGGTGCCGCTCGCCTTCCAGCCCGGCGAGGCGTGGCTGTACGACACGTGTTCGGTGCTCCAGGGCATCCTCGCCGCCCGCGCGTCCGGCCGGTCGTTGCCGGAGCTGTTCGAGGAGCGGATCTTCGCGCCGCTCGGCATGACCGACACCGGGTTCGTCGTCGGCCCGGACCGGCGCGACCGGTTCACCGCCTTCTACAAGAAGACCGCGGACGGGCTCGTCCTCGCCGACCCGCCGGACGGCCAGTGGAGCACGATGCCGGCGTTGCCGCTGGGCAGCGGCGGCCTGGCCGGGACGGCGGGGGACTGGGTGGCCTTCGGGCGGATGCTCCTCGCCTCCGGGGCCGCCCCGGACGGCCGGCGCGTGCTCAGCCCCGAGTCGGTCCGCGCGTTGACCACCGACCACACCACCGCGGCGCAGCGCGGGATCGGCGCGCTGTTCCTGGAGGGCCAGGGCTGGGGGATGGGCGGCGCGGTCGACGTCGCCGCCGTCGAACCGTGGACCGTGCCCGGCCGCTACGGCTGGGTCGGCGGGACCGGCACGACCGCCCACGTCGTTCCCTCGACCGGCACCGTCGCGGTGCTGCTGACCCAGGTCGGCGAGGACAACCCGGTGCCGCCGGAGTGGATGCGCGACTTCTGGCGGGAGGCGGCCGCGTAGGGTCGGCGCTGGGGGATCGGCACTGTGGAGGGACATTGGGCGAGTCGAACTGGGCGGGCAACCACGCCTACACCGCGGACGCGGTGGTGGCCTCGCGCACGGTCGACGAGGTGCGGGCGGCCGTCGCCGGCGCGTCGCGCGTCAAGCCGCTGGGCAGCAGGCACTGCTTCAACGACATCGCGGACTCGCCCGGCGGCGTCCTGCTCGACCTGCGCGCGCTCGACGTCCCGCTGGAGTTCCACGACGGGAGCGTGACCGTCGGCGGCTCCGCGCGTTACGGCGACTTCGCCGAACAGCTGCACGCGGCGGGGTTCGCGCTGCCGAACCTCGCGTCGCTGCCGCACATCACCGTGGCCGGCAGCGTCGCGACCGGCACCCACGGCTCGGGCCGCCGGCAGCCCGGGCTCGCCGCGGCCGTCTCGGCGGTCGAGCTGGTCACCGCGGACGGCGAGCCGCGGACGTTCAGCCGCACCGACCCGGAGTTCGCCGGGGTGGTCGTCGGGCTGGGCGCGTTCGGCGTCGTCACGCGGCTGACGCTCGACGTGGTACCCGCGTTCGACGTCCGCCAGGACGTCTTCGACGCCCTGCCCTGGGAAGCCGCGTACCGGCACTTCGACGAGATCGAGGACGCCGGCTACAGCGTCAGCATGTTCACGAACTGGGTGAACGACACGATCGACCAGGTGTGGGTCAAGAGCCGCGTGGACGCGTTCACCGCGCGGACGGAGTTGTTCGGCGCGGTCCCGGCCGACGGCCCCCGCCACCCGGCGCACGCGGCCGGCATCCCGGCGGACAACTGCACGCCGCAGCTCGGGGTCCCGGGCCCGTGGCACGAGCGGCTGCCGCACTTCGCGCTGGCGTTCACCCCGAGCGTCGGGGACGAGCTGCAGTCGGAGTACTTCGTGCCCTACGCCGACGCCGTGGCCGCCATCCGGGCGGTCCGCGAAATCGGGGAACTCCTGGCGCCGGTGCTGCTGGTGTCGGAGATCCGCGCGATCGCGGGCGACGAGCTGTGGCTGAGCCCGTGCCACGGCGGCGACCGCGTGGCGCTGCACTTCACGTGGCAGCCGCGGCAGGCCGACGTCGAGGCGGTGCTGCCGGTGCTCGAGGAGCGCCTGGCGCCGTTCGGCGCGCGGCCGCACTGGGGAAAGCTCTTCCACGCGGCCGGCGGCGACTACCCGCGGCTGGCGGATTTCCGTGCGCTGGCGGGGAAACTGGACCCGGCGGGCAAGTTCCGCAACCCGTTCCTGGAGCGGCACGTCCTCGGGGGCTAACCCGCAGGCGGGGCGGTGGTCGCGCGGACGATCAGGTACGTGTCGAGCACCTGGTTCGTGCGCTCGCCCGCGTCGCCGTCCAGGAGGTCGAGCAGGATCGTGACCGCCGCGCGGCCCGCCGCCTCCGTCGGCATCGCGATCGTCGTCAGCGGGGGTGCCGAGATCGCCGCGAACACCAGGTCGTCGAAGCCGATCAGGCTGATCTCGTCCGGGACCGGCACGCCGCGGGCGTTGAGCCGGGCGAGTGCGCCGAACGCGACCAGGTCGTTGTAGGCGACGATCGCCGTCACGTCCGCGGCCAGTGCCAGGTCCGCGCCCTGCAGGCCGCCCTCGAACACCGGGGGGAACGGGCCGAACTCGACGACCTCCGTGCCGTGCCGCTCGGCTGCCTCCGCGAGACCCTGGCGGCGGGCGAGGTTCGCCCACGACGCGCGGGGTCCGCCGAGGTAGGCGCACCGGCGGTGGCCCAGCGCGGCCAGGTGCTCGATCGCCTGGCGCATCCCGTCCGCCGCGTCCATCACGATCGACGGGATCCCCGGCACCTCGCGGTTGAGCAGCACCAGCGTCGTCTGCCCGGCGAGCGCGCGCAGCTGGTCGTCGGTCATGCTGGGGCTGCCCAGCACGACGCCGTCGACCTGCCGGGCCATCCGGCGGACCAGGTTCTGCTCGGTCGCCGGGTCCTGGTCGCTGCTGGCGAACAGCACGGCGACGTCGTCCTGGCGCGCGCGGGCCTGGACGCCGTCGAGCACGCCGGTGAAGAACGGGTTGCCGAGGTCCGACACCACGATCCCGATGTGCCCGGTGCGCACGACCGGCTGGGGCGCGCCGGCGGCGTGGTAGCCGAGCTCGCTCGCCGCGGCCAGCACCCGGTCGCGGGTCTGGTGCCGGACGAGGTCCGGGGACGTGAAGGCGCGCGACACGGTCGAGATCGACACGTTGGCCCGGCGGGCGACGTCGTGAATGGTCACGCTCACGGCTACTCCTCGGCAGGCTCTCCGCCACATCATGGAAACGCGCGGCAGCGTTGTCAACAACGGATCGCCTTGCGGCAGCGGGGATCCGGCCGCCGCAGGGCCATTCGGCCGGTCTTGCGCTGAAAATCCTGCAAATCGTTGACCGGGTTTTGCTGCAAATCGTAGAACGGAGACTCCGCCGTGTTCCCCGCTCCCGGGGCGCGTATCCCGACCCCTCAGAGGTGCCTGATGACCACGAAGTCCCTGCGCGTTTTCGGAACCGCCGCCGTCGCCGCCGCGATGGCCGTCGCCGTTCCCGCCGGCGTCGCGCACGCCGCGTACGAGAATTCCCCGGTGGGTTTCGGGGCCGGCACGACCGGTGGCGCGGGCGGCGAAACCGTCACCGTCACGACGGCGTCGGCGTTCACCGGCGCCGTCGCCGATTCCGCCGCTCGCACGGTCCGGGTGAGCGGCAGGATCACCCTGCCGAACAAGACGCTCGTGAAGATCGGGTCGAACAAGACGATCCTCGGCGTCGGGTCCGCGTCGGGCTTCACCGGCGGCGGGCTCGCCGTGGACAAGTCGTCGAACGTGATCATCCGCAACCTGGCCATCTCGAAGGCCGTCGGCACCGACGCGATCCAGATCCAGCGTGGCGCCACCAAGGTCTGGATCGACCACAACGACCTGTCCTCGGACCTCGACCACGGCAAGGACTACTACGACGGCCTGCTCGACATCACCCACGGCGCGGACGGGATCACGGTGTCGTGGAACAAGTTCCACGACCACTACAAGGTTTCGCTCGTCGGCCACAGCGACAGCAACGCGAACGAGGACACCGGCAAGCTGCACGTGACCTACAGCCACAACTGGTTCGAGAACGTCAACTCGCGGCTGCCGAGCCTGCGGTTCGGCACCGGGCACGCCTACGACAACTATTTCCACGCCGTCGCCGATTCCGGCGTGCATTCGCGGATGAACGCGCAGTTCCTCGCCCAGAACAACGTCTTCGAATCGACGAAGGTGTGCCTGGAAACGACCGGCGACAGCGACGTCGACGGCTACCTGAACGAGTCGGGCAACTCCTTCGGCGGCTGCACGAACAAGATCACCCGCACCGGGACCATGACGCAGGCGCCGTATTCCTTCACGCTGGAGCCGGCCTCGACGGTCAAGGCCACCGTGACCGCGGGTGCGGGCACCGGCCGGATCTGAGCGGCTCAGCCGGTTCGAGTAAGCGCTTACTCGAACCGGTGACCGCCGTTCGGAGTACCGGTTTTTCGACGAATTCGAAGGCGCGTCCCGGACATTGACACACTTGTCGCGAACGCCCTACCGTGACCATCGGAAGTTTCTCCCGAACTGCCCATTCGCCAGTTCCAGCACGGCCGGCACCGGCCGCGCCGATCGGAGACCCATGTCGGGGAGCAGGCGCCGCACCGTCGCGGACCCGCCGAAGCTGGCCGTGGTCGGCACGTCCGGCTACGCGTTCAGCTACCTGCACCGCGCGCGCATCCTGCACGACGAAGGGCTCGTGCGGTTCGCCGGCATGGCCGACATCCGGGTGCCCTCGGCCGCCGCGATCGCCCTGCTGCCCGAAGGCGGCACCGCGCACGTCGGCGTCGACGACCTGCTCCGCCGCTGCCGTCCCGACATCACCGTGGTGGCGACCCCGCCGCACGCGCACGTCCGGGTCGGCGGCGCGGTCCTGCGGGCGGGCGGCGACCTGCTGCTGGAGACCCCGCCGGTGCTCGACCTCGCCGGGTTCCGGACGCTGTCGCGGCTGGCCGCGGAGAACGGATCGGCGTGCCAGACCGGGTTCCAGAGCTTCGGGTCCCCGGCGCTGCCGGTGCTGCGGGCGGCGATCGCGGCGGGCCGGCTCGGCGAGGTCGTGGGCGTCGGCGCGGCCGGGGCGTGGATCCGCACCGACGCGTACTACCGCCGCAACCCGTGGGCGGGCCGCCGGTGGCTGGACGGCGAAGCCGTCGTCGACGGCGCCCTGACCAACCCGTTCTCCCACGCCGTCGCCACCGCGCTGCTCGTCGGCGGGGTCGGCGGGCGCGATCCCGCGGAGATCGCCCTGGAGCTGTACGGCACGCGGGACATCGAAGCCGACGACACGGCGTGCCTGCGCATCCGCTTCGACCGCGGCCCCGAGATCGTCGTCGCCGCGTCGCTGTGCGCCGAGCAGGACCACGAGCCCTACGTCGTGGTGCACGGCACGAAGGGGCGCGCGAAGTTCTGGTACAAGAGCCACCGGCTGGAGCTGGACGACGAGCGCGTCCACCTCGGCGAACCCGTGGACCTGCTGCGCAACCTGGTCGCCCACCACCGCGACCCGGCCGGGGTGCCGTTGCTCGCGCCGCTGCCGGCGACCCGCGCGTTCGCGTCGGTGGTCGAGGCGGTGCGGGACGCGCCCTCGCCGGCGCGGATCCCGGCCGGCTGGATCCGCACGGCGGGGGAGGGGGCGAGCCGGCACCCGGTGGTCCGGGGGATCGGCGAGGAGGTCGCCGTCGCCGCGGACCGGCTGGCGTTGTTCTCCGAGATCGGCGTCCCGTGGGCGAGTGCCGTCCGCCCGGGCGCGGACCGCACCGGGTAACACCTCCGGTGCCCCCGGCGCTGGCAGCCCCCTCCGGACGGTGGTGCTGTAAGCGCTTTCTCGCGCTGCCCGCGAATCGATGGAAGCGTTGCTGCACAAGGGTTATTGCCACCGTTGGCCCGTTGACACGAGTTGCGCCCCTTGCCTACCGTGAGCCCGCTGACAGCGTTTTCAGAAAGTGCTGACCGGCTGAGAACGGAGAGCTCGATGCGTCGGACAAGACAGCGGCGGACCGTCGTCGCGCTGGCCGCGGTGGTGCCGCTGCTGCTGACCGGGGTGGCCGCGTGCGGCTCGGGCTCCGGCGACGGCGGGGACGTGACGATCACCTTCGTCTGGTGGGGGAGTGACGGCCGGGCGAACCTGACCAAGAAGGCCGTCGAGCTGTTCCAGCAGAAGAACCCGAAGATCAAGGTGCAGACGTCGTTCTCGGCGTACGCCGCCTACTGGGAGAAGCTGGCGACGCAGACGGCGGGCGGGAAGCCGCCGGACGTCCTCAACGTCGACACGCGCTACCTGGCCGAGTACGGCGGCCGGGGCGTCCTCGCCGACCTGAACTCCGGCGCCGGGAAGGCGGTCTCGCTGGCCGACATCAACCCCGAGCTCGCCGCCACCGGGGTGTACCAGGGCAAGCGGTACGCCGTGCCGTGGGCGCAGAACACCCCGGCGATGCTCTACGACCCGGCCGCGTTCACCGCGGCGGGCGCGGACCCGGCGAAGGGCCTCACCTGGGACCAGTACGCCGACGCGACGCAGAAGGTGAGCGCCGCCGGCGGCGCCCGCGGCACGACCGACTTCGGCATCCTCGACACCACGCTGGAGATCTGGCTGCGCCAGCAGGGCAAGCAGTTCTACACCCCGGAGGGCAAGCTCGGCTTCACCGCCGACGACCTGCGCCGGTACTGGCAGCTCGCGGGCCGGTTCCGCGACAGCAAGGGCGCGTCCCCGGCCGACGTCACGGCGTCCTACAACACCTCGCCCGAGCAATCCCCGCTCGGTAAGAAGCTGACGAGCTCCGAGTTCGCCTACGACAACCTCCTGCCCGCCTACCAGAAGGCGAACGGCAAGCCGCTGAACGTGGCGCCGTACCCGGCGGACACGGCCGGCAACACCGGGCAGTACCGGCGGCCGTCGATGTTCCTGGCGGTCTCCGCGCGCAGCCAGCGGCAGGAGGCGGCCGCGAAGCTCGTCGACTTCCTGGTCAACGACGCGGAAGTCGGCAAGATCGTCGGCACCGACCGCGGGCTCGCGCCCAACCTGAAGGTCCGCGCCGAGCTGGCGGCGAGCGCGAAGGGCGCCGACAAGACGCTCTACGACTACGAAGCCGCGCTCGAGCCGAAGCTCGGGGCCGCGCCGCCGGTCCCGCCCAAGGGCGCCGGCTCGATCCAGAAGCTGCTGCAACGCACCTACGAAGAGGTCGCGTTCGGCCGGATGAGCGTCGACGACGCGGTGAACCGCTTCATGTCCGAAGCCCAGAAGGCGCTGGGCTAGCCGATGACGACCGTGCGCACCCCGGACCCGCCGGTGGCCACCGAGGCGGCCGCGCGGGTCCGGAGGCGGGACCGGCCGGCCGGGCACCGCCGCCGGAGCCAGCCGGAGGCCTTCGCGTTCCTGACGCCTTGGCTGCTCGGCGCGGTGGCGCTGACCGTCGGCCCGATGGTCGTCTCGCTCTACCTGTCCTTCACCGACTACGACCTGTTCACCTCGCCGAAGTGGGTCGGCTTCGGCAACTTCGCGCACATGTTCACCGACGACGACCGCTACCTGCAGTCGGTGAAGGTGACGTTGATCTACGTCCTGGTCTCGGTGCCGCTGAAGCTCACCGTCTCGCTGCTGGTGGCGATGCTGCTCAACACCCGCCGCGGCACAGGAGGCTTCTACCGCGCCGCGTTCTACGCGCCGTCGCTGCTCGGCGCGAGCGTCGCGGCCGCGCTGGTGTGGCGGGCGCTGTTCATGGGCGGCGGCCCGGTGAACGAGGTGCTGGCCTTCTTCGGCTGGCACACGCCGAGCTGGGTGGACGACCCGCGGTTCAGCCTCGCCTCGATCGTGCTGCTCGGCGTCTGGCAGTTCGGCGCACCGATGGTGATCTTCCTGGCCGGGCTCAAGCAGATCCCGGCGGAGCTGCACGAGGCGGCCGCGATCGACGGCGCCGGAGCGTTCCGGCGGTTCCGGCACATCACGCTGCCGATGCTGTCGCCGGTGATCTTCTTCAACCTGGTGATGGAGGCCATCCACGCGTTCCAGGCGTTCACCCCGGCATTCGTGATCGGCGGCGGCCGCGGCGGCCCGGCCGACGCGGACCTGTTCTACACGCTCTACCTGTACGAGGTCGGGTTCCAGGACTTCCGCATGGGGTACGCCTCCGCGATGGCCTGGGTGCTGCTGGCGGTGATCGCGATCGTGACGGCGATCGTGTTCCGCACGGCGAAGCTGTGGGTGTTCTACGACGACGCCGGGGAGGGCCGATGACCGTGGTGCCCCGCTCCGCACGTTCGGTGGGCTGGCACGTCCTGTGCGTGGCCGGCGTGCTCGTCGTGCTGTACCCGCTGGTGTGGCTGGCGTTCGCGTCGGTCAAGCCGCCGGACGAGATCCTCTCGCGCCTGTCGCTGCTGCCCACGCGGTTCGTCTTCGACGGCTATTCGAAGGGCTGGGAAGGGGCGGCCGACGTCGGGTTCGGCCGGTTCTTCCTCAACTCGGTGCTCGTCGCCGGGCTGTCGGTGCTCGCGAACGTGCTGTCGTGCTCGCTGGCCGCGTTCGCCTTCGCGCGGCTGAAGTTCCGGTTCCGCGGCGCGCTCTTCGCGTTCATGATCACGACGCTGATGCTGCCCTACCACGTCACGCTCATCCCGCAGTACGTGATCTTCCAGCAGGCCGGCCTGGTCAACACGTTCGTCCCGCTGATCCTGCCGAAGCTGCTCGCCACCGAGGCGTTCTTCGTGTTCCTCATCGTGCAGTTCATGCGCGGGATCCCGCGCGAGCTCGACGAAGCCGCGACGATCGACGGCTGCTCGGTCTACCGGACGTTCTGGCACGTCGTGCTGCCGCTGTCGAAACCGGCGCTGGTCACGACGTCGATCTTCACGTTCATCTGGACGTGGAACGACTTCTTCACGCAGATGGTGTACCTCAACGACACCGAGAAGTTCACCGTGCCGCTGGGCCTGCGGCTGTTCGTCGACACCAGCAGCGAGTCGAACTTCGGCGCGATGTTCGCCATGTCCGCGCTCGCGCTCGTGCCGATCGTCCTGTTCTTCCTCGCCTTCCAGCGCCTGCTGGTCGAAGGCGTGAGCACCAGCGGCCTGAAGGGGTGACGACGATGCGGAGGACCCAGTGGCGAACCGGGCTGGCGGACTTCTCGGACTGCCTGTTGACCGGTCTGCTCGTCGCCCTCGCCTCGGTGCCGGTGGTGACCGCGGCGGCGGCGTTCGCGGCCGGCTGCCGGGCCGTCGACCGGGCGCGCGACGGCAGCGGTCGTCCTTTGTGGACGACGTTCTGGGCCGGCTTCCGGGAGACCGCGCGGGGCGGGTCGCTGTTCGCGCTCGGGTGTCTCGCCGCGGTGGTGGTGTTCGCGGTCGACCTCGAGGTCGCCGGTTCGATGCCGGGTGCGGGCGTGCTCGGACCGGCGTTGTGGCTGCTGGCCGCGGTGGCCGCCGTCGTCGCGGTGCGGACCTGCGGGGTCGTGGCGGCCGGGGAGCCGTCCTGGCGCCGCGCGGTGGCGACCGCCGCCCGCGAGACCGCGGCGGCCCCGGGGAACGCCCTGCTCCTGGCCGGGGCGGCCGGCCTGGCGGTGGTGCTCGTGTGGATGCTGCCGATCCTGGCCCTGGTGGTGGCCGGGCCGCTGGCGCTGGCCGCGGTGGCGACCGGCGGCCGCCGATGACCCCCAGGGTCGTCCTCTTCGGCACCGCCGGCTACGCGCGCACGCACCTGCGCCGGGCCCGCGCCCTGCACGACCGCGGCGAAATCGTCCTGGCCGGCGCGTGCGACGTCCGCGAACCGCCGGACGGGGCCGCCGAGCTGGTGCCGGTGTTCACCCACGACCCGGCCGAGCTGCTGGCGCGCGTGCCGGCGGACATCGCCGTGATCGCTACCCCGCCGCACACCCACCTGCCCCTGGCCCGCCTGGCGCTCACGGCGGGCTGCCACGTGCTCGTGGAGAAGCCGCCGGTGCTCGACCTGGCGGCGTTCGACGAGCTGACCGAGCGGGCCCGCGGCCGGGCCTGCCAGGTCGGGTTCCAGAGCTTCGGCTCGCCCGCGGTCCCGCTGATCCGGGCCGCGCTGGCCCGGGAAGAGATCGGGACGGTCACCGGGATCGCCGCCGCGGGCGCGTGGATCCGGCGTGACCGCTACTTCGCGCGCACCGCGTGGGCGGGCCGTCGCCGGCTCGACGGGCGGGCGGTCGTCGACGGCGCCCTGACCAACCCGTTCGCCCACGCCGTCGCGACCGCGCTGCTGCTCGACGGCACGGCCGCGGCGCTGCCCGAGCGGACCACCGTCGAGCTGTACCGGGCCCGTGACATCGAGTCGGACGACACGGCGTGCGCCCGCCTGTGCTTCGCCGGCGCGCCGGACGTCGTCGCCGCCGCGACGCTCGCCGCCGAAGCCGACCACGAACCCTACGTGCTGATCCACGGCACCGAAGGCCGGATCCGGTGGCACTACAAGACCGACGTCGTCGTCATCGGCGGTGCGGCGGTGCGGGTCGGGCCGCCGGAGGATCTGCTGGCGAACCTCGCCGGCCACCTCCGCGACGGCGTGCCGCTGCTCGCCCCGCTGGCCGCCACCCGCGCGTTCACCGCGCTGGTCGAGGCCGTCCGCGATGCGCCGGAGCCGCGGCGGCTGCCCCACGCCCGGCCGGTCGGTGCCGGCCCGGAACGCCGGTTCGTCGTGCCGGGCGTCGACCGGGCGGTCGACGCCGCGGCCGAGCGGCTCGCGCTCTTCTCCGAACTCGCCCTGCCCTGGACCCCCGCCCGAGAGGAGACGTGATGCGGCGCTACGCGATCGTCGGACTGGGCTCCCGGGCCCAGCTGTTCGCCCGGGCACTGGCGGGCTCACCCCGCGCCGAGCTCGCGGCCTTCTGCGACCCCAGCGAAACCCGCATGCGCGTCCACAACGGCTGGCTCGGCACGGCGGTGCCCGGGTACCGGCCGGCGGACTTCCCCGCCATGCTGGCGAAAGAACGTGTCGACGTCGTCGTGGTGTGCACGCCCGACCACACGCACGCGGACTACGTCGTCGCCGCGCTGCACGCGGGCTGCGACGTCGTCACCGAGAAACCCATGACGACCGACGTCGACGGCGCGCGGCGCATCCTGGCCGCCCGCCGCGAGACGGGCGGCTCGGTGCGGGTGGCCTTCAACTACCGGTACAACCCGGTGCACCGGCGCGTGCGCGAGCTGCTCGCGGCGGGGGCGATCGGGGAGGTCGGCTCGGCCGAGTTCGGCTGGCTGCTCGACACCGCGCACGGTGCCGACTACTTCCGCCGCTGGCACCGCGACAAGGCGAACTCCGGCGGCCTGCTCGTGCACAAGTCCGGGCACCACTTCGACCTGGTCGACTGGTGGCTCGGCCGGAGCCCGGAGACGGTGTTCGCGTTCGGCCGCCTGTTCTTCTACGGCGACGAAAACGGCCGCGTCGACGACCGGTTCGCGCTGGACCTCGCGGCCTCGCCGAAGCTGCGCGCGCTCTACCTCGACGCGCGGCACGAGGACGGCTACGTCCGGAACCAGGACGTGTTCGCCCCCGGCGTCACCATCGAAGACGACGTGTCCGTGCTCGTGCGCTTCCAGGGCGGGGTGGTGCTGAACTACCACCTGCACGCCTACTCGCCGCGCGAGGGCTACCGCGTCGCGTTCTCCGGCAGCGAAGGACGGCTGGAGCTGGACGTCCGGGAGAACGAGTTCGCGGCCGGGGCCGAGCCGGCGCCCGAGCCGGGCCGCGCGAGGCTGACGGTGCAGCGGCATTGGGCGCCGCCGGAGGTCGTGTTCGACGGCGTCCTCGGGGACGGGCACGGGGGCGGGGACGAGCGGATGCTCGCCGAGCTGCTCGGCGACGCCGAGCCGGACCCGCTGGGCTGCGCCGCCGACCACGAGTCCGGTCTGCGGGCCCTGCTCACCGGCCTGGCCGCCAACCGGTCCCTGGCCACCGGCGCGCCGGTGGCGGTCGAGGAGCTGCTCGGCGAAATCGGGGAACCGGCGTGAGCCGGGCGGCGGTGGGCGACGGGACCCTGGAGCTGGCCGAAGACGACGACGGCGCGGTGCGCGTCCGCCTGGGCGACCTCGTACTGGCCGAGTACGTCGTGGCACCGGCGACCCCGGCCGGGGACTCGCCGAAACCGTACCTGCACCCGCTGCGCACCACCGCGGGCGAGACCGTGACCGCGGTCCGGCCGCACGACCACACCTGGCACAACGGCCTGCAGTTCACCATGGCCCACCTGTCAGGCGAGAACTTCTGGGGCGGGCGGACCTACGTGCGCGGCCGCGGGTACACCCCGCTGGACAACAACGGCACGGTCGGCCACGTCCGCTGGGAAAGCATCGTGTGCGCGGCCGGGCACTGCGAACTGCGGCACGAGCTGGCCTGGCGGACGGCGGCGGGCCGCCGGTGGCTCACCGAGCACCGCACGCTGCGCTTCGGCGACGTCGCCCCGGACAGCTGGACCCTCACCTGGTCGAGCCTGCTGCGCAACACCAGCGGCCGCGAACTGCGCTGGGGGAGCCCGGTCACCGAGGGCCGCGAGACCGCCGGGTACGGCGGGCTGTTCTGGCGCGGCCCGCGCTCGTTCGTCGGCGGCGCGGTCCGGACGCCCGACGGCCGGTCGGCGGACGACGCGATGGGCCACCGCGCGCCGTGGCTCGCGTTCACCGGCCGCCACGACGAAAGCCTGCGGACCTCGACGCTGCTGTTCGCCGACAGCCCGGCCAACGCCGGCTTCCCGACCGCCTGGTACGTCCGCGCCGAGCCGTTCCCGGTGGTCAGCTTCGCCGCGACCTACCACCGGCCGTGGCTGCTCGAACCGGGCGCGGAACTGACGCTGACCCACCACGTCGTCGTCGTGGACGGCGACCCGGAGCCCGCCCGGCTGGCCGAGCTCGCGGCCCGGGCGGCCGAGTAGAAGGAGCCGACATGCGCTGGAAGGCCTTCGCGGGGTGCCTCGCCCTGCTCGGACTCACGCTCACCGCCGGGACGGCGGACGCCCGCGGCCACGACCCGGGCCGCGGGGTGCTCGGCGCGCACGACGGCTGGGGCGCGGCGACCACCGGGACGACCGGGGGAGCGGCCGCCGCACCCGCCGACGTCCACACGGTCACCAAGCGCTCCGAACTGGCCGCCGCCCTGGCGGCGCACCCGGGCGCGCCGAAGATCGTCTACGTCCGCGGCACGATCGAGGGCAACGCAGACGCCGCCGACCGGCCGCTGAGCTGCGCCGGCTACGCCGACCCCGGCTACAGCCTGCCCGCGTACCTGGCGGCCTACGAGCCGGCGACCTGGGGCAGGGTCGAGCCGTCGGGGCCGCTGGAGGAGGCACGGGCGCGGTCACAGGCCAACCAGGCGGCGCGGGTGGTGCTCGACGTCGGTCCGAACACGACGGTCTACGGCCTCGGCGGCGCCACCCTGCACGGGCTGACCCTGCGCGTCACGGGCGACAACGTGATCCTGCGGAACCTGCGGTTCTCCGACGCGCACGACTGCTTCCCCCAGTGGGACCCGCTCGACGGCGCCGACGGCAACTGGAACTCCGAGTACGACAACGTCGACCTCGTCGGCGCCACGCACGTCTGGGTCGACCACAACGAATTCAGCGACGGCGGGAACGATTCGCAGCCCACGTACTTCGGGCGGAAGTACGAAGTCCACGACGGACTGCTGGACATCGTCAACGGCTCGGACTACGTGACGGTGTCGGACAACCGCCTGCACGACCACGACAAGACGATGCTGATCGGCAACACCGACAAGCCGGCCTACGACGTCGGCAAGCTGCGCGTGACGGTGCACCACAACCTGTTCTCCGACATCGGGCAGCGCGCGCCGCGGGTGCGGTACGGGCAGGTGCACGTCTACGACAACCTGTACGTGGTGCGGGACGCGGCCGCGTACACGTATTCGCTGGGCGTCGGGGTCGAATCGCGGATCTACGCGGAGAACAACTTCTTCCGGATCCCGGCGTCGGTGCCGCTGGGCGCGCTGGTCCACTATTGGAAGGGGACGGTGTTCCACGCGACCGGGACACTGGTTTCCTCCGGTGCGTCCCGGCCGCGCCCGGCGGACCTGCTCGCGGAGTACAACGCGGCGAACGACCCCGACCTGGGGCCGGACGTGGGCTGGACACCGGCGCTGGTGGACCGCCTCGACCCGGCGTGGGCCGTCCCGGCGCGCGTACTGGCCGGCGCCGGTCCCGTTTTCTGAAAACCCGTCCGGAACGCGACCGTCCGGGCGACCCGGCGGTCGCTGCGGCCGGTGACGTTGACACGGGGAAGCGCCGGACCCGAAACTGAGAAAGCGCTTTCAGCACTCATGAGGACCATTTCCCGAACGGGAAGAACCAAGGAGTGATGAGCATGTCCCCGATCTCCCGGGCGGTCCGGGTCGCGGTCGTGGCCGCCCTCGCGGTTTCGGCCGCGGCCGGCACCGGCGCGACCGCGTCCGCCGCGTCCTGGCCGAACCCGAGCACGAGCGTGCCCGTCGGCGCCACGATCAAGGTCACCAGCGGTACGTACGACGGCGGCCTCAAGCGGTTCTACGGCACCGGCGACCTCGGCACCGGCAGCCAGGACGAGGACCAGGGCCCGCTCTTCGAGCTGGCGAACGGCACCACGCTGAAGAACGTCGTCCTCGGCAACCCGGCCGCCGACGGCGTGCACTGCCTCGGCACCTGCACGCTGCTCAACGTCTGGTGGGAGGACGTCGGCGAGGACGCCGCGACCTTCAAGGGCACGTCGGCGTCGCAGACGATGACCATCGACGGCGGCGGCGCGCGCAAGGCGTCGGACAAGGTCTTCCAGCACAACGGCCCCGGCACGATGTACATCCGGAACTTCCAGGTCACCGACTTCGGCAAGCTGTACCGCTCCTGCGGCAACTGCAAGACGCAGTACAAGCGCAACGTCGTCGTCGACAACGTCACCGCCACCGTGCCCGGCAAGACGCTCGTCGGCATCAACACCAACTACGGCGACACCGCGAAGCTGACCCGGATCACCATCGTCGGGGACTCGAGCCGCAAGATCGTGCCCTGCGAGAAGTACAAGGGCGTCACCAGCGGCGAGCCGACGAAGATCGGCAGCGGCCCCGATTCGACGAACTGCCTCTACACCACGGCCGACATCACCTACCAGTAACCGACCGGGGGTGCCGGCCGCCGTCCGGCACCCCCGGCGTCCCCCCGTGGAGGTGCCATGTTCACGACCCTGTTCCTCGCCTCGGTGCTCACCGGGGCCGCGCTGGCCCCGCCGGCCGGCGCGGCCGCGGCGAACGTCGTCGTGGCCAAAGACGGCTCGGGCAACTACACCAGCGTCCAGGCCGGGATCGACGCCGTCTCCGCCGGCGGCACCGTCTCGGTCAAGCCCGGGACCTACCGCGAGGTGATCACCGTCCCCGCGGCCAAGACCGGGATCACCCTGCGCGGCACGACCGGCAACGCCGCCGACGTCGTCGTCGACTACGACAACGCGAGCGGCACGAAGAAACCCGACGGCTCGACCTACGGCACTTCGGGCAGCGCGACCGCGACGATCGCCGCGAACGGCTTCACCGCGAGCGCACTGACCTTCCGCAACTCGTTCGACCGCAAGGCCCACCCGGAGATCACCGCGACCCAGGCCGTCGCGGTGAAGACGACCGGCGACCGGATGGTCTTCGACTCCGTCACGTTCCTCGGCCACCAGGACACGCTCTACGCCGACACCGCGGCGACCGGGACGATCGGCCGCCAGTACTACCGCAACTGCGCGATCAGCGGCGACGTGGACTTCCTGTTCGGGCGCGCCACCGCCGTGTTCGACCGGGCGACGATCACCGCGCTCGACCGCGGCTCGAACCCGAACGGCTACCTGACCGCGGCCAGCACCCGCCGGAGCAACCCGTACGGCTTCCTGGTCGTCGGCAGCAAGGTGGTCGGCACGGCGGCGAACGGGAGCTTCTACCTGGGCCGGCCGTGGCACCCCGGCGGGGACGTCGACGCCATCGCCCAGGTCGTCATCCGCGAGACCGCGTTGCCGGCGGCGATCAAGTCCACGCCGTGGACGGACATGTCCGGCTTCTCGTGGAAGGACGCGCGGTTCTTCGAGTACCGCAACACCGGGCCCGGCGCGGGCACCGGAACCGACCGGCCGCAGCTGACCGCCGCGCAGGCCGCGACGTTCACCGCGCAGCGCTACCTCGCCGGCAGCGACGGGTGGAACCCCGTCCACTGACCCGACGAAAGTACCGGGCGATTCCTGTTGGCGGTAACGCTCCTGGAAACGTCCTCCCCGCCAGGCCGTGGGGCCGATTTCGCCCACGTACCACCGCGCCGCAACGTCCACTGAGCCTCGGCCGCAGCCGGGCCCGAAAGGTCTTCCATGCGCCGCTTTCCGGCCTTCGTCCTCGCTCTGCTCGTCACGGTGGGGCTGTGCGCCGCGCCCGCGTCGGCCGGGGAACCGGCCCGTGCCAAGCACCAGGTCACCTTCGACAAGTACTCGCTCATGCTGGACGGCCGCCGCCAGATCGTCTGGTCCGGCGAGTTCCACCCGTTCCGGCTGCCCAGCCCGGACCTCTGGCGCGACGTCCTGCAGAAGCTGAAAGCCACCGGCTACACGGCGGTCTCGATCTACTTCGACTGGAACTACCACTCGCCGGCGCCGGGCGTGTACGACTTCGGCGGCGTCCGCGACATGGACCGCGTGCTCGACCTCGCCGCCGAGGCCGGGCTCTACGTCATCGCGCGCCCCGGCCCGTACATCAACGCCGAGGTCACCGGCGGCGGCTTCCCGGCGTGGCTGAGCACCCAAACCGGGCGGGCCCGCAGCGACGCGCCGGACTACCTCGCCGCGGCGGACGAATGGCTGACGCGGATCGACCGGATCATCGGCCGGCACCAGTACACCGACGGCGGCCCGGTGATCCTCTACCAGATCGAGAACGAGCTGGCGGCCACCGGCACCACGCAAAAGAACTACGTCGCGCACCTCTACGACAAAGTCCGGGCCGACGGCATCACCGTCCCGGTCTTCCACAACGACAAGGGCCGCAACGGGATCTGGGTGCCCGAAGGCTCCGGGGTGCCCGGTACCGTGCCGGGCAAGGTCGACCTCTACGCCTTCGACGGCTACCCGGGCGGCACCTGCCGCAGCGACGCGACGCCGGGCGGCCCGAACGCCGCCCCGGACTGGGGAACGTACGGACCCGGCGGGGCCAGGGGCGGCGCGAGCGCGTCGCCGGACACGCCCGGGTTCGTCGCGGAGTTCGGCGGCGGCTGGTTCGACTACTGGGGCAGCAACGGCACCTACCCGTGCACGGCCGTCCCGCAGGGGCCGGGGTACGAGCGCGTGTTCTACGGCACGAACCTGGCGAACGGCCTGACGCTGCAGAACTTCTACATGACCTTCGGCGGCACGTCGTGGGGCTGGCTGCCCGCCCCCGTCGTCTATTCGTCCTACGACTACGGCGCGGCGATCGACGAAGGACGCCAGCTGCGGCCCAAAGCGTTGACGATGAAGGAACTGGGCTGCTTCCTCGCCACGGTGCCCGATGTGGCGAAAATGGACCGGGCGGACCCCGTGACGCCGTCGTCGGCCGCGGTGAAGGTCTACCACAACGTCAACCCCGACACCGGCGTCCACCTCTACGTGCCGATGCACTCGCCGTCGAACCTCACCAGTGACGACAGCTTCACCTTTCCCCTGTCCACACCGGACGGTTCCTACACCGTCCCGCTCCGGCTCGACGGCCAGGACGCCAAGCAGCTGGTGGCGAACTTCGACCTCGCGGGTCAGCACCTGGTCTATTCGACGTCGGAACTGATGGCCCGGACCGCCGGCACCGTGCTGCTGCACGGCAGGCCGGGCGAGGACGGCGAGACGGTGCTGCGGTACGCGACCCGACCGCGCGTGGACGTCCTCGCCGGGAACGTCACGACAACCTGGTCCGGGAACGACCTGAAGCTCGCCTACCGGCACGACGGGCTCGCGCGGGTCCGGATCGGCGGCGGCGGCCGCCCGGCCGTGACGCTGCTGCTCGCCGACGACGCCACGGCCGACACGTTCTGGCCGGCCTCCGGCCTGCTCGTGCGCGGGCCGGACCTGGTGCGGACCGCGCGGGCCGGGGTGTCGCTGACCGGGGACACGAAGGGGACCAGGGACCTCGAGGTCTGGGGCGCCCGCGGCCCGGTCGTCCGGTGGAACGGCGCGGTGGTGCCGACCCGGCCGACGGCGTCGGGCAGCCTCCTGGCGGTCCGGCCGCTGCCGGGGCCCGCCGACCCGCGGCTGCCGGAGCTGACCGGCTGGCGGTCCGCGCCCGGCTCCCCGGAGTCGGCGCCCGGCTACGACGACGCGGCGTGGGCCGTCGCGGACAAGACGGCGACGAACAGCACGACCCCACCCCCGGTCGGACAGCCGGTACTGACCGCGGACGACTACGGCTACGGCACCGGCGACGTCTGGTACCGCGGCCGGTTCACGGGTTCGCCGGGGGAGCAGGTCGGCCTGCGCTACGGCGGGGGCGGCGCCGGGATGCTGCAGGCCTGGCTGGACGGGCGGTACCTCGGCGAGCACGTCCTGCCGTCGGCGCTGGCGTCGCCGCCGACCACCGGCACCGCGACGTTCGCGGTCCCCGAAGGACTGCGCGGGGACGGTCCGCACGTGCTGTCGGTGATGGTGCGCGCCAACGGCCACAACGAGGACGGCGGCGTCAACGACGCGCACAAGGAGGGCCGCGGCCTGATTTCGTCGTCATTGACGGCGGTGACCTGGAAGCTGCGGGGCGGCACGGCCGACCCGGTGCGCGGGCCGCTGAACAACGGCGGTCTGGCGGGCGAACTCGCGGGCTGGACCCTGCCGGGCTTCCCCGACCGCGGCTGGGCCCCGGCGACCGTGCCGTCGGCCACGGCCGAACCGGGGACGACGTGGTACCGCACGACGTTCTCGCTGAAGGTGCCGGCCGGGCAGGACACGTCGGTGGGCCTGACGCTCGGCGACCCGGCCCGGCCCCGCTCCGGCGGGCACTACCGGGTGCTGATCTTCCTCAACGGCTGGAACGTCGGCCAGTACGTCGCGGACGTCGGCCCCCAGCACACGTTCGCGCTGCCGACCGGCCTCCTGGACCCGCACGGCCGCAACACCCTCGCCTTGGCGGTGACCAGCGACGGCGGCGCGGGCAACGGCCTGGAGAACGTGTCGTTGACGGACCTGGGCTCGGCCCGCGGCGGAGTCCCGGTCCGGCCGGTGTTCTCACCGGGCTGGCGGTGACAGCGCCGCCGCACGGGCGACGACGTGGCCCGCCTTGACGACCAGGTCGCGCGGCGGCCGCGTCACGACGGCGTGCGCCGGGGTTTCGGCGTCGACCACGACGAGGTCCGCGGGCGCGCCTTCACGAAGTCCGTAGTCGTCGAGCCCCAGGGCGCGGGCGCCGCTGTAGGTCGCCGCTGCCGAACGGGCTCCACAGGTCGCGGATGTCGTCGTGGCCGCACGCCACGCTCACGCCGGCGGCGCGCCCGCTTCGGCCGGGCCGGCCGCCAGCCGGTCCCGCGTCGGCCTGGGCGAGCGCGTACGCGTAGCTGACCGTCACCCGACCGGCCAGGCCGGCCGCGCGCGTCCGTTCGATGATCAGCTCCAGCTCGAACACACCGAGCGAGCCGGCCCGGCCGAATGCGGCCGCCACGGCCCGCCGAAGAGCGTCTTGTCGAGGTGGCAGTGGGCTTCGACCAGGCCCGGCAGGACCAGCCGGCCGCCGAGGTCGAGCACGTCGGCGTCGCCGGGGCCGAGCCCGGGGCCGATCTTGGCGACGACACCGTCGCGGAGGAGGAGGTCGGCCGGACCGCCGGCTCTCCACGGGCGGCCGTCGCGCAGCAGAAGTCCGGGCATCGTCGCTCCTTCTCGTCGGCGCCGAGCCTGGCAGCCGGGGGCGCGAGAAGGAAGGGCCCGGCGCGGCGCGGGGGACGCGCCGGGCTCCCGGTCAGGTCAGCTTGTTCTTGACCGCCTTGGCCTTGCCCTTCACGGTGCCCTTGGCGTCCTGCAGTGGTGCGTAGGTGCCGTAGAGGGCGGGGTCGGGTTTGGGTGCGGTGCCGGGGCCGCCGAGGGGCTCGGGGTCCATCAGATACTCGATTCCCGCGTCGGTGGTCCAGCTGGTGCCCTTGGCGCCGTCGGGGCCGTCGGAGAGGTGCCAGATCGTGTGGTTGTGGGTCTGGTCCTCTTCGTCGAGCAATGCGCCCGGGGCGATGTCTTCTTCGAGCCCGTCGGCCTTCAGCTCTTCGATGGCGGCCAGCCACTGCTTCTGGTGCACGGTGTCGCGGGCGAGGTTGAACTGGAGCATGGCTTTGACGCCGGGGTCGTCGGTCATGTTGTAGAGCCGGGCGGTCTGCAGGCGGCCTTGGGCTTCGGCGGCGGCGTTGGCGCGGAAGTCGGCGAGCAGGTTGCCGGAGGCGACGATGTACTTGCCGTTCCAGGGGTAGCCGTTGCTGTCGGCGGCCAGGGCGCCGCCGCCGGCGACGATGGCCTGCTGGGGGTCCATGCCGCCGATCACCGCGGCCATCACCGGGTCCTTCACGGCTTCCGCCGTGGCGGTGGCGGGGGCGCCTTCGAGCAGGCGGGCGACCATGGTGGCGAGCATTTCGACGTGCCCGATCTCCTCGGTCGCGGTGTCCATGATGAGGTCCTTGTACTTGCCTTCGATGCGGCAGTTCCAGCCCTGGAACAGGTACTGCATCGTGACGGTCATTTCGCCGAACGCGCCGCCGATGAGTTCCTGCAGCTTGTGGGCGTAGACGGCGTCGGGCTTCTCGGGCTTGGCTTCGAACTGCAGCAGCTTGGTGTGACGGAACACGCGGGGGTGCCTTTCGTCGGCGCCGGTGGTTCCCGGGGCGGAACCGGTGGCCGGAAGCCACCGCATTCCCGGGCGCCCGGGTGATAACCACGGAAACGGCGATTTCCGCGACGTTTGCCGGAAGCGGTGATCGGGTACGAGTCGATCATCGAATTCGTGTCCTCGGAAGGAGAAACCCGGATGACCGACCCGGCCGCTCTGCTGCTCACCGTGACGACCGCGGAGCCCCGTCCGGGCCGGCTGCGGGTCACCGTGACGGGTGATCTGGACATGACGACGCGCCCCCGGCTGGACGCGGAACTCGACCGGGTGGTGGCTTCGGCACCCCGGCGGCTGGACCTGGACCTGTTCGGCGTCGGGTTCTGCGGGGTGACGGGCGTGGCGGCACTGGGGCGGCTGCGCAACCGCTGCGCGGAGGCGGGGATCGAGCTGGTGGTGAAGCCGTCCCCGGTGGTGCGGCGCGCACTGGACCTCGCGGCGGTGGGCCCGTTGTTCCGCCTGGAGGGCCGGGAGACGGCGGCGCTCGCGGCGCGCTGAGTGTCACCGGGCCTGGTCGTCGAAGGTGCGGGACTCTTCGTCGGCGGCTTCCCGTTCCCGCTCGGCCGCCTCCGCGTCACCGACCCCGCCGCGCCGGTCGAGCGCCTCGGCGTGGCGGCGCCGCGAAAACACCACCGCCGGCCAGTGGGCCAGCGCCAGGTTGTGCTGGACGGCCGCCCGCAGGTGGGCGACCGCGCGGTCGTGCTCGCCCATCGTGAGCGCCGCCGTGCCCAGCGGGTAGTGGTTCGACCCGAAGCACGCGATCGCCAGGCTCGCCATCGCCGGCAGCTGGGCGAACGGGCGCAGCAGCCCGGCCACCCGCGCCGCCGTCCCGGCGTCGCCCAGCAGGTAGGCCGTTTCCGCCGCGCCGCACAGGGAAACGAGGTAGGTGCTCGACCTCGGCAGCGCGCCCAGGTCGTCGCCGCAGAGGCGGGCCAGCGCGCCCGCGGCCGTCCGCCGGTCGCCCGCCGAAGCCGCCGCCACGGCCAGCGCCGCGTAGTACGAATTGTCCCGAGCGCTGAGCGTGGGGGAGTGCATCAGCCCGTCCAGCACCGGGACCAGGTCCCCGAGCCGGCCCTGGAACCACCGGATCGCCACCAGCTGCGCGCCGTACCAGCCCAGTGCGTCGACGTCGCCAGCCGCCTGCCCCAGCTCCGCGCAGGCCCGCGCGCCCTGTTCGGCCTCGCCGAACCGGCCGGCCCGGATCGCGAGCATGACCTTCATGGCGTCGGCGACGAACCCGGCCGCCAGGTGCTTGCGGGCGGCCAGCAGGTCGTCGAGCTCGCCGAGCATCCGCTGCGCGTGCGGGTCGCCCGCCAGGAACAGGTCGACGGTGTCCCACAGCACGCCCATCACGAGGTCGGTGCGCCGGCCGGACCGGGTGCTCACCCCGATCAGCTCGGTCGCGAGCGCGTGCCGCGCGGCCGTGTGGTCCGGGCCGAGCAGACAGTGGTGGGCGATGCTCAGCGCCTCGGCGTGCGCGACCGGGTCGCCGCCCGCCCGCGTTCGTTCGACGACGGCCAGGATCTTGTCGGACGTCCCGGCCTCGTAGTCCTCTTCGCCGGCGAGCCTGGTCCGCAGCCGCTGGGCCAGAGGTGCCGCCGGGTCGAGGCGCTCCAGCGCGGACCGCAGCCGCGTGCGCAGCAACGCCGACGTCGCGGCCGTCCGGTGTTCGTGCACCCACACCCCGCCGAGGCCCAGTGCCGCGCGGGCGAGCGCGTCGGTGTCGCCGGCCTGTTCGGCGCGGCGGTAGGCGGTCTCGAAGTGCTCGCGGCTGGTGCGCAGGTCGCCGTCCTCGAGCAGGGCGTGCTCCCCGGCGGCGAGCGCGTCGTCGGGGACGGTCGCCACGGCACCGGCCCGGTCCGCGAGCAGGCCGGGGTCGTGGGCGAGGACCTGCCGGTGCACCTGCGCCAGCACCGGGGACGGCTCCACCCCGGACGCGGTGATCAAGCCGTGCCGCGCCCGGCGGAACGCTTCCAGGGCGTCACCCTGGCGCCCGGCGCGGTAGAGCGCCGTCATCAGCTGCGCCCACAGCCGTTCGTGACCGGGGTAGGCGGCGGTCAGGGCCTCCAGCTCGGCGATCAGCCCGGCGTCCTCGCCGAGTGCGAGGTCGGCGTCGATCCGGTCCTGGACGGCGTTGTGGCGCACCCGGTCCAGCCGCATCCCTTCCGCCTTCAGGGTTTCGACGTCGTCGAACTCCTCGTACGCGTTTCCCCGCCACAGCGCCAAACCGGCGGCCAGGTGCTCGCGCGCGACGCCGGGCTCGCCCGCCGCGAGCGCGCGCCGCCCCTCGGCGGCGAGCCGCTCGAACCGCGCGGCGTCGAGGGCTTCCGGCGCGACGTGCAGCACGTAGCCCGGCGGGCGGGTCAGGATCAGGCGCGGGTCCACGGAGCCGCGCAGCCGCGAGAGGTAGGTCCGGACGGTGCGGTCCGCGTGGTCGGGCGGCCGCTCGCCCCACAGCGCGCGGCCGAGCGCGGCGACGCTCACCACGCGTCCCGCCTCCGCCGTCAGCACGGCCAGCAGGACCCGCAGCCGCGGACCGCCGACGTCCCGCGGCGCGCCGCCGATCCGGACCTCGAACGGTCCCAGCACTCCGAGGTCCACTCCGCCGGTGGTGTTCCCGACCATCCCTGCCCCTCCGCCGCGGACGCGTCCGCGCTCAGGCGTACAGGAGCGCGCCGGGGCGGGCGAGATACGTCGACAGGAAGGAAAGGGGCGTCGGCGAAGTGTCGACGGTGACGGCCGGGCCGGGCCGTGGCGGGTCAGCGGAGGTGGCCGCCGCCGGTTGTCCGGGAAAGTGGCGGCGAAACGCGCGATTCCGTGCCTGGTAAGGGTTTTCCGGCGGGGAAACCGCCCCGGCTCACGCTTCGCCGGGGCCCAGGGCGGCGCCCGTCGCGACCGTGCGCCCGGGCTCCTTGAGTTCGACGAAAAAGGCGTGGGAAGGCGTGTCGCCGACGTTCTCCCCGGCGTGTTCCTGCGCCGCCACCCAGCGCGCTTCGCCGGCGGACAGGTCGACGTGCACCTGGCGGCCGCCGGCGGAGATGCGGCGGCTGAAGGAGCTGAGGGTGACCATCACGGTGTCGGGGTGCCGGTGCGGCGCGGTGCGGTCGCCGGGCCGGTCGCGGTATTCGAGGACCCGCACCCGGTCGTTCTCCAGGACCACGCGGTAGAGCTCGGGGTTCGTTTCGGCCGGATCACCGGTCATGGCGGCCTCCTTTATGGGACATGAGTACCATGATGGCATGGAAGTGCCATATGAGTCCACGGGACGGCGCCGTCAGAAGGGCCGGACCCGGGCGGCGCTGGTCGAGGCCGCCCACGAGCTGCTGGCGCGCGGAGAAGCCCCGACGGTCGAGGACGCGGCGACGGCGGCGGGGATCTCCCGCACGACGGCGTACCGGTACTTCCCCAACCAGCGAGCGCTGCTGCTGGCGGCGTACCCGGAGATCGACGCCGACGCGGGCCTGCTCCCGCCCGGCGCGCCCGCCGACCCCGCCGCGCGCCTGGACCTGGTGATGCGCGAGTTCATCGCGTTCACGGTGCGCTGGGAGCCCCAGCTGCGCGCCCAGCTGCGGCTTTCCCTGGAGCCGGGCGCGCGGCAGCCGGTGCTGCGCGGCGGCCGGGCGATCCGGTGGATCGAGGAGGCGCTGGAGCCGCTCGCCGAGACCCGTCCGGAGGTCGACGTGCACGACCTGGCGGTCGCGATCCGCTCGGCGACGGGGATCGAGTCGCTCGTGTGGCTGACGGACATCGGCGGGCTGGATCGCGAGCGGGCCGCGGAGGTGATGGCGTCCTCGGCGCGCGCGATCTTCCGGGCCGCCCTCGAACCGGCGGGGTGAGCGGGGATCGGTCGCGCCGGAAATCTGGCGCGCGGTTCGCGGGCCTGGCAGGGCACCGGTCGCGCGTCCTCGCGTCCCGCCGCGCCGGCGACCGGTGCCGCCTAGGTGATCGGCACCGTCGCCGTGCAGGACGTCGTGCCGTTGTCGAACTTCGTCGACGCCGTGCCCCGTGCGGTGGCCGGGATCGCCAGTCCGGACGGCAGGCTCTGGGTACCGTTCGCCGCGGGTCCGGTCCAGCTGTAGACCGCGTGCGTGCCCAGCCCGTCGGTGTAGGAGATCCGCAGCGTCTGGGTGCCCGAATCCCCGATGTAGGGCCCCGACGTCGTGATCGAGCCGATCGGGCGGTGGTAGCCCCCGGACGTCTCGTAGCGCAGCGTGAACGTCCCGCCGAACTCGCCGGCGTGGCAGGTGCTCGTGACCTGCTTGACGGTCGCCGCCTGGGCGGGGGCCGCCAGCGTCGTGGCCAGGATCGCGACGAGCCCGGCTCGCACCACAGTCTTCATCTGTTCCTCGCTCTCGGTCCCCGCCATCCTGCCGCGTCCGGCTTCCGTCGCGCTTCCGCTCAAAGGGCGGTGCGGGCGAGCAGGACCGGGCAGGCCGCGTGGTGCAGCAGCGCCTGGCCGGTCGAGCCGAGCAGCAGCCCGGGGAAGCCGCCGCGGCCGCGGTCGCCGACGACGACCAGCTGGGCGGCTTCGCTGCGGTCGATCAGCTCGCGCCGCGGGTGGGCGTGGACGACGACCTGCTCGACGGCGACGTCGCCGGTGTCGAGGCCGTGGAGCCGCTCGCCGAGCAGCCGCCGCCCGGCGTCGCCGACGCACCGCGGGTCCGGCCGCGGCGGCGGGGTGTCCGCCCAGGCGTGCAGGACGACCAGGGGAGCGCTGCGGGTGCGGGCTTCGGCGACGGCCGCCGCGAGCACCCGCGTGCCGGCTTCGCTGCCGTCGATCCCGGTGACGACGGGCCGTTCGCCCGCGCCGGGTTCGTCCCAGCTGTCCCCGCGGACGACGACGGTGTCGCAGCGGGCGTGCGTCCCGAGCGCGGCGGCGACCGAGCCCGCGAGCAGGCTCGTGAGCCTGCCGTGCCCGGCCGAGCCGACGACGAGCAGGGACGCGGTGCGCGACGCTTCGATCAGGGTCTGGGCGGCGCGGTCGGGGTCGAGCCGGGTGGCGGCGTCCGGAACCCCTTGCGCGGCGGCGAGTTCCCGCGCGGTCCGCAGCGCCCGCCGTCCCCGGGCGCGCAGCGCGTCCATCATCTCCTCGGGCGGCGGCACGACCCCGCCCGCCAGCAGCGCGGGAACGTCGAGGGCGTGCACGATCTCCAGGGGCGCGTCCCGCAGGCAGGCGGTCCGCGCGGCCCAGCGGACGGCGTCGAGGGACTCGGCCGACCCGTCCACCCCGGTGACGATCGGCGGCACGGCTGCAGCGGTCATCCGCCGACTGTATGCCCGCGGGCGGGGCGCACGGGCGCGATCAGCCGAGCCGGCGGGCGCGGGAGCCGAGGGTGCGGTGCGCGGACCAGCCGAGCAGAGTCAGCTCCAGCACCGCGAACCCGGCCACCACCGCGGCTGCCGACGCCACCAGCATCGCCAGCCCGATCAGCAGCACCGGCAGCACCAGCCCCGCGTAGGCCGCGAGGAACAACGCCGCCAGGACCTCGCCCCGGGTGCGGTCGTCGGCCAGCGCCGCCACCGTGCCGACCGCCGCGCGGAAGCCGAGCCCGAACCCCGCCCCGGCGAGCGCGCTCGCCGCGAAGAACAGCGGCACCGACCCGGCGAACGCCAGCAGCACCAGCCCGGCGCCCATCAGCGCGTACCCCGCCCGCAACTGGGACCGCGTGCCCGTGCGGGCCAGCCCGATCTGCGCGAGCGCCGCGCTGCCCAGCATCGTGAACGGGGCGAGCCCGGCGAGCAGGCGGGACGGCTCGTGCAGCCGGTGCGCCAGCAGTGCCGGGGCGAGCGCCATGAACAGGCCGCTGAGCGCGAACGCCGCGAACGCGCCGATGGCGGCGCCGGCGAACTCGGACCGGGCCGCGGCCGGCAAGGACAGCCGCTGAGGCCGGTACGCCGGGCGCTCTTCGCGTCGCTCGACCGTCTCCGGCACCAGGCTGACCGCCGCCGCCTCCCCGAGCAGCACCACCAGGAACACCGCGAACGGCGTGTGCAGCGGCTGGCCGGCGAACCGCGCGAACAGCCCGCCGAACAGGGGTCCGAGCGCCAGGCCGCCGGCGTTGACGACGGTCGCGGCGAGGCCGGGCCGGGCCTGCGTGCGCAGCTCGGACAGGTGCGCGGTGGCGGTGGCGGTGATCGCGCCGATCCCGGCGCCGCTCACCAGCCGCGCGACGATCAGGCCGGGCACCTCCGGCCACAGCAGGAACATCGCCGCGGAAAGCGCTTCGGCGAGCAGCCCGGCGACGAGCACGCGACGGCGGCCGAGCCAGTCGCTGACGTGCCCGGCCAGGTACAGGCTCAGCATCACGCCGACCGCGTACGCGGCGAAGACGACGGTGACGAGGAACGCCGGAAACCCGTCCCGCTGCTGGTAAAGCGCGTACAGCGGGGTCGGGACGGTGGAGAACGCGAGCGCCGTCGCGAACGCGACCGCGACGACGCGAAAGCCCCAGCCGTGGCTCATCCGGAGCCGGGCGGGAGCGAGGGTGACGGACATCGGGACCTTCCGGGACGCCAAGGGATCTTCCGACTCCCACGATGTCCCCACCAACTCAGCAAGTCCAACGAAAAGTCCTGGCCGCAGTTATCGCTACGATCGATGAATGGAGACACGTCAGCTCGAGTACTTCGTCGCCGTGGCCGAGGAGCTCAGCTTCACCCGGGCCGCCCAGCGGATGTTCGCGGTCCAGTCGACCGTGTCCGCCGCCGTCCGCGCGCTGGAGACCGAACTCGGCACCAAGCTGTTCGACCGGTCCACCCGCCGCGTCGCGCTGTCGGCCGCCGGCGCGGCGTTCCTGCCCGAGGCGAAGAGCGCGATCGAGGCGCTCGAGCGCGCCCGCGCGACCGTCCAGGAGGCGTCGGAGGGCGTGCGCGGCAGCCTGCGGATCGGCACGCTCACCTCGATCGGCGGGGTGGACCTGCCCGGGCTGCTCGGGGCGTTCCACCGGCGGCACCCGCGGGTGGACATCCACGTCACGGTGTCGCTCACCGGCTCGACCGGCCTGGCCGAAGAGGTCCGCCAGGGCCGCCTCGACGTCGCCGTCGTGGGCCTGCCCGAGTCCGACCTCGCCGGGCTCGACGTCCTGCGCGTCGACACGCGGCCGTTCGTCGTGCTGCTGCCGGAAAGCCACCGGCTGGCGAGCCGCCGCGCGGTGCGGCTCGCCGACCTCGCCGGCGAGTCGTTCATCGACACCCCGCGCGGCTTCGGCAACCGGGTCGCCATGGACCGCGCCTTCGACGCGCTCGGGTCGCCGCGGCGGGTCACCGTCGAAGTGGCCGACCTGCGCACGGTGCCCGGCTACGTCGCGGCCGGGCTGGGCGTCGCGGTCGTCCCGGACATGCCGGCGCCCGCCGGGCCGGACGTCGTCGTGCGGCCGCTTCCCGGTGCGGGCCTGGACTGGCCGCTCAATGTGGTCACTTCGGCCGCGAAGCCGCCGAGCCGTGCGCTGCGGACCCTGCTCGACCTCCTGGCCGCCGATATTTGAACGCGTTCAAAAACTCCGGTACGGTGGGTTTCGTGAAGGTCGTGATCCCCGGCGGGACCGGGCACCTGGGGCGCGTGCTGAGCCGCGCGTACGCCGGCCGCGGCGACGAGGTCGTCGTGCTGACGAGGCGGGACGCCGCACCACAGCCGGGGGTCCGCCACGTCCGCTGGGACGGGCGCGCCCCGGGCCCGTGGACCGCCGAACTCGACGGCGCCGACGTCGTGCTCAACCTGGCCGGCCGGTCGGTGCACTGCCGCTACACCCGGGCGAACCTGCGGGAGATGTGGACCTCGCGGATCGACTCGGCGCGGGTCGTCGGCGGCGCGATCGAACGCGCCGCGCGGCCGCCGCGGGTCTGGCTGCAGATGAGCACGGCGACGATCTACGCCCACCGCTTCGACGCCCCGAACGACGAAACCACCGGCGTCCTCGGCGGCGGCGAGCCGGGCGTGCCCGCGTACTGGGCCTACAGCGTCGACCTCGCCCGCGCGTGGGAGCGCGCACAGGAGGCGGCGGACACCCCGCGCACGCGCAAGGTCGCGCTGCGGACGGCGATGGTGATGAGCCCCGAACCCGGCGGCGCGTTCGCGATGCTGCTGCGGCTCACCCGCCTCGGCCTCGGCGGCCCGGTCGCGGGCGGCGCGCAGTACCTGTCGTGGATCCACGAGGACGACCTCGTCCGGGCGATCGACTTCCTCGTCGCGCGCGACGACCTGAGCGGGCCGGTGAACCTGGCGGCCCCGGAACCGTTGCCCCACCGGGACTTCATGAGCGCCTTGCGCGCGGCGGCGGGTGTCCCGTTCGGACTCCCGGCGACGAGGTGGCTGGCGGAGATCGGCGCGTTCGCGCTGCGCTCGGACACGGAACTGCTGCTGAAGAGCCGCCGCGTGGTACCGGGCCGGTTGCCGGCCGCGGGATTCCGCTTCGCGCACCCGGACTGGCCGGCGGCGGCCGAAGACCTGATCCGCCGTCCACAGAGGACGTTCAGCTGACGTCGCTGTTGTCCCGCAGCCTCCGCAGCATCAGCGCGAGGTGCAGCCGGAACCGGCCGGCGGGCGAGTCGACCTCGAAGCCGAGGACGGCTTCGGCGCGGGCCAGCCGGGCCGGCATCGTGCTGTGGTGGCGGTGCAGCACCGCCGCCGCCTTGCGGGCCGACCCGGTCGCGCACAGCGCGTCGAGCGCCGAGAGCGTGTCCCCGCCGTGGGGTTCGGCCGCGAGCCGGTCGAGCGCGCGGACGTCCGGCAGGTCGGCGAGATGCCGGCCGTCGAGCAGCGAGCCGAGCGCGCCGAGGCTGCCCAGCCGCTCCCACCACACCACCGGCTCGGTGTCCGAAGTGAACCGCAGCGCCGTCCGGGCGGCCGTCCACGAGCGGGCCGCGTCGAGGGCGGGCAGCTCCGGGCCGACGCCCGCCCGGCCGCCGTCCGGGAAGGGATCCGGGACCGCGTCGGCCAGGATCGCGCGCACGCCGCCCAGCGGGACCGACCGCCCCGCGAGCCCGTCGACGCCGGTGCCCGCCAGCACGCGCAGCCGGGCCGACGGCGCGATGCCGAGCAGGTGCAGGGCCCGGGACCGCTCGGCCGTGCCCGCGTCGGCGGACAGCACCAGCTCGACGAGCGCCGGGTCGCCGAGTTCGGGCCGCGGCACGCCGTTCTGCTCCAGCAGGACCGCGGTGGCGATCGCGAACCGTTCGAGCAACATGTCGTCGAGCGGAACGGGCGCGCCGTCGCGGGCCACCCACACCTCGACGCCACCCTCGAGCCGGCGCACGGCCGCCCCCGCCGGGGCCGTGCCCGGCGTCGCGACGGCCCCGCCCGGGTCCGCCCGCAGCGACATCCCCTGACCCGGCGCGTGGACGCCGACCCGGCAGCCGGCGAGTTCGGCCGTGCTGCGCACGAGCGCGTCCAGACCGGCCCGGCCGGTGATCAGTCGGTCGAAGAACCCGATCACCCGCACGGCGTTCTCGGCGTCGGCGTCGAGCCCGGACAGCCGCAGCAGCAGCCCCTTCATGCGTTCACGATAGGCGCGCCCGCCGCCGGATGGCGAGGTCCGCACCCGCAACGCCCGCCGCGTGGCGGTGGCCCGGACCGCGCCCGGCGGCCGAAGATCGGGTCATGACCTACGCGATCGATCCCGAGCTGCTGCCCTGGCTGGACATGCTGCCGGGCGTGACCCTGACCGACTACGACTCCCTCGTCGCCGCGCGTTCCTCGATGGGGGAGCTGGGCACCGTCCTGCCGGCCTACGAGCCGGTGAACCCCGTCGACGTCCGCGACACGACCGTGCCCGGCCCGTCGGACGCGCCGGAGGTCCCGGTGCGCGTCTACTCCCCGGCGGACCGCACCGGCGAGGTCCCCGGCCTGCTCTACATCCAC
This sequence comes from Amycolatopsis sp. NPDC049691, assembly GCF_040675005.1. Classification (NCBI taxonomy): domain Bacteria; kingdom Bacillati; phylum Actinomycetota; class Actinomycetes; order Pseudonocardiales; family Pseudonocardiaceae; genus Amycolatopsis; species Amycolatopsis sp. NPDC049691. Next base: position 273,707 of record NZ_JBFANX010000013.1, read on the forward strand.
GGCGGCGGGTTCGTCCTCGGCGACCTCGACATGTTCCACGCGTCGCTGCTCCGGCTGGTCGACGAGCTGGGCATCGTGATCGTGTCGGTCGACTACCGGCTCGCGCCCGAGCACCCGTTCCCGGCGCCGGTCGAGGACTGCTACGCGGCGCTGCAGTGGGTCGAGGCCAAGGCGGCGGAGCTGGGCGTCGACCCGGCCCGGCTCGGGGTGGGCGGCGAAAGCGCGGGCGGCGGCCTGTCGGCGGCGGTGGCGCTGCTGGCGCGCGACCGCGGCGGCCCGGCGCTGCGCTTCCAGTACCTCGGCATCCCGGAGCTGGACGACCGCCTCGGCACCCCGTCGATGCGGGCCTACACCGACACGCCGTTGTGGAACCGGCCGAACGCGGTGTTCAGCTGGACCAGCTACCTCGGCGCGGAACCGGGCGGCGACGGCGTTTCGCCGTACGCGGCCCCGGCTCGCGCCGCGGACCTCGCCGGGCTGCCGCCCGCGTTCGTCACGACGTGCCAGTTCGACCCGTTGCGGGACGAGGGGATCGAGTACGCGCGCCGCCTCGCGCACGCGGGCGTCGCGACCGAGCTGCGGCACTACCCGGGGACGTTCCACGGGTCCGGCATGGTGGAGACGGCGGCGATCTCGCGCCGGATGTTCGCCGACGAGGTCGACGCCCTGCGCCGCGGCCTGCGCGTGACCGGCTGACTGCGCGATCATGGAGGCTCCCGTGAAAGGAGCCGCCGTGCCGTCGGTCGGACTGCTGCACCCCGGCGCGATGGGCGCCGCCGTCGGAGCCGTGCTCACCCGCGCCGGGACCCCGGTTTCCTGGGTCCCGGCCGGACGCGGCCCCGCGACCCGCCGCCGCGCCGAAGCCGCCGGGCTGACGGAGGTGCCCGACATCGCCGCGCTGGCCGGGTGCGACGTCGTGCTGAGCGTCTGCCCGCCCGCCGCCGCGCTCGACGTCGCCCGCGCGGTCGCCGCCACCGGGTTCGCCGGTGTCTACCTCGACGCGAACGCCATCAGCCCGGGACACGCCGAGGAGGTCGCGGCGCTGTTCGGCGGGACGGCGACGGTCGCCGACGGCGGGATCGTCGGGCCGCCACCGCGGTCGGCCGGGACCACCCGGCTGTACCTGTCGGGGCCCGACGCCGCCGTCACGCGGCTGGCGAGCCTGTTCGAAGGCACACACGTGCGGCCCGTCGTGCTGGCCGGGCCGGTCGGCCGCGCGTCGGCGCTCAAGCTCGCTTTCGCCGCCTACAACAAGCTCACGTTCGCCCTTGCCGCCCAGTCGTACGCGCTCGCCGAACACCACGGCGTCGGCGGCGAGCTGCGAGAGCTCGCCGCCGACGTGCTGCCGGCGACCCCGCTGAGTGCGCCCGACGGGATCGCTTCCGCCGGGCGGCGGGCGTGGCGGTGGGAAGGCGAAATGACCGAGATCGCGCAAGCGTGCGCCGCCGCCGGGCTGTCGCCGGCGTTGCTCGATGCCGTGCGTGAGCTGTTCGCGCGGTGGCGCGAGCACCGCGACGACGACGGTGTCACGCTTGCGGATCTGCTTCAGGCGCTGGTCAGTCCGCCGGGGTGACGTCGATCAGCACCTTGCCGGTCACGCCCTCCTCCGACGCCGTGTGCGCCTTCGCCGTGTCTGCCAAGGGGAAGCGGTGCACCGGCACCCCGCGGTCCTCGCCGAGCCGCAGCGCGCCGTCGGCCAGCGCCGCCGTGACGTCTTCGGCTCCGGCCCGCAGCTTGTCCGCGCCGACCGTGTACAGCACCAGGAACTGGTAACGGGTGTTGAGCCACAGGTTCGCGCCGAAGTCGAGGCTGACCGTCCCGGTGCCGCGGTCGTCGCCGTAGACCGCGACCGTGCCGCGCGGGCGCAGGACCTCGGTGTGCAGCTTCGCGTTGACCCCGGCCGCGACCTCGACGACCAGGTCGACGCCGTCCGGCGCGACCTCGCGGATCCGGGCGGCCAGCTCGGGATCGGGGTAGCGCAGCACGTGCTGCGCGCCGGCCGCGCGGGCGAGGGCGGCCTTCTCGTCGCTGCTGACCGTGGCGATCACCGTGGCACCGGCCCAGCGGCCGAGCTGGATCGTGGCGTTGCCGACCGCGCCCGCGCCGCCGCTGACCAGCACCGTCCGGCCGTCGAGGGCGCCGGGCGCGAGCCGGGTGGGGCCGTCCTCGGCGACCGTCAGCGCCCGGTGCGCGGTCAGGCCGGGGACGCCGAACCCGGCGCCTTCGTCGAAACCGGCGTTGTCCGGCAACGGGACCACCTGCGCGGCCGGGAGGACCGTGTACTCCTGCGCGGTGCCGGCCTCGGGCCCGTGGGTGCCGGCGAGGACCAGCCACACGCGGTCGCCCGGGGACAGGCCGGTGACGTCCGGGCCGACCGCGTCGACGACGCCCGCACCGTCCTGGTTGGGCACGGTGTCCGGCGTTTCGGTCCCGGCCTCGGCGCCGCGGCCGAGCCGGGCCTTCCAGTCGGTGGGGTTGACCGCGGACACGACGATCCGGACGCGGACTTCACCGGGCCCGGGGTCCGCGACGGCCCGCTCCGACAGGGACAGCACCTCGGGTCCGCCGTGGCGGCGGTAGACGACTGCTTTCATGCCCGGTGCAATCCGCGGGGTACCCCGGGTTATTCCCGCGCCCGCCGGAAATGAGCTCACGGTAAATCCGCAGCGTGTGCCACCCCGATTGTTCGCCGCCGGGCGAAATCGGCGAAAAACGAGCGCCGCGCGGGTGATCCCCCGGCCGGGCGATTTTCGGTGCTGCCCGAGCGAACTCGGCCCCCGTCGCAGAAACTGGGCGCGTGGGAGAGGAAAAGCGCAGTCCGGGGGACGAGCGGCCGAAGCGCGACGACGGGGAACCGACGCCGATCTTCGACGCCGTGTTCAGCGCCACGCGCGCGCGGTCCAATACGAACAATCCGCCGGGGGACCCGGAGAAAACGGGGCGGTGAAAAGCGTTCGGGGGAACCGGACGTGGCGCGGCCTGGCGGTGGCGTACGCGGCGGCGTCGGCGGCCCAGGCCTACCTGGCGGCGGCGACGGGCGTGCTGTGGGCGGCGGTGGCGGCCGCGCTGTTCCTGGCGGCGGCGGTCGCGTGCGGTTTCGCGGCGGGCGGTTTCCCCCGCTGACCTGCAGCACTTTGTTGGACCTCCGTGGTGAACATGTAGCATGTCGTCCGCACGGGCGTCGGCGGTCGAGGAGCGGAACGTGGCCAGCGTGGTGAACAGCATGATCGCCGCCGAGTACGCGGCGGGCGCCACGATCTCGGAGCTGGCCGAACGCTGGGGCATCGACCCGCGCCAGGTGGTCGAGCGCCTCTCGGCGGCCGCCGGGTCCTGACGGCCGCCGCGCCGCTTCAGATCGCGCGTTCTCCCTTGCCCAGCACCACGATCCCGCCCTCGCTCACGTGGTAGTGCCCGCGGTCGCGGGCCAGGTCGACGCCGATGTGCGCCCCCGGTGGCACCACGACGTTCTTGTCCAGGATCGCCCGCCGCACCACCGCGCCCCGGCCCACCCGGGCCCCGTCCAGCAGCACCGACCCCTGCACCACCGCGCCGTGCTCCACCAGCACGTCCGGCGACAGCACCGAGTCCACCACCTGCGCGCCCGAGATGATGCAGCCGTTGCTGACGATCGACTGGTTCGCCGAGCCGCCCTCGACGAACTTCGCCGCCGCGCGCTGGCCCGGGTGGGCCAGGATCGGCCACTTGCGGTTGTACAGGTTGAAGATCGGGTGCGTCGAAATGAGGTCGGTGTGCGCGTCGTAGTAGCTGTCGATCGTCCCGACGTCGCGCCAGTAGCCGTGGTCGCGCTCGGTCTCGCCGGGCACCACGTTGCCGTTGAAGTCGTACACCGCCGCTTCGCCCGACTTCACCAGCGCCGGGATGATGTCGCGGCCCATGTCGTGGTGCGACGCCGCGTTCTCCGCGTCCGCGTGCAGCGCCTCCAGCATCACCTTCGTCGTGAAGATGTAGTTGCCCATCGACACGTACGACTCCTCGGGGGAGTCCGGCAGGCCCGGCGGGTCGTCGGGCTTCTCCATGAACGCGTCGATCATCAGCCCGTCGGTGGTCCGGATGACGCCGAACGAGCTCGCCTCCGCCCGCGGCACCCGGATCCCGGCCACCGTCACGCCGGCGCCGGAGGAGATGTGGGCCTCCAGCATCTGCCGGGGGTCCATCCGGTAGATGTTGTCCGCGCCGAACACCGCGATGTACTCGGGGTCCTCGTCGTAGACCAGGTTGAGGCTCTGGTGGATGGCGTCGGCGCTGCCCTGGTACCAGCGCGGGCCCAGCCGCTGCTGCGCCGGCACCGGCGTCACGTACTCGCCGGTCAGCGACGACAGCCGCCACGTCGTGGAGATGTGCCGGTCGAGCGAGTGCGACTTGTACTGCGTCAGCACGCACAGCCGCCGGAAGCCGCCGTGCACCATGTTGGACAGCACGAAGTCGACCAGGCGGTGCACGCCGCCGAAGGGCACGGCCGGTTTCGCGCGGTCGGCGGTCAGCGGCATCAGCCGCTTGCCCTCGCCGCCCGCGAGCACGATGCCCAGCACGTCGGCTCCAAGATTCACGACGACCTCCCGCACGCCTCGTAGAGGGCGACCGTCCGCTCGGCGATCGCCTTCCAGCCGAACTCGCCGACCGCGCGCTCGCGGCCGGCGCTTCCCATGTCGGCCGCCCGGTCCGGGGAACCGACCACCTCGTTCAGCGCGGCGGCCAGGCCCGCCTCGAACCGGTGCGCGTCCTGTTCGTCGTAGTGCACGAGCAGCCCGGTGCGGCCGGCGTCGACGACCTCCGGGATGCCGCCGACGTCGCTGGCCACCACCGGCGTGCCGCAGGCCATCGCCTCCAGGTTCACGATGCCGAGCGGCTCGTAGACCGACGGGCAGGCGAACACCGCGGCGTGGGTCAGCAGCTGCACGACCTCGTTCCGGGGCAGCATCTCCGGGATCCACCGGACCCCGGTGCGGGTCTTCTCCAGGTCGGCGACCAGCCCGCGGAACTCCGCGTCGAGCTCGGGGGTGTCCGCGCCGCCCGCGCACAGCACGAGCTGGGTGCCCGGGTCGAGCTTCGCGGCGGCGCGCACGAGGTGCGGCACGCCCTTCTGGCGGGTGATCCGGCCGACGAACAGCACGTACGGCCGGTCGGGGTCGATGCCGTGCTTCGCCAGCGCGTCGGTGGCGGGGTCGGGACGGTAGAGCGCGGTGTCGATGCCGTTGTGGATCACGTGCACCCGCTCGGGCGGCACCGCCGGGTACGCGGCGAGGACGTCGCGGCGCATGCCGCCGCTGACCGCGACGATCGCGTCCGCGGCTTCGTAGGCCTCGCGCTCGATCCACGACGAGACGCGGTAGCCGCCGCCGAGCTGCTCGGCCTTCCACGGCCGCAGCGGTTCGAGCGAGTGCGCGGTGACGACGTGCGGGATGCCGTGCGTCAGCTTCGCCAGGTGCCCGGCCAGGTTCGCGTACCACGTGTGGCTGTGCGCGAGGTCGTGGCCTTCGAGGGCGTTCGCCATGGACACGGCGATGTCCATGGTCGTGAACGCGGGCTGGCGGTAGCCGTGGGGATCCGTGTGCCCGGTGGCGTCGGGGCGGTCCGCGCCCCAGCAGTGCACGTCGAGGTCGACCAGCGGCCGCAACTCCCGGGCGAGGAACTCCACGTGCACTCCGGCGCCGCCGTAGACCTCCGGCGGGTATTCCCGGGTGAGCAGGCCGACCTTCATGACCGAACCCTATGGCCTTCCCGGCCTGTGGCGCAGTCTGGCGTCCAGGGGAATCTTCGGAGTTTTCCGTCACTGCTCAGATGAGCGCGAAGATCAGAGCCGGTAGAGCCGGGTCCAGTTCTCGCGCGAGGTCAGCTCGGGCATGGCGCGCTGGTACCGCTCCTGCACCGCCGCGCCGTCCTTGCGCAGCCGCTGGATCACCCGGATGCCGCGTTTGGCGAGGCCCAGGGCCTTCGCGCGGTCGTAGGAGCGGACGCGGACGCCGTCCTGGTTCGCGTCGGTCACGAGCACCGTCGCGAACAGCGACGTGTGCCACCAGTGGGCCTCGTCGGCCGGCACGGCGCCCAGACCGAACCGGTGCCGGCCGGTGGTCTGGTCCAGCAGCCGCTTGAGGAGGACGACGAGGCTCCGGCTCGGCGGCGGTGCGCTGTTGATGATGCCGATGTCGTTGGAGGCGATGCCCGGGACGTCGGTGGCCTTGTAGCGTTTGGTCTCGGGGTAGGCGTCGCGGATGCGGCGGATCTCCTGCATCGCCTCGACCCCGCCGTCCCGCAGGACCTCCGGGCCCTTGAGGAAGTCTTCGACGGCCTTGATCAGCGTCGCCGACAGGCCGTACTGCATGCCCAGCAGGTAGCGGACCAGCTG